>CAZQDY010000055.1:0-15551 GCA_964592075.1 uncultured Gaiellales bacterium
CGGACCTGCATCTGCCGCGGCCTGCTCACGGCGAGGTTGGCGTCGCCGAAGACCCAGACTGAGGGCCACCAAGGAGCCGTGAGGGTGAGCCGAGAGCCTTGCGGTACTCCGCAGTGCGCGAGGAAGACCCTCACGGCTCCTTGGTCACTCAGAAGTCCATCTCGAAGTGATGCACGCCGTCGTTCAGCGTGCTCTTGACCTTCATGCCGCTGTGGTTGATGACCGCCTGCATGGCCTTGTTGTCGCGCATGACCTCGGCGGTGAAGCCGGCGATGCCGTTGCGCTTGGCGATGTTGGCCAGGTGCTTCATGATGAAGCTCCCTATGCCCTGTCTCTGCCAGTCGTCCCGGACGACGAACGCCACCTCGGCCCTGTTGGTCTTCTGATCTAGGTAGTAGCGGCCGATGGCTATGATCTCCTCGCCGTGCGCCTCCGGGACCGTCCCGACGATGGCGACCTCGTTGCGGTGGTCGATATAGACGAAGTTCTGGAGCTGCTTGCGCGGTATGCGCTTCATGTGCGACATGTAGCGGTAGTAGACCGTCTCCTGCGACAGCGAGTAGAAGAGGTCGCGGGTGGCGGGCTCGTCCGTGGGGTTCATGGCTCTGAAACCGATGAGCGTGCCATCGTCGAGGAGCATGGTGGTGCGGACTTCCTTGGGCCCGACGAAGAAACGGCCCTCCACGTCCGCCATCTCCGGACGCACCCACTTGTACTCGATCGCCTTGGCGAGCAGCTCCTCTCTGAAGTCCGGGTGGGCGATGGTGATGAGAGCCATCGCCCGCTCCTGCACGCTGTTGCCGTGCAGATACGCGACCCCGTACTCGGTGACCACGTAATGGACCGCTCCCCTTGTCGTCACTACCCCCGCGCCGGGTTTCAGCGCCGGGACGATGCGTGACACAGTCCCTCCCTTGGCAGTGGACGGAAGCGCGATGATGGCCCGGCCTCCGTCCGACCGACCGGCGCCCTGGTTGAAGTCGGCCTGGCCGCCGATGCCGGAGTAGAAGCTGGTGCCCAGCGAGTCCGAGCATACCTGCCCCGTCAGGTCCACCTCGAGAGCGGTGTTGATGGCCACCATCTTGTGCTGCTGTCCGATGATGAAGGGGTCGTTGACGTACTCGGTCGGGTTGAACGAGAACAGGGGATTGTTGTCCACATAGTCGTAGAGCGCCTTGGTGCCCATGGCGAAACTGGTCACGATCTTGCCGCGGTCCATGGACTTCTGCTCCCCGGTGATCACGCCCGATTCGATCAAGGGGATTATGGCGTCGGTCACCATCTCGGTGTGGATGCCCAGGTCTTTCTTGTCCTTGAGCAGGGAGACGACCGCGTGGGGGATACGTCCTATGCCTACCTCGATCGTGGAACCATCCTCCACGAGCGAGGCGATGTGCTCGCCGATCGCCTGGGCGATGGTCCACGAGTCCGATGCCCAGGTGCCTGCCTTGATGTCGTCGATGAAGCCCGCATAGGAGGTCTCTATCAGAGGTTCGTCTCCGGGCACCAGGATGTCGAGGTCGAGCACGCTCACGAAGCTGTCGCCCAGGGTCCACGGCATCTGCGGGTTGACCTGGGCGATCACCAGGCCGGAGTTCGCCGCGGCCGACTTGACGATGTCCACCGAGACGCCCAGGCTGCAGCGCCCCTGCAAGTCAGGGGGCGTGACCTGGATCAAGGCCACGTCTACCGGCATCTCGCCGCTGGCGAACAGGGCCGGGATGTCGGAGAAGGAGATGGGGGTGTAATCTCCGTAACCCTCCTGGATCATGTTCCTGACGTTGGCGGAAACGAAGAAGGTGTTCACCGAGAAGTAGTCGGCCAGCTCCTTGAATGCGTAAGGAGCGTCACCGAGCGTCAGCGAGGAGAGCACCTGCGTGTCGGCAAGCTCGGCGTGCCTGTCAACCAGCGCACGCACCAGGCGGACGGGCTGCGCCACTCCGCTGCCGATGAAGACCCTCTGTCCCGGCCTGATCCTCGCTACCGCCTGCTCGGCGGTCATGATCATGTCGCTGTACTTGTCCTGCCAGTCCTTGTCGTAGTCCAGCTTGGGATCGGCGCTCATTGGCCACCTCCCACCTTCAACTGGATTCGCGCGTCTGCTGCCACTGATTCCTCTCCGGGTTTGCCTACGATGAACGGGTTGATGTCGAGCTCCGCTATCTGCGGGAAGTCGGTCACCAACTGGCTGATACGCTGCAGCGCCTCACCGATGGCCGACAGGTTCACGCCGGCTTCGCCGCGGACACCCTCCAGCAATTTGTAGGATCGGGTACCCATCAGCATGCTCATCGCTTCGCCGTGGGTGATTGGAGCCAGGTGGAAGGTCACATCCTTCATGACCTCGACGAAGATGCCGCCCAGGCCGAACATCAGCATGGGTCCGAACTGTGGATCGCGGGTCATGCCGAGGATGACCTCGCGGCCTTTCGGGACCATCCGCTCCAGGTAGGCCCCTTCCAGGAAAGCGTCGGGGACGCGGCGGCCGATGCGGAGCATCATGAGCTCAAAGGCGTCGGCTACCTCTTGGACGCTGTTCAGATTGAGCTTCACTCCGCCGACATCCGACTTGTGGATGATGTCCGGCGAGGAGATCTTCATCGCGAGGGGATAGCCCAGCCGGGGCGCCGCCTCCATTGCTTCCTCGACGGTGCTCACCAGGCGGCCGTCGGGTACGACGAAGTCGTAGGCTCGCAGGATGTCCTTCGCCTTGACCTCGCCCACGTACGACCTGCCGGTGCGGAGCTGCCGGGCGATGACGCGCTCCACCCTGCGGCGGTTCACCGGGAACCGGGCGACGATCCGCGGCGGCCGCGCCCGCCAGGCGGCGTAGTCCACCATGGCCTTGAGGGCCGCGACGGCCCGGTCCGGCGAAGGGTAGTCGGGGAGGTTGTGGGCCACGAGCTCCTCGCGGCCGGGCAGGATGTCCTTGCCACCCATGAAGGTGGCGAGGACCGGCTTCTCTCCACGGACGGCCGCCGCGATAGCGCGGGCCGTCTCGGCCGGCTTGGTCATGGCCTGGGGGGTGAGGATGATGATGACGGCGTCCACTGTGGGGTCGGACTGTGCGGCCTCTACGGCAGTCGCGTAGCGACTGGGGTCGGCGTCACCGAGCACGTCGATAGGGTTGCCGACGCTCGCCGCCGCGGGCAGCTTCTCTCGCAGGTCGTCGGCGATCTGGGGATGCAGTGAAGTGACCTGCATCCCGGCGTGCTCGACCGCGTCGGCCGCCATGATCCCGGGGCCTCCGGCGTTGGTGATGATGGCCACCCGGTCGCCCTTGGGCAGAGGCTGCATGGCAAGCGCGGTGGCCAGGTCGAACAGCCCCTCAAAGGTCTCGGCGCGGATGACGCCCGCCCGCTTGAACGCGGCCCCGTAGGCGATGTCCGCTCCGGCCAGGGCGCCCGTGTGTGACGATGCCGCCTTCGATCCCGCCGAGGTGGTGCCGGCTTTCAGTATGACCACCGGCTTGATGGCCGCCACCGATTCCGCCACCCGGATGAACTCGTCGCCGGAGGCGATGCTTTCCAGATAACCGACGATGACCTTGGTCTCGGGGTCGTCGGCGAAGGCCGCCAGCAGGTCGGTCTCGTCGAGGTCGGCCTTGTTGCCGATACTCAGGAGAGTGGCCAGGCCGAGCTTGCGTTCGGCCGCCCAGTCGAGGATCGCCGCGCACAGCGCACCCGACTGAGAGAGGACCGAGATGCCTCCGGGCTCAGGCATGTGCGTGGCGAAAGTCGCGTTCATCTTGTGGTGGGTGTTGATCAGGCCCAAACAGTTGGGGCCCATCAGGCGCGCTCCCGCCGCTTGGCACAGCTCCGCGATCTCTCTCTCCAGACGAGCTCCCTCTTCGTCTACCTCCTTGAAACCCGCGGTGATCACCACCACGGCCTTCGCTTTGGCTTTCAGCGAGCTGACCACAGCTCCCTTCACGGCTGCGGTCGGCACCGCGATCACGCTCATCTCGATGGGCTTGCCGTACTCTTCCAGGCTGGTGTAGAACCTCTGCCCCAGAAGCTCGCCGCCTGACGGGTTGACCGGCACAATCTCGCCCTCGAATCCCCCCTCGACCAAGTTGGTCACGACAGCGTAGCCTACCTTGCCGGCAGTACGTGAGGCCCCCATAACAGCCACGCTCTTGGGATAAAGGAGAAACTCAAGCATCTATCGACCACGTCCTCTCGAAGTAACATGATGTCTCGTGCTGGAGGGAATCGACAGAAGGTCTATACCCTGCAAGCGCGAGGGACACACTACAAGTAAACGACCAGTAATAATACTACGCCTGCTGGGCTAGAATGACCTCCTGGGACGGCCGGCGTCGAAGATCGCCGGCGGTTTGCGAGGTGACAAGGGTGAGAAACGCGCTCAAAGCACTGGGAGCTGCTCTCGTAGTCATAGCTCTGTGCATGCCGCTGATGTTCCTGCCGGCCGACGACGCCCAGACCAGCGGCACGCAGTTGTGGCAGGCCACGGTCACCGTCCCGCCCACGGTGGTCGTCACCACCACGCTGCTCCCGTCCGAGACCACGACCACGACCACCCTGGTCACGGCCGAGCCTACCACCACGACCACCACCACGACCACCGAGCCCTCCCTCAGCGTGACCATAGCCGCCGTGGGCGACGTTCTGATGCACGAGTCGATCTTCGACTCGGTCAAGGACGAGAAGACCGGTTCGTACGACTTTCGGCCCGTCTTGGCGCCTGTCGCTCCCTATCTGTTCGGGGCCGACTACGCGGTGGCGAACCTGGAGACCTGCCTCGCCGGCCCGGAGTCCGGCTACAGCGGGTATCCACTGATGAACTCCCCGGTGTCTCTCGCCTACGGTCTGAAGATGTCGGGTATCGACTTGGTGGCGACGGCCAACAACCACACGCTCGATTTCGGGTGGGAGGGTCTGGTGGGCACGCTGGACACCCTGGATCGTCTCGGGATGGCCCACGTAGGAGCCTACAGATCGGCCGCGGAGAGACGGACCCCGCTCATAGTCGATTTGCAGGGCATCAAGGTGGCCTTTCTCAACTACACCGATTGGCTGAACGGCCTGGAACCGCCGGAGGAGCACGCGGGTTACGCCGTCAACAGGCTGGATGTCGAAACCGTCGCCGAGGACGTCATGATCGCTCGTCTGTGGGGGGCCGACATCGTCATCGCCCTGCTGCACTGGGGTGACGAGAACGAGCGGTGGCCGAACGAGGCGCAGATGGAGGCCGCTCGCGAGCTTCGGTCGCGTGGGGTGGACGTGATACTGGGCGCTCACCCTCATGTGGTGCAGCCGATCGCCCACGTCTTCGACTTCGAGACTTGGCGCGAGAACGACAAGTACGTGGCCTACTCTCTCGGGAACTTCGTGTCGGCGCAGCGTCTTCGATACCAGGACAGCGGACTGATCGCGTACGTTCACATAGAGAAGAAGGGCCAGAGGGCTTATGTGACCGGGATAAGCTATCTGCCGGTCTATGTGCAGCACTCGTCTGAGCCCGCGCCGGGGGTGTACCGGGTCCTGCCCGTCCTCCCCTGGTCGCTGCCGGAGACCGACACGGTGCTCACCGAGGATGACAGAGAGCGGATGAACCAGGTGTGGGATGAACTGCGGAGTCATGTCTACCGGCCGGACGAGAACATCGCGCCGCTCGTCCCGTCGAATCTGGGCCTATAGGGCGGCGCCTGTTCGTCTCCGTTCTGGTAGCATGCCGAGTCTATGCTTGAGCTAGAACGCAACAGTCCCATCGAAGCCGAGGCTCTGAACGAGTTCTTCTCCCGCTGCGGCTGGCAGGAGGCCGACGCCGCTCCCAAGCTCGAGTGGGCTCTCGCGGCGTCCGACGAGTGGGTGGTCTGCAGGCTCGACGGACAGTTGGTCGGCTTCGGCAGATCGTGCCGCCTCGGGCCGCTCAGGCGGGTGGTATTCGACGTCGTGGTCGATCCGCGTCTTAGAGACAGCGGCCTCAAGGGCGCGATCGTGCGCCTGTTGACGGAGAACACCGGTGGGCTTGAGGACGTCTCGATCTTCAGCGAGCCGCAGGCGGGCCTCCTCGGGTTCCCTCCCGAGAGGGATGAACGCCCAGGAGCCGGAGGAGGGACATCGTCCGCCACGTCCCGGCCCTACCTGGGCAGGAGCTATCCCGCGCCGGGGGACGGCGAGTGACGGGGCATCGCGTCGTGTCCCTGCCCGGCGACGGCATCGGACCGGAGATCATGGTCGCCGCGAAAGCGGCCATCGCCGCGACCGGGGTGGCCATCGACTGGGTGGATCTCGAGGTGGGCGCGGGCGTCATGGAGACCTGCGGAACTCCGCTGCCCGCCTCTGTGATAGATAGCATCCGGGATATCGGCGTGGCGCTGAAGGGCCCGGTCACCACTCCCGTCGGATCGGGGTTCCGCAGCGTCAACGTGGGTCTTCGCACGTCTCTAGACCTCTACGCCAGCCTGCGGCCGGCCTTCACCCTCCCTGGGGTCCCGTGCCGGTACGAGGGTGTCGACCTCATCGTCGTACGTGAGAACACCGAGGACCTCTACGCGGGCATCGAGCGCATGGCCGGTCCTGACACGGCCGAGTCGGTCAAGGTCATCACCCGCAAAGGCAGCGAGCGGATCGCCCGCTTCGCCTTCGAGTACGCGATGCGGGAAGCGCGGCGCAAGGTCACGGTGGTGCACAAAGCCAACATCATGAAGCTCTCCGACGGCCTGTTCCTGGAGACGGCCCGCGAAGTGGCCGGCCACTACCCCGGCATCGAATGCGAGGACCGGATGGTCGACAATATGTGTATGCAGTTGGTCCAGAGACCGGAATGCTACGACATACTGCTCTGCCCGAACCTCTACGGGGACATCCTGAGCGATCTGAGCGCCGGTCTGGTGGGCGGTCTGGGTCTCGCGCCCGGCGCCAACATCGGGGAGGGTGTGGCTGTCTTCGAGCCCGTCCACGGGTCGGCGCCCGACATCGCCGGACTCGACAGGGCGAATCCCGCGGCCTTGATCCTGTCGGCGGCCTTGATGCTCGGCCATGTTGGCGAGCCCGAGGCCGCGCACGCCCTCTTCGAGGCCGTGCGCGCCGTCGTCGCCGCGGGCAGACGAGTCACGTTTGACTTGGGCGGCACCTCGGGGACGAGGGAGATGGGCGAAGCCATCGCGGAAGAGGCGGCCCGGCTGACGGCCTAGGGGGTGCATTTCGGCGCCGGCCTTCGGTGCGCGTGGCCGGTTGTCAGGCCGGGAGTAGACCCTCCTCAGTCCAGCCGCGCAGAGACCAGTAGAGGCGCACCCGCCGGTGTAGCTCGTCCCGGTCGAGCGCGGGGGCGCAGTCGGTGGGTTCGCGGAAGAAGCGCTCGGCCACCGTGTCGTCGGCCGGGGTCGCTCCGAAAGCGAGGTTGAGCCGCCGGATCCGGGTCACGGTCTCGTTGGAGAGCGCCTCCAGCTCTTCCCTGCTCACCGGCGCCCCGTTCAGCTGCTCCACGCACGAGGCCAGCCGCTCCCAAGTCATGAAGTCCCGGTAGAAACGGCACATGGTGAGGCCGTCCAGCAGCAGCATGCGGTCTTCCCAGTCGATGTAGGTGCGGACGTAGGTCTCGTCGTCCAGCCCTTCTAGGAGGCCGCCGAGCTCGGCCTTGTAGAAGGTGGCGCGTAGATGGCATGCGCCTCTGACGTTCACTGCGTAGCTGAGGGCCATCCCCTTGAGTCGCCGGGGTTCGTAGCCCGCGGGGTCGAGGTGCTTGGAGGTGATGGACCACTCGCTCATACCGAGAGAGTCGAGAGCGTCGTCCATGCCTTGGGCGAGGATCTCTCCAAGCGGAGTAGAACGGGTGGCGATCTCGTCCAGCAACCGTGCGATGCCCTCCACATCACCCGGGGCGGGGCCTTGGTCGATCTTTCCCAATCCCCTGGCTTTGATCGCCACCGCGGCGAGGTTGCCCCCGCTGATGGTGTCGATGCCCAGAAGGTTGCAGCGCTCGTTGAGCTTGGCTATGTCACGAGCGTGCTGCACCATGCAGGAGCCGCCGAAGGTGTAGATGGTCTCGTACTCGGGGCCATGGAGCTCGCGTCCGGCCTCTGGGCCCTCGGTGAGCACGAGCCGTTTGCGGCAGCGCAACTGACAGGGCGGACAGGTATCGGTTTCTACCGTGGCCCACTCGCGCCAGCGCTCAGCCTCAAGTGTGGCCCGGTGAGGAGCACTCCCCCTGGAGAAGAAATCCGTGGGGAAGGTGCCGGCCTCGTTGAGGATGCGGACCATGACCGGCGTGCCGTAGGTGTGGTATGCGGTCGCGGTGGGCGAGTCGGTGGCAAGCTGCGAGACCTCACGGCGCGTCTTGACGAACTGCTCCTGAGCTTCCGGCCTCGCGCCGCCGGGGGAGGTCACGCTCACCGCCTTGAGCTTCTTGCTGCCGAACACCGCTCCCAAGCCACCGCGGCCGAGGGTGTGCGCCTGCTCGTGCATGACCGAGGCGACTTTGACGAGATTCTCGCCGCCGACGCCGATGGAGAGCACCGCCGAGCGCCGATCGAGCCCGGACAGCAGATCGCCCTCCACCGAGAAGGTATCCCGGCCCCAGAGGTCCCCCGCCGGTAGGATCTGAGCCCCGTCGCGGTCCAGATGCAGATGGACCGGCGTCGCAGATGCCCCTCTGATCACCACGGCTTCCCAGCCCGTCTCGGATAGGGTGCGCGCGAAGGTGCCACCGCAATACGATTCCAGCCAGATGCCGGTGAGCGGACTCCGCGTGAACGCTCCGAAGCGATCGCAGCCCGACATGCCGTAAGAGACCAAACGGCTTGGGGTGAGGGCGATGACGTTCTCCGGCGACAGCGGGTCGGCGTCTGTCTCGAGGTGCTTCTCGAGCAGCCGCGCACCCAGCACCTTGCCGCCCAACCCGAAAGTGCCCCCGCTATCGATATCGTCGACCCACGAGGTCCCGTTACTCAGATCGACACAGAGGACGCTCCACGTGCCGCCCATGCCAACCTCCTCGGATACGTATGCGGTCTGGGCACGCCGCCCCTTGGGGCCGTTGCCCGCGATCCGTCGGCCTCTCGGCCTGCCGTCGCCGCCGGCCCTCAGCGGGCTAGCTCACCTGGGCCATGGTCTGCTCCATGATGTCCAGGCCTCGCTCCAGTGTCGGGTCCTCGATGGTGAGCGGCACCAGGATGCGGATCACGTTGTGATAGGTACCCGCTCCCACGTTCACCACACCATTCTCGTAGAGCTTCGCCCTGTACGCCTTGGCGAGGTCTCCGGCCGGTTTCTTGGTCTCGCGATCCTCCACGAATTCCATGGCGGCCATCCCGCCAAGCCCGCGCACGTCGCCGATGGCGGGGTACCGCGCCTGCATGGCCCGGAACCGGTCCCGGATCCTATCGCCCACCACAGTGGCGCGCTCCAGCAGACCCTCGCTCTCGATGATGTCGAACACGGCGAGTCCTGCCCGGCAGGCCAACGGGTTGCCTCCGAACGTGGTGCCGACCCCGCTGGGGTGGACCGTGTCCATGATCTCCTGCCGCCCGGTCACGCCGGCGATGGGCAGTCCGGCCCCCAGCGCCTTGGCGGTGACCACGATGTCGGGCGTCACGCCCCAGTGCTCCATGGCGAACCACCTGCCGGTCCTGCCCAAGCCGCTCTGTATCTCGTCGGCGATGAGTAGGATGCCGCGTTCTTCGCAGATCTTCTTGATCTTGCCCATGTACTCGGGCGGAGGCACGATGAAACCGCCTTCGCCCTGCACGGGCTCGGCGATCACGGCCGCCACGTCATCGGCATTGACATGCTTGTCGAACGCGTTCTCCAGCAACGAGGCGCACCCGCATCCGCAGCCCGGGTAGGTGAGCGCCAGCGGGCAGCGGTAGCAGTAGGCGTACGGTATGCGGTAGACATCGGAAGCGTACGGCCCGAAACCGACCTTGTACGGATCCACCTGGGAGGTCAGGCTGAGCGTCATGTACGTGCGCCCGTGGAAGCCGTCCTCGAAGGCGATGATGGACTTGCGTCCGGTCGCGTAGCGCGCCACTTTGATCGCGTTCTCCACGGCTTCGGCGCCGGAATTGATGAAGAAGGTGCGTTTCTCGAAGCCGCCGGGCGTGAGCCGGTCGAGCTTCTCGGCCAGCCGCACGTAGGACTCATATCCGGTGAGCCCGAAACAGGTGTGCGAGAACAGCTCAGCCTGGTCCTTGAGGGCTTCCACAACCTTGGGGTGGCAATGGCCCACGTTCATGACGCCTATACCGGCGGCGAAATCGATGTAGTCGCGGCCCTCGACATCGGTGATGACGGCGTTTCGAGCTCTGGCGGCGTAGACGGGGGCGGTGGCGGTGACGCCTCGCGGGACCGCTTGCGATCTGAGTTGATGGAGCTCTGAGTTGTGCATGGTTCCTCCCCTCCACGTGCCGCGGGGACCGGACGTGGCGTCCGGGGTCCCCTGCTGTTCCGGCGAGGTTACCACGGCGTTCGGCCCGCTGCCTTGCATCGACCTGCATGTCTAGTAAACTAGATGGTCATCGCATTCCTACCGGTTGAGGAGTCCATCTTGATGAGCAGCGACCAGAGTTTCTTCGCAGGGCCCGCCCGGGCGCCCCATCGCTCCCTTTTCCACGCGCTCGGTGTGAGCCGCGCCGATCTCGACAAGCCGCTCATCGGCATCTGCAACTCTTATAACGAGTTGATCCCCGGTCACATGCACCTCGACACCATCGCCCAGCAGGTGAAATACGGCGTCTATGAGGGCGGCGGCACGCCCCTGGAGTTCAACGTTATCGGCGTCTGCGACGGAATCGCCATGAACCACGAGGGCATGAGCTACTCGCTGGTGTCAAGGGAGAACATCGCCGACTCTGTCGAGATCATGACCAAGGCCCATGGCTTGGACGGTCTGGTGTTCGTCACCAACTGCGACAAGATCGTGCCGGGTATGGTCATGGCGGCGGCTCGTCTCGACGTCCCTGCGGTGATGGTCACGGGAGGCCCCATGCTGGCCGGGGACTTCCAGGGCTCGAAGGTGAGCCTGAGCCAGGTGTTCGAGGGGCTCGGCCGGTACCTGAAGGGCGACATGACGGCCGAGGAGCTGGACGAGCTGGAGGAATGCGCCTGTCCGACCTGTGGCTCTTGCGCGGGGTTGTTCACGGCCAACTCGATGGGCTGCGTCTGTGAGGCGCTGGGGCTGTCCTTGCCGGGCGACGCGACCATCCCCGCTCCCTATTCGGCCCGTCTGATCCTGGCCCGCCAGAGTGGGGCAGCCGCGGTAGAGGTGGCACGCAAGGGTTGGGGAATCCGGCGGTTCATCACACCGGCGAGCGTTCGCAACGCGCTGGCGGTCGACGCCGCCCTCGGATGTTCGACCAACACGGTGCTGCATGTCATGGCCATCGCCAAGGAAGCGGAGGTCGAGCTCAGCCTCGAGACCTTCAACGAGGTGGCCGACAAGACGCCAAATCTGGTCAAAGTCTCGCCGTCCGGCCCCAATCACATGGAGGACCTATATCGCGCCGGCGGCGTCATGGCCGTCTACAAACGCCTGGCCGAGGCCGGTCTGGTCGATGGCTCCGTGCCCACGGTCGCCGGTGTCGACCTGGCCACCCAGTATGACGCCGCCGTCATACGTGACGATGAGGTCATCAGGCCGCTCGCCCGGCCCTACGGCAAGACGGGTGGGCTGGCGATCCTCTTCGGCAACCTGGCTCCCGGTGGCGCGGTGGTCAAGGAATCGGCCGTCCTGCCACAGATGCTGGTCCACAAGGGCCCGGCCTTGGTGTTCGATGACGAGGCCTCCCTGATGAAGGCCATAGAAGCCGACAAGGTCAAGCCCGGCTGTGTTGTGGTGGTCCGCTACGTCGGGCCGAAGGGCGGTCCCGGCATGCCGGAGATGCTCACACCCACGTCGGCCATCGCGGGCGCCGGTCTGGGCGACAGCGTGGCGCTCATCACCGACGGCCGGTTCAGCGGCGCCAGCCGCGGAGCGAGCATCGGGCACGTGGCGCCGGAAGCATACGACGGCGGGACCATAGCGCTCGTCCAGGACGGGGACATCGTCAGCATCGACATCCCCAAGCGCACGCTGACCTTGGAAGTCGCCGAAGAAGAGATCGCACGGAGGAGAACGGCGTGGCAGCGCCCGGCTCGAGAGTATTCGGGCGTGCTGCGCCGCTACGTAGCTTCCGTGACCGGGGCCGATACCGGAGCGGTGTTGGGCGGCGGCACATCCGTCTCCTGAACTTCATCTCCTCCCTCATCGGCGTCCCGGAACGCGGCCGGTCGGCAAGGGCCCTTGGCCCGCCGGCCGCAGTCTCTATAGGCGCATGTTAAGAGAACAGCGGAGCACACAATGAGAGCAGCCGACGTGATCCTGGAAGCGCTGAAGCGCGAAGGGGTCGACACCATATTCGGGTTTCCCGGGGGAGTGCTTCTTCCCCTCTACGATGCCATCTACGATTCCGACATCAACCATATCCTGGCCCGGCACGAGCAAGGCGCCGGCCACGCGGCCGACGGTTACGCGCGGGCTTCGGGCAAGGTGGGGGTGTGTCTGGCCACCTCCGGTCCTGGGGCGACCAACCTGGTCACGCCCATAGCCAACGCCTACATGGACAGCGTGCCCCTGGTGGCCATCACCGGCCAGGTGAGCCGCCATCTCATCGGCTTGGATTCGTTCCAGGAGGCCGACGTCACCGGCATCACCCTGCCCATCGTCAAGCACAGCTATCTGGTGAAAGACGCGGCGAAACTACCCCGCATCATCCGAGAGGCCTTCTACATCGCTGGGACCGGCCGTCCCGGCCCCGTGGTCATCGATATCCCGGTGGATGTCACCAAAGAGGAGATGGAGTTCGATCCGGAGTTCCTCCCGGCCATGGATCTCCCCGGCTACAAGCCTACGGTGAAGGGGCATCCCAAACAGGTCAAGGAGGCGGCGCGACTGGTCGCGAAGGCCGAACGACCCGTGATCTACGCGGGCGGCGGCGTCATCACGGCCGGGGCCTCCGACGAGTTGCGGGAGTTGGCGCTGTACGGCCATATCCCCGTCACCACGACCCTGACCGGCAAAGGCGCCTTCCCCGAGGACCACGACCTATCCATGGGCATGCTGGGCATGCACGGCACCCAGTACGCCAACTACGCCATGAGCAGGGCCGACCTCATCATCGCGGTCGGCGTGCGCTTCGACGACCGGGTGACCGGCAATCTCGCGGCGTTCGCGCCCGAAGCCAAGTTCATCCACGTGGACCTGGACCCGGCCGAGATCTCCAAGAACGTGACCGTCGACGTGCCGATCGTGGGCGACGCCAAGAAGGTCCTCACCGACCTGATGGCGGAGGTCAGGAAGCTGGACCTGCCTCCCGAGCGCCATCTGCCCTGGATGGAGCAGGTGGAGGCCTGGAAGCGGGATCACCCGCTCCTGGTCAAGGACTCGGAGAACGGCGAGATCATACCGGAAGCCGCGGTGCGTAGGATCTGGGAGGTCACCCGCGGCGAGGCCGTGGTCTGCACTGAGGTGGGCCAGAACCAGATGTGGGCTGCGCTTCACTATCTCTCCCGGCATCCGCGGCGGTTCATCAGCTCGGGCGGGTTGGGCACGATGGGCTTCGGCTTCCCGGCCGCCATCGGGGCGCAGGTGGCCTGCCCGGACGCGCTGGTGGTCGACATCGCCGGCGACGGATCGTTCCAGATGACGATCCAGGAGTTGGCCACCGCCGTCCAGTACGGTCTGCCGGTCAAGGTCTGCATCCTCAACAACCAGTACCTTGGGATGGTGAGGCAGTGGCAGGAGCTCTTCTGGAACAGGCGCTACAGTCACACCTGCGTGGAGTGCCAGCCCGACTTCGTGAGGCTGGCCGAGGCCTACGGCGCAGAAGGTTACAGGGCTGCCCATCCCGAAGAACTGGAGGACGTGCTGCGGACCGCCTTCGCCAGCGACCGCCCCGCCGTCATCGACATCCGGGTGAAGCGGGAGGCGAACGTCTTCCCCATGATCCCGGCGGGGGGCACGGTGCACGATATGATGGAGCGTGAACCATGAAACACACGCTATCGGTCCTTGTGGAGAACAAACCCGGAGTCCTCACCCGGGTCGCCGGCCTGTTCGCCCGCAGAGGCTTCAACATCGACAGCTTGGTGGTGGCCGAGACCGAGAACTCGGCGGTCTCTCGCATGACCATCACTGTGGACGAGCAGGATCATCCGGTGGAGCAGGTCAGCAAGCAGCTTCACAAGCTGATCAACGTCCTCAAGATCACGGATCTGGACCCCGCGGGAAGCGTGGAGCGCGAACTTCTGCTCCTCAAGGTGAAGGCCGATGCGCAGTCGCGCTCGGAGATCATGCAGATCGTGGAGATATTCCGGGCGAAGATCGTGGACGTGAGTCCGGAGGTGATCATCATCGAGATGACGGGCACGCGTGACAAGGTGAGCGCGTTCATGGAGCTCATGAAACCTTTCGGAGTGGTGGAGTTGATGCGCACCGGGCGCATGGCGATGAGCCGCGGCAAGCGGCCCACTTAGAGCGTAGAGGCACCAGGACAGGAGGTAGCTAGACAACATGCTGTACGACAAAGACGCCGATCTTGGTCTCCTTGAGGGGAAGACCGTAGCCATCATAGGCTTCGGCAGCCAGGGGCACGCTCATTCGCAGAACCTCAGGGATAGCGGGGTCAAAGTCGTGGTGGCCGAAGCTCCTGGTACAGGCGCCTGGGACCGGGCGGTCGCCGCCGGGTTCGAAGTGCTCACCGCAAACGCGGCGGCAGCGGTCGCCGACGTCATCATGATGGTGGTGCCGGACCAGACGCAGAAGGTGGTCTACGAGACGGCCATCCGCGACAATCTCAGAGACGGCGACATGCTGATGTTCGCCCACGGGTTCAACATCCACTACAACCAGATCATCCCGCCGGCCGGCGTCGACGTCACAATGATCGCCCCGAAGGGGCCCGGCCACCTGGTCCGCCGCGTGTACACCGAGGGGGGAGGGGTGCCCGCGCTGCTGGCCGTCCATCAGGATGCCACCGGCAAGGCCCGCGACCGCGCTCTGGCCTACGCCAAGGGCATAGGGGCGTTGCGGGCGGGGGTCATCGAGACGACCTTCAAGGAAGAGACGGAGACCGATCTGTTCGGAGAGCAGGCTGTGTTATGCGGCGGTTGCACCGAGCTGATCCGTGCCGGGTTCGAGACCTTGGTCGAAGCCGGGTATCAGCCGGAGGTGGCCTACTTCGAATGCCTGCACGAGCTCAAGCTCATCGTGGACCTCATCCATGAGCACGGCATCAGCGGCATGCGCTACTCGATCTCCGACACGGCGGAGTATGGGGACATGACCCGGGGCAAGCGGATCATCACCGACGAGGTGCGCGAGGAGATGGAATACATCCTCGAGGAGATCCAGACGGGCGAGTTCGCCCGCGAGTGGATCCTGGAGAACATGGCCGGCCGACCGGTCTACAGCGCCATCAAGCGCGAGGAGTCGGAGCACGAGATCGAGATCGTGGGCCGCCAACTGCGGGCCATGATGCCCTGGCTGGGGAAGAGCGGCAAGCTCGAATAGACGGGTGGTGTGAAGGGGCGCCCGTGGCGTTGCCACGG
>CAZQDY010000056.1:0-10480 GCA_964592075.1 uncultured Gaiellales bacterium
TGCACGGACATGTTGGGGTGACTCCCGAGGACCGGCGGGAAACCCTAATGATTTTCCGCCAGCCAGTCCGCGAGCCCGGCGGGTGCCCCTTGGTCCATCCAGTACGCGACGTCATTGACGGAACCAGACGCGATGACCACCCAGCTTCCGTTCTCCAGCCTGAGTAGGAGCGGGAAACGGTTCGCGCTCTCGCCAACGGGTGCAGCGAATAGCCCAGCCCATGGCCCGGAGAACCTTAGGCGTGG
Organism: uncultured Gaiellales bacterium; assembly: GCA_964592075.1. Classification (GTDB taxonomy): domain Bacteria; phylum Actinomycetota; class Thermoleophilia; order RBG-16-64-13; family RBG-16-64-13; genus RBG-16-64-13. Next base: position 246 of record CAZQDY010000056.1, read on the forward strand.
GGTCGTCAGGGGCAAGGAGCCTACGCTCACCGAAGCCTCGGCAGCCGCCATGATAGCTCGGCCCTCGACGGCGGCAGGGCTACGCAACAGGTTGTAGAGCACAGCGCAGACTTCTCCCCGACTAGCGTCCCTGAAGAAATCAAAGCCCGCCCATGCGTTCTCGTTCCACAAGTGATCCAGTAGTCCAGCTTCGTAGGCCACACGGGCGTTGAGATAGTGTTCCTGGGGCCAGAACCGGCCAGGGCCAAACGATGGAGGGGCGCCGGCTGCGTCGGGAAGACAGGCGGCCCGCACCGTCATGGTGATGAGCTGCTGGCGACTGAGGAAATCGTACGGGGCAAACGTCGTTTGAGTTTTGCCCAGAGTGATGCCTCGGCTGGCGCACACAGCGACGTAGTGGTCGGGATACAAGTCGTCGCTCGAGTCAAGGTCATCTTCCACGTCGTTGAAGGGGCAGATGTCAGCGGTGGTTACAGTAAGTCCAAGCGCCCGCGTGACCATCTTGGCGAACTGCTGGCGCGTCACCGGGTCGTTGGGCCCAAAGCGCCCGTCGCCATAGCCATGGACTATGCCGAGCGCAGCGAGCGCGCTGATCTGGCTGTTGGGAGGACAGTCCTCGAAGGTGACCCTCGAACAAGGCTCGGATCTGATTACCTCGATGGTTGTGTCAAATCCCATGGCCCGCAACTCAGCCTCTCCGTATGAGCGGGTATTGCCGGCCTTATCCGTTACGGAGACCTCCGCGAAGTGCCAGACACCGGGCACACCCAAACGCCCGCCCACTTCGCCCACCTCGCTGGGCGCCCGGACTTCCCCGGCCGCGATCATCGCGTCGGCTCCGGGGGGCAGGACGATGTCGGGGTTTGTCAGTATGGCGCGTATGACGCTCACACCCGAATGGTCGTCTATGCCTGTCGCGTGAATCCTAAGACTAGCTCGGGAGGAACTCGGCCCGAAGGTCATATCGACAGGCGCATCCACGAAGCCGAGGTAGGTCAAGGCGGGCGGAGTCGAGTCGGACTTGACGACGTCCACAGACGTATCGAAACCCATCGCCTGCAGTTCGGCCTCGCTGTAGGCACGTTGGGCGCCCGTTATGTCTGAGAGTTCGACCGACGTGAAATGCCATGTCCCAGTTTCCTGAGGCAGGAGGATACTGACGGCGCTGGACACGTCCATCGACTCGCCCGCACTCGGGAGCTTGGCCCTGAAAGACGAGCCGCTGTGCTTCTCGAAATTGTCTGCATGTATGGTGATCTCTCGTACGCCACGACCACCCATCACGCTCACTTCAACCTTCAGTGGAACCTTGCCAAGAGTCACATCAAGCGGTGAATCATCAAAGCTGAACGACTTCAGAGTAAGGGGCGCGTCCCCAGGAAGCGGAGCTGTTTGAGCGGCGATGGGAGCGGCCATCGCAAAGAGGAGAAGGCCGACCAGGAGGACCAAGACGGGTGCGAAGCTGTCAAGACGGCCTCTCGGCATCGGGCTGCCCTCGTTGTAGACTGGCTTGCGGAGCGCCACTATTCCATACCGGCATGCGAAGGCCAACCGGAACCAGAGGCGACGGACCCGGATTCCGAACCCTATCTGCCGCCCGGGTACAGTCTGATCCCCTCACCCATGGGCCAGGACAGCATCAAGAACACCTGTTTGGTGATGTTGCGGACGATCATGGGTCCCTGCGAAACGTCCGGCGGGATGTAGGCCCAGAACGCCTTGTTGATGATGTGCTTCTCGCCGCCGATCCAGAGTTCTACCTCCGCGCAGAGGTCGGTTATGTTGTCGTAGTTCAGAGCCATACAGGCCATGGAGGTGCCGTGCGGCAGGGTATGGGCGTCCATGATCGACTGGCCGGCCTTGGACGGGTCTCCGGGGAGCAGCCACCTCGTGTCGCATCCGAACTCCGCGTCGGGGATCACCGTCTCGTCGACGTAGGCCATGGGCCGGGAGTATGCGGGATCCAAAGGACGCATGTAGTCCGGCCTCTTGATGTCGGGCGGCGTCCCGAAGACCATGTATCTCCCATACTTCGAGTTCGCGGGGTCGACCTCGTGCGCGACGATGGGGCCCTGCCTCTCCTCCTCGATCTTCTTCGTCTCCTCGTCCTTGTCCCGGACGTAGGCGCCCCCCGGTCCGGAGGTCCAGTGCAGCGTCGGCCGCGTGTACATCTGACTGCGGACCCCGGTGCGGAACACCGGCATGTGCGGCAGGTTGGCGGGAACATAAGCCACCCAGCTGGACTTGAGAGGGATGATCTCGTCGTCCATCTGCATGCCCATGGGATCGGTGTCGGCGTAGTCGTCGGGGTTGGGACCCCACCAGGAAAGCAGTTCGGGGAAGTCGTGGGCGTGGGGGAACATGTCCGGGGTCTCCAGACCTATCTTGGCCAGATCCTCCCAGGTGGCCTGGTTCGGGTACTCGGGAGGCCACATCCAGGTGGTCTCTCCATAGTAGGCCCCGGGGATGACGTCCGCATCCATCCAGTGCAGGTGCTCCATGGGGATGCGCCTGCCCTGCGCAGCCAGGAGGTCGCGCTGCTCCGGTGTGGGGCCCGGTAGCAGGTGCCGCTTCTCGAGTGTCGTGCAGATGTATTTGTCGAATTTGCCCATGATGGTCTCGCCGGCCTTCCTAGTGGTTCTGCTGGTGCTTGTAGGGGATGGTCTCGAAGTTCATCACCTTGTGCGGGTCGAACCCCTTGTCGTCTTCGAAGTAGGCCTCCCGCGTACCCTCGGCCCCGGCCAGCATGATCTCGAGCTGGATTATGGGACTGTCGACACGCGTGACCTCCAGGGGGCCGTGAGGCAGACCCGCCGGCAGGTAGACGAGGGTGGGGCGGGTAAAGACATACTTCTCCAGCTCCGGTCCCATAAACAGGACTACTTCTCCGCCGAAGTCGTCGGGGTCGTCCGGATCACCGCCGTACCATGCCAGCACTTCGTGGAAGTTGTGCGTGTGGCAAGGGTTGTCTCCCTTGAACGGTTTGCGGACGAACTGATGCCCGACCGTGAAGGGGTACCCGAGTTGCTGATGTGTGATCATCAACCCGTCGAACACCGCCGTGCCGTCGGCCTTCATGGTCAGGCGCAGATGCGGCGGGTTGTGCACGTACTGGTCGTACCTGCCCACATGGACCTCCTTAGAGCACCGACCCGCCGGACACATGAAGCACCTGCCCGGTGACGTAGCTGGTGACGTCCGAAGCCAGGAACACCGTGGCGTTGGCGATGTCCTGCGCGGTACCCATGCGGCCCAGTGGGAACTCGCCCATGATCGCGGCTCGCATCTTCTCCGCCTCCTCGGGGGAAAGCTCGGGCTGTCCCTCTCGAAGGACGGCGCCGAAGTTGGTGGGCGCCGGGCCCGGTGCCACGCAATTCACGCGGATACCCTTGGGCCCCTCGACCTTGGCGAGCTGCTTGGTGAAAAGATCGAGCGCGTACTTCGACATAGCGTAGGTGCCGACGCCCATCTGGAACTGCTGCGTGCTCCCCGACCCTATGTTGACGATGACCCCGTACTTCTGTTCGCGCATCAGCGGGACGACGGCCTGCGACACGTTCATGGTGCCGACGACGTTCAGCTTGAACTGCTTCTCCCACGTGGCGGGGTCTTGGTTCTCGATCGGCTGGCCGTCCTTGTGGAGGATGGCGCCGGCCACGTTACAGAGGATGTCGATGCGCCCGTACTCCGCCACGACATTCGCCACCATGGCCTTCACAGCGGCATTGTCGGTGATGTCCGCCTGGAAAGCGCTGCTCTTGCAGCCCAGACTCCTCACGGCCTCGGCCGTCTTCTCTGTACCCTCTAGGTCGACGTCGGTGACGGCCACCGCGTCGATGCCCTCCTTAGCGAAGAGCAACGCGATCTCCCTGCCGAAGCCCACCTGGCTGCCGGCCCCCGTTACTAGAGCAGTCCTTCCTCCAAAGGCGAGATCCATTGGCACCTTCCTCTTGTAGCGTCTTCTATCGGCTTTTCAGCGGTAGAGCACCTCTGCGACGTCGTCCAGGCCGAGCTCCAGGAGCTTGGCCTTGCTGGGCATGCCGGTCTCGGTGTCCCAATCCATCAACTCGAGGTACTCGTTGTAGATCTCTTCGTGCGTGAACGTGATCCCCGCGCGAGGCCCCTGCGTCTTGGGCGGGACGCCCCGCATCCTGTCGGGGTACTTGAAAGGCGTCATCAAGCCTTCGCGCATGTTGAACCCCTGGCGGACGTTGGTGATCCGCTCCCCGGTCTTCAGAAGCTCCTCAGTGGTGATGTCCTCCCAGCCGGTGATGGCCTTGAGAGCCTCGATCAACTGATCGACGTGCGGATAGGACCCGATGACGAACTGGCACAGACCCAAGGCGCTGGCGGCGTGCATGTAGTTCGTGCTCGTCTTGTGATAGAGCCCGCGCCCGGCGAGGACGTGGCCGTCGATATCCTCGATCAGGCCTGGCGGGTGCTGCCCGCCTCCCTGGTTGTGCCGGCCCGGGGTCGGGTCCGTCCCGTATCCGATGCCGAAGCCCCAGCTGAGGCTCCCCCTCGGGTCGTGGGCGGCGATCTCCTGGCCCCCGATGTGCATGGCGTACCGCTCGGAGCCTTTGCCGATCCTTTCCGCCGCGATCTTGACCCCGTCGGCGATGACGTCGCCAAAGCCCTCACGTTTGCCGATCATCTCGGTCAGAGTGATGACGGCCTTGTGGTTGCCCCAAGCCATCTCCAGCCCGCCGGTGTCTTCCTTGGTGAGGATGCCGTTCTCGTAGCATTCGATGGTGAAGGCGACGGAAGCTCCGGCGGATATCGTGTCCATGCCCAGCCGGTTGCAGATGTCGGAAGCCACGATGATCGAGTCGAGGTTGTCATTGGCGAGGTTGCTTCCGAACATGCCCAGCGTCTCGTACTCGGGCTTGTGGGCTCCTTCCTCATACGTGTACTCACCGGTGCCGGCCTTCATGATGCCGCCGCACGCGATGGGGCAGCGCCAGCAGCCGTATCTGCGCTTCTGCCTCTCGAGGACGGGTGGGCCGCCGCAGTCCTCATAGTTGGGCGTGTCTATCGAGGCAACGCCCGCCCAGTTCTTGGACGGAGCATCGTCGATGGCGCAGCACATACCGTAGATGCCGGGAGTGCCGAACTCGTGCAGCCCGTCCTTGTGCCCGCCGAGAGCCGCCACGTGCTGCTTGCGCAGCTCCTTCATGAGCGCGGGCTGTGCGAGCGGGACCTCCAGACTGCCCTGGACCGCCACGGCCTTCAGCCGCTTCGAGCCCATCACGGCGCCCAGGCCGGAGCGCCCGGCCGCCCGTCCCTTGTTGTTCATCACCGAGGCGATAAGGGCCACTTTCTCGCCGGCCGGTCCGATGCAGGCCACCTGCAGGTCCTTGCCGTGCTCCTGCCTGAGGATGTCCTCGGTCTCGAAGGTGTCCTTGCCCCATACGCCCGCCGCGTCGCGCAGTTCGGCCTTCCCGCCGTCGATGTGCAGATAGACAGGGGTCTCCGAGATACCCGTGAAGAAGACGGCGTCGTAGCCCGCGAACTTCAGATGAGGCCCGAACTCGCCGCCCGAGTTGGCGTCTCCCCAACCGCCCGTCAGAGGCGACTTGCCCACGACCGTGTACCTCGACCCACCGACGCCGTCCGTGCCGGTCATGATGCCGGTGACGAAGCCGAGCGTGGCTTCAGGGCCCAGAGGGTCCACGCCCGGTCTTTGTCTATCGAACAGGATCCTCGCTCCGAGGCCGTATCCCCCCAGATAGTCTCGCGCCGTCTTCTCGTCGAGACTCTCTTCTCTCATCTCCCTTGAGGATAGGTCCACCCAAAGGATCTTCTCCAGAGCGCCAAAACCCATGGCAGTCCTCCTGATCGGAACTCGTGCTGCTGTCTAGTATCTCACTTGGCCCCGGACACGCTCGGCAGCCAGGTGGCCAACTCCGGGATGAAGAAGATGAGCACCAGGAGAACCAGGCCCCACGCGAGGTAGGGCATGGACGCCTTGAAGCAGTCGCCGAGGGTCACTCCCGGAGGGGCGAGCGCCTTCATCGTGTAGACGTCGAGCCCGAACGGCGGGCTGATGAGTCCGAGTTGCACGCTCAGAAGGCAAATCGTGGCGAACCACAGCGGGTCGAAGCCCAACTGCTTGATCATGGGGAAGAAGATCGGGGCCGTGATCATGACGATGCTGGCCGGGTCCATGAAGGCGCCAAGGACCAGGAGGACGATCTGGGTGAACGCCACGATGACGAGCGGCGGCACATCGAGATTGGTGGCCCAGTCGGTCAGGCCGGTGACGGCGCCCGAGGTGGCGAGAAGGCGGCCGAAGCTTATGGAGCCGACCACGATGAAGAAGACCATCACCGAGATCCGCACGGTGCTGCGGCACGCTCTGAAGACCATCCGCCAGCTGAACTGCCTGTATAGAGCGGCCACGAGTACGCAGGAGACCACGCCGAGCGCGGCGCTCTCACTGGGGGTGGCGACCCCGAGGAAGATGCTTCCCATCACGGCTAGGAGGATTATCCCGATGGGCACGAGATAGTAGACGGTGGCCTTCAGCTTCTCCCGCAGGGGGATGGCGGTGACGTTGTAGCTGGGAGCCAGCGATGGGTTCATCTTGCAGCGCACGACGATGTAGCCGGCCATCAGCACCGCCAGGAGGATGCCGGGGAGGGTTATGGCCAAGAGCAGCTTCGAGATGGACACCGAACCCATGGCCCCTATGAACACGGCCATGGCGCTGGGAGGGATCAGGATGGCGAGAGTGCCCGTCGAGATGATGGGGCCCAGGGTCATCTCGTGCTTGTAGCCCCGCGCCATCATCTCAGGCAGAAGCACCCGCCCCAGGATACCGATACACCCGCCGCTGATGCCGATAGGCGCGCCGAGAAGCACGCCCACGCCGACCGCCACCAGGCTGAGCCGGCCGGGCAGCTTGCCCAGCACCTTGTCGACGGCATCGACCACCATGGTGCCCGTTCCCGCCTCGAAGATGACGTCCCCCATCAGGATGAATAGAGGGATGGGAAGGAAGACGTAGTTGGCCACGGAGCTGTACAGGCTCATAGCGAGCTGATCGATCCCGCTCCAGCCTCCCCAGAACACCGAGGCCCCGATGATGCAGGTGAACAGCATGCCGAAACAGATGGGCATGCCCGTGATCATGATGACCACGAGCGAACCGAACATCAACGCCAGGGCCTCAAACCACTCCAAAGATCCTCCTCCCTAGAGCGAGCTCTGCTCCCCGGCCTTGACGTACTCCCCGGCCTTGTAGGCTCGGTAGTAGGTCGCCACGTGCCGGAGCGACTGGATGAACAGCATGAGAAAAGAGATGGGGATGATCATCTCGATGGGCCACTTGACCGGCTTCACGATGGTGGCCAGCACGAAGTGGTTCAGATAGTCCTGGATAGTCAACCTCGCCGAGTAGAAGAGAAGAAAAGCCGTCAACCCCGCTATCGCGAGGGTGGTGACGAGGTTGATGATGTCCGCGGCCCTGGCCGGGAATCTCGCCACGACCGCCTCCATGACCACATGCCCACGGTCCCGGTAGATGGCGGTCGTGCCTAGGAAGGTCATCCAGAGTATCGAGTAGCTGAGGATCTCGAACGACGGCGCCCAGGTCCAGCCGAACGCATAGCGGACGATCACATCCTCGGTGATCCACAGGGTCTGGACGAAGACGATGACGCCGGCAAGGAGGAGCATGGCATCAACGAGCCAGTCGAAGACTCGTCCTGCTTTTGCCAAGAAGCGCATGTCGGCTCTCTCCCCCGTCCCTGGACTGGGCTTGCCGGGCGCGGGGCGGCCGGTTGGCCGCGCCGCGCCCCCCGCAAGTAGTCAGGCTGGGGGTTACTTGGCGCGGTGGGAGGCCGGGTTTTCGAGGGCGTGATATTGCAAAATTCCCACATACCGGAAGTGCGTGATGTCCTGCGCCCACATCGTGTCGCGGTAGGCGAGGTAGAAGGTCTTGGCTTCCTCGGGTGACAGATGCAGGATCTTCACGCCGGCGGCTTCGAGGCGGCCCTTGACGGCATCGACGGTGTCGTTGAAGTGCTTCAGATTGTCGTACTCGGTGGCGATCATGGCCTGGGTGATGACCTGCTTCTGCTTGTCGGTCAGGCCGTTCCACTTGTCCATGTTCATGAGCATCATGCCGCCGCAGGAGCTGACCGGCTCGTCGAGCATGACCTTGGTGAGCGGAGTGAGGCCGTAGTCCTCGATGCCCGGGATGCCCACGTTGAAGCCGTCGACCACGCCGCGCTCCATGGAGGTGAAGTAGTCGGTGAAGTCGATGGGGATGCAGGCCATGCCGAGCTCTTCGATGAACGCCTGGTTGGATCCACCGACGGCCGCCATCTTCAGACCCTTGAGATCGGCGAGGGTGTTGATGTCCTTGCCAAAGTAGAAGACGGTCTGGACCTGGGCCTCGGAGGACACCGACGCGCCGAGGTACTTGATGCCGTTGGCCGCGTAGCCGTCCTCATAGTACTTGTAGGCGGCGTTGCCAGGCGTCCCAGGCGTCCGCATCTCGACCGGGTTGTACTCCGCCCGGCCGACGGCGGCACAGAGCGGGACCATGGTGTCGCCGAACATGCTGAGGATGCTACCTATGTCAAAGGTGCCGCGCTGGACGGCAGCGGGCACGTCCATCGGCGAGCACGCCTCCGGGCCGCTGAACTTGACGGTCATCTGCCCGCCGGAGTACTCCTCGACCTTGTTCATGAAGTCCCAGTTCCAGTCGGATCCCGGCGGTACATCGGGGAGGAAGCTGACGAACGAGAGCTCGATAGGCTCCACGTCGGGGATCACGTCACGCACAACCTCTCCCCCGGCCGCCGCCGTGGTCGCCGTGGTCTCGGGCGGCGCGGTGCTCGCGGTGGTCTCCGGCGGCGCGGTGGTGTCCGGCGCCGCGGTGGTGGTGGTCTCCGGCGCCGCCGTGGTCTCAGGTGCGGCGGTAGTAACGGGTTCTTCGTCCTCGCCGCATCCCACGGCTAGGACGGTCAACGCAAGGACGACACAGATGCCTAGAACTGCCAGTTTCTTCATGAGACGCCCCCAATCCTCGAATCGCCTGGAATCAACAGCATTCTATAGTCACGTCAGAGCCGAACATGATCCCGCTTCGCCAGAACCTCCTTCCTCCTCAGGTCGAGAACAGCACCATACTAGCAGCGGGTCCCCTGGGGAGGTCAACGGCTTCGCCGGTCCCGCGGCCCCACCGTGACATCTGACCTGAGATGCGCCCTCTCGAGTTTGATAGTGCATCCTACTAGCGAGCACTACTAGCACACGCTACTAGTAAACGCAAGCCGTGTATGCTTACCTTGATAGCATGAACAGCCGGCCAAAAGACCCTTCCCGCGAACCGCTGTCGAACCGCTGGAAGCGCATGACCGACGACGAGAAGCGGGAGCGGATCGTGGACGCCGTGACCTCCATCGTCGGCAAGGACGGCGTGCAGGGGGCCACCACCGCCCGCATCGCGGCGACCGTCGGGGTGTCGGAGCCGACTCTCTACCGGACGTTCCGCGATCGCAAGGGGATGCTTCTAGCCGCAGCCGACGAGATCTGGCGTCAGCGCCACAAGAACCTCGAGTCGGTCGAGGCCGCCGATACGATGGACTTCCTCAGGAAGGTCTGTGAGTCGCATACCAGGGGCATCCGGGAGACGAAGACGGTTCGGTTCCTGACCGAGCTTGCAGTCTCCCACGCGGGCGAGGCGCTGAGCGAGCACATACGCGATCTGCAGTATGGGGAGGTACAACACCTCGCCCAGATCATCGAAAGAGGCAAGTCCGAGGGATGCATCCGTCCCGACGTCGATACCGAGGAGACCGCCTGGAGGATCATGGCGGTGTACTGGCTGGAAGCGATGGCCCGCCTGCACGGCCTCGAGCAACATGTGCTCTACGGTTTCTCTGCCAGAAGATACGAGGCCATCCTCGATGAGATAGCCGTGCAGCCGGCTGCCGCCGCTCCGGACAGTGGCGACGACACGGCCCCCCGGCATCCGGCGCCCGACTCGGCGCCGCTGGGGTAGGGCGGGCCCGTGTCGAACCTCAGGCCGGTCACGCCCCATGCCTCCGCTCGGATGTCGTGTCTGCCCTTTTCTTTGTCCCCCTTGACGTCTACAGTAGTGGACGCTAGTAGTGGATGCTACTAGCCTGGACGCTAGTAGTGGATGCTACTAGCCTGGACGCTAGTAGTGGATGCTACTAGCCTGGACGCTGGTGGTGGATGCTACTAGCCACGGGCGTCGA
>CAZQDY010000056.1:10580-15271 GCA_964592075.1 uncultured Gaiellales bacterium
GTGGATGCTACTAGCCTGGACGCTGGTGGTGGATGCTACTAGCCACGGGCGTCGATTACAGGTTCGGCGACGTAAACCCGCGACAGCGGGCGACTGAAGCAGCAAGCACCAGGAGGAACGCCAGGTCATGTCCGCAGCCCAGATGGACCTCGCCAAGACGCCGGACGCCCTCAGGGCGGAGAGGGCACGGCGCATACGCGACGTGATGACCCTGAAGCAGCCCGACCGCGTGCCGTTGATGATGTCGATCGGCTACATGCTGGCAGACATGGGGGGCATCACCAAGCAGGAACTGCTCGAGAACCCGGAGAAGGCTCAGGAGTTGCTGGAAAAGGCCGCTCTCGAGTTCCAACCGGACAGCATCCACGGCCCCATGCCCGGCGATCCGACCCCCCACCTCATCCTCGGCGACCGCATGACCGCCTGGCCCGGCCATGGGGTGAGCCCGAACACCCAATACCAGTTCGTGGAAAGCGAGTTCATGAAGGAGGACGAGTACGACGCGTTCCTGGACGACCCGACCGACTGGGTCATCCGCACGTACCTGCCCCGCGCTTTCAAGGCCCTCGAACCCTTCGCCCAGATGCCGCCGCTCAACCAGTTCATCTCGGGCAGCTACTTCCTGGGCAACATGGGCGGCTTCGTCTCGGGACCGCTGGGGGACGCCTTCAGGACCTTCGCCAAGGCTTTGCAGGCGGTGGCCGACCAGGGCGAGTTGATGATGAAGAACCAGAAGCGGATGGAGGCCCTCGGCTTCGGCGAATCGGTCATCGGCGGGGCCACCATCACCGCACCCTTCGATATGATGTCCGACGCTCTGCGGGGGATGCGCGGCATCTTGCTGGACATCCTCAGACAGCCGGAGAAGCTCCTGGCTGCTCAGGAGAAGATCGCTCGTTACGAGTTGGAGTTCGCCATCAACGCGTGCAGGGCCATGGGAGTGCCCAAGGCCTTCCTCCCGCTGCATCGAGGGTCCGACGGGTTCATGTCCATCAAGCACTTCGAGACCTTCTACTGGCCTCAGCTGAAGAGCATGCTGGAGACCCTGGTTGACAACGGCATCACGCCGGTGGTGTTCTACGAGGGCTGCTGGGACCAGCGGCTCGAGCACCTCGCCCAACTCCCGAAGGCCAAGACGGTGGGCTATTTCCAGGCAAGCGACATCTTCAAGGTCAAGGAGGTCCTCGGTGACACGATGTGCATCGCCGGGGGCATGCCGAACTCGCTTCTCGCGGCGGGGCCGGTCGAAGAGATCCGGGCCCATACGAAGAAGCTGTGCGAGGTCGTGGGCAGGAATGGGGGGTTCATAATGTCGACCGCAGTGGGAGAGATGGCGGGAAGCAACCCCGAGTTCGTCAAGGCTTGGGCCGACGCGACACGGGAGTACGGCACATACTGAGACCAGGTGCCGCAGGATAACGGGGGCGATAGACACACCGGCCGGAGAGCGCTCCAGGGAGGCGAAGGATGGACCTCAGACTGCAGGACAAGATCGCTTTGGTGACAGGAAGCGGCAGCCCCATCGGATATGGCAGAGCCATCGCCACCATACTCGCCGAAGAAGGGTGTGACGTGGCCTGCGTGGACATCAACCCGGCCTGGGCCGAGGAGACCGCGGAGATGGTCAAGGGCATCGGCCGGCAGTCGATGGCGGCAAAGGTTGACGTCCGCGACCGCGCCGAGGTGGACGCCATGGTCGAGGCCGTCGTCGAGCGTTTCGGCCGCATCGACATCCTGGCCAACAACGCCGGGGCGAGCGCCAAGGAGAAGCCCTTCATGGAGATGACCAGGGAGGACTGGGACATCGACATACAGACCAATCTCTATGGCCAGATGAACGTCGCCCAGGCCGTGATCCCCTACATGGCCAAGCAGAGATACGGTCGCATCATCAACACTTCCGGAGGACAGGGCATCCCCACCATCTCCGTGTACGGCGCCGCCAAAGCGGGAGTGGAAGCGTGGACCCATGCGCTCGCCCTGGAGGCGGCGCCCATGGGCATCATCGTCAACGGCATCTCCCCCGGTCTAGGCGCCACGGGACTCGTCGCCCGGAACACCCAGGAGTTCATGGAGGTGAACCGGCAGAGGTCCGCCCTGAGAAGGCTCTGCAGGCCGGACGACGTGGCCCCCGCGGTGGCCTTCCTGGCCTCCGACGTATGTAGCTACATGGTGGGTCAGTGGCTCAGGCTCGGCACGTTCTAAAGGAGCTACGACTATGGCGATACGCAACTTCGACCCCGAGGAATGCACAGGATGCGGCAACTGCGTCGCCGCCTGCCCCATGGACGTGCTGCGCATGGACGAGGAAGAGGGCAAGGCGGAGGTGCGGTACCCCATGGACTGCATAGCCTGCTGGGGATGTGAGTCGTTCTGTCCGCAGGGCTGCTTCGACATCTCGCCCGAGCGCGCCCGTGGCGAACTGGTCTCACCGTACTAAGGAGGGCGGGATGAACGACTCAGGTCCGGCTCGCATAGTGGTGAACACGGACGTCCTCGTGCTCGGCGCCGGGGGCGCCGGGATGTGCGCGGCGCTCAAGGCCAGGGAGAGCAGCGCGGACGTCTTGATGATCGACAAGTGCGGCATCGGCTACAACGGCCAGGTGCCCATCGGCGGGGGGATCCTCGCCTACGTGTATCCCTCGTACGTCGAGATGTGGGCCGAGAAGGTCACCAGGGACAGCCACTTCTTCAACAACCAGGACTGGACTTTCGCCTTCGGCCGAAGCATGCATCAGACCACCATGGACCTGGCCGACATGGGGCTCACCTTCCTCAAAAAGGACGGCGAGATAGACATCCTCACCTGGGGGCCGAACATCCATGTCACCCTCTTCGACGCCCCCAAGTCGTTGGTGGCGCTGAGGAGGACGGCGAAGGCACGGGGCGTCAGGATGATGGACAAGATCTTCGCCATCGACCTGCTCAAGAACGGCGACCGGGTGGTGGGAGCCGTGGCTTTCGGGCTGGTCGACGGGCGCGTCTACGAGTTCCGCGCTAAAGCCACCATCGTCGCCACGGGCAACTGCGGCTATCAGCACGAGAAGACCTACAGCTCGGTACAGGGCGAGGGGCCGGCCATGGGCTACCGGGCCGGCGCTCAACTTACCAACGCCGAGTTCAACAGCATGTACGTGTGGGGTGTGAAGAAGCTGGGCAAGGAGCTCATGGGCATCCACTTCTACCTCCACCTCGAGAACGCCCGGGGCGAGAAGATCATGGGCAAGCACTATCCCGAGTTGATGGCGGGCGAACACGCTGTCTTCACGTTCGACCCCAGAGTCATCGACGCCATGTACAAGGAGGTCAAGGCCGGCCTCGGCCCCATCTACCTCAACCTAGTGGGACTGAGCGACGCGGACATCGCCGCCTTGGGCGACCCCGTCCACGAGGAGCTGACCCACCTTATGGGCAACGACACCATGTATCTCGTGAAGGAGAAGGCCGGTATCGATCCCTCCAAGGAGAGGCTGGAGTTGTGGCCCAGATTGCTCTACACGGGCGGCGGCCTGCGCATCGACACCAAGTGCCGCACCACGGTGCCGGGTCTCTGGGCGGCCGGCGGCGCCTGCAGCAACATCTGGACCTGCGGGGGCGGGAGCCAGGGAGGCCTGGGAGTCCAGTCGGCGGCGGTGACCGGCTTCACGGCCGGCGAAGACGCCGGAGCGTACGCGATGGACAATCCGCCGCCGGGGACCGACCCGGCCTACGCGGAGAGGATCGTCTCGAGAGTGACGGCTCCGCTACGGCGGTCGGGAGACGTCGATGCCTACGAGATCACGTACAAGGTCCATGAAGCCGTCGTCCCGATGGAGTACAACCGCATCCGCGAGGCGGGCAGGATGAGGGAAGCGCTCGGCATCCTGGAGGACGCCAGGGAGCGGCTGGAGCGGGTCGGCGCCGCCGACCTCCACGACCTCGCCCGCTATCACTCCGCGGAGAGCATGCTCATGGCCGCGGAAGCCACCTATCGGGCGGCCCTCACGCGCGAGGAGAGCCGCAGCCAGCACTTCCGGGAGGACTTCGCGGAGCGCGACGACGAGAACTGGTTCAAGTGGATAGCCATAGAACAGCAGGATGGCGGGGCCAAGCTCTCCACCCTGCCCATCCCAGTGGACAAGTACCGCCTGCAGCCCGACAGGCGATAGCTGCGTGACGCGGTCTCATCGGGGCCCGAGAATCTCGACCACAGAGGAGGCAAGGAAGAGACGATGATCAAGAAACAGAAGTTGATCGATATTGTCGGACGCGCCAACGTCAAAGACGATGCGCCGACGTTGGACGCGTACTCCAAAGACGTGAGTTTCGTCAACGAGACGAGACCCGCTTTCGTGGTCAAGCCCCGCAACTCCGCCGAGGTGAAGTCTCTGGTACAGGCCGCCAATGAGACGCTCACCCCCTTGGTGCCGGTGAGCTCAGGTCCTCCGCACTTCAAGGGTGACACCGTTCCGGGCACCGGGGGAGCCATCATCGTCGATCTCAGCGGCATGGACAAGATCGTCTTCGTCGACCGGCCCCGCCGCGTCTGCATGGTCGAGCCTGGCGTGACCTTCGGTGAGTTGGTCGCCGCGACAACGAAGGAGGGCATCCGGCTCAACATGCCTCTGCTGCCCCGGAGCACCAAGAGCGTGGTGGGCAGCCTGCTGGACAGAGAACCCGTCGTGATGCCCAAATACCAGTGGGACATCTCA
>CAZQDY010000057.1:0-14994 GCA_964592075.1 uncultured Gaiellales bacterium
GTATTTCGCCGAGAGGACTCCAAGTGGCTGCCGGCCGGTCCTGTCGCGCAAGTGAGTTGGATGAATCAACCGCCGGCGCTGCTCAGTGGAGATGGCAGCAGAGCGTGGACCGTCGTATATCAGAGCACTGGCGACAACGAAACGGTGCTTCTCTCTCATGACTTCACAATCGGAGCATGGGAGGAATGGTTCCGGTCGCGGGACATGCAGGTGCACCTGGGTTCCCCGTACTACGTCGCCATCGTGCCCGAGAATTGAGAGACCAGAACGGTTCGTGAAGACGCGGCCCAGGTGGCCGGGTTCTTACGTATGGGCCAACTGTCCTGTCGGCCATGGCTTTATGATGTAAGCTTACGCCGTAAATAGCTGCATCTATGTAGTCCGGCATCAAACGGGTCCACGCATGGTTTCCGAGTCACTGGGAGAACGGCAATGCGCAACACCCCGGGCGACAAGCGGCGGGCGGCCGGCGGAGGGAAGATAAGACGGCAAGAGCCTGAGCCGCGAGAGCCACTCTCAAAGGAGCGCATCATCAGCGCGGCTGTGGAGCTGCTCGATGAACGCGGCTTCGGAGGTCTGACCATGCGTGCCCTGGGAGAACACCTGGGTGTTGAGGCGATGGCGCTCTATCACTACTTCCCCAACAAGCAGGCGCTGTTGGAGGCGGTAGGGGCCGAGGTGGACCTCGCCGCTTTCTTCGGAGAGTTCGTGGGACATTGCGCGGCCTGTGGTTCATCTGCCGACACCGTGGTGGAGCTCGGCATGCGTTATCTGCAGTTCGCGCGTGAGAACCCGTCCCAGTTCGCGCTGCTGTTCTGCGTACTCCCACTCGAATGCAGGTCCTGGGAGGAGTTTGTGAGGGGCAGCTCCACATTCCGGATTCCCCAAGGTGCCGTGCAGAAGGGCATAGACACGGGGGAGTTTGTGACCCGACCGGGCTTCGGTGTGAATGAGATGAGCTACGCTCTTTGGGCGTTTGTCCACGGGCTGGCCACGCTACGCCACACCAGGTTGCGTACGGTGCAGGCCGACTACGATGGGCTGCACCGGGCCTTGCTTGAGCAGTTCGTCGAGACCTTCAAGCGCAACCAACGGCTAGAAGCACGGACGGACTCAGATAGGGACGACCACCATGTCGGCTAGCTCATCGGCCCGGCGGATAGCGGTACCTCTCAGCATCGGCCTCGATCCCATGGAACGTTTGGTCGTGGCCAGCTTCCGGGGTGATCCGGAGTATGTGGGGCTCGAACCGCAGGTGTTCGACGACCCAGTGAACGGCAAGGGCATGAGGGTCCTTCGACAAAGAAGGGACGGCAAGATCGACGTCTACTGGCAGGCGGGCGTCAACGTCGACCCTGCCACAATATCGATCGGCGCCGGCATCGGCGATTTCGCTGAAGTGAGCATCGACCCCGCCCACTTTGAGATCACGCCGTCGGGAGTCGACCTCCATTGCGCATTTCAGGATGTCCAAGGGCGTAAGGTGGAATTCAAGCTCACCGAGCACGGCGACCGGCCCAGCCGGTTCCCCTTCCTCGCTCCCGTGGGAGATCAAGTCTCCGAGCCTCAACGGCTGTTCTTGGTCTACATGCTCGACTTCGATTTCGTGCGCAGGCGGAGTACGGAAGTGCACGCGGCTATCGGAAACCGGGGGCTGCGGCCGGCGTCGATCCCTCTGCTGCGCGCCGGTCGGCGCATACTGTTGATGCGATACTCCGATCGTCCCCTTATAGGCTTCTTCAACCCGCCGATGGACAGCCCCACCCTGTTCGAGACAGCCGTGCCGGGAAACGTGGCGATCGGTGGCATGAGAATGCAAGTGGATGCGTCCGGAAGAGTGGTTCAGGCAGCTTCCGGGGAGAGCGTCCAATCCGTTCAGGTCGACTTCGCTCCCGGGTTTCCCAACCTTCTCGGCCTCAGTGAGACAGAGACCGAGAAGGGCACGTGGGCCGTCCGCATCGCCGGAGCGGCGATCACCGGCGGCACCTACTACGTGCGCCGAACCGGCAGTACCGTGGCGTCCCGCATCGACGTCACCGACAAATGGTCACCATCCGGGCTGCCGCCCGGTTGCACGCTCCTGACGAAGGTCGTCCCTTCGTTCCGTAACTGGCCCACCACCTACAGATGGGAGAGCACCGTGCAGCTTGACGAGGGCCTGGCGCTGACCGGCGGGTGGAAACGGACCACAAGGAAGGGAAACCGATGTTAGGAGCTAGAGTTCGTCACGCAGCAGCAGCATTGGCGGTCATCACGGCCATCTTCTACTTCTTGATAGCTGCGCACGTTCTCCCGGTGGTGGATGTCATGGACGGGGGCATCACCAAGTTCGGCCTGGTCGCCGGCGCAGGCTTCTGTCTCATGGCGGTTGCACTTCTCTTCTGGAAGCGTCGCTTCGTGTGGATCATCATCGGGCTGATCCAGGTCTTGGTCATCGCCATGTACTTTCAGGTCGGCCGGGGCAGGACCCCCAACTACGAGGTCTGGGGCATCGTGATGCGGATCCCGCAGGTCCTCATCTTGTTCTCGATGGCCTATCTGTCACTGCGCAAGCCCGCCCCCGGTATGCGGAGTACGCCCGCCCGATAGGACGTTGGAGGGGGATCAGGAATGAGGAGACTGAAGCCGGCCGAGGGCAGATACACCTTCATTCTGCCCGTCTTGGCCTACCGGCGGCCTCACCCCCACGCCGACTGTTCAACCCTAGCAGGAGCGCCCCCTGTGCAGAGTTCCATCCTGAGGTCCTCTCTTGTATCCTGGCTCCTCGTGCAAACCCCGACAGACCCGCAGGAAGGAAGGCCGATGAACGACAACGCGCCCCGTCAGCGCCGCACCCACGCATCCAGGTGGTCCATCATTGCGGTGGTACTCTCCTTCCTGCTGCTCTCTCTAGGGGCGGCAGCAGTCGGATGCGGGGATGAAGACGCCGAAACCGACACGACAGCCGTTGCGGCTGGTTCGGGTGAAGCGCCGGAGACCACGGCTGCGGGGGTGGGCGAGGAGACGGCCGATATCGCCAAGATGGGCGGGACCGAACTGGCCACCGCGACCATCACCGCGTGGAACGAATGCCTTGTGAAGCTCACAACCCTCCTCGAGGGCATGCCCGACCCGGCGACCGTGCAGCCGCAGGTCGAGGCTCTAAAGGAAGAGTACATACAGAGGTTCGTGGCTTACGGCCGGCAGCACCGGACGTTCGATGAGGAGCAACTACGCCTCTGGAGAATCGAGCACGGTATCAACAGCCCGCCCGCCTTCGCCGACTACCAGACCGCCGCGAACGCGTACATAGCCGACACGTCGACTCCCGCCGACTTCGTGGATCTGCTCAAGGACTTCTCCATCCTCACCCAGTACACTGACTTCGGACTGCTCAAGCAGCAGGAGCCGGAGGAGGCGGCCCGCCTGGGAATCCAGTAGGGCGTCCAGCGGCTTCGTTCTTGCGGTGGCTCCCCGCCTGGCCATTTCGGCGAACCCCCTTGAGTTCGGCGCACGATCGGCTGCACGGAGCGTGCGACAAGATCAGCCGTGGCGTCGCAACTTGGGGGTTGTGCTATTGTGCGGTGATGTCGACGCTGTGTGCAATGATTGCACAGGACGTGGAGACGGTCTTCGAGAAGGTCGGGAGTCCGGCGGGCGCTGAGCATGCGACTGGAGGCCGACCCCACTCGGCAGGCAGACTCCGTGATTCTGCCTCATCGACCGGCAGCCCTTCTGGTCGATCATCGACAGTCGGCTGTAGAGTCTGATGAATCCTTCAAGGAGATGGAAACTATGAGAGTCCCCAGACTGCTCAAGATGTTGTCAACAAGCGCTCTGTTTGTCGCCCTGATGTTGGCTTGTTTCGCGGCCCCTGCGAATGCGGCCGAGGCTGGGGCACCCACTCACGCGTTTCCCGACGTGGAGCCGTCAGACTACTTCTTCGATGCAGTAGAGAGTCTGTCGGCAGAAGGGATCCTGAGCGGCTACGAAGACGGTACCTATCGGCCGAATCAGCCGGTGACACGTGAACAGGCGGCCAAGATCATCAGCCTGGCCTTGGGCTTGGATATCGAGAACGTGGAAGACCCGGCGTTCAGCGACGTGAAGGATTCGGACTATTTCTACGCCTACATCGCGGCCCTCGCAGGCAGGAGCATCCTGGAGGGGCAGGCCGACGGCAGCTTCAGGCCCAAGGACAATCTGACGCGTGCTCAAATGGCCAAGATATTGTCGAAAGCCTACGATCTTGGAGAGGAAAGGCTCGGGGACGAGGTCTTCAAGGATGTCAAGGACGGCGATTGGTTCAGCGTGTACCTGCCTGCCCTCATCGCGAACGGCATCACCCTGGGAAGAACGGCAGACACCTATGACCCCAACGGCACGGTGACGCGAGCGCAAATGGCGGCATTTGTGTACAGATGCAGGGGCATTGACCGCCCGCTGGACGGCTGGGTATATGCAGGTGCTCCTGTGGCCGACGCCGTTCTGAGCGTCTACGACACACGCGGGAATCGTATTCTCGAGACAGATGCCCTTGCCACAGATCAGCAGGGCGCGATCCTCGGCGGGACGATATCGAAGTTCCCCTCCGATTTCAGAATCGTCGCTGAGGAGGGCACTCTGAGCGGCGAAGAATCCGCCGCCAGGCTAAGCGCCGACATTCGCGGGTTCAAGCCCAGCGGCGAGACGATCTACGTCAATCTCGCCACAACGATAGTGAGTGCGTATCTGGACACATACCCCGAAGTAGGTCTGGCTGAGGCTGAGACCGCCGTGAAGGGCTTCCTGAAGATCCCGGAGGCTGTCGATCTTGCCAGCGGGACGCAGCTCTCAGACGAGTACTTCAACAATGCTCAGTTCCTGAGAGAGGCCAATGAGAACGGTGGAGTGAACCCGTTCGTCGAGACGCTTCTGGCGGAGATGGACGCCTCGGGAACTACCCATCCCTTCCAGGAGCCCTTGCCGCCTCAGGGCGGCGCCGCTTCCTGGCTGGCCACAACGCTTGCCGAAGGCGCCGTCTCCTATGTCGGCGGTGAACTGATGGGCTGGGGGCTCGACAAGGCGGGAATCAACTTCGGAGATGAAGATCATACCGCGGAGGACCTGGCCAAGATCCTCGACGGCATGGCCGAGATGAAAGCGGAAATGGCGAGGATGTCCATTCAGCTCGACGCGATCAGCAGGCAGCTGAGCAATATCGTCAAACAGCTCAAGGACATGCTGAAGGAGATCTCTCACAGGCTGGCGCTTGATGAATATGGGACCAGAGTCGGGCAGTTGAACAGCCTGATCTCGAGTGTGGACAGCATACAGAGGGATCTGAGCAACTTCGTGAATAACCCACCGTCTGATCCCGAGCCGCAGAGGCAGAGCCTGATAAGCAGGATAGAGCGGAATATCATCGACCAGGCGGATGTGATTCACAATCAGCTTGTGGGGCTAGGTGGACAAAAGGCGCTTCTCACCATCTGGCGTGAGATCGTCTATGAGGACCGCTTCCTAGACGAGTATGACTGGAATAGAGTCAAGGCTCAGTACGACTATTTCAGACAGTACCAGGACTCCATTCTCCTACTTCAGGTGGAGTACTATCACGCCACCGAAGGGGCGCCCGGAGAGAACACCGCGCTCATAATGGATTGCATTGACAGATACGAGGCGCATATCGAACAGCAGGAAGCACTACTGGCCCTTCCGATTGAGAAGTACTGCGTTGTCGACGCTAGAAGCAACATAATGTATTACTCGGAGAACAATGAGTTCGGCCGGTCCGATAGCTCTTTCACTATCGCCGGAAAGACCAAAGCGCAGGTAAAGGCCTATATGTTCGAGTTGGCAGGTTCAGGGTATGCCGGTTTCGGAGATTGGAAGCCGCTGGACAATAAGGCTGGCCATGCGCTCGTTTATGGTCAAACTCGCGACAAGGATTCGTACTACTTGTCGGACTTCTTGATCAGACAAGGTTGGCCCGGAGTAAGTGTTCATGATCCAACAGTCGTGCCGCTCGTGTTCCCCGAATTGAAGTGTCTGGTGTATGACGGCGGCCATTTCCAGGACATCTTTGACTACCCCGACTCGGGATTCAACAAGGAACCCGGTTGCGCCATGATCATGGCTTACCGTGCGGTGACCGCGCAGGCCTACGGCTACGGTCACTTGACGTTCTGAGACAGAGTCTGAACTGAACGCTGAGAGGCACCCTGCAGACACTGTGGGGTGCCTCTCCGCAATCATCGGCCGGGCGCTCGGCGGCTTCGAGTCTTCCCGGAGGTAAGTCGGTGGAAGAACTCACGTCACTCCCGGGTAGCGGACGGACGATAAGAACCTCCCTGGAAGCTGGACTTCCCCGGCAACCTGCTGCTACCTTCCTGGTCTGAGACACCGTTGATCAGTCCATCCGGAGCCAGCGGCGGTGCTGCTGCTTTCCCCTGCCGAGGGACAGGCGACGACGCTCAGTCCACCCCCCACCACACTGGTGAACCCCCCCTACTCCATCACCGAATCGCTCGAGGGGTCGACCGGCCGCGCGTACAGTTTCGATTGCCGGTGGGGCGACGTGGTCGAGGTCCGGGTGACTCCTGCGGGCGAGTCGCAGATATACATAAGCCTGGTCGGCTTTCCCTATGGTGACACAGGGGGTCGCTCTATGGGCACGAGCAGAGAACCGGCTTCCATCACTCACAAGGTCGAGCAAAGCGGATGGTGGCAAGTGGAAGTGACACCCGCGCCTGGTTCCGAGGCACCCCTCGGCTACTCCATCTCTCTCTGGTTCTCGTCCAGGGGCGACACAACTCCGACCACTGTCTACCGCCCGGCTTTCAGTGATGTGCCCGCCTCGCATCCCTATGTGAATCAGATCAACGACCTGGCCTATCGCGGCATCCTGAGCGGCTACCCGGATGGGACCTTCCGCCCCAACGCCTCTCTCACGCGCCAGCAGTCGGCCAAACTGATAGTGAAGACTCTCGGGCGTAGACGTGCGGACCATCCCTCGCTCTCGACACAATCCTCAGTTCAGCGGTGAGACTCTGCCGAACGCCCTACGAGATCGCGGGCTGGAGTATCGCCACCTGAGGGAGTTGGGCGGGCTGCGCCACCCTCGGGCCGACTCCAAGAACCTGGGCTGGCAAAACCCTTCCTTCCGTGGGTTCGCCGACTACATGCAGACTCAGGCGTTTGCCGAGGCGCTCGAAACGCTGATCGCACTCGGCAGTGAAAGGCCAACCGTCATCATGTGCGCCGAGGCGGTCCCCTGGCGTTGCCACCGGTCCTTGATCGCGGATGCTTTGGTGGTACATGGTTTCGCAGTGGAGCACATCATGCGCCCCGGCGTGTCCCGTATCCACTCACTGCATCCTCTGGCTGTGGTCGACCAGAAGTCGGTCACGTATCCGAGCCCGCCGCCTGCCCCTCGGCGGTTGGTTGAACCGTCTCCCACTCGGACAGCCAAGAACAGCGCGTCGGAGACCGCCGGGGGCAGGGCTCTCGCGTCTTTCGCGCTGGTTCGATGGCAGGTCGCCGTTGATGATATCGTCAACGGCGTGACCCGCCGCCTCACACTCAGCACCGTAGCCGGGATGCTCGCCATCCTGATCTATCTCTGTTTCGCGCTGGTTTCCTATGCCTACTACCCGGCGGCCTTCAACCCCCAAGACAACTGGCTCAGCGACCTGGGCAACGCCGACCTGAATCCTACGGGGGCTCTCTTCTATCGGTTGGGCTCAGGTCTGACCGGGGTGGTCGTGGCGCTCTTCTTCATCGGATTATGCGTGATCGCGCGAGGTCACTCGACCCGCGTCAAGGTATTCGTTGTGCTCAGCCAGGTCTTCGGAGTGATCGGGGCGTTCGCTCTCCTCATGAGCGGGATCTTCTCGCTGGGCGCGCACGCATCCCACGCGCTCTGGTCCATCATGCTCTACATCGCCCTTGGCACCGCCATGTTCTTCTGCGGATGGGCCTTCCTCTACTTCCCGCGCCTCTCGAGGCATCTCAGCTACTTTGCCTTCGCCGTCACGGTCCTCAACTGGGTGATGGCCGCATTCAACAAGACCCACCTCATCGAATGGATCGTGGTGGCCCTCATGCTGGTCTTCTTCGGGATGGTCTCGTGCCGCATGAGCCGGGTCGATTCGTGGCGACGAATCGAGAGGCCCGGCATGGAAACGCAGTTACGGTAGCTCCGGCAGCCCTCCATCCTCGAACAGCCACTCGTCGAAGAACGCCGACAGCTCGAGCCCCCTCATCTCTTCGGCCACCACGACGAGATCCTCGGTGCCTGCGTTGGCCAGTCGATGGCGCGAGCTCCACTCACGCAAGACGTCGAGGAAAGCTCTGTCACCCAGCTTCAGCCGGAGTGCGTGTAGGGTGAGCGCGCCGGCCGTCGCGGACGGCCGCCACTCTCGAAAGCGCGCTTGCCAGATCGAGTGCGCACCCGAATCGCGCGACCGCCTTCTCGACGCCGTCGACGGCGGCCGACTCACGCAGGTGACCCTCGACCTCCTCGGCCGCGTCGCGACGAAGCGGCCTCGGAAGCCCCGCCACTCCTTCGACTCGACGGCGAGAGCCTTGCTCCCTTTGCGGGTCAGCCGGTCGGTCCGGCGCCTGGGCCCGGACACTTACGCTCAGGACGCGCCGATGAGACCCGCCTCCTCCAGCCGGTGCGGGGCCGGGTAGATGCCGCCCCCAGGGTAGTCGAACACCTCCCCACTGCGTTCGCGCAATCGCTGCATGAGCATATACCCGCACGCTCCGGGCTCGATCACACCGTCTCCTCAATAGCCGTGTCGTGGCCGCAGATCGTCTCACCGAGCTCACTCGGTCTCGCCGCGAGCATGGTGCTGTCGAGCCGCCGCACCGCCGGTAAGACCCAGGGCAACACGCCCACCAGTACCACGGCCGCCCCGGAAATGGCGAACCATGTCGCGACCCCCGTCTTCTCGGCCAACGGTCCCGCCAGCAACAACCCGGGCACCGCCGCCAGCAACGCCGATGTCGTGTATAGAGACATCACCCGCCCCAGCTTGGCGGGATCGATGAGCATCTGGAACATGGCCGTGAGCGGTGCGCCGAACAGGGGGACGAAGATGCCCATGACGACACAGCACATCACGAAGACCCAGAAGGCCGAAGACGGAAGCAGCCCCGACACGCCCAGCATCAACCCCACGAGGCAGATGCCGCCGCCGATCAACCTGGTAGCCGGAATCCTGCTCGACATGCCGCCGATCGCGAGCGAGCCCACCAACATGCCGGCCCGGAAGGCAACCTCGACTATGCTGGCCGACATGGCGCCTCTGCCGAAATGCGCCAGGGTCATGAGCGGGAACAAGGCATTCAGCGGCATGTACAGCAGGGTGACGACCGTGAGGATCGCCGTCAGCCAGAGTATCCCCGGGATACGGACGAGCTCCCGCCACCCATCCACGAAATCGGCGACGAAGGTCGCGACGAACCCGCCTTGTGAGGCCTCCCCGGCGCGACTCTCCGGGTGCGGGATCCGGACGAGCAGGAGCGACCCCACTGCCAACAGCGCGCCTCCGATGTCGACGGCGATGACGGCCGTCATGGGCGCGATCCCTATCAGGAACGCGCCAAGCACCGGACCGGCCATGGCCACACCTGAACTGAGGAAGAAGTTCCAGCCCGCGACCCGCATCAGTTGGCCCGCGGGCACGTACATCGGCACGGCAGCTTGGCTCGCCGGCGTATGGAGGGCCGCTCCCAGAGAGCGGAGGGCGACGATGGCGATCACGACCCCGACTGAGGCTGATCCGAAGGCGAACAACACTATGAGCACCGCACTGGTGAGTGCGATGAACAGATCGGCGGATATCATGGTCCGGCGACGATCCCAACGGTCCACGAACGGACCACCTAAAGGCCCCAGCAGACCTTGCGGGAGAATGGCGGCTACCGAGGCATATGCCAAGACGGCGGTGGAACCGGTCTCCAGAGCAAGCCACCATACAAGCGCAAAGTTGACCGCGGCGCTTCCCAAGAGTGAGAACGCCTGTCCGGTGAATATGACGGCAAACGTGCGGCGCCAGGAATCATGCGGGCGGTTCAAGTGCGTCTCCGAGTCGCTGCTCCAGATCAGTCGCGTGAAGTGGGTGATGTTACCCTAGTCGTCCAGGACCGTCCGCAGTAGCCGTCCCCCGTCCCCCGTCCCCCTGGGCCGTGCAGGCCATCCACGGGGGGACAGAATCCCCCGGCGTCATTCCTGGCCCGGCGGCTCGTACGGACAGGCAGTGGAGCGCCAGCCGGCGAAACCGCCCAGCATCACGGTCGACTGAAGGCCCCTTCCCCGCGCCAGTACACTCGCCGCCACGCCCGAACGCACCCCGCTCCCGCAGAAGATGTAGATGTTCCGGTCGGACGGTACTTCATCCAACCGCCCCTCAAGCTCCTGCAGGGGGATGTTATGCGCGTTATGGATCTCACCCTGCGTGGCGAGCTCGCCGGGGCGGCGAACATCGAGCAGCCAGCCGGAAGCGTCGTCATCCAAAGCAGTGCAGGCATCCCGGACGGTCATAGTGGGTGTCCGCTCGGCCGGCAGCGCCGCGGTGTGCCAGCCTATCATCCCTCCCGCCAGGTACGCATCGACCCGGTCCACCCCGAGTCGGTGAAGCAGAGTGACGGTATGGTCCAGCTGCCACGGCTCGCAGATCAGCAGCACCGGACGGTCATAAGACAGGAACCAACCGGCGTAAGCGAAGAATCCCTCGGGATGGAGGGAGAGTGCGCCCGGGACATGCGATGTGGCGAAGGACGTCGTTGGGCGGGCGTCGACCACCTGGGCCTGGGGGATGAGACCGGCGAAGTCACCGGGAGACAGTGCGGCCGGCCGGCGAAGACTGCCGACCGGCGGGCCCCCAAGCGTATTCAGGTGGCGCATGGTCTCCAGATAGGGCGGAAGCCGGTCCGGGGTTGCAGCGGCCACGAAATCCGCCTCATCCATCGAGAGCTTGGGATTCGTCCGCCGCTCGAAGCCCAGTGTCGTAAGTGGCCTGTCGGCGATCGCGGCACCACAGACCGAGCCGGCGCCGTGAGCCGGCAGGACTACGACATGGTCGGGCAGCGGGCCCAGCCCGTTCGTGATAGAGGCATGGAGCGAGCGCGCCATGTCGGGGGCGCGCTTGGGACCGAATAGGTCGGTGCGCCCCACTTCCCCGGCAAAAAGTGTATCGCCCGTGAACAACGCCCAAGGCCCCCCCTGATCCTCCTCGAGCAGAAAAGAGGTGCTGCCCGGCGTGTGACCGGGCGTTCGGATCGCGCGCAGGACGCGAGATCCTACTGCCCACTCTTGCCCCTCGCTCAAGGCCGAAGCGTACCCCTCCACCCCATCCTCTGGTGCGCGCCAGATGGTGGCGCCGGTCCGGCCGGCCAACTCCTTGGAACCCGAGACGAAATCCTCGTGACGGTGGGTCTCCAGGATGTCTGTGATGCGAAACCCTTCGGAATCAGCGACATCAAGGTAGATGTCGATATCGCGCCGGGGGTCGATGACCAGGCCCGAAGAACCATCGGCCACCACGTAGGAGTAGTGCGGATAGCCCGGGCTTTCGATGCGCCGCAGCAGCATGGTCTCACTCCTGTTCGTTTCTAGCTCTCGTCTGCATACCGGCGTCGCCCCTCATTGCCCGTGGCAAAGGGCGCTCTGCCTGTCACGGCCGTCTATACCCTGAGACCGTCGACCCGAATCGGCTCGGTCCAGAGACTTCCGCCCCGAGGACGACGACGTCGACCTGCTCTCTCGACGACACCCACGGGTGTGAGACAGGCGGAGCAACACCTTCCGGACGAACGCTCCACAATGGACGCGTTGCCAACACGCGTTCGCAAACGCCGGGGGGAACCACCATGCGAAGGCTCGCCAGCGGTGCGCTGCTCCTGCTCTTCGTCTGCACTGTCGTGGGTGGCGGGTGTGGATCTCACGAAGGGGCGACTACCCAGACCACTGTCGCGGGGGAGGTCGTAGGGTTGTACCCGCTGTCTGTCCACGACAAGCGGGGCTACATCGACAGAGTCGGCGACTGGGTGATCCAGCCGCAGTTTGACTACGCCGGCCCCTTCTCGGAGGGTCTTGCCACGGTGGCGGTCTCGGAAAGCCATGACGTCAACAACCGCGCGCAGGTTATCTGTAGTGTCATCGATCCGACAGGCAAGGTCGTCATCACCCTGCAGCCTGGCCAGTTCCCGCACGGATTCTCCGGCGGCGTAGTGAAGATGGACGTCTACGCTGATGGAACCACCGGCTCCGTGACGGCCTACATCGACACGACCGGCAAGGTGATCTGGTAGGGAGAGTAGTATCTTGGGGACCATCATGGGCGGCGGTCTCAGCGCCGAGGTACGTAGCCAGGCGGAGGCCGAGCAGGCCGACGTCCAAGCCAAGGTGTCGCAGAGCCACTCGGACTACCCGTTGCAGACGAGAGACAGAAGAGCAGTCTCTCCGAACCCGGGTTCTACTCCAGCGGGAACAGACGCTCGGACCTTGCCTCCCCACACCTGGCGCACTTGGCGTCATACCAACTCATCGGCAGGCCACACTGTGGACATCTCCAACGCTCTTCTTCATGCGCGATCCAAGTCCCGACGCCCATCTCACGCATCTTCGCAAGGTTGGGCAGGTACTCACCACGGTGGAGGAAACCGACACTCATCAGGTCGGTGATGCGATGACAGGGCAGCTCATCACAGCCAGCGCAACGAGCATCATCCAGTCTCTCTGCTGCGCAGAGCCGGATGGAGCAACCCCGGCAATGGGGCGGAAGCTCACCGCCGCCTAGACAACCGTCGCAACGAAGGCCATCCATCCAGTCCGGGTCGGGGATGATCTTCGGCCCGTCGGTCGCCTCGGACGAAGCACGCACTTGCCTTCTCTTCCCGGCTACATCATCATCGCCGTGTTTGGCGATGTAGGCCTCACAGGCTCCGCAGTACGTTCCACACGCGGCTGCCAGGTGCACCTTGCCCTTGCCGCCTTGCTCCGAGCTGGTGTTATCTTTGTTGTTGCACGCCATGGCGTCGCGCTCCCTCGATTCTTGACGTTCGCCACATGCCTCCACGAAGCATATCAAGACATGCTGGTGCTAGGTCCCTGACGGCTGGCAGTGCGGACAGAAGTAGGTGGTACGCGCCATGTCGCCCTGCCCGAAGCTTTCTATGAGAGTGCCGCACTCCAGGCACGGCTTCCCCGCGCGCCCGTAGACCCAGAGACGTTGGCCGGATGGCCGGCCCCGGCGAGAGAGCGGCACGGTCGTGCGGTGGCGGGTGAGCAGGTTCAGGCGCATGAGTGCGGCCGCCGTCTCGAAGATGCGGGTGAGCTGTGTGTCGGATAGCTCGCGCACCTCGGTGTGCGGATGCACGCGGACCTCGAAGAGCACCTCGCTCTTGTAGACGTTGCCGATCCCGGAGGCGACGCGCTGATCGAGCAGGACGTCGCCTATCTCGCGCTCCGCATGCCCGGGAAGGCGCGCCCGTCTCACCATCTCGTCCAGGCGCAGTGGATCTGCAAGCAGGTCCGGACCCAGGCGGGCAAACCGGGGGTGTGTGCGTAGCGCGGATGTGCGAAGCAGTTCGGCGCGGTACGATCGGCGGCACACGTAGGCGACGTCGCCGCTGGTGATGATCACCGTCCAATCACCCGGTCGCGCCTCCCAGACGTGTTGACGCCGCCAGCGGCCATACATCCCGAGGTGCACGCGAAGGGTCCAACCCCCCGAGAAGCTCACGAGAAGGTGCTTGCCGGCGGCCTCGA
Organism: uncultured Gaiellales bacterium; assembly: GCA_964592075.1. Taxonomy (GTDB): domain Bacteria; phylum Actinomycetota; class Thermoleophilia; order RBG-16-64-13; family RBG-16-64-13; genus RBG-16-64-13. The sequence goes on from CAZQDY010000057.1 coordinate 13,742, forward strand.
CGCTCTCGATCGTGCATCCCACCAGTTCGGGCACCTCACCGCGATCATGGAGTGCGAGCTCCCTCAGCGACTGGCCGGTGATCTCCGCGGCGAGCACCCGGGCAACACGGTGGACGGTATCGCCTTCAGGCATCGATCAGCTGCCCCTGCTGGCGCATCGGCTCACGCGGTGATGCGGACAAAACGATAGTCGCGGGTGAACCCTGCGCGCTCGAGCTGGGGCAGCAGGGCCGACGACATCGCCGGCTCGTCGTTGATGCGTTCGAGGCTGATCGCGCCGCGGGTGCGGTAGCGGGCGATGTCGCGGAGCGCCGGCAGAGCACGCTCGAGTTGCTCCTCGGTCACGTCGGAGAAGGTGCGCAGGCGCCGCGCCTTGCGGTCCAGATAGAGTGTGGGCACTCCACCCACGAGCACGACCGCCGCGCCCGTCGCCCGGCGCGGACCCACGGTCCCGCGGGCGGAGGCCTGCATGGCGGACGCGTCCTTCGTGGAGGCACCATCCACAGCGCTCGTGGCGCCGGCGCCCGTGAGCGGCGGCCATGGCAGCAGCCAGCCGTAGGGATTGGCCGGATCGGTGGCGGCGAGAGCCACGACTTCGTCCTCCGCATCCTCGTCACGGACGCGCCGCAGGCGATCCACCGTGCCGGGGTAGGCGAACTGTGCGCCACCGAGGCCTTCCACGAAGTAGCCGCGCCGCACTTTGCCGGCTTCCTCCATGGAGCGGAGCACGCGATACACGTTGGTGAAGCCGCCGCCAAGAGCCTCCACCGAGGCGGTCTCCTTGGCGACTATGCCGTGGCGCTCGAGAAGGGTCGCGCCCCAGGCGTGCGCGCGCTCGGTCGAGGTGGCCGGGTCGCGGACCAAGTTTCGCACCAACGACCAGCGCCCGCCGACAAGGCCTGCCGAAGGGCTGCGCCCGGTCTCGAACGGGCGGTGTCGCGGAAGGTGCTGCCGGCGGCCGGCTGCAGCCGGCCGGGAGCGATGCCCCGCGGCCAGAGTCCGAAGCGGGGCAAAGGTGTCGTTCGTAAGCTGGCCGGCCCATACCAGGTCCCAGATGGCGTCCTGCGTGCGCTCCGGTCCGATGTCCGGCAGCAACGTCAACAGTTCGCCCTGAAAGGATGCGCCCCGCGCTTCCAGGTGCGAGAGCAGGCGAGGATGACGGTTGTCGAACTCCGCCCCTACCTCCTCGACCGTGGTAGGGATCAGCAGCCGGTCCACGCGGTCGCGGCGGAAGAGCATGATGCGCCCGTCGT
>CAZQDY010000058.1:0-14779 GCA_964592075.1 uncultured Gaiellales bacterium
TGATCGCGTGGTGGACTGGGAGGGCGATCAGCGAGAACCGCCGCATAGCCCCGGGAAACGGGCGTTTCCGGGTCAACGAGGACTACCGGGGATTCCGCGAGTCCCTGGCCTGGATGATCAAGCCCCGGGCCGAGCACTTCGCCGGCCCGGTGTGCGTGCGGCTGATCCTGCAGCTCAACCCCCGCATGGACGCGCAGAACGTGATCAAGCCGGTGCTCGATGCGCTCCAGGACGCGGGGGTGCTGGATGATGATCGGCAAGTGCAGAGGCTGTCCCTGTACCGGGAGGACCGCAAGGGGACAGAGGACATGATCGGGATTGTGGTGACGGAGGTGAAGGGATGAGTACGTGCGCGAGCTGTCAGTATTTCGTGCCCGAGGGGGAGGGGTCTACGGGCGCCTGCCGGCGCTACCCCCAGCCGGTCAAGCGCCAGGCGGGCTACTGGTGCGGGGAGCACAAGCGCCGGTATGTGGCCAAGGAGCAGGCCCAGGGGGTGCAGCGGGCGGTGCGGAAGTAGTCGCGGGCGGGCGGCCATTCATGGGAGGGGGAATGACGGGGGAGCAGTTCACCGAGCTGTATCGCAACAAGCTACTGCGCAACTACATCGTCCGGTCCTGCTGGGGCTTCAGCCGCAATCAGGTGATCCAGGAGGACCTGCTGCAGGAAGCATGGATGCGCATAGGCGCCCTGCCGTCGGGGCGGAACCTGCACTACTACCTACGAGAAGGGTGCCAGGCCATGGCGGCGGCGTATATGCGCGAGTGGCGTCACTGGAACAAGGGTGGGTTTCCCGACGCCCGCTGTCGTAAGCGGCTGCGCGACCGCATGAGATACTACATGAAAAAAGTGAGTTGAGATTTCGCTCTTTCGGCCCTTTTCGCGTAAATGTAGTGAATGAGGGGAGAAGATGCGCGAGAAGGTCGAGAGAATCGACCGGGACCGGCCGCCGGAGATTGATGCCTGGTACAGCACCTACGGACACCGGCACGGGGCTGGGCGGCTCGCGTACCTGAATCTCCCCAGGATCGCGGCCTATTCCTGGGTCAGGCAAGAGACAGGGCTTGTGCTTGAGAGAAACACCTAGCGGCGAAAACTGGGGCCGCCAGGGTTGAACCGGCCAGCTTGTTTCGGCAGCGGCCGGTTTTTTCATGCCCGCACACAGCGGGAGAGGAGGACAAAGTGAAGGACTGGAGCTGGCAGAAGTGGGTGGGCAAGCTGGCCCCCATCGTCGCGGGCCTGATCGCTGGGGGCGTGTGGGAGTTCGCCGAGCTGCCCGCGCCGCAGTGGGCCGGCATCGTGGCCGGCGCCGTCACTGCTCTTGCGCAGTGGCTGATTGCCCTGTTCCCGGTCAAGGACTGACAGGTAGGAGAGTGCGAGTGTGCTCAGTCCGGCCCGCGCCCGCTACGTCGCCATCTGCGCCGCGCGCATCGCTTCACCCCGCGCATCCCGCGAGGAGCTTGCGGCGCAGTTCGACACTACCGCTTCTACTGTCGATCACGCTATCGATTACGGCCGTAGCGCTGGGCTGTTCGTCAGGGATGCCTGCGAGAAAGTCACCCGCCACATCGCCGAGCTGCAGGCCGTCGCCGGGAAGCTGGAGCGGGTGTTCAATCGCCTGTGCCGCTCCGAGCGGCCTCAAGGTGCATGGGTCGCGGCCCTCGCCCGCCAACTGCTGGACTACCGTACCCGCATCATGGAACTGGAGGGGCTGTACAAGCAGACCGTCAACCTGCAGCACACCGGAGCAGACGGCGGACCCATGCGGGTCGAATACGAGCTGGTCGACGTTGTGGATGCCCCGGGTCCGAATTAACCGCATCTACCAGCAGCTCTACCAGCTGCCGCAGACCCGCTACATCATCGCCTACGGGGGGCGGCGCAGCGGCAAGTCAGTGGCCGTCTCCCAACTGCTGGTACGCCGCGCCCTGGAGAACCCGCCCCGGCGCATCCTGGTGATGCGCAAGTACGCCACCACCATCCGGCTGTCGGTGTGGGCCAGGGTGCAGGCGGCCCTGGATGAGGCCATCGGCCTGAGCGCCTGCCGCACGAACAAGACCGAACGGGAGATCGAGCTCCCCTCGGGCAGCTCCTTCCTGTTCGTGGGCGCCGACGACCCCCAGAAGCTCAAGAGCCTGGAGGGGATCACGGATATCTGGCTGGAGGAGGCCAATGAGTTCATCCAGGAGGACTTCGACACCCTGGACGCCGGCATGTCCACCACCGTGGACCCCAGGCCGCAAATCTGGCTGTCCTTCAACCCCATCCCGGTGATCCCCGGCTATCTGCACTGGCTGCAGGAACGGTTCCTGGTCAACGCCGAGCATCGGCTCGGGGAGCTGGCCCTCAAGGGCGACGTGGCGGTGCTGCGCACCTACTACCGGCACAACGCCTTCTGCTCCCCACAGGTGCGCCGCGTGCTGGAAGGTTACCGCGAGAGTAACCCCTCGCTGTACCGCATGTGGGCCCTGGGGGAGTTCACCAAGCTGGAAGGGGTGATCCTGGACGGGTGGGACGTGGTAGCAGCCGTACCCCCGGGGATCAACGAGCTGGGCTACGGGCTTGACTTCGGGTTCGCCGATGACCCGGCTGCGCTCGTGCGCGTATGGCAGCACAACGATGAGCTGTGGCTCCAGGAGCTGCTATACGCCACCGGGCTGACCAACCCGGAGCTGTCCGCGGCCATGGCCGAGCGGGGCTTGGAGAAGCGGCGGGCGGATATCGTGGCCGACTCCGCGGAGCCCAAGAGCATCGCCGAGCTTTCTAACCTTGGGTGGTTCGTGCAGCCGGCGGAGAAGAGCCCCGACTACAAGCGCGCGGCGGCGCAATACCTGCGGGGTTGCAAGGTCCACGTGCTGGAGGGCAGCCCCAACCTGGTGAAAGAGCTGGCAACTTGGGCCTGGAAGCGCGACAAACAGGGGCATGTATTGCCCGTGCCGGCTGACGGCAATGACCACCTGGTGGACGCGACAATCTACCGGGTCTATCGCGGGGCGGCGGTCCCGCGAGCGACCTTCTTGTAAGGGGGACCACCCATGGGGTTCCTTGGCTTGGCAACGAAAAAGGACATAGAGCTCGCGGTCTTGAAGGACCGATTGCGCAGGGCCAATGGCCGGGTGAAGGCCATCTCCATGACCGACCCCACCCTGGCGAAAATCTTCAACTGGCGTGTTGAAGGCCAGGAGCAGACAGTCAGCGACCCCTACAGCCAGGTGCCCATTGTCTACGCCTGCGTGCGGGCCAGGGCGCTGAACCTGGCGCAGGTGCCTATCGACGTGTTCAAGGCGGACACGGAGCTGGAGGACCACCCGGTGCTGACCCTACTGCGCAGGCCCAACCCAAAGACCACGGGCCGGCAGCTCATCGAGGGCATCGTCACGTCCCTTGACCTGCGGGGCAACGCCTATGTGCTGGAAGACGAGGTCGTGCGTCAGGGCTGGCCGGTGTACCTGTGGCTGGTGAACCCCAAGAATATCGAGCTGGCCTACGACAAGAACACCGGAGCCCATATCGGCTGGTGGCTCACGCGCCAGAGCCAGGAGAGGCAGTTCATCGAGCCGGAGCGCATGATCCACTTCAAGTACTTCAACCCGGAAGATGATTCGGAGGGCTTGTCCCCTCTGGCAGTGGCGCGGATGACCTACGAGACCGAGTGGGATGCCATCCGCTACAACCGCAACTTTTTCAAGAACGACGCCACCCCGGGGCTGGCCTACACGCACCCCAACAGGCTGCCGGAGGACGTGCGGGAGGTGCTGGAAAAGAAGTACATCGACCGGCGCAAGGGCGTGGAGCACGCGCATGGGGCTGTGCTGTTAGAGGGAGGGCTTGATGCCAAGGTGATCGGCCTGGCACAGAAGGACATGCAGTTCCTGGAGCAGCGCAAGTTCAGCCGCGAAGAGATCATGATGATCTACAAGGTGCCCAAGGCGGAGGTGGAGCTGTACGAGGACATGAACTACGCCACCGCCCAGAGCGCCGATCTGTCCTTCTGGAAAAAGACCCTGATCCCCCTGGGCCGGCAGATCGAGGCGGTGCTGACCCGGGAGCTGCTGGAGCCGACGGGCTTTCGCTGCGAGTTCGACTTCATGGCCGTGGATGCGCTCAACGACGAGATGCTCACCAAGGTGGAGGCTGCCACCAAGCTGGTGAACATCGGCTACCCGATCAACATGGTCAACCGCCGGCTGCGCCTGGGCATGGACGAGGTGGGCTGGGGGGATGAGCCCCGGCAGATGCCCACCAGTCTGGCCCTACTGGGCAAGAAGCCGGAGGCCCAGAAGGCCGCCCCGGAACCCGGGGAGCAGGACCATCCCCTGGCGCGGCTGGACAAGGCGATGCTCACCAAGCGGTGGAGCGATCTCATGGAGCCGCTATTGCCGGTGATCGGCAAAGCTGGCGCGCAGCTGCGCGGGTATTTCCACCACGTGAAGCAGCGCATCATGGGCCAGTTCGCCAAGCGCGTGGGCGGTGCCTGGGTTGTGGAGAAGAGCGACTGGCACGAGATCGACGAGCGCGCCATCCGCGACGCCTTCTCCGACGAGGAGCTGCAGAAGGCCCTGGAGCCTTACCTCAAACGCGCCCTGGAGCTGGGCATCGCCAGTGTGCTGGGCACCCCCTTTCGCATCGACTCCCCGGCGGCCCTGGCCCTGCTGCGCGAGAAGCTGATCAAGGTCCTGGAATGCAACCGCACCGGCGGGGACATGGTGGTGGAAAAGCTGCGGGCCACCTTGGCGGAGTGCATCGCCGAGGGACTAGGGAACGAGCAGACCGCCGAACGCATCTTTGCGGCCCTGGGAGACAGCATGGAGAACCTGCAGAGCCGTGCCCGGACCATCGCGCGCACCGAGGTCAACGGCGCTTTCTCCCAGAGCCGCTACCAGTCCATCGCGGAGACCGAGCCCAAGTACCTGCGCTGGATCTCCAGCAGGGACAGCAAGGTCCGAGACACACACCAAGAACTGGACGGGCGATACGTGGAGTTTGGCAAGGCATTCTACACCATCGGGGGCAACGCCATCCGCTACCCGCTGGACCCGGATGCCGAGCCGGGCGAGACGATCAACTGCAGGTGCACCATGGAGCCGATCTACTTCGACGAGGAGATTGACCAATGAAGACCACCAAGCCGCTTCCTGCCCCCAGCGCGGGGGAGTCTGAGGGCGAGTTCATCGCGCGGTGCAATCGCCTGCTCGCCGAGGAGTACACCGACGGCGATCAGCGCAATGCCATCTGCCACCGCCAGTGGGAGGAGGGCAAGGAGCTGCGCCATGCGGCGGTGCACGTCAGCAAGGACTCCTTCAAGGCCACCCGCAACGACGATGGCCGGCCCGTGTACCGCATCATCGCTTCCACGGCGGACGTGGACCGGGACAACGAGATCATCCTCCCGACCGCTTTCGCCAACCTGGCCGACTACCTGGCCAAGAATCCGGTGATCCTCTTCGGACACGACCATTTCAGCCGGCCGCCCATCGGCAAGGCCGTGGCCGGGGAGATCGGCGAGAAGGGGCTCATCCTGGACATTCAGTTCGCGGACACACCCTTCGCGCGGGAGATCGAGGAGCTGTACAAGGGCGGCTTCATGAACGCGTTCTCGGTGGGTTTCATCCCCATCGACTGGGAGGTGGACAAGGACGGCAACCGCATCTTCACCAAGGTGGAGCTGCTGGAGGTGAGCGCCGTGCCCGTGCCCTCCAACCGGGCGGCCGTGATCCTACGGGCCGCGGGTCTGAAGGAGACCGGCCCGCTGCATGAATACTACCTGGCCATCGCGCAGGAGAAGGACTCCGAGTCGGCATCGCTCACCCGGGGCAAGCCTGAAGGCGAATCGCCTCGGAAACGAGAGCCTGAGCGGAAGAACGGAATCTGCGAGGCGGCCACGATCTGGCAGCGGCGGCATCGCCGCGAGCCACTATTCTCAGGGAGGAAGAAAGCATGAGCAAGATCGACATACTCAAGGCGCTCATCGCCAAGGAAGACGATGACGCCAAGAGGGCACAGCTGGAAGAGGAGCTGCTGAAGGCCATCAAGGAAGAGGCCAAGGCGGAGGCCATGGCGGAACTGGCCAAGAAGGACTTCGAGGAGGGCCGCAAGGAGGCAGACGCCCGGGAGAAGGCCGCCAACACCGGAGTGCTCGCCCCGCCCCGGCCGGCTGTCAAGGTCCTGGAGACTGACAACTACCTGGGCTACAACCTCAAGGCCATGAAGAGCAACTTCCTGGTGGCCAACGAGGTGCACGGCGCCCTGCGCGAGAAGGCTCGCCGGGAGCCCGAGGGCCTGGAGCTGGTCATGAAGTGGTGGGCCGCGCAGATGGCCCACGCCATCAAGGGCCGGCCCGAGGAGATCTCCAAGGCGGCCATGGTCGAGGGCACCACGACCCTGGGCGGCTACCTGACGCCCACCGAAGAGAGGATGGCGGTGCTGTCCTACATCCGCGAAGTGTCCCTGGCCACCCGCTACTGTTCCCACGTGCCCATGGTCAGCGACAGCATGACCATCCCGCGGGAAAACTACAAAGTAGCCGTGGCCTTCACCAACGAGGCGAACGACGCCACCGAGACTTCCGCGACCTTCGCGCAGGTCACCCTGACCGCCAAGAGGCTGGATGCCTACACCAAGGTCTCCAACGAGCTGCTGCAGGACGCCGCCAATCCGGGCGGGATCGCCGCGATCCTGGCCAGCCAGTTCATCGAGGCGGTGGGCCAGAAGATCGACAGCGCGGTGTTCATCGGTACCGGCGACCCGGTCTCCGGCGTGTTCCTGTCCGCCGGCTCAAGCGAAGTGTTCAGCTCCGGTTCCACGCACTTCAGCGAGCTGCTGGAGTCCAACATCCGCAACGCCGTGGCCAAGATCAGGACCAGCCGGCTGGCTAACGCCCGGTGGTACTGCCACCGGACCCCGGCCTGGACCTACCTCTATGGCCTGCAGGATAGCCAGAACCGACCGCTGTTCTTCGAAAGCCACGTGGCCGGGGTGCCCCACCAGATCCTCGGCTACCCGCTGGAGCTGCCCGAGCAGGCACCCAGCGCCAGCGCCGAGAGCACGGGCTTCATTGTGTTCGGCGACCTGTCGGGGTTCATCCTCGGAGACAGGCTGACCAACGTCAACCTGTTCATCGACCCCTACAGCCTGGCGAGGAGCTACCAGACGCAGTTCCTCCTGTTCACCCGCTGGGCTTTCGCCCACGGTCTGAACGAGCTGTACACCCGGATCGCCACCGGCGCCTCATAGTAGTCACGTGATCCCCGATGGTCGGGGACTGGAATCTGGGGGCGGGGTGGCCATCACCCCGCCCTTTGTTTGGGGGGCGGGCTTGAAGATCGCCTGGATCAGCGACTGGAACCGCTGGGGCAACGGCAAGGGGTACACCGTGCACAACACCAACATGCGCAAATGGTGCGCTCGGGTGCCCGGGGTGGAGATCACGGACAACCCCATGGAGGCCAAGATCGCCGTGGACGTGATTGTGCCCACCGCCTACCACCCGGTGCCCAACGCCTACAACGTGCTCTTCACCATGTACGAAATGGCCGAGCTGCCCGAGGACTGGGTCGAGCCGGTCAACCGGGCGGATCTGATCGTGGTGCCCTGCAAGCACAATCAGCGCGTGTTCCAGCGCTACACCCGCAAGCCCGTGGAGGTCTGCCCGGAGGGGGTGGACCCGGAGTTCTATCGCTTCCACCAGCGGAAGCCCCCGGGGCCGGGGGAGTTTTTCAACTTCCTGTGGGTGGGGGCCTCCAACCCCCGCAAGGGCTACGAGCTGGTGTGCGCGGCCTGGGAGGGGTGGGTCAAGAGCCAGCCGCAACATGTGGTGAGCAAGACCCGCATGATCCTGAAGACCACCAAGGAGTCGGAGGCGGAAAAGGTGCAGTGGATGTTCGGGGCCATCCTCGACAAGCGCCGGCTCTCCGATGAGGAGTTGCTCGCCCTGTACTACGGCGCCCACGCTTTCCTGCTGCCATCGATGGGGGAGGGGTGGGGGCTGACCCTGCACGAGGCGGCGGCCACGGGGCTTCCTTGCATCTACACGCCCTGGAGCGGGCCGGTTGACTTCATGGACCCGGCCCTATCGTACCCAACGCGGTGGAAGATGCACACCATCGGCGCGGTGCGGGCCAAGGAGGACGGGTCTACCGAGGTGGTGCACAAGGGAGGATGCGCCCTGGCGGACACGGAGCACATCATCCGGCGCATGGAGCAAATCTACTACGGCTACCCGCGGGCCCTGGAGCGGGGGCGCCGGCAGGCGGAGAAGCTGCGCACCCGCTTCACGTGGGAGGCCGCGGCCAGGCGGTTCGTCGAAATACTCGAAGCGTACACGGGAGAGAGGGCACAAGCGGCATGATCGTCAAGTTCACCGTCACCACGCGCTGCGGCGCCCGCTGCAAGACCTGCCCGGTGTGGAAAGGTCGGCAGTTGACCATGGAGTACGACAGATTCATCCAAGCCTGGGACAAGCTCATGGCCTCGCCCCTGGTGACGCAGGTCTTCGTCAATTCCGTGGGAGATCTGTACTCCCTACCCGATCACATGCGCTACCTGCTGTACATCGAGAGCCACAAGGCGAAGCGGGTGAGCATCACGACCAATGCCAATGTGCTGGACTACGTGCCACAGATCGACCATTTCACGATCAGCTTCAACGGCGGGGACCGGGAGAGCTACGAGTACACCACCGGCCTGGACTACGACCTAGTCGTGCACAACATCCGGGCGGCTTATCCGCAGCTGGTGAAGTGCGGATACCGGGAGATCGACTGCCTGGTGTGGCAGGGCAACAAGGGCTGCGAGAAGGGGTTCTTCGACCTGTGGAAAGACTTTCCGGGGGCGCGGCGGGTGTCCTACAAGGTGGAGAACCAACACGGGGAGTACTTCGGGCTGCCGGAGTACAAAGACGATTGCCGCATCCCCTGTGATTACCTGCACGGGATGACCCTGTGGCCCGACGGGAGCTTCATCCGCTGCGCCCATGATTTCGAGGCCACGGACAACTACGGCAACATCTTCGAAACGGACATCAAGCTCGCCGCGATGCACCCTTCCCGCGATGCCCTGCGGGAGGCCCACAAACGCGGGGAGTATCCGGGGATCTGCGCTACCTGCAACTACAACGTCAGCGAAGAGGGCAAGCTGATCTACCTGCGGAGGTAAGGGAAAATGGCAAGCGTGCTTGATTCCACCGTCGCCCTGCTCACCCTGGCGGAGCTGAAGAGCTTCCTCGCCCAGGACGCTAGCGATGAGTTTCTCACCGACACCCTGCAGGACAACGAGCTGGAGTACATCATCAACGCGGTCGGCAAGTTCTTCAACACCTACAGCCGCCGCAAGCTGGTGAGCGCCGCGCGCACCGAGTACTTCGATGGGGATGGGTCGGACACGCTGTACCTGAGCGCCTATCCGATCACCTCTACGGTCAGCACCATCTCGGTGTACGTGGACACGGACCGGGAGTATCCGGCCTCCTCGAAGATCGGCTCGGACGCCCTCGTGATATATGCGGACCTGGGCAAGGTGCGCCTGACGGACACGGTGTTCTCCGAGGGCGCCCAGAGCGTCAAGGTGGCCTGGACCGGCGGATACACCGTGGGCTCCACCGTGCCCCCGGACCTGCGCTACGCCGCGCTGATCATGGCCGGCTACCTGTGGAAGCAGCGCAAGGACAAGCTCTTCGGGCTGTCGGGAATCTCCATCGCCGGGCAATCGCAGACCGTGCCCCTGGACAAGCCCCTGCCGGACTACGTGAAGGAAATCCTTGACCAGTACAGGAGGTGGGTGTGATCGGCTTCGCCCTCAAGATGACAGACGATACCGCCTACCAGACCATCATGCGGCTGCGGGGGGACACGACACGGATCAACAAACTGGTGCTGGGCCGGCTGGGGGAGAAGATCGTCAGCCATTCGCAGAAGGCCTACCTGCGGGGCCGCCCGGGGCTCAACCGCCAGGCGGGCACCCTGGCCAACAGCCTGCATTACAACTGGCTGCGCTCCGACACCATCGAGATCGGCCCCGGAGTCAAGTACGGGGCGGTGCATGAGGGCTATGCCTACGGGCGCAAGTGGGAGGGGGCGGTAGAAATCCGGCCCACCACGGCCAAGGCCCTGCACTTCAAGGTCGGGGGCAAAGAGGTGTTTGCCAAGATGGTGCGCATCCCCGTGCGGCCCTGGCTGTACCCGGCCATCAAGGAATACTTCGACCAGGGCCACGCCGAGCGTCTGGTAGACCGCACGCTGCAGCAGGAACTTGACCTGCTGCAGGGAGGCCGGTGATGGCATACACGCTCTATGAGGCCAACGCCCTGGCGGACCTGAAGGAGTTCTTCGAGGAGAACTTCGCCGCGGTGATCTCCGGGATCGCCAGCGAGCAGGGAGACGGGATTTCAACCCCGGACTTTAAGCGCATCGAAACCGGGGAAATGGACGTGTTCGCGCTCAACGTGTACCCGGCGCTGCTGCTGTACCCCGAAGAGGTGCGCTACGAAACTCTCACCACCATGTCCGACAGCCTAGAGCTGCGGATTGTGGCGGTGATCGTTCTGAAGGGGGCGGCCAGCGAGAACCTAGTGACCAAGGCGCTGCGCTACGTGGCGGCCACGCGGGAGATCATCGACGCGGACCGCACCGGGGGCAGCAACTTCGACCGGGTGGCGGTGAGCGAGGTCAGGTTCTATCCCCGGCCGCCCGGGGCGGAGGACTTCATCGTGATCGAGGCCGTGTTGACGGCGAGCAAAGAGATTTCGCGAGCGTAGCTTGAGGAGGGGAACAGATGAACTTTTCTGGTCAGGACACGAAGCTCCAGATCGGGGTAGAGACGACCTGGGGCACTGGGGTGGCGCCCACGGTTGAGCTGGACATGATCAACGAGGAGTTCGGGGAGACCATGATCATGGCCACCGAACCCACCCTGGTGGGCAAGGCCACCGAGGGCCGCAACGACATCATGGGCAAGAAGGTGCCCGGGGGCTTCCAGATCGTGGTGAAGCCGGACAACATCGGGCTGCTGTTGGCCATGGCCCTGGGGGCCGAGAGCGCAGCGGCGGCGGCCAACGCGGGCAGCACCGTGTATGACCATGACTTCTCGCTGATCACTGGGAGCGCCTCCACCCTGCCGCACTTCACGGCGGTGGTGAACAAGAAGGCGGCCACGTTCGGCTACGTGTCGAACAAGATCAGCCAGATGGTCTTCGAGTGCGGAAACAACGACTACCTGAAGTGCAAGTGCACCACCATCGGGCGGGCCGAGCAGGCCGATGCCCTGGAGAGCCTGACGCCCTCGGTGCTCCGGGCCTTCAACTTCAACGACCTGTCCATCGAGGTGGACGATACGGTGATCAACGAGGTGCTCTCCGTCACCATCACGCTCAACAACAACCTCGAAGATGATCTGTTCGTGGCCGACGGGTCGGAGTACATGGTGGAGATCGATCGACAGCGCCGCGAGGTGACGGTGAGCATGGAGGTGCTGTGGAACACCGACATCAACACCCTGCGCACCAATCACTACAAGGCAGGCGATCCAGTGAAGCTGGAGCTGATCTTCACGGGGGATGAGGCGGTCACGGGGTACTACTACACACTGAGCTTTACACTCAACAACGCCTACTTCATGGATGACCCCATGGCCAAGATCGGCGGGCCGGAGCGGTTGAAGGGGACGCTCTCCTTCAAGGCCGCGGCGCTGAGCACCACCGAACCTTTCGTGGTGAGCCTGCGCGACAAACAGGGCACCAAGTATATCAGCTGATAGGAGGTATGTGTGTACGCTGACGAGCTGGCAAAGCAGGAGGGAGGGCTGTTCCGCCTGAAAGTGATCCTGAATGAGGCGTTCAGCGATCCGGCGGACAAGGCCGTGGCCGACGAGTACGTGAACCCGGTGAGCCTGGAGCCGTACCACGTTGTGCTGCGCGAGCTGAAATCTCAGGAGATGGTGCAGTACGTGGGCCTTGCGGATGCCAAGCGCCTGGCGTGGCTGGAAGAGAAGCTGGGCGGCTGCATCATCGACCACAACCTGATCGGGCACGATGAAAAGAAGGTGCCCGAAGCGGCGGTGGCCAACATCATCCGCCAGAGTTCGACGATCCTGTTCCACGTGCTGGAGGTGTGGCAAAAAGCACTCCCTTTGGCAAAACGGATGCAGAAGGCATCCGCAGGGTCAGCGCCTTCCTCTTCGCCGGGGGCAGTTCCTCTTCCTCCGGCTGGGGAACCTACGCTCGGGAATACGGCGAGCGAGCCCGATTCTATCTCGCGCTCGTAGACCTGTTCCTGACATGCGTGGACCGGGAGCATGGCACCATCGTGCGGCTGCCCTATGGAGAGCCGCTCATGTACCACCCGGATTCCACGCGCAGGGCGTGGATGATCATGCAGCAGTCCCTGATCGAGAAGATCATGGACGACCGCAAGGCGGAGATTGGTCGGCTGAACGTCGGGAGGCTGAAGCGTGGCTAAGTTTGCCTACGAGATAACCTCGAAAGACTCCACCGGACCCGGAACGAAATCCGCCGCGGCCAACATGGAGTCCCTGGGCGATGTGACCAAGCGCGTGGGAAACATCATGAAGGCTGCCTTCGCCGGGTTCACCATCGCCAAGATCGCCGGGGAGATCAAAGAGGCTATCAATCTGTTTGGGCAGCAGGAGAAGGCCGAAATCCGCCTGGCCGCCGCCGCAAAAAACAATCCCCTCCTGAGCGGCGAGTCCGTGCGGAACCTGAAAGCCTATGCCAGCGAGCTGCAGAGCCTGTCGATCTACGGCGATGAAGTAGTGCTGCAGCAGCAGTCCTTCCTTGCCTCCCTGGGCCTGAGCGAAGAGCAGATCAAAGACACCATGAAAGCCGCCGTGGACCTGGCATCCACCGGCATGGTGAGCCTGGAATCCGCCACGCGCAACCTGGCCAAAACCTACGGGGGCGTGACCGGGGAGCTCGGCGAGCTGATCCCGGGGCTGAAGACCCTGACCAAGGAGGAGCTAGAGGCTGGTAAGGCGGTGGAGTACATCGCCACCCAGTACGACGGCATAGCCGAGGCGGCTGCCCAGGGCGTGTCCGGGGCCATCGAGCAGACCAAGAACATGGTCGGGGACATGAAGGAATTCTTGGGCGAGGCCCTGGCCCCGATCGTGCGGGATGTGGTGCAGGCCGTGCAGCCGATTGTCGAGAAAGTCACCGGCTGGATCAAGGATCATCAGAAGCAGATCACCAACGTATTCCTGAACCTGCCGGAGATCCTGTCCATCGTGTTCACGGCCATCTGGGAGATGATCAAGAAGGTCTTCACCCTGGAGTTCTGGGTGAAATATCTCACGGCCCTGGGAACCCTGTGGCTGGAGGTGTTCAAAAGCACATTCCAGATCATCGGCGCGTTCCTGCGGGCCGTGGGCGTGACGCTGTGGGAGCCATTGAAGACGGGCTTCGAATGGGTGGTCTACGGGATCAAGGTCGGGATCAACGCGATCATCGAGGCCCTGAACACGGTCCTTGAGGGCGCGCACAACGTCATGGAGGCAATCAAGCATCCCTTCGACGCCGGCAAGCGCGCGGCCTTTGGCGGCGGGATCGGGAGCCTGGAGACCGCGCGCCCGGAGGCGGTGAACACCAAAGCGATGGTGGACGCCTGGCGGCAGGCCGGCGGGGACACATGGGATGCGCTGAAGCAGGCCGGGGCGGGCATCCTCGACTTCGCGGTCAACGTCGGGGGCATCTTCGCCCCGATCGCCACGGATATGGCCAACAAGGTGGGGGAGGTGCTTGACCGGGAACTGCCCGCCAAGGTGACGAGCCCCGTGGAGGCCCTGATCGCCAAGATCGACGAGCGAGGCATCGGGGCCGGCGTGCCCATGGCCAGCGGCTACGAGGGCGGGGCCTTTGAGTCACTTCCCTTCGGCGGCGGCGCGGAGGAAGGGGGCGGGGGCGGAGGAATCTTGAAGATGCTCGGCCAGTTTCTCGGCCCGCTCATGGACTCCTTCGGCGGTCTTTCAAAGATCGTCTCCATGGTCATGATGGTCATGCAGCCGTTTGCCACGATTCTCAAAGGGGTCATGCAGGTCCTGGAGCCGATCATCAACAAGCTGTTGACCCCGTTGATTGGAATACTCACCATCATCGGACGCACTCTTGGCCAGATCCTGGCGCCGACCCTGGAGTTTCTCGGGCCGATCATCGACCTGATCGGGAAGGCATTCGTCTGGCTGTACAATAAGGTCATTCTCCCGATCGGCAATCTGCTGATCACCATCTTTACAGCCGTCGCCAATTTCTCAATCGCCATCATCAACGCCATCATCTGGGCAATCAACCTGTTCCTGCCCAAGCGCCGCGAGATCGACTACATCCAGAAGCTGGACGCTGACAGCATGAAGCTGACGGCCATCGATCAAAGCGACTTGTACGCCGCCGGACAGGAGGCCACCGGCGCGGATGGGTCCGGGGGCACGGCGGCCTCATACACTGCTGGCAGGACGATCAATCAGACGGTCAACATCTACACGGACGTGATTGCCGGGGAAGCGGGCTTTCGGCAACTGGCGATCATGATCCGGGATGAAATCTTCGCCGTGGAGGCCCTGGGAGCATGAGCACCTGGAGCTTCCTGATCAACTTCAACGACGAATCAGGCAACCACGACATCACCAGCTACGTGCTGTTGGAGTCGATCAAGCGAAAGCGGCAACTGTGGAAGGACCTCAAGCCGGTGGTGGGCACGCTCACCTTCGACATGCAGCGCAACATTACGATCATCACCAAGCTGCTGACCACTGATGGGCGGATCGACATTACCGTCACCAA
>CAZQDY010000059.1:0-14350 GCA_964592075.1 uncultured Gaiellales bacterium
GGGATGTCAGCGAGCGCAAGACTCTGCAGGAGCAACTGACGCGCCAAGCCTTCTATGACTCCTTGACGGGACTGCCCAACCGAGCGCTTCTCTCCGACCGCATCGATCACGTGTTGGCGAGAGTCGACCGTCAGAAGCTGACCGTCGGGATCCTGTTCATAGACCTGGACGACTTCAAGAACGTGAACGACTCGCTGGGGCACGCGGCCGGCGACGAGTTGCTGGTGCTCGTGGCACAGCGGCTGCTCGGGTTCCTGCGGGTCGAAGACACCGCGGCTCGGATGGGCGGCGACGAATTCGCGGTGCTGCTCGAGGGCAAGACGAGCGCTCTCCACGCCAGCCACGTGGCCGAACGGATCATCGCCGGTCTTCGCCGGCCGTTCACCATGGGGCTGAGACAGGTGTTCATCTCGGCCTCCATCGGCATCGCCATCCGCTCTTCGGCGCGCGAGACCTCTGAGGAGATGCTCCGCAACGCCGATCTGGCCCTCTACGCGGCGAAGGCTGAAGGCAAGAACCTGTTCCGCGTGTACGAGCCGGAGATGCACCAGGCCGTGCGTGACCGGCTGGAGCTTGAGGCGGAGCTGCGGAGGGCTCTGGACGGAGACGAGATCATCGTCCATTACCAGCCGATACTTCGCACGGGCGACGGTAGGATCGTGGGCGTGGAGGCCCTCGCGCGTTGGGAGCATCCCACCCGGGGACTGTTGCTGCCTGACGATTTCATCCCCTTGGCGGAGGACACCGGGCTTATCGTCCCCCTGGGTTCCACCGTTCTCGCGCAGGCTTGCCGCTGTGTCCAGGGATGGTATGGCATGGGAGTCGACCCTGAGCTCACACTTTCAGTGAACCTCTCGCCCCGCCAGATCCGCCACCCCGGTCTGGCCGAGGACATCATCAGCTCGGTCAAGGAAGCGGGCTTCGATCCGAAAAGGCTGATCCTCGAGATAACGGAGAACGTGCTCCTCGAGGACTCGCCCGACACGATGTCAACGCTCGCCTCATTCAAAAATCACGGCATCAGGATAGCCATCGACGATTTCGGCACCGGCTATTCGTCACTCAGCTATCTCCGGAGTTACCCCATCGATATCCTCAAGATGCCCAGGGTCTTCGTCCAGGGCTTTGACGGTGATCTCGAGGAGTCGGCCCTTGCTGAGACGGTTCTGAGCCTCGGCGGCTCACTCAAGATGGATGTGGTCGCCGAGGGGATAGAGAGCAAGGAACAGCTGGACCGGCTGGTCGCGCTCGACTGCGATATGTGGCAGGGATATCTGGACTCGCGTCCCGAGAACGCCGCCCGCGTGACCGAGCGTCTGCTCAAGGTTGGGTCCGCCGGCAGGCGGAGACCGGTCACGGGTGCCAGCGAGGCCTCCGGCCATGCGGGAGCTTGGGTGCGTATCGCCAGCGGGACGTCGCCTGCCACAGCCGAGGAGTAGGTCCGGGCGGCAGTCAGATCGTGGAAGCCCCACGCGCGCCCGCATGGGTGGGCGAGGCTCCGTGGCCCGGCCGACATGGTGTGGGGTGTCCAGCGGCCCGGCCGGCGCAGCCGGGCAACGCGCTGTACCCTACTGGGTCGTCTCCGCCTCGACCAGACCGTCCACGTGATACTTCTTGCGAAGCGCCGGCTTGTCAATCTTGCCCGTCGCATTGCGCGGCACTGAGTCGAATATGATCCTGCGGGGCCGCTTGTAGCGAGGCAGGTCGGCGCAGAAGTCCATGATCTCCTGCTCGGTGCTTTCGTGGCCACGCTTCAGCTGGATGATGGCGGCGGCGATCTCGCCCAGGCGCTTGTCGCGCAGGCCGATGACGGCCACGTCCTTGATGGCGTTGTGGTGGTGAAGGAAGTCCTCCACCTGTACCGGGTAGATGTTCTCCCCGCCGCTGATGACGACGTCCTTCTTGCGATCCACCAGGTAGATGAAGCCGTCTTCGTCCTCGCGTGCCATGTCGCCTGTGAGGAGCCAGCCGTCCTTGAGCACAGCGTCGGTGGCCTCCGGGTCGTTGTAGTAGCACTTCATGACCCCCGGGCCCTTCACGGCCAGCTCGCCCACTTCTCCCTGTGCGGCCAGCTGCCCGGACTCCCTCACTATCTTGGTTTCCCACAGATGGCCGGCTTTGCCGATGGCTCCCACCTTGTGCACGTTCTCGATGCCCAGATGGACGCAGCCGGGGCCGACCGATTCGGTGAGACCGTAGTCCGTGTCGTACTCGTGGTGGGGAAAGCGCTCCAGCCAGCGATGCACCAAGCTGGGCGGGACCGGCTGGGCCCCGATGTGCATGAGCCGCAATTGGTCCAGTTCGTAGTCGTCGAGCTTCACGTCGCCGCGGTCGACGGCGTCCAGGATGTCCTGCACCCAGGGTACAAGCAGCCATACGATGGTGACTCTCTCGTCCGAGATGGCCTTGAGGATCCACTCCGGTTTGGTGCCGCGCAGGAGGACACCCTTGCTCCCGGCCAACAGGCTGCCGAACCAGTGCATCTTGCCGCCCGTGTGGTAGAGCGGGGCGATACACATGAAGTTGTCTTCGCGGCCTTGCCCATGGTGGTTCTGCTCAACGAGGGCGGCCGACATCAGACTGCGATGGTCGTGAAGTATCGCCTTGGGGAATCCTGTGGTGCCCGAGGAGAAGTAGATGGCGGCGTCGTCACCCTCCGATATCTCGATCTGCGGGGCTTTGGCGGAAATCCCCTTGGCCGACTGTGCGTAGCTCTCGGCGAACGTCGGGCAGGTGCCGTTGACGAAGAAACGGGGGTCCACGTTGGGGATGCGATCGACGATGGCTTCCACGCGGCCGATGAACTCAGGCCCGAAGACCAGGGCGTTGGCCTGCGCGAGCTTGAGACAGTACTCGATCTCCTCGGAGGTGTAGCGGTAGTTCATGGGTATGGCCACAGCGCCGGTCTTGAGGATCCCGAAGTAGATCGGCAACCACTCCAAGCAGTTCATGAGGAGGATGGCGACCTTGTCTCCCTTGCCGATGCCTCTGCTGAGCAGCAGGTTGGCGAAACGGTTGGCATGCCTGTCGAACTGGCGCCAGGTCATCTCCCTCCGGGAGTGCTCGAAGGGATCGGTCTCCATCAGCTCGTACTCGCGCCAGGTGACTTCGCGCTTCTCGCCCACCTCGGGGTTGACCCCGATGAGGCAGACCTCGTCTCCGTAGAGCTCCGCGTTTCGCGCGAGCAGGTCGGTGATAAGCATTGTTGGCGTTCCCCCTGGCATCCCTGTTGGTCGCGTCGATCCGGCCGGCAACCTGCGGGAAGCCCGCCTTCAGAGTCAACAGATTAGCTCATGCGTCGCCACCTTGCCCACACCGGCCCGGGGGAATTGGTCATGCCGGTGCTTCTACAGGTACCCACCCTCGGCGGGCGGCAGCGACAGCCACTCGACTTTGGCTTCCACCATCCCTTTGAGCTTCGCGAACCAGGCCCGGAGCGCTTCGGCCTCCGGGCCTGCCCAGAGGTGCTCGTCCACCCATTCGAGGGTCCGGAGATGGGCGTCGCCCACGTAGAGGTCCAGCTCGTAGGTCTGGCAAGGAGTGACGAACTGCGTCGGCCCCGTGGACTCCGCCTCGGGTTCGTACGGCGAAGGGTATCCAAGGATGTCCATGGCCGCCAGATCGTGGTAGAGGTCTTCAAGCTCCTCTTTGCTGAGGCGGAGTTCAGCCGTGACCGTCCCCGCCATGATCAGATCCTTGGTGAAGGTGCCGGCCGTCGTGTCGAGCACGTTGTACGCACCCACGCCGTACGAGGCGACGAAGCCGAAGCCAGCCGGCATCGTGTCCGGCAGCCCGCCGGACGGCTGTTCCGGCCCGCCATTCTGGCCCGGGTTCGCCCGTGTGAGCGCCGCGGCCGCGGCCAGCAGCTCTTCGGTCCGGTCGCCGATGGCGGCGCCGGTCCCGTCGATCGAGATGTAGGTCGTCCCCCTCTTGACCAGGATCGACTGCCCGGGCCTGCCCTTCGCCGTGGAGTAGACGCTGTAGGGCTCGTCTCCGGCCCGCAGGGTCTCGATCAGCTCCTTGCCTCCGACGAATGTCACTTCGCTCTCGGGGACGGCGGATTCGGAGTACTGGAAGAGGATGAGGCCTCCCGCGCCGGCGGATGTCGCCGTCTGTCCGTCGCCGGCGCCGGTCGACGGGTCTCGGGGCCGACCGTACTCGAGCAGTACATACAGGTCTTGTTCCACGTGGATGTCGCGCACAACGAGACCCCGGTACGGGTCGCGCAGCCAGTAGACGGGGAAACCGGCGTCCTCTGCCGCGTCATAGACGTTGGCCCGCCAGCCTGCCGCCAGCCTGCTCTGTAGCGTGTAGTCGTCGAGATCCACCCAGTCTTGCGGAAGCGCAAACCGTTCCTCGGTGCGTGTCCATTCGTACGTCATGACCTCGGGTTCCGGTAGGACCCACTCCACCGACATGGATCGGATGTGCCCGTCCTCTGCCACGACGAGATCGGTGCGCAAGAGCAGGTCGGGGTCGATGTAGAGCCCCAGCTCTTCGTCGGGCAACCCAAGATCGACCAGCGCATCTACGGTCGCCTCAGCTTCCACGCTCCAGCTACCGTCGGGTCGTCTCGCGGCCTCGCCGGCTGAGGAGGTGGTGAGCAGCCGGTGCGGATCGGCGAGCGTGCGCATCACGATCAGGCTGCCCGTACCCAGGTTCACTCCCGTGGAGTAGGGCGCCGCTCTCATCTTCAGGGCCATCTGCCGGGTGATGTGCAGCGGAGGCCCCTCCTTGTCCTGGAAGTAGTAGTCCTTGCCCATCTCCCACCAGCAGACGGGCCAGGGGACGAGCGGCTCGCCCCGGATGTCGGGCGGCAGCGTCAGCCGGCCTTGAAACGCCCCCTCTGAGTAGATGACCGTGTACGGATGCGGCCCGAACGTCACTTGGGTCGGCGCGGCCTCGATCCAGGCGACCGCCCGGTCGAGAAGCTCCTGAGCGGACGGGACGCCGGCCGTCGAGGTCGAGGAGACCGGTGACGTCGGTGACGTGCTCTGCACAGCGGCTGGGCGGTCACCAGCATCGTCGCACCCCGTCAACATCGCGGCACCTGCCAGCAACGCGGCGCCCGCCAGCAACGCCGCGCCGGCCAGCAACGCGGCGCCCGCCAGCAACGCCGCGCCGGCCAGCAACGCCGCGCCGGCCACGTACGCAGCGCCCGTCAGCACCGCGACGAGCGAGAGCTTGGATCCCGATCGGGCACGGTGTCTCATTGCTTCCCCCCAGTCGACCGGTGACCGTCTAGAGATCACCCTCGTACTCACGCGTATCGCGTCCCTTCGCATCGTAGGGGCGTTCACCGCGCGGCCACGACTTCGTCTCGAGCGGCTTGCACAGGATCTCGGTGATGTGCAGATTCTGCAGCTTGGTGGAGGTCGAGGCTATCGCCACGACCGCGGTGTCCGCTCCCCGGCCGGAGCCGGAGACGGCGATGACCTCCTCTCCCTGCGCGACGAGCCCTCCGTCCGCGGCCATCAGCACGGTCTCCACACAGACCTTCATGCCCTGACAGATGGTGCGGAGGATCATGGCCATCGCCTCGGGCGTCCCCGAGCCGTAGAAGCCGTCGGTATGGAACAGCATCGTGCCGAAGTGCACGCGATGTCCCTGCTGCTCGAGCTCCTTGACCAGCTCGGGGGGGAAGCGTTGCTCCTGCATGAACCCGTACTGGTGGGGGACCACCACCAACTGGATCCCCGTCCCCGCAAAACGGGCGGCGGCCAGTCTGGCCGTCCTGCCTCGGGTGGATGCGAGCACGACCTTCTTGACGCCGCGCAACGTGGCCTCCTCCAGAGCCAAGCGCAGGGTCTCCTCGGTGTTGGACGGCCCCGGTTTCTCGAAGTAGGTGATCTTCTTCTCCACTCGGGCCTCCTTCTATCGGATCCACAACCCCGGCACCGTGGACCACCACGGCACCGTGGACCATCACGGCATCGTGGACCATCACGGCATCGTGGACCATCACGGCTCCGCGACGATGGCCTTCTCCGCGAGCCACCGAGTCAATGCTTCTCCTAGTTCCCGCCTTCGCTCTTCGCCGGTCGCTTGAGACAGGGCGGCTACGATGGTCGCCTGTTCCGCCGTGAGGTCGGGGGAGATGCGATAGTGCATCCACAGGCCGTTCCGGCGGTATTTGACGAGGCCCGCGTGGTACAGGCAGCGCAGGTGACGCGAGACCTTCGACTGCGTCTCGCCCAATGCGCCCATGATGTCGCACACGCAGAGCTCCTCGTTCTCCAGAAGGAGCGTCATGATGCTCAAGCGTGTCTCGTCGGACAGCGCCTTGAACGTTCGACTCAGAGTATCCATCAGCCGCTCATGGCTTCCGACTGTGACTGCATGATGGGGGGCGTCTCACGCGTCGTGGCCGTCCTCTGGTCACCGGCCGGGCTTCGTCGCGCGGATGCTGGCGGAGAGCACGTAATCCTCCAGCCTGCTTCCCGGCTCCCAGTGCCGGATGAACTCCCTGCTCTGGTCCTTTGGACTGACGGAGATATCCACGAACCCCGCGGAGCGTAGCATCTCCTCCATCTCGCTAATGGTGGAGGCTCCTGAGATGCAGGCTGACAGTAGCCTCATGTCATCCCGCCACTCCGGCGGCAGCTCAGCGGTCGCCACCACGTCGCTGATCGCGAGGCGGCCTCCGGGCTTGAGCACACGGAACGCCTCCCCGTAAACCGCCGGCTTGTCTGGGGAGAGGTTGATCACGCAATTGGAGATGATCACGTCGGCCGTGTGATCGCCCACGGGCAGATGCTCGATCTCGCCAAGACGGAAGTCCACGTTTTCGTATCCCGCTCTGCGCGCGTTCTCTCGGGCTCTCGACACCATCTCGGGCGTCATGTCGACGCCGATGACCAGCCCCGCCGGTCCCACAGCGCGCGCGGCCAGGAAGCAATCGAAGCCCGCGCCCGCGCCCAGGTCCACCGCCACCTCTCCCGGCCTGAGATCGGCGATGGCCTGGGGGTTGCCACATCCCAGGCCCAGATTGGCGCCTTCCGGGGCTGCCGCCAGCTCCTCTTCCGAGTAGCCGAGCTTGAGGGACTGCGAATGGCCCACCTTGCGTATCAGCGCATCTCCCTCGTAGCCGGTCCCGGTATCCGACGGACCGCAACACGACGAGCCGCCGCAGCAGGAAGAGCCCTTCCTGGCCACCCCGGCATAGTGCTGGCGAACGGCGTCGCGCACTGTATCCTCATCTCTATGCTCTGGCACCGGCTCTCTCCCTTACACGTATAGTCGATTATATGCATATTATACCGGGTTTGAACAGATCTGAGGCGGCAAGTTGAAGCGGCCCGCCAGACTCGTCTCCATGAGTTACAGTGAGCCCTCGTGAGCTACTGGTACATACTCGGCATAGCTGTGAGCCTGGCCATGGACGCCTTCGCCGTCTCGGTGGCGGCCTGCGTGCGCGTGACCAAGGTCAACCTGGGCCACGTGGCCCGTTTGGCCCTCAGCTTCGGCTTCTTCCAGTTCTTGATGCCCGTGCTCGGCTGGCTGGCGGGACGAGGCCTGTCGCGCTGGCTGGGGGCGGTGGATCACTGGATCGCCTTTGCCCTCCTGGTGGGCATCGGCGGAAAGATGCTCTGGGATTCCTTCCGGCCATCCGACGGGTCCGCCCAGGACCACACCAGGGGATGGATGCTGCTGACCCTTTCCGTCGCGACAAGCATCGACGCGTTGGCGGTGGGTCTCAGCATAGGCTTCCTCGAGGTGTCCATCTGGATGCCGAGCTTCATAATAGGGGTGGTGGCCGCCGTGCTGACTGCCGTTGGAGCCGTCTTCGGCTCCCGGTTGGGTTGCCGGTTCGGGGTCTGGGCGGAACGGTTCGGTGGGCTGGTGCTGATCGGGATCGGAACCAGGATCCTGACCAGCCATCTTCTCTAGACGATCATGCTGCGAAGCCTGAGGAGGACGCGATGACGAAGTGGGAGTACAAGACAGTGACGGCCAACCGCAGCGGCATGCAGGAGGAGTCCGGCGTCTGGACCTACACCTGTTGGGAAGTGCTGGACACCGGCAAGCCTGGTTCCCAACCATTCCTGCCCGCTCTCCAGGAGCTGGGGGGCCAGGGATGGGAGCTTGTCGCGGTCCTGCCCACGGACGTCTGGACCGAAGGCACGAGGACTCCGAGCGCCTCTCACGGGGTAAGGACCATCACCTACTCGCTGCTCTTTAAGAGGCCGGTGGAGAACGAAGAGTAGGGCGGTCAGCGCCGTCCGTCTATCTCCGCGGAGGCCATCTCGCGGGCGGTCTTCTCGGCCAGTCTCTTCAGCGTCAAGAACTGTTTGCGCATCATGAGGAGGTCGCCCCAGGCCAGCCAGAACCAACGGAAGCGGTCGCATCGGGTGCGCGAGGTGAGGACGGCCTTGCACACCAGCCGCGAGGAGTCCGCGCGGGTGGGTCTCACGGCATAGGTCAGCGAGAAGCGCGGGAAACCCCGTTTCTTGGGGGGATCGAAGACGACTGTGATGTGCTGGTCCTGCTCGAACTCCACGATGGGCCCTACCAGGAACGCCTGTCCGGTCTCGATCTTCTCGGCGCCGGGCGTCAGTTGCCGCGGGCTCCGGTGGAACCAGTTGTCGAGCATGTCGTAGCTGTACGGGGCCACCTTGACCTGGCACACCCAGCGGAACAGGACCTCCGCCGGCGCCTCCACGCCTATGGCGCGCATGAAGACCTGCTGCGGCCCCTTGACGTACTTGTCGCAGGGATAGGAGGCCCGCCACTCCTCATCGGTGGCGTTCCAGTTCCATGCTTTGTCCAGAAGGCTCATGCCGCATCCCTCCCCAGGCCTGCCTCGAGGGGACCGATCGCTCCGGTCTCCCTGGCCGTCTTCTCCGCCAGTTCCTTGAACGTCAACAACTGCTTGCGCATCATGACCAGATCGCCCCAGGCCATGAGAAAGGCCCGGAGACGTCCCCACCACCCGCGGCAGGACGTGTTCGCCTTGACCACCAGCCGGCACGAGTAGGGGCCGGTGGGGTCTACCAGGTAGGTGTACGACCAGCGACCGAAGACCCGCGCCGCGCGCGGATCGGCTACGCCGGTCACATGGTGGTCCTTCGCGAACGCCACGATGGGACCGATCCCGAAGTTCTGCCCGACCTCCAAGTGGTCGGCCCCGGGAGTGAGTTCCCGCGGGCTCCGGCGACCGAGGTTGTCGATCCAGTCGTAGCTGTACGGAGCCACCTTCATCTGGCAGATCCAACGGAACACCACATCGGTGGGCGCGTCGATATCGACGGCGCGGATCAGTTCCCGGTACGGGGGTTCGATATACCTGTCACAGGGATACCGGGCCCACCAGTCGTGTTCGGTGGCGTTCCAGCTCCATGCCTTGCTTCGCATGCTCATTTCGCACCTCCAGACCCGTGCTCAACGGCCAACGGTGGGATGAGGAGACGGGGCAGACCGCTGTGCCGGCACGGATGAGTCGAGCAGCGGCTGCGAAGCTCGTGCCCCGCGAGTCAACCACCAGGGCACGAACGAAAGGACTCCGAAAGCCAGAAGGCTCGTGGCGGCATACTGCTTGAACACCAATCCCAGCACGCCGAGGACGACGAGGAACAGGCCCGACGCCAGAGTGACTCTGCGGGCCAGCAGCTCGCCTCGGACAAGCCCGCGGGCTGCGAGGATCAAGAGCACACCGGCAAAGGCGACGGCGTTGCCGGTGCAGAGAAAGAGCCACAGGGACCCGTCGTAGTAGTCTTGCGAAAGCGGCTTGAGACCGTCCACCTGCGTCCCGATCACGGCATCGTGGGCAAGGCCGGTCGCGACCGCCGCGGCCCCCACCACGTTCGCCCAGATCAGGCCGAGTCTTGTCCTTGCTTTCATGACTCGCTCCTCGGTCTCATGACTCGCTCCTCCGTTCGTATTGATGTTGACCGGATGATTGGTAATATCGTTTCTTTCGGAATAAGCCGAACTCCACGGCCAAAAAAAAGACTCGATCGTGCTTGTCACTCCCGTCCGCATCAGCTACTTCACCAGCCTCTTCAGCGACTCTCCGAGCCCGTCGCCGAGCTGGGCGATCTTGAGGGCGGTCTTCAGGGGTAGCTGTCCCATCTGCTTCGCCGTCTTCAGGAGCAGGTTGGTGGGGATGTCCTCCGTGCGGTCGTAGACCGCCGTGAGGACCTCGAATAACTCGAGCATGTCCTGCATGCGGTCCCGCACGAAGGCCTCACGGTCTCCGGCTTCCACCACGCCTTCACGCAACGCCTGCACGAGCGGGTCGATCTCGCGACGCTTGCGCTCTCTCACGACTACGCGGAAGAACTCAGCCGGGTCGGCGAGGGTGTCGAAATGGTCACGGCGGTCGCCCAGGACGTGGACCACCTTGACCACGCCCCAGTTCTGGAGCTCTCGGAGATCAGTGCTCACTGTGGAACGCGCGATTGAGAGGGTCTCGCTGATCTCCTCGGCCGTGATCGGCTTCTCGGAGAGATAGAGAAGCGCCACGATCTGCGCGCTGGCCCGGTTGATGCCCCAGGTGCCGCCCATCTCGCCCCAGCGCACGATGAACTTTTCCTTGACCGGCGTCAGTTCCACTAGCTCGTGCCCCTTTCAGTCTATACCGAAATTACCGGAAGCTTTGTCTATTGTCAAGAGCCGGTCTGGAGGCGGCCGTATCCTCATAAGAGTACTTGACAGCCGCCGGTGATAGCGCATAATTTATTGGTCGGTTAGTTAATAAAATTCGAGGGGAGCCGGACCGCTCATGGGACCCAAGCGCTCGACATCCGACGGCAACGAGAAACCCCTGCCCGCGGGCCGCGGACCCGGCCGACCCCCGGGCGGCGGTGACAGCAGGCAGGCCATCCTCGACGCGGCGGCGAAGGTCTTCCTCCGCGACGGTCTCGGCGCTTCGACCCGCGACATCGCGACGGAAGCCGGCGTCACACAGGCCGCCATCTACCACTACTTCCCGGGCAAGAAGGACCTCATCAGAGAGGCCGCCGCGGGTGCCTCGCGCCTGTTCGAGCCGATCGGGGCTCAGGCAACCGCCGCCGATGGGGAGCCTGAGGAAGTTCTCCAGAAGCTGGCCGAGCGGTACCTGGCCACCTTCGCCAGGCCGCACGTGGCCCGGCTCATGGCCACCATGCTCTCCGCGGGCATGAAGATGCCGGGCTTCTTGCCGATGATGGCCGAAAGGCTCCAGAGGGGCGTGGTCGGGCCAACAATCGAGTATCTCGAGAAGCTGAAGAAGGAGGGCCGCATCGGTCCGGAGGTCGACCCACCCATGATGGGGCAGATGCTCTTCGGGACATGCTTCTCGTACATGATGGCTCGGTACGTGCTCAAGGCTCCCTGGGTAGAGAACATCGAGCCGGACGCGTTGGCGGAGCAGATCGCCCGGGTGTTGGTGCACGGCATGGGTGGGCCGGTCGGGGAGGGACGCGATGAGGCGGCGTAGGCTGCTCTCGCTCATGGGCAAAGAGTTCATTCAGATCAAGCGCGACCGGCGCACACTGGGCATGATGGTCGTCATCCCCCTCCTCTGGCTCCTGCTGTTCGGTTACGCCATGAGCTTCGATGTGCGCGATATCGCCGCCGGCATCATGGGCGATCCGGAGGACCCCGTGGCCCAGACGGTCGTCAGGGTGCTCGGCGCTTCGGACTACTTCGACGTGGCCGACGAGCGGTTCGCCACCCGGGCCGACCTGGAGGAGGCCATCCGCGTGGGTGAAGTGTCGATGGGCGTCATCCCGCCACAGGCCGACGGTACGCCCGGCATCCTCATTGTCGACGGGTCGAACCTCTTCGAAGCGCAGACCGCCGCCCGCCAGCTCCAGACGATCGCCCAAGGCCTCGCCGATCAGCAGGGTGGAGATAAGGCCATGCCGTTCGAGACCGAGATCCTCTACAACCCCGACCTCCGCTCGGCGAACGCCATGATCCCCGGCCTGGTGGGGCTCGTCATGGTCTTGATCGCCACCATCATGACGGCCATGGGCGTGGTCCGCGAGAGGGAGAGGGGCACTCTGGAGCAGTTGATGGTGACCCCGCTCTCCTCAACCGAGCTCATGATCGGGAAGATTGCTCCTTACCTGGTCATCTCTCTCGTGGACTTCATCATCGTCTTGGTGGCCGGGGTGTTCATCTTCGACGTGCCGTTCGCCGGCAACCCGTTGCTCCTGTTCGGGCTCTCCCTCATCTTCCTGGTCGCCTGCCTGGGTATGGGACTCTTGGTCTCCACTGTCTCGCAGACCCAGCAGCAGGCCATGCAGATGGCAGTGTTCACGCTCCTGCCCCAGATCCTCCTCTCCGGTTTCATCTTCCCGCTGAATGCCATCACCTGGGGTGTGCGGTGGATCGCCTACCTGTTCCCGCTCACCTACTTCCTGCCCATCTGCCGGGGTATCTTCGTGAAAGACCTGGGGATGGCCAACGTGTGGCCGTACGCGCTCATCCTGGCGGGTTACTCGGTCGCGGTCATGCTGTTCGCCGCGTGGCGCTTTCGGAGGAGGCTGGCGTGAGCGTGGAGGCGTGCGCGACGGCAGCGCTCGCATCGTTGCGGGGAGTGGGCGTCCGCTTCGGCAGGAAGGAGGCTCTTCAGGGGCTCGACCTCGATGTGGAGGATGGCGCTTTTATCGCCGTCATCGGCCCCGACGGGGCGGGGAAGTCCACGCTGCTTCGCGTGCTCGCGGGTCTGCGCCGACCCTCGGAAGGCGAGGTGTTGAGAGCGCTGCCGAAGGCAGAGGTGGGGTTCTCCGGCGCGGAGTTCGACCTCTATGGCGACCTGACCGTCACGGAGAACCTGCGGTTCTTTGCTTCAGTGCGGGGGCTGCGCAACGACGAGTTCCGGCGGGCGTCCGCACTCATCCTCGGAACGGTGGGACTGACGGAGGCCGCGGACCGGCTGGCCGCCCACCTCTCGGGTGGCATGAAGAAGAAGCTGGGCCTGGCTGCCGCGCTGATCTACGAGCCCCGCCTGCTGATCCTCGACGAGCCCACCATAGGCGTGGACCCCACCTCGCGTCGCGAGCTCTGGGGGATCATCGCCGAGGCGCACGCCGGTGGCACCGCGGTGGTCTTTGCCACCACCTATCTCGACGAGGCGGAGCGCGCCCTCCGGGTGGTGCTGCTCTCCGCCGGCCGGGCCACCGAGCTCTCTCCCGAGCGGATGGCGTCGATGGCCCAAGGCTGGCATGCGTGGAACCTTCGGGGAGACACGGGTCGCAGCGACCTTCGCGTGGCACTCGCCCGCGCCGGGCTCGGCCCCCGCGCATATCTGCGCCAAGAGGGCCTGACCCTGCTGGGCCGAGACGAAGCTGAGGCTGAGCGGCTGGCGGGCCTGGTGCTCTCTCAGCTGCCGGACGGCCGCCGGGGGTTCCCTGAGACTCTGTCATCCCGGCTCGAAGCGGTCATGCTGAATCTGGACGACCTGTTCGTCCTTGCCCAGGTGGCGAGCGACAGCCGCGAGGGAGACGTATCATGAGGACGGTCTCTCGCATACTGCGGAAGCCGCGTGCGTTGTCGCCGAGGGGAGTTGATCAGCGGCTCGATGGTCCGGCGATGTCTGCTACGGGGCTCGAGAAGCATTTCGCACGCAAACACGCAGTCAAGAATGCGACTTTCAGCGTATCCCGCGGCTGCGTCTTCGGTTTCCTCGGACCCAATGGAGCAGGGAAGACCACGGTGCTGCGCCTTGTGCTCGGTCTTCTGCGGCCCGACGCCGGTGAAGCGCATGTTCTGGGGCTCGACCCCGTTCGGCAGGCTCGGCAGGTCCGTCTTCGCACCGGGTATGTGTCGCAGCTGCACTCGTTGTACGGCGACCTCACGATCGATGAGAACCTGCGCTTCTTCGGCCGGCTCTACGGGCTCGCGGGTAGCGAGTTGGGCGGGCGCATCGCGGAACAGAAGGAGCGCTTCCGGCTGGGGGCGCACCGAGGTCCCGCGGCCGGCCTCGGCACCGGCATACAGAGAAGGACGGCGCTCGCCTGTGCCTTGCTCCACCGGCCGGAACTCCTGATCCTCGACGAGCCCACGAGTGGGATGGACTCTCTGGGCCGGCGGGACTTCTGGACCTTCCTGGGCGGGCTGACGGCCGACGGGACCACGATCGTCATCACCACGCACCATCTGGAGGAGGCAGAGGGCTGCGACGACCTTGCCCTGATGCTGGGCGGCGAGGTGCGCTTCCAGGGCGGCCCGGCGGAACTGAAGGCCCGCTATGCGGGGCCGGTGATGGCAGTGTCGTGCGACCCCTGGGAGGTGGGTTTCGTCGCCTTGCGGGAAGCGTACGGAGCTTCGCTCTTCGGGACGCGCTCCCACATCGACGGCCTGGCGGCCACGCGGGCGGATGTGGAGGTGCTCCTTGCCGGCAAAGGTGTCCGGCTGCTAG
>CAZQDY010000060.1:0-14195 GCA_964592075.1 uncultured Gaiellales bacterium
GCCGTTCGACACGTGGCGCGTGGCGCGGAAGAGCACGTCTTCGGCCGGGACGTCGCGCGGTATGGGAGTGGGGGCGGTGTCGCCCGCGTAGCTCTGCGCCCTGCATTGCAGCACGTGAAGGTCCTTGCCGTCACAGGCGAACTCCACATCCACCGGGGTCTGGAGCTCGTCCTCCAGGATCCCCAGGATGGCGGCCATCTGCTTGACGAACGTGGTCTCGCTCAGGAGTCCCTCGAAAGTCACCACAAGCTCCTGCTCTGCCGGGTCCGAAGTCAAGGCTGAGGGTCTGCTCAGCCTTTCGTTCTCGACGACCGAAAAGACCGAACGGAGGGCGGGATACGTGAAACGGGGCTCCGCCAGCAACGACGCCACCTCGACACTTTTGAACGACCCCTCCTCGAGGTCGATCACGTCCATCACCCGGGGGGCGTACTTGATCTTCTCGTCGAGGGAGGTGTTGGCGCGTAGCCCCGGCTTGCCCGGCGAGACGAGCACGGGGTAGTCGTTGCCCACGCGGTCGACGGCCCGAGTGCCGAGGCCGGGCACGATGCGGATGAGCCCGTCGTGCCGCTCAATCCTGGGTGACCAGGTGAACTCGTTGGTGGAGAGCGCCACCCCGGAAAAGGCCGGAAAGTAGTACCTGCCCGACCGGGCGCCCACCACTTCCTGCAGAAGGATGCCCATCTCCTCGTCGAAGTCGAGCAGTCCGTGTTCCCGTCTGTACAGGATGGGGTCGGGGCCGAAGACCGAGCCGTAGACCTCGGCCACCGCGTCCAGCAGCGCCTCCAGCCGAGACCGCTTGGAGCCCTGGTTGGCCAGGAAGAGGCTCTTGTACTTGCCGGCGAAGGTCGATCCCTGCCGGTCTTCTCCCAGGCTCGAGCTGCGGACGATGAGAGGCCGGCCTCTGAAGTCGTCGAGGGCCATCGACAGCCCCTTCTTCATCTCCGGGGAGAAGCGGGAGTTCTTGAACATCTGCACCACGACCGGGTACTCCTGGCGCACCTGCTCGACCTCCTTGTACTTCTGCTCCAGGACCCAGTCGTGCAGGTCGTTGTATTCCATGAAATGGAAGAAGCTGTCGGAGGCCACGTACCACGACCGCGGGACCTTGATCGGGAAGTCGCCCCGCACCAAGCTGCGGTGGGCATCCAGGATGCGCTTGGCCAAGAGCAACCCGGCGCCTTTTCCCCCGATCCGGCCCTTGCTGTCTGCCGGGTAGATCATCCGGTCGGCCAGCTCGACGAAGTCGGCGATGCGTACGTGAGGGCTTGTCTTGCCGATCAGCTCCAGATCATCGGTGAGGAATCTCCTGACGAGCGAGACGACGATGCCTTTGTGCATGGACGGCGGCAGGTCGGACTCGCTGGGGGTCTTCTCGCTGAAGATGCGGAGGGCCTTCGTGATCTCGGTCACGGACGACTGGGGGTTGTTCACGGTCCGCGCGAGGGAATTGGACTTGTCCTCGATCATCCACATCTTGACGAGCCGCACTATCTCACTCCCGGCGATATGCCGGGCGGCCAGCTCGAATGGCTCGTCGCTCATGTAGTAGGAGTCGTGCGGATCGGTCTTGCGCCCGGGGCGGTTGTCGGCGTCGCAGGCGCGGGACGCTTCGGCATCCTGCCGCTCACCGGCCCGTTCGAGGACTTCCTGCGCCTCTTTGACGTTCTTCAGGCAGAGATGGCGGATCATCCGCCGGCCGATACGGAGATAGAGCTCCGGGTCGGTGGCGTGCAGCAGATGGGTTGCTCCCTTCCACTCCTCCGAATCAGTCTGCCGCGCCTTCTGCTCCAGGTAGTGGCTGAGGCGCTCGGCGATGACGTTGATCAGCCGCACCTCCTCCTTGAGGAACGGCCCGGTGTCGGCATCCGGCATCTTGGCCGTGTAGGAGACCTCGATCTCTCCTATCTGCTGATGATCCTCGCGCAGGGGCGCGCTCAGGCGCCATTCGGTCTCCACGTAGCCGGCGGAGGAGAAGCTTTGATCCCGCCACAGGATCCGCGCCTGGGAAGCGGCAGGGTACTGCCAGCCGACGGGTACGGCGGCGATGATACCTGTGAAGGTCTCCTCGACGGTCGCGGCTTCCCTGTTCAGGACCTCCTCCACCTCGTAGAGGCAGGCGAGCTCCTTGGCGCGCTCCTGGAGCGAGCGGATGGTGCCCCGGTCGGGGAGCGACCGCCCAGGGCCCGGCCAGGAGATCTCGGGCCTGGCGGGGGGCCGTCTCTGGGAGTCCTGGTTGGGTCGCTTAGCCACGATCTATCACTCCTCGTCTGCTGGTTCCGTCGACTCTGACCGTGACGGCGGCTCGAGTGCGCACATGGCGTACGTACTCGGTCTGGTCGACCGTCTCCTGCCCGGCGAGCCAGTCCCAGTCTACTCGCAGTCCCGCCTCGGATGGTACCGACATGTACAGGATGTTGGACCCGATCAGGTTGTGGAAGAAATGCGACCCTTGGCTCATCTCTGGGCTCATGGAGGGGAGGGTCGCCTCCACGATCACGCCGGCGCCCGAGATCTGTCCCCACTCCACCGGCACTCCCAACCAGGGGTCCGAAGTCCCCCAGCGGCCGAAACCGATGAGGACGTACCGCTCTCGGTTCGCAAGCAGGGCGCGGTTGAAGGCGGCCAGATCCTCCGCGATGCGCGTGGTCTTGGCCGGGTCGAAGCTCTCGGGTCTCACGTACACGATGTCGCGCAGGCGGTCGAGCACGCCGTTACCCAGGCAGTGTCTCGACGCGACCAGCGTGCTCTCCCTGTGCAGCTCCTCCTCCGTCACCGTCACGCTCGACCCGGGCGCGGCCATCGGCCGGACCTGCAGGAAGCCGACCCGCAGCGCCGGGTCGCGGGGGTGGCCGAGGGTGGCCGCGAACTCTATC
The DNA here is from genome assembly GCA_964592075.1 of uncultured Gaiellales bacterium. Classification (GTDB taxonomy): domain Bacteria; phylum Actinomycetota; class Thermoleophilia; order RBG-16-64-13; family RBG-16-64-13; genus RBG-16-64-13. Next base: position 2,877 of record CAZQDY010000060.1, read on the forward strand.
TCCACCTCTTGGCCCATGGCCTCCCTGGAACCCGCGAGCATCGCCTGTATGCACTCGTTGAGGGGCAAGAGGCGAAGTGAGAGGAGGGGGGCGAAGTCGATCACCCGGGGACCGGAACGGCCGACCCCCGGGCATAGGCGGTCGGACTCAGGATCGTAGGTCGAGGCCACGAAGTGCAGGGTTTCGTCCGCTTCAGCAGCCGCCAGCGGGGAGCGGGTCATGTACTCCGTCTCTCTTAGCGGGTCATAGGAGACAGGTCCCATGTTGACCGCCCAGAAGTCGGTCTGGGTCTCCGTGAGAACGGCGTGGGGCGACGCGGCCGGGGGAGGAGCGGCAGGCCTGGTGGGATCGTAGCCCCAGCAGACGCCTCCGTCCACGATGGTCTTCCCGAGACCGAGAGCAAGGCCGGCTATGCCGTTCTCGGGCCGCGAGTGCGGCATGGGGTAGTAGTTGTACGAACGGGCGACGCCGGAGACCTCGGGATAGAAGCGATCGCCGTGGCGGCGTCCCACCACCTCCTGCACAATGACGGCCATCTTCTCGGAGTCGTCGGGCACTCCTACGGACGCGCGGTACGCCTTGGCGGCGGCGAAGAAAGTGGAGGCGTAGACGAACTTGACGGCCTCGGTGAGCCTGAGGAACCGGTCGTCGGCCATGTGCTGGTTGTTGGGGATCATCTTCGTGGCGTACGCGCCGGCGAACGGGTGGGCGAGGGCGTCTTCCAGCATGGAGGAGGAGCGTACGGCCAGGGGCACGTGCGTCTTCTGCACGAGCGCCTCGAGGTCGCCCAGGAACTCGGCGGGGAGCTCGGCCTGCTGGAAGGCGTGCGCGATCCGGTCGTCGGGGAGATCCGACCGGGTTACGTCGAGAAGATCGTTGCGCGAAAGAAAGGCATCGAACACGTCGGTCGTGATGACGGCCAGCGTCGGGACCGACACCGGTCCCGCAGACGGAGCCCGCCCGGACATGGCCGGTTGCACCGCGGTCCGGATGAAGGCCAGCCCGGCGGCCTTACCCCCCAGTTCTCCCGAGCCGATTCGAGAGAAGGCCTCATCGCCCTCCAGGAACCGCCGGTCGAACGGGGGGAAGAGCCCCTCGGCGAGACTATCAGACCCAGCCACGGTCCCGGCAGGCTTTGGCCACCCTGTCCACAGCGATGACGTAAGCGGCATCGCGGAGCGAGAGGCCCCGCCTCTTTGCCAGATCGCTCACCGCGAGGTACGCCGCGGTCATCTTCGTGTCCAGCTTCCCGAGCACTTCGTCTCTCTGCCAGAAGTAGTTCATGTTGCTTTGGACCTGTTCGAAGTAGCTGCAGGTCACGCCGCCCGCGTTGGTGAGGAAGTCGGGCAGCACCACGATGCCACGCTCCGCGAGGACGGGGTCCGCCTCCGGGGTGGTCGGTCCATTGGCTCCCTCGGCGATGACTTTCACGCGCCGGGAGATATCGCGGACGTTCTCTCCGTTTATCTGGTTCTCCATGGCGGCCGGTATGAGGATGTCGGCGTCCTGAGCGATCCACTCCGCTCCCGGGATCATCTCGTACCCGCGCGCTTTGGCCTCACCCTGGTCGATACCTCCGAAACGATCGGTGATGCCGCGGAGCTCCTCGACGTCGATGCCGTCTTTCTTGACGTAGGCATATGCGGAGCAGGAGAGCTGGTCCCAGCACGAGATACAGGTGACCTTGCCCCCCATCATCTGGTAGAGCTCCACCGCGTACTGGGCGACGTTGCCGAAGCCCTGGACGCTGGCCGTCGTGCGTTCGATGTCTATCCCGAGCTCCTTGAGCGCCTCGCGCAGCACGAAGACGACCCCATATCCGGTGGCCTCCTTACGGCCCAGGGAGCCGCCAAGACCGACGGGCTTGCCGGTGATGAAACCCGGGTAGCGCCCACCATGGATGGTTTCGAACTCATCGAGCATCCACAACATGTGGTCGGCGCTCGTCATGATGTCGGGAGCAGGGACGTCGACCACCGGCCCGACGACTCGAGCCAGTTGCCGCACCCAGCCGCGGCAGATGGCCTCCTGTTCGCGGGCGCTCAGATTGTGCGGGTCGCAGATCACGCCGCCCTTCGCCCCGCCCAGAGGGATGTCCACGACCGAGCATTTCCAGGTCATCCACATGGACAGAGCCCGTATCGTGTCGGCCGTCTCTTGGGGGTGGAAGCGGATGCCGCCTTTGCACGGCCCCAGAGCGTCGTTGTGCTGCGCACGGAAGCCCCGGAACACCTCCACATGCCCGTCGTCCATACGGACGGGGATACTGAACTGGAATTCACGCATGGGCTCTCGCAGGAGCGCGCGGGTCCCCGAGTCCAACTCGAGCATGTCGGCGATCCGATCGAACTGCTGTTGCGCTATCGTGTAGGGGTTGAACGACGAAGCGGCTGCCATGTCCTGTTCCTTTGTCCGTGGGTGGGGTTTGTTCCGCAGGCGGTCCGGTATCTATGCATTCTAGCTGCTCGGCAGGTATGATGCAGCGCGGTAGCCTCGCCCGGTTCCTTGCCGCCGGGACGCGCGATATCCAGTGGGAAGCAGCGGACTAGTCAGAGGGAGTTGATAGCTCATGATCTCCACACCGGTCACGATCGACAGCAAACGAGTAGCCGAACTGACGGAGCGCGAGGAGAAGCGTCTCGAGAAGGAGACGCCCAGATCGTACGAGATGTTCAAACGGGCCTCGAAGAGCCTCGTGAGTGGCGTGTCTTCGAGCTATCAGGCGCGCGACCCTTATCCCATCTACTTCTCGCACGGCAAAGGTTCCAAGATCTATTCGGTCGACGGCCGCGAGATCAGCGACTTCCACAACGGCTTCGGCTGCATGGTGCAGGGGCACGCGCACCCGGCCATCGTGGAGACCATCAAGAAGCGCTCTGAGCTCGGCACGCAGTTCTCGCTTCCCACCGAGGATTCGATCGTCGTGGCCGAGCACTTGGCCGGGAACTTCCGCCTGCCCAAGTGGCGCTTCGTGAACTCCGGCTCTGAGGCCACCATGGACGCCGTCCGCATCGCCCGCGCGTACACCGGTCGGGACCAGCTGGTGAAGATCTTCGGTTCCTACCACGGACATCACGACTACGTGATGGTGAGCCTGGGTGTCAAGGACTTCGGCGACGTCGGCCCCCGCGACAACTACAAGTCGATCTCGTACGGAGCGGGCATCCCCCAGTCGTCGGTGGACATGACGGCCGCAGTGCCCTTCAACGACGCGCCCATGATGGAGGCGCGCATCGACCGGCTCATCGCGGAGGGACGCAAGCCCGCGTGCGTGATCATGGAAGCCGCCATGATGAACCTGGGCGTGGTCCTGCCCGAGCCCGGATACCTGGAAGCGGTGCGGGAGATCACCAAGAAGCACGGCATCGTGCTCATCTTCGACGAGGTCAAGACCGGCATCTGCACGGCCGCGGGCGGCGCCGTCGAACGCTTCGGTGTGGTGCCCGACATGGTCACCCTGGCGAAGGCGCTGGCCGGCGGGCTGCCCTCCGGCGCCATCGGCGCGACCGAAGAGGTCATGTCGGTGGTCGAGAACGGCAGCGTCTACCAGGTGGGCACCTATAACGGCAACCCGCTCTCCATGGCGGCGGCGCGGACCAGCCTCGAGGAAGTCATGACTCCCGATGCCTACAAGCACCTCAACTACCTGAACGACCGGCTCATCCGGGAGATGGACGCCATCGCCGGCAAGTACGGCTTCCCCGGGTACACGGTGGGCATCTCGTCGAAGGGCTGCTTCAACTTCTCCACCGGCATGATCACCGACTACGAGTCGTTCATCAAGTACCAGAACGTCGAGCTGTGCACCCTGGCCTGGCTCTACAACATCAACCGTGGCGTGATCATAGCCCCGGGGCGGGAAGAGGAGTGGACCCTGTCCGTCCAGCACACCGACGAAGACATCGACAGGTACGTGAACGCGTTCGAGGAGATGGTCAAGGAAGTCGTCGCCTGATACGCGCGGGCGTCGCGGTACGGGCGGACCGCAAAGGGGGGCAGATGACCGGTACCGGCGGGACCCGCTAGAGGTGCCAGTCGCCCGCGGCCTCCGGCTGGTAGAGGACCTCGCTCACGCGCAACCGCCGCACGCCGGCCGGGACCTTCCACTCGAACTCGTCGCCCACTCGGTATCCGAGAACGGCGGTTCCGATGGGGGCGAGGACCGAGATCCTCTTCTCGGTGGGGTCGGCTTCGTCCGGGAACACGAGTGTGTATACCTCGACGTTGCCGGTGTCGAGGTCGGTGAGCTCCACTGTCGAACGCATGGTGACGACTTCGGCGGGTATCGCCTTGGGTTCCACGACCTCGGCCTTGTCGAGCTCGGCCTGCAGCTTGGCCAGGTACTCACCGCTGCCCGGTTTGGCGCGCTGCTGGGTCAGCAGCTCCTGCAGCCGCTCGAGGTCTGGTCTGGTGATGAAAAGGGTCCTGGGTTCCATAGGGTCTCGGCATCCTCCGGTAGCATGACGGGCCGCCCCTGCTATTCTAGCCCATACAGCCCACGACTCGCCCGCGAGCGTATCCATCCAGAGCGTCGGTAGGAGACAGCATGAAGACGTCACTAGGACCCAAGCCCATGGTCTATCCCGCGCCTGTCTACGTCGTCGGCACGTACGATCCCGAGGGCCGGCCCAACGTCATGACGGTCGCCTGGGGAGGCATCTGCTGTTCGAAGCCGCCCTGCGTGTCCATCGCTGTTCGCAAGGCCACCTACACATATGCGAACCTGATGGAACGCAAGGCCTTCACCATCAGCCTGCCCTCCCGGGACGACGTGGTGGCCGCGGACTACTTCGGCATAGCCTCGGGACGCGACGTAGACAAGTTCGAGGTCGCCGGTCTCACACCGGTGCGGTCGGAGCTGGTGGATGCGCCCTACGTGGGAGAGTTCCCCATGGTGCTGGAGTGCAAGATCGTGCATGTGGCTGAGCTGGGGCTCCATACCCTCTTCGTGGGGGAGATCCTGGACGTCAAGGTCGATGACGCATGTCTGAACGAGGAGGGGAAGGTCGTGGCCGGACTGGTTCGGCCTTTCACCTGGGCCTCGCCGGACAACACATACTATGCCCTCGGCGACAGTCTGGGCAGGGGTTTCGCCGTCGGCAAGGCGCTCGAGGCCAAGGGGTCCTGAGCGCGGGCCCGGCGGCCTACCGGCTCCGGCGCCTTATCACCCACTTCTGGACCTCGATGATCCACAGGATCGCCGAACTGACCGCGATGGCGATGAGGATCTCGCGGAGCGCGAGGGCCTGGGTGCCGAACACGTCCTGCAGGAACGGCACGTAGATGAGCGCGAACTGCAGCAGCAGGGTGGCGAGGACCGCCGCGTAGAGGAGGGGGTTCGAGAGCGGCGTCGTCCTGAAGACCGACTCTCTGTCCAGGCGTATGGCGAGCACGTGGAACATCTGCGAGATGGTGAGCACGGTGAAGAGCATCGTCTGCCACGTGTCGTCCCCGCCCCTCCAGTAGAGCCAGCCGGTGATGAGGGCCACGAAACCCATGAGCGGTCCGGCCCACATGATGTGGGTGCCCAACCCTCTGGCGAAGATGCTCTCGTTGGGAGGATGGGGGGGCCGTCGCATGATGTCGCCCTCGGCCGGCTCGAAACCGAGAGCGAGCCCGGGCAGCCCGTCGGTCACAAGGTTCATCCAGAGGATCTGGAGAGGGAGCAGGGGGAGAGGCATCCCCAGGAAGGGAGCCACGAGCATGACCGCGAGCTCGCCCACGTTGGTGGCCATGAGGTACTTGATGAACTTGCGGACGTTGTCGTAGATGACCCTGCCTTCCTTGACGGCGGCGACGATGGTGGCGAAGTTGTCGTCCATGAGCACCATGTCCGCCGCTTCCTTGGCCACGTCGGTGCCGGTGATGCCCATGGCCACCCCGATGTTCGCCTTCCTCAGGGCCGGCGCGTCGTTGACACCGTCGCCCGTCATGGCCACGATATGGCCTTCGTTCTGCAGGGCCTCCACGATCTTGAGCTTCTGCTCGGGAGCCACCCGCGCGTAGACCGACACGTCGTTCACCACGGATCTCAGCCCATCGACGGGGAGGCGCTCCAGGTCGACCCCTGTGAGGACGCGGAAGTTCTCTGAGGCCGCCTGTTCCTCGGTGAGGATGCCCACCTGCGTCGCGATGCTGGCCGCCGTGAGCGGCTGGTCTCCGGTGATCATGGCGGGCCGGATGCCGGCCGAGAGTGCCATCAGCACGGCCTCTCGCGCCTCGGGCCGGGCCGGGTCGATCATGCCCACCAGCCCCAGAAGTGTGAGGCTGCTCTCCCAGCCTCCCGGGTCGGCCTTCTCGGCGTCGTCGATGGGCCGGAAACCGACGGCCAGCACTCTCATACCGCGGGCGGCCAGCTGGTCGTTGGCCTTCTCCACGCGGGCGCGGGCGGGGCCGTCGAGGGGCGCCGCCCGCGCGCCGTCCCAGACGTCCCTGCAGATGGCGAGCAGGGAATCGAGAGCGCCTTTCGTGAAGGCCACATATCCGGCGCTCTCGCCGGAAAGGTATGCGCTCAACTCCTCCAGGCCCTCGAACGGCTCTGCAGGCAGGCTGTGGACCGTGGTCATCAGTTTGCGGTCGGATTCGAAGGGCAACTCCTCGACGCGTGGGAAGGCGGATTCGAGAGCAGGCTTCATCATCCCCAATTGCGCCGCCGCAATGACCAGCGCGCCCTCGGTGGGATCGCCGAGCGCGCGTAGGGTGGCTCCAGGGCAACCGGCGTCTCCGCTGGTCCTGGGGCTGAGCACGGAGTCGTTGCACAGCGCCCCACCCGCCGCCAGCAGGGCTATGGCCGGCTTCTCGTGGAGGAGCGCGGCCGTCTGTTCGGCGTCGCCCAGCGACGCGCATTGTCCTTCCTTGACCGCCTGATGGAGGTCGACCTCGTCGCCGGCCACGTCGAGGATGGCCACGGTCATGCGGTTCTCGGTGAGGGTCCCCGTCTTGTCTGAGCATATGACGGTGACCGAACCCAAGGTCTCGACGGCCGGCAGCTTGCGGATGAGCGCGTGACGGCGGAGCATCCTCTGAGCGCCCAGCGAGAGGGAGATGGTGACGATGGCCGGCAGCCCCTCGGGCACGGCGGCGACGGCCATGCTCACGGCCGTGAGGAACATGATGCGGATACCCTCGCCCCGCAACAGGCCCTGGGCGAAGATGATGACCACCAGTATGAGGGCCGCCACCGCCAGCCACCGCCCCAGTTGGCCGAGACGTTTCTGGAGCGGGGTGGGCTCCTGTTCGACGCCCTGGATCATGCCCGCGATCTTGCCGAGCTCGGTGTCCATGCCGGTGGCCACTATGAGAGCTTCCGCCCGGCCGAAGGCGGCCGCCGTCCCCATGAAAAGCATGTTGATGCGGTCGGCCAGGGGGATCTCGGGCTGCGTGAGCGGTTCCGCGGTCTTCTCCACCGGCTCCGACTCGCCGGTGAGGGCCGACTCCTGGGCGCGGAGGCTGGCCGATCGGACGATGCGGCAATCGGCCGGGATGAGGTTGCCGGCCTCGATCATGACGATGTCTCCCAAGACGAGCTCTCTGGCCGGGACCTCTTTGACCTGGCCATCACGCCGCACCCGCACCACCGGGGCGGCCAGTTGGCGCAGGGCGGCCATGGTCTTTTCCGCCCTGTACTCCTGTCGGAACCCGAGGAGGCCGTTCAGGATGACGATGGCGAATATGGCGATGGCGTCTTCGTGGTCGCCGAGGGCGAGAGAGGCGATGGCCGCGACGATCAGGATCACGATGAGCACGGACGTGAACTGCTCGAGCAATATGCGCCAGGGGCTCTTGACGCCGGCTTGGACCAGTTCGTTCGGTCCATGCTCGGCCAGGCGCCGCTCGGCTTCCTCAGACGTCAGCCCTGAGAGAGCGCCGCCCGTTCGGCTCAGCGCATCCTTGGCGGAGAGCCGGTGCCAGTCGTCGAGTGGTGTCAAGCCGTCCTCCCAGACTTGTCTCGTTTGCCGAACCTTTTCGAGAACAACACCTCCGAGTCGGGCGTGCCGACCAGGATGAGCGAGGTCGAGCGATCCAGGACTGTGTCGGAGCTCAGGTCGAGCATGATCCGGTCGCGGCCGGCCTGGATGGCCACGACGGTAGCCCCGGTGAGGTTCCGTACTCCCGAATCGGCTAGTGTGCGGCCGTGCAGAGCCTCGGGAACCTGCCTCCAGAAGATGTGGACTCCCTCCGCGAGGAACACGTTCTGCCTTCCCTGGACGATGTTCGAGAGGATGCTCGCTCCGACTGATGAGTGCGAGACGATGAAGTCGGCCCCGGCGGCGTACAGTTCCTGCACGTTCTCCTCCCGGTTGGCCCGGGCGACGATGCGGATGTGGGGGTTAAGGTGCCGTCCGGCCAGGGTGAGGAACACGTTGGTTCCGTCGTCGTTGGTGGTGACGATGAGGCCCTTGGCTCGTGCGACGCCCGCTCGTTCGAGCACGCTCTGCTTGCTGGCGTCTCCCAGGATGAAGGCCGGCTCCCCGGCCTCCTCCGCAGCATCCCGGTCGACGATCACGTAGGGGACATCCCTTCGCTTCAGGAAAGCCGCCGCCGCTCTCCCCACCGTGCCGTACCCCAGGATGACCACCAGGTCGTCGGCCGCCCGCTCTCCGGTGATCTGCTCCAGGGCCCGCAGATTCGACTCGGTGCCCACCAACAGCATGACCATCCCGTCCGAGATGGTGGTCTCAGCTTCCGGCAGGGAGAAACGGCCGCGCTCCCATATCCCTATCACGGACACGCCGGTCCTCGCGCGTATGCCCGTCGCCTTGAGCGTCTGGCCGACGAACGGGGTGCCGTGGGAGGGTATCTCGGCGAAGAGAAGGTCGCCCAGGGCGTCGACCACGTGGCTCATGGCCCCTTGGGTGGTCGCCCGCACCGCCAGGTAGTTGCCCAAGGTCTCTCTGAGGGGCACCACATGGGCGGCTCCGGCTATGGCCAGCAGCTCTTTCCTTTCGGGTTCGGTGACCACCGCGGTCACGGGTATGGGGCATATCGAAGCCACGGTGAGAGCCAGGTTGGTGTTGTCCGGGTCGCTCATGTTGCCGATCACCATCCTTGCGTTCTCCACCCGCACCCGCTTCAGGGCCTCCGCGTCGGTGGGAGTCCCCAGCACGGTGTTGACCCGCGCCTCGTCCAGACGCCGCACCTCGTCCGCGTCGGACATGAGCACCACGTAGGGCACGCCTGCGCCGACCAGGTTCTTCGCAAGCGCCTCCGTGACCGTGTCCCAGCCGCAGATGACGACGTGGCCTTTGGCGCCCCGCTTGAGCCTCATGCGAGGACGGTAACGGAGGATGCTCTCCAGCCAGGGCCCGAAGACCACGCTGACGATGGCGAAGGGCACTAGGATCAGGAGGAACAGGAAGCCGGAGAGCGTCACGAACGCGGAGAAGATCTGACCGGCGTGGGAGGTGAAGGTGATATCACCGTACCCGAGCGTGGTCATCGTGGTGATGGTCCAGTAGATGCCGTTGATGAACGAGTGGCCCGGATCGTTCTCGTACGTGTCCATCATGTACTGGAACGCCCATGCGTAGACCAGCACCACGATTATCAAGAAGAGCACGTACGCCGCGAGGATGATGAGATTCCGCCGCGAACGCGCCCGCGGTATGTAGCCCGTCTCCGGGATCAACGCTCTCATGGCCACGAGATGCTCCTTTCCCGTAGCTCAGACTAGCACGCTGGATGACTCCCTCGCCTGCTATGCTGAGCGGAGGTTCTCCACACGCCGTGGCGAGTGTCAACGCGGCGGTCTTGGGGTATGGGATGCACATAGCACGGAGCCGCCCGGATAGGTGGGGACATGCCCGCCTGGGCGTACCTGAGAGGAGAGGAGGGAGCATCATGAGCGGTCCGAGCCGTTACAGCGCCGAGGACGCCAAGATGGTCGGCGACCAGCTGGGCATCGACTGGAAGGATTTCGACGTCGAGCAGTTCCGGATGGGCATGGATGTGGAACTGGAGCACGGTCTGCACGATCCGCAGACGAACGTGACCGACGACGACATGATGATGACGGGCAAGATCGCCTGGGCCCACCTGAAGGAGTTCCCCGACTACTACGACCGTCTGGAGAAGATGGAGGAGGAAGCCGAGGCCTACTGGGACGCCGCCAAGGCCGGATGAGACCGCTCGGGAATCGATGGGAGAGCTGAATGATCGTCACCACTGAGGAACTCTTCAAGGTCGCCTACGGCAGATTCGCGGTGGGGGCCTATAACATCAACAACATGGAGCAGACCCTGGGGCTGTTCCGGGGCAATCTCGACTCCCAGGCGCCCTTCATAATCCAGATCTCCAAAGGCGCGCGGTCCTATGCCGATAAGCGCATGCTGGAGGCCATGATCAAGGCGGCTGACGAGATGCTCCCCGAAGCCGTCTTCGCTGTGCATCTTGACCACGGCGACCTCGCCACCGCCCTCGATTGCGTGGAGAGCGGGTTCTACTCTTCGGTGATGATAGACGCCTCCCACGAGACCCTCGAAGAGAACATCCGCATCACCCGGCAGGTCGTCGAGGCCGCGCACGCCCGAGGCATCTCCGTGGAAGCGGAGTTGGGCCGGTTGGGCGGGGTGGAGGAGCACGTGCAGGTGGATGAGAAGAACGCGCACCTCACGGATCCGTCGGAGGCCGAGGTGTTCGTGCGCGAATCGGGTTGCGACAGTCTGGCGGTGGCGATCGGCACCAGCCATGGAGCCTACAAGTTCACCGGCCATCAAGGGCTGCATCTCGAGGTGGCCGCCGAGATCCAGAAGCGTCTCCCCGGGTTTCCTCTGGTCATGCACGGGTCTTCGTCTGTGCCTCAGGAAGAAGTCCGGCGTATCAACGCCGCCGGAGGGGCCCTCAAGGGCGCCAAGGGTGTGGACGAGGAGGAGTTCGCGAAGGCGGTCCCCTTGGGCGTGACCAAGGTCAACATCGACACCGACGGGCGCCTGGTGTGGACCCGGGTCCATCGGGAATTCTTCCGCGACAGCCCCGAGAAATTCGACCTGCGCGATCCCGGCAAGGTCTTCATGGCTGAATACGCCGGCTTCATAGCCCACAAGAACGAGAAGCTGCGCTCCGCGGGGACCTTGGACATGGTCCGCGCGGCTGTGGGGGGCTAGGGGTCCGGTTGGAGACTCTCGCGGGCCACGAGTTCGCTCTTCTGTTGCGCTCGGGGGCCTACGCCGTCGTGCGGGCTCAGGACGTGCTCGACCGCATCAACGTGTTCCCCGTCGCCGACGCCGACACCGGGGCCAACATGGTCGCGACGCTCAGCGCGGCGGCGGCCGGCTTGAGATCGGAAGAGCACACGTCTGAACTCCAGTCACCGCTCATTAT
>CAZQDY010000061.1:0-13783 GCA_964592075.1 uncultured Gaiellales bacterium
GGGCCTGCGAGTCCATGGCCACGCACTTGACCTGCTGCTTCACGAACCACTTGCCCGCTTCGATACCGGTACCGCAGGCATAGTGATAATAAGCTTTGGAGTCGTCGAACAGGCGGTGCATGCCGGTGTTCAGGCAGACGACCATTCCCTTGAGCTCCGAAGGCTTGATGTTCGCCCGCTCGCAGGCATCTTCGAGATGCTTGGGCAGGATCAGGCCCCAGGGCTCGATCTTGATCTCGAGGCAGACTGCGTCGCCCGTGTAGGCGTCGACAGGCATCTCGTGAGTGTAGCGGGCACGACGGCCGTCGAACTCACGCTCCATGACGTGACGAGGAGCGTCGGCATGGGTGCCGGTGTGCTGGACACAGTCGACACGCTGCGTGAGGACGCCGCCCTTCGCCATGGTGTGCATCGAATCGATGACCGGCTTCACGAAGTACGGCCAGCGAGGGATCTCAGCACTGAACGGATGTGTCAGATCAACCCAGACTTTCCCCATAATCCTTCTTCATCTCCTTCTTTCGTTGTTCTACTGACTAACGGGCCCGGAGACCCGGCTCGTCCTTGAGCACGGCGAACCGTGCCTGATAATGATACTCCGTTATGCGTCCTTCTCTTTCATCTCCCGGATGGCCTTGCAGAGGTAGTCCAGCATGTTGGCGCGAAGCGCCTTCTGCTGCTCCGGTGTCCAGGTCTGGAAGCCGACTCCGCCCGACTTGAAGCCCAACTCGCCCTTGTCCACCTTCTCCTTGAGGAGCGGGGAGGGCTCGTGGGAGTCTTCCAAGTGCCGCAGCACGTAGTTGTGGATGGAGTAGGTGAGATCGAGACCGACGAGGTCCGCGTTCTCCAGCGGAGCCATGACGGGCAGACGCAGGCCGGGACCGAACTTGAGGCTCTCGTCCACGGTGGCCGCGTCGGCGATGCCGCGCTCGACGATGGAGACCGCCTCACGCCATAGGGCGTGCTGGAGACGGTTGGCTATGAAGCCGGGCACGTCCTTCTTGGCGTGGACCGGGTGCTTGCCGATCTTCCAGTGCAGGCCCATGGTCACGTCGATGACCCACTGCGGCGTCTCCTCGGTCTGCACTACCTCCACCAACGGGATGAGGAACGGCGGGTTCCACCAGTGGGTCCCCAGGATCCTCTCGCGTCGCTCGGACGTGCTCGCGATCTCGGTGGGGCTCATGACCGACGTGTTGGTCGCCAGGATGGCGTCCGGCTTGCACATCTGGTCGAGCTTCTGGAAGGTGTCTTGCTTGAGCGCCATGTCCTCGGCCACGCACTCGAGGACGAAGTCGGCGTCCGTAGCCGCTTCTTCCATGTCCTGCGTGGTCTTGACGAGGGCCACAGTCGCCTCGACGTCTTCGAGCTTGCCGAGACCACGTTCCGCGAGGAACGTCAGGTCGCTCCGCATGCCCACGACCGCCTTCTCAAGCGTCTCAGCCCTGCGGCTGTAGAGCCCGACCGGGTACCCGGCGCCGGCGAAGACCATGGCACAGCCATGGCCCATGTTGCCGCCGCCGATTATGGCGATCTTCCTGACGTCGTCCAGCTGCATCATCCGGCCACCGCCCCGCCGTCGACGGAGAGGATGAGACCGGTGACGTAGTCGGACGCCGACGAGGCGAGATACACGCACGCGCCGATGAAGTCGTCCAGCTCAGCGGCCCGGCCCATCGGGATGCGGGCCATGAAGATCTTGACCATCTCGGGGTTGTCACGCACCTGCTGCGTGAGCGGCGTCCAGAAGATGGAGGGAGCGATGGCGTTGACGTTGATCTTGTACTTGGCCCACTCGGTGGCCAGCTGCTTGGTCAGCAGATGGACGGCGCCCTTGGAGGTGCCGTAGGCCGCGTACCCGCCGGGGTGTCCGAGGAAGCCGCGCACCGAACCGATGGTGATGACCTTGCCGCCGCCGCCCTGCGCGACGTACTGCGCGCCGGCGTGCTTCGCGCACAGCATGGTGCCCCGCACGTTGACGTCCATGACCTTCTGCCACTCATCGATCTCGAAGGTCTCGGCGGGCTGGCGGTTGCCGGCCGTGCCGGCCACGGTGACCATGATGTTGCACTGTCCGAAGTCCTTGACGACCTGCTCCATGGCGGCCTTGACGCTGGCGTCGTCGGTGACGTTGACGGCGGTCGCGGTGGACTTCTTGCCCAGGCCCTTGATGTCGGCCACCACGTCTTCCATGATGTCGGTCTTGATGTCCCAGCAGGCGACATCGGCGCCGAAGACAGCGAGACCCTTGGCGAGAGCATGGCCCAAAGTGCCGCCCGCGCCGGTGACCACAGCCACCTTGCCGGTCAGATCGAAGATCTTCCTCAGTTCTTCGACTGTCTTCCTCGGTGTTTCTTCAGCCATTTCGTACCTCCAGAATCGGGTTGGTTGTTGTCCGCGGGGACCTCCCGCAGCAGGCTCTCAGACCTAGGCCGCTCCCAGGACCACCATCATGCTGGCGGGGAACTGGGTCTTGTTCTTGATCGCGCGGCCCTCGTTCGGCGGAATGTAGATGGAGTCGTACTTCTTGAGGGTAACCTCGTTGTTGTCTTTGTCGATGATGGTCACTTCGCCTTCGATGACGAAGTAGATGGTATCGAACGGCCGTTCGGGGCTGAACTCGGCGCCACCGCCCGGCAGAAAGTGCGTGCAACCCAGGGAGAACTGGGTGGTCCCCGTCGCGTCCTTGCCCTGCAGCCTGAAGCAGGCGCAATCATTGTGTGCGGGCGGGAAATACTGCGCTGCTTCGCTGATCGAGACCTTCTTCATACTCCACTCCCTGCGTCCGGCGACTGTCGTCGCGATGTCGATTGGACAACCCGGCATGGGGCTCCGGCGCACCTGCAGAATCGCCCCGGGGCCCACGCTGCGCACAGGTTATGTAGAACGGTCGGGGAGTCGTGCTCCCCGACCGTCAGACACCTTACTTCTTTCTGGGCGGCAGGCTCAGGATCTGCCGGGCCTCGTCCACGTTCGCCACGGGCCGCTTGAAGACCTCGGCCAGCTTCACGACCTTCTCGACGAACTGGTAGTTGTGCTCGGCGAGCACGCCCTTGCTCAGGTAGACGTTGTCCTCCATGCCGACCCGGATGTGGCCACCCATGGTCATGGCCATAGCCATGATGACATCGGCGGTGGGCCCGCAACCGAAGGCCGACCATGTGGACTTTTCAGGGAACGAGTCCACCAGGTGCACCAGGTTGCGCGGCGTGCCTTCCATGCCGCCGTGCACGTGCATGCAGCACTGGAAGTGGATGGGGGCCTGCAGGAAGCCGTCCTTCAGCAGGCGCTTGGCGTTCCATACCATGCCGGCGTCGAAGACCTCGACCTCGGGCTTGATGCCGTTCTCGATGTAGGCCTTGCCCAGCTTCTCAAGGAAAGTGGGGCTGTTCTCGAACACGCCCTTGTAGAAGTTCATGGAGCCCGCGTCGAACGTGCCCATGTCGGGCTTCAACACTGTGTGAGGCAGGATGCGCTCCTCGTCGCCGAAACCGAGGCCGCCCGACGACGTCATGTTGACGATGATGTCCGGTACCCTCTCCCGGATGAGGCCGACGGTCTGCTCGAACCTGTCGAGAGCCATGGTGGCCTTGTGATCGACGGTGCGCACGTGCACGTGAGCGACCGTGGCTCCGCACTCGTAGGCCATTCGGACCTCTTCGGCGATCTCCTCAGGCTGAGTGGGCAGGTACGGGGTGTTCTCCTTGGTGGTCATGGCCCCGGTACACGCCACGGTGATGATGAGCTTCTCCATTCAAGCACCTCCACGTCATTGGTCTTCCCGGTCCGATTGCCCGCGAGACATACGCATGAGCATCGAGAGCTGGGTGTTCGGCACAAAAGCGACCCGGCGCCGCGGATCGCGACTCCACTCGAAGAAAGCAAGAAGTCATTGTTAACTGTACACCATTACGGCATCGAACGGGAAACGACCGGCCCAGCCCGAGGGACCGGCTCTTTTCGTGCCACCTAGCCAAACTATGTTCCGCCGGACGGAACCCCACGACGGCCCGCCTCAGGCGCGCTCGTGACATCGCCGGCCCGGCGTTCAGCCCACCAGCAAGAGCCCGATAAGCGACCCGGCCGGCACCCGGTCGACGGTCGCTCCGCTTCCGATAGGGAACACTTCCCAGCCCACGGAGACGGCGAGCGCGTAACAGTCGATGCCTACGGCCTCCATGGAAGGCCTGGCCACCAGGTTGTGGCGGCACTTCTGTCTCTGGAGGACCGCGCAGTCCAGATCATGGCAGAAGGTGCTCTTGCAGCTGCCCGCGGCGAGGCCGACAGCCAGGTAGTGGCCGTCGTAGAAGGCGGCGCTCTCCAGACCACTCACTATGGAGAACACCTTCTTGTAGGCCTCCACCCGTTCTTTGATGGTGTCGCGGTCGCGCACGATGACCCGCGGCGGCACATCCAGTCGAAGAAGCACGGCCGCTCCGTACTCCGCGATGATGGACCGCATCCGCTCCGCGGAGGGTGCGTGGGGCGGGCAGTTCGCGCAGGTGCCGTAACCGAAGCACTTGGGCACCGCGCACTTGAGAGTCACCCTGTCGTCCACCGGGACCGCCTCCGCCGGGACCGCCGCCGCCGCGGTCGCTCCGAGCTCGACGGCAAGGAGCGCATAGCGGTGCACGTCGGACTGCAACGAGGCGGAAGCGCGGGCCGGATCGATCTTGGCGATTGGTTCGGACATACATCGATTATAATAGCCGCCGTCCGAGACCATGCCGAAGTGGCGGAATTGGCAGACGCGCTGGACTCAAACTCCAGTGAGGCTCACACCTCGTGCGGGTTCGACCCCCGCCTTCGGCACTCACCACAAGGGAGACATTGCATGACCACCCGGAAACGTTCGCTTCTGATCGCTCTGATGATGCTCGTGGCGGTGGCGCTCGCCGGGGTGGTGCTGGGATGTGGCGGCTCCGCCTCCGACGATGGCTCCGGTGGAGGCTCGGGCGAGGACGTCGCTCTCCAGTACACCTTCAAGACCGGAGACACGTGGGTGCATGAGCTCACCACCGTCATGAAGGGCCAGGTAGAAGGAGCTCCTGACGAGGATGCGGCCGTCGATGAGACTGCCAAGTCGAAGATCACCTCTTCCGTGACGGCCGTGGACGAGGAGGGCGCGGCCACGGTGGAGGTGACCACCGAGATCCTGGAGATGACCTCGAACGGCGCCGCCGTCGACCTCACCGGCCAGGAGCCGCAGAAGACGACCATGACGGTGGACAAGACGGGGAAGGTCCTTTCCGTGGAAGGCCCCGACGACCCCGACGCGGCCTCCGCCTTCATGGCTTCCGGCATGCCGTTCGACTTCACGGACTTGAGCGATCAGTTCTCCAACCTGGTCTATCCCAGCGACGGGACGGCCAAAGTGGGAGAGGAATGGGTGTCAACGTTCTCCATGCCGCTTGCGGGGATGGACCAGGAGATCACTGCGAAAGCCAAGGCCAAGCTGACCGCTGTGGCTACCGAGGAGGGCCGGGAGACCGCGACGATCGACTACACGATCGCAATGCCCATGGACCTCACACTCGATCTGGGCGCCACGCTCAAGGCCATGATGGAAGGCTTCGGCGGCGAGGAGATGTCGGGCGAGGAGCTCGATTTCGTGATGACCATGAAGGGCGACATCGAAACCCCGGGCACGGCCAAGGTGGATAGAGCGACGGGCCGGTTGATCTCCATGGACAGCGACGGTGCCATGACCATCGAGATGGAGATAACCAAGGCTCCCGAGGACATGGTCCCCGCCGACGAGCGGGGCCCCTTCAAGATAAACCTCACCATGACGATGACGCAGGTCGAGGTCCGCTAGCGGCGACCCGCGCAGCCGGGCACGGCGGAGGATTCCTCCGCCGTGCCGCGAACTCCACTGGGCGGACGGCCGGGATGCGGGCGTGCCGTCTCAGTAGATTTCTCCCTACCCTGGTGATAGGATTTTCGACATGGAAGAGAGACACGAAGAGAGCGACAAGCGCTACGCGGAACTGGTGGGCGAGAAGCTGCGCCGCATGCGCCAGGACCGGAACATGAGCCTGCAGGAAGTGTGCGCCCGCTCCGGCGGATCGTTCGTCGTATCTACTCTGAGCGCATACGAGCGCGGCAAGCGCAGCCTGAGTCTCGAGCGTCTCTGCGAACTCGCGGCCATCTACGGTCAGTCGCCCATGGCGCTACTCGACATCGAGAACGAGCCGGAGTTCCAGCGGGCCTTCACCACCAACGGACCGCTGCGCATCCGCCTCGACAGCCTGGAACGGCTCGGCGAGGAGGAGCGGAAGCCCCTCCAGACCTATCTGTCGTTCCTGCGCGAGTTGCGCAACGACCCTTCACGAGAGATGCTCACTATCCGCAAGGAAGACCTAAACTACCTCTCGGGGCTCTACGGCGTCCGTCCCCAGGCGCTGAAGGACTACCTCGAGAAAGAGGGCATACTCCTCACCTCGTAGACGAACCGGCCGATCGCGGCCAATCCTTCGCTCAGGCTCTTGCTCCGGGCCACCATGTCGACGAGGGCGCTGCCGACTATCACCCCGTCCGCGTATCCGGCGACTTCCTCGGCCTGCTCGGCCGTGCTCACGCCGAACCCCACAGCCAGGGGCAGGTCGGTGTGCTTCCTGGCGCGGGCCAGGAACTCGGGGAGATCGGCGCGGAGCGAGGCCCTCGGCCCGGTCACTCCCACCGTCGACACACAGTAGATGAAGCCGGAGGCAGCCCGGGCGATGCGGGCCAGACGAACCTCAGTGCTGGTCGGCGCCGCAAGCAGGATCAAGTCGACACCTCGCGCCCCGGCGGTGGCCTGCAGGTCGGTGGCTTCTTCCACGGGCACATCGGGCACTACCACGCCCAGGACGCCGCTGTCGCGGCACCGGTCGAAGAAACGCTCGGGGCCGAAGGCCAGGATGGTGTTGAGGTAGGAGAGCAGCACCACATGAGCGCCCTCTCCGGCGACCAGGCCCGCGATGCGGAGCACGTCGACCGGCCGCACCCCCCGGCGCAGCGCCGCGACAGAGGCGCTCTGCATGACCGGCCCGTCAGCCAGGGGGTCTGAGAACGGTATGCCCAGCTCGACCAGGTCCGCTCCGTTCTGCAGGTACGTTCGCACGATCTCGACGCAGGAGTCCGGGTCGGGATAGCCTCCGACGGCGTACGGCATCAGGAGCGGCTTCCCAGCCGCGCGGAACACCCGGGTCAGGGCGCTCTCGGCCCCCGGGCGCCCGCTGGACACACGCTCTCCCTGGGCGCTCATGCCGTCACCCCCAGCGCAGCCGCGGCGCTGTAGACGTCCTTGTCGCCGCGACCGGAGAGGTTCACCACCACCACGTCGTCGGGGTCGAACCCGTGGGCCCTCCCACCCTCTGTGTCACCTTCCCGCAGCAGATAGGCCAGCGCGTGGGAGCTCTCGAGGGCAGGGATGATGCCCTCCAGCCGCGACAGCGTCTGGAACGCCGCCAGGGCCTCGTCGTCGGTGGCGCTCTGATACTCGACCCGTCCCAAATCCTTCAGATAGGAGTGCTCGGGACCCACCGAGGGGTAGTCCAGCCCGGCCGCTATGGAGTGCGCTTCCTGGATCTGACCGTCCTGGTCTTGGAGGACATAGGAATACGAGCCATGGAGAATGCCTCCCACCCCGCGGGCGAGCGAGGCCCCGTGCTTGCCGCTGTCGAGGCCGAGCCCGGCGGCCTCGACCCCTACCATGCGCACCTGCGGCTCATCCACGAACTCATGGAACATGCCGATGGCGTTGCTGCCCGCTCCCACACAGGCCACCAGGCCGTCGGGGAGCCGTCCCTCCTTGGCCAGGACCTGCGCGCGGGTCTCGCGGCCGATCACAGCCTGGAAGTCCCGCACCAGTGTGGGATAGGGCGCAGGTCCCACCACCGAGCCGATGATGTAATGAGTGTTCTCCACACTGGCCACCCAATCGCGGATGGCCTCGTTCGTCGCATCCTTGAGCGTGCCGCTGCCGGAGGTGACGGGGAGCACCTCCGCGCCCAGCAGCTTCATGCGGAACACGTTGAGTTCCTGGCGGCGGATATCCTCCTCACCCATGTACACGTGGCACTCGAGGCCGAAGAGCGCGGCCACCGTGGCGGTGGCCACGCCGTGCTGCCCCGCTCCCGTCTCGGCGATGATGCGCTTCTTGCCCATGCGCACCGCGAGGAGTATCTGGCCCAGGGTGTTGTTGATCTTGTGGGCTCCGGTGTGAGCCAGGTCTTCGCGCTTGAGATAGGTGCGGCAGCCCACCTTCTCCGACAGGCGGCGGGCGAGGAACAGCGGCGTCGGCCGGCCGGCGTAGTCGGACTGCAGCGCCTCCAGCTCGGCGGTGAACTCCGGGTCGGCGCGATAGGTCTCGTAGGCCGCCTCCAGCTCCTCGAGGGCGGAGACCAATGTCTCCGGGACATAGCGGCCGCCGTAGGGGCCGAAACGTTGGGGCATGATCAACTCTCTGGTCCTCTCTATGATCGGTCTGTGTGCATCATGGCGGCCGGGGCGCCAGCCGTTCCCGTTTGCCGCGCGGCGGCTGCCCGGGCGAAGAGCTGCCTCAGGAGCCGGGCGTCCTTGACCCCCGGAGAGCGCTCGACTCCGCTCGAGACGTCGATGCCCCACGCCTTCGACTCGCGGAGCGCCGCCTCCACGTTTTCCGGTCCGATGCCCCCGGCAACCAGCACCTCCCCCACTCCCGCCTCACCGGCGAGAGACCACGGGAGCGCCCTTCCCGTGCCACCGAACCTGTCGCCCACCTGGGTGTCAAGCAGTACGATGTCGGCCTGCCGGCGGGCCATCGCGACGGCGTGCCTGAGAGCGGCCGCGTCGGTCTCTCGGGGATCCACGGGCACGGCTTGGATGATGGTGACGGGACGGCCGTTCTTAGCCAGAGCCGCCCTCACTGCGTCACCGCCCGGCCCGTCTGCGCTGTGCAGTTGCACGGCGCCCAGTCCCACCTCGGCGACCACTCGGGCGATCTCCCCCGCGGGCACATCGCCGAAGACGCCCGCTATGAGCGGCGGCGCCGGTCCCGCGGCCGCGCCCGGTTCTCCCGACACCGGAGCCCCGGATGCGGCGACGCCGGCGATGCCGGGAGACCCCTGGGTCGCGGCAGCCAGGCCTTCGACCAACCCGCGGGCCGCCGCCGGCGTCAGCCGGCGCGGACTCGGGGCGAACACGAAGCCCGCCGCCCAGGCGCCCAGGTCCCTGGCCAGAAGCAGGTCGTCGAGCCTGGTGAGACCGCAGATCTTTATGGCGGGTCCCGGCCGAAGAACCTCTGGGTTGGCAGCTGGGGTCATGGCACCAAAAGCACCGGCAGCTCCACCGAGCGCATCAGTTGCTCGGTCGTGCGGCCGAGAATGAGGTAGCGGAGAGGGGAATGGCCGCGCATGCCCATGATGACGAGATCTGCCGGATCGTCGGCCAGAACCGCTGTCGCCGCCTTGACGGCCTTGCCCGGAAGGACCGAATAAGAGGCGTCCAGCGCAAGCGGCTCCAGATAGGCCCTGGCGTCTGCCGCCGTGGCCTCTCCGCGCTCGGCGTCGTCGTCGGCAGTTAGCACCCGCAGTGCGGTCCCGGTCCGGAGCGCCAGGTCGGCAGCCAGCTTCAGGCCGCGGTTGGCGGGGTGGCTGCCGTCGAACAGCACCAAGGCCTTCTCGACCGCGCGCCATTCCTGTTCCACCAAGAGTACAGGGGTCACGGAGCGACGGGCCACCGATTCAGCGGTCGGACCCAGCAGGTCGCGGGCCCACTTCGCGTGCTCCCCGCGCTTGCCCATCAGGATGAGGTCGTGGGCGTCTCCTATGTCGGAGATGACCTGACCCGGCACCCCCTCCTCCGTGCGGGTCTCGACGGTCATTCCTGTCTTCTCGACCGTTTGGCGGAGATCCCCGAGGATGCGTTCGCTCTTGGCCCGGAACTTGTCCATGAGATCGCGGGGCGCCACAATGGGCGGCACCGCTTCGAACGAGTACGAGTAGTCCACGTAGGGGGGAATCTCCAGATACCGTACGTCGAGCACGTAGAGACCCGTGACACGCGCTTCGTAGGCTTTGGCCAACTCGAGCGCGTGATCGAGCGCGGCGCCCGCGTAGGCGGAAGAGTCCACCGCCACCAACAGTGACTTGATCATCGAGCCTCCTTCATCGTCGTGCGACTCTCCGGTCGGGGCGTCACCGGTGGTGCGGGAAGCATGAGAGCGGCGATAGCCTCCCCCACATCGGCGCTTACCAAGATGCTCTCCCCCACCAATACACCATCCACCCCCGACGACGCCAGTCTGGCTACATGGTCATGATCACGGATCCCACTCTCCCCCACGAGCAACCTCCCCGGGGGGACCAGACCTGCCAGCCTGACCGTCGTTTCGAGTGAGACCTCGAAGGTGCGCAGATCGCGGTTGTTGATCCCCACGATCGCGCCGTCGGCGGTGAGAGCGCGCGCCAGCTCCGCCTCGTCGTGAACCTCGAGCAGCACGTCGAGTCCGAGTCTGCCGGCCAGCCCCGCGAGCTCTTCCAGCCTCGTGTCGTCGAGCAGCGCCGCGATGAGCAACACCGCCGAGGCCCCGTACACGCGGGCCTCGTGTATCTGGTACGGGTCGACGATGAAGTCCTTGCGCAGCAGCGGGAGCCGCGTGCCGGCCGCGGCCGCCCGGAGGTCCTCCAAGCTGCCCCCGAAGTAGTCCTCCTCGGTCAGCACCGACACCGCCCGCGCCCCGCTCCTCTCGTAGGCCTCGACGAGGCGACCGACTTCGAGGCCGGGCCGTATCGGGCCCTTGCTGGGCGACGAACGCTTCACCTCCGCGATAAGCGATACCCCGGGCTCGCGCAGTGCGGCCGCGAACGACCCCCCACGGTCCGGAGCGGTCATCGCCTCCAGCTCCGCCTGCGGCCGGCGCCGCTTCCGCTCCTCCAGGCGGCGGACCACCGCCGGCACGATACGGTCGAGGTACGTGGGGGCGGCCGCGGGGGCAGTCGTGGGTGCGGCCGGCATGGTCGGGCTGTGGGCCGGGTACGCCGTGACGGCGCCGCCGCCGGCCGCGGCCGCCGCGCCCGAGGCGCCTCCCGGTCTGTCGTACGGCCCGCTCACGCCCGGCACGCCGCCAGTTCGTTCGTCACCGCCACCATGTCGTCCAGCGTCTCGGCGGCGCGCCCCGAGTCGATAGACTCGGCGGCCCGCCGCATCCCGTCTGATATAGACACGGCCACTCCCGCCACGAACAGCGCGGCGGCGGCGTTGAGCAGCACCACATCACGACATGCTCCGGCCTCGCCGCCGAGCACTCGGCGGGTTATAGCCGCGTTCTCCTCGCAGTCGCCTCCGGCCACGGCGGCCTGCTCGTGCAAGGAGAGCCCGTAGTCCTCCGGCCTGATGGTGTACGGTTCGCCCACCACCCCCCGGCTCACCTCGACCACCTGGCTCGGACCGGCAACCGACAACTCGTCCATGCCGCTGTATCCACTCACGACCAGAGCGCGCTCGCAACCCACCCGGGAGAGCGCTCCCGCGAGCGCCCCCAGATAGGCCGGGGAGCAGACCCCCATCAACTGCCGTCGGACTCCGGCGGGGTTGGTCAGCGGGCCCAAGAAGTTGAACACCGTGCGGACGCCCAGCGCGCGACGCACGGCCGCGACCCTGCCGGTGGCGGGGTGATGGAGTGACGCCAGCATGAAGCCGATGCCCACACGATCGAGACAAGCCGCCACCTCGGCGGGCCGCAGATCGATGCAGATGCCGAGGGCCTCCATGACATCGGCCGAGCCGCAGAGTGAACTGGCGGCTCTATTCCCGTGCTTGGCCACCTTGACCCCGGCCCCGGCGACGACGAACGCCGCCGTGGTGGAGACATTGAACGTACCCAGGCAGTCCCCGCCGGTGCCCACGATGTCGACCAGGGCGTCCTGATAGGCGGTCTCCACAGGCACCGCGAAGCGGCGCATGGTCTCCATCAACCCGGCGATCTCCTCGGCCGTCTCCCCTTTGACCCGCAACGCCATGAGAAACGCAGCCGCTTCCGCCTCCCCGGTGTCGCCCCCCACGATCTGCTCCAGGGCCCAGGCGGCCTCGGAGCGGGTTAGATCGTGACCCTCGGCCAACTGCTGCAGTGTCCGGCTGAACGATGTGTCGATCATCGCAGGGCGCTCCTGTGGCTGAGGAAGTTGCGGAGAAGGTCCTTGCCGACCGCGGTCAGCAGGCTCTCTGGGTGGAACTGCACTCCCTCCACCGCGCACTCCCGGTGCCGGATTCCCATGATCACGCCGTCCTGGGTCCAGGCCGAGATCTCCAGCTCCCGCGGCAGGGCGCGGTCGAGCACCAGCGAGTGGTAGCGAGTGGCCACGAATGGTTGAGGCAGCCCGGCGAGGATGCCACGGCAGTCGTGGTGGATGAGCGACGTCTTGCCGTGCACGGGCGCGTCGCCCCGGATCACCTTGCCGCCGTAGGCCTGTCCTATGGCCTGGTGGCCCAAACAGACCCCGAGAATGGGGCATTCTCCGCCGAGGGCGGCGACGGCCTCCAGACTGATGCCGGCGTCGTCGGGAGTGCAGGGGCCCGGAGACACCACCAGATGGGTGGGCCGTTCTTTCCGGACGCCGTCGATGGAGATCTCGTCGTTGCGGAACACCTTGACCCTGGTCCCCGAGATCTCCGCCAAGTACTGCACCAGGTTGTAGGTGAACGAGTCGTAGTTGTCTATCACGACGATCCGGAGGTCGCTCAGGCCCGGCGCCGGGAAACCGACCGAGTCTTGAGCAAGAGCAAAACGTTGCTCCAACCGGATCTTGCGGTCGGCTGTGTTCATCATCATCATGACCTACTCCCATTCCTCTTGAGCGGTCGCCAGTTCGATGGCCCGGAACAGCGCCCGAGCCTTGTTCTCGGTTTCTTGGAACTCGCGCTCCGGCACCGAGTCGGCCACGATGCCGCCGCCGGCCTGGACGTAGGCCCGGCCGTCGCGGACCAGGATGGTGCGGATGTAGATGCAGGAGTCCTGGTCGCCCGAATAGCTCAGGTAGCCGATGGCGCCGGCATATGGTCCGCGG
Organism: uncultured Gaiellales bacterium; assembly: GCA_964592075.1. Taxonomy (GTDB): domain Bacteria; phylum Actinomycetota; class Thermoleophilia; order RBG-16-64-13; family RBG-16-64-13; genus RBG-16-64-13. The sequence continues at coordinate 13,029 of CAZQDY010000061.1, forward strand.
CGGGTCGGCTCCAGCTCGTCGATGATCTCCATGGCCCGCACCTTGGGCGCCCCGGACACCGTCCCGGCCGGGAACACCGCCCGCAACGCGTCGGCCGCGACCACACCGTCGTCCAGCTCGCCCACCACCGACGAGACCATGTGCATCACGTGGCTGTAGCGCTCCACTTCCATGAACTGCTGGGTCTTCACGGTTCCCGCCCGGCAGACCCGGCCGAGATCGTTGCGGCCCAGATCGACCAGCATCAGGTGCTCCGCCCGCTCCTTCTCGTCGGCCAGCATCTCCTCCGCCAGAGCGGCGTCCTCAGCCGGGGTCGCCCCCCGGGGCCGCGTGCCGGCTATGGGCCGGGTCTCCGCCCGCCTGCCGCTCACCGTGACCAGCGCCTCGGGGCTGGATCCCACCACCTCGAAGTCGCGGAACGAGATGTAGTACATGTACGGGCTGGGGTTGACGGCCCGCAGCCCCCGGTAGATGGAGAACCCGCTCACGCCGATGGGGCGCTCGAAACGCTGTGACAGCACCACCTGGAAGGCATCGCCGGCGTAGATGTAGTCGCGTATCCGCTCCACGGCGGCCAGGTAGCGGCCGCGCTCGAAGTTGGAGCGTATCTCGACGTCATCCTGACCCGCGTGGGAGCGGTCGCGGTCGAGATCCCACTTGGGCGGCGGGGTGGGCGCTCGCAGCCGTGCTTTGACCTCGGCCAGACGCTTCACAGCGGCGGCGTAGGCCCTGTCCAGGTCGGGCTCCTCGTCACA
>CAZQDY010000062.1:0-13769 GCA_964592075.1 uncultured Gaiellales bacterium
ACGACGACGGTACCCCGGCCCCCATGCTCACCGACCGTCTGGAGACCGGCGTCAAGCTCTACAAGCTTGGGAAGGTGGACAAGCTCCTTCTCTCCGGCGATCACGGCCGAACGGAGTACGACGAGGTCAACGTGATGCTCGACTACGTGCTCGAGCGGGGCGTGCCGGACGAGGATGTCTTCACCGACCATGCGGGTTTCGACACCTACGACACCATGTATCGGGCCCGAGACGTGTTCAAGGTCACCGGTTGCCTGGTCGTCACTCAGGAGTTCCACCTGTCTCGAGCCGTGTACACCGCCCGCGCCCTCGGTCTCGACGCGACGGGAGTCATCGCCGACATCCAACCCTACGCGAACGAGTCCAAAAACGCCATGCGCGACCGGCTCGCCTCCGTCAAGGCCGTTCTGCAGCTCCATATCACGCATCCCGAGCCACGGTACCTGGGCCCGGTCATCCCCATCGAAGGCGACGGCCGGGCCACCAGAGGGTAGCCCGGCCGCATACCGGTCCTGCCACTCGTCCGTGGGCGTCCTCAGCTGCCCACCATCAAGCTCGGCAGCCACAGCGACAGCTGCGGGAAGGCCACGATGACGGCGAGGAACACCAGCTCGCACAGCATGAAGGGCGCTACCCCCCGGATGATCTCCCCGGTGGGGATGTTGAAGATGGTCCTCACCGCGAAGAGGTCGGTCCCCATGGGGGGCGTGATCAAGCCGATCTGGGTGTTGATGCAGAACATCACCGTGAACCAGATGGGGTCGAAGCCCAGGCTCACGATCAGGGGGATGAAGATGGGGATGGTAAGGAGCGTGATGGTGATGGGGTCCAGGATGCAACCCAGGATGAGGATGATGACGTTGATGATGACGATCACCACCCAGCGGTTGAGCCCCGAGGAGCCCACCAGCTCTTCCAGCCCGGAAGCCACGTTGGTGCTGCCGAGCACATAGGTGAAGAAGTTGGCGGCAAAGATGATGAACAGGATCATGCCGTTGATGAGGGCCGCTTCCTTCAGGGCCACTTTGAGCTGCTTCCAGCGCATCTTGAAGAACACCACGGCGATGATGAGCGCCACCACCACCCCCACGCCGGCGGTCTCGGTGGCCGTCGCGATGCCGCCGTAGATGGCGCCCAGGATGCTGGCCATGACCACCACGATGGGCCAGACGGTCCTGAGGGAGCGCCAGCGTTCCCGCCAGGAGACCTTGTAGCCCTTGGGAGCCAGACCGGGCCGGAGATAGGCCATGGCTATGGCGGGTATGGAGAGGAAGGCTATCAGAAGGATGCCGGGGATGATGCCGGCGATGAACAGCTTGCCGATGGAAAGACCGGCGATGACCCCCACGATGATGAAGGTGGCGCTGGGGGGGATGAGCGGGCCGAGCGCGCCTCCGGCCAGAAGGCCCCCCAGGGCGTATCCCCGGTTGTAGCCCTGCCGGTCGAACTCCGGAACGGCCACCTTACCCACCACGATGATGGTGGCGGCGCTGGTGCCCAGAGCCGCGGCCAGCACGCCCTCGCCGATGACCCCGGCCGCCACCAGGCCGCCCCGCACCCGAGAGAGCCAGTTGCTGGCCGCCTTGAACACCCCTTCGCCCATACCTGAGGAGGCGATGATGGTGCCCAAAAGCACGAACAGAGGCAGGGCCGTCCAGGAGAGGTTGAAGGCCGTGCTGAAGGGCGAGAGGCCTGCTTTCTGAAGCGCCGGGGCCCCATAGCCCAGAAGCGCCCCGATGATCCCGGAGATGCCCAGCGAATAGACGATGGGCACGCCCACCATCATGAGTACGAACAGCGCCGCGACGACGATGATACCGACGGTTCCTGGGTCCAGCCCCATAGCCTATCCTTCTCGGATCTCGTTCGACATTACAGTTGGATCCTCGTATCCTCGCGGGTGGTGCCTCGGGCCAGATGTATGCCTGCATGCACCAGCTGCGAGACAAGCGTGAGCCACAGCCAGCCCATACACACCGGCACCAAGAGCTTCATGGGCCACAGCGGTTCCTGCCAGGCCGACTGACTGGTCTCCCCCACGTCGAAGGAATAGAGGAACGCTCCCCAGCTCTTCCAGATGATGATGGACACGAACACTATGGCAAGCACCGAGGTGAAGACCTCGCCGATGATGTTCTGCCACTTCTGCGGTAGGTGCTGGAGGACGAAATCGACGCGCAGGTTGCGCCGGTTCCACTGGATGGCCGGCAGGCACAAAAGGATGCAGGCCACCAGGAATATGATGCTGAGCTCGTAGGTGTAGGGATCGGGATTGTGAAATATGTAGCGCTTACCCACCCCGTAGGTGGTTATGAACCCGATCACCAGGATGAGGATCCCGCTTATGAGCAGGGCCCATTCACCCACCTTCTCGATCACGCGGTCTACCTTGAGGAGGTATCTCTTCACGGTCTGCTCCTCCATCCGGAGGCCTCCCCAAGGCGGGGAGGCCTCCGGATGACGCTCTCTGTCGGATCAGTCTTGATAGGGATACTTCTCGTCCAGCTGCTGAGTGACCTGCCTGATCTGGTCCGCTGTCGCCTGATCCATGAGGCCCAGCAGTTCGTCGGCGTACGGCTTCAGCTTCTCCGCCCACTTCTCGCGCTCCGCGCCGGGTAGCGGGTGGACCTCCATGCCCACCTCTGCCATGGTCTCGTAGTTCTCGTGGTAGAGCGTGACCATGTTGGCGTTGATGGCTGTTTGAGCCTCTTGGCCGGTCTTGTCGAAGATCGCCTTGATGTCGTCGGGCATTGCGTTGTAGACATCGAGATTGATCCAGGCGCCGATGCTCGCCGGGGTCAGATACGCCCTGGTGATGTGTTGGGCCACTTCGTTCAGCTTGAACATGATGACCATCGAGCCCGACTGCAGAGTGGCTTCGATGACCTTCTTCTGAAGAGCCTGGTATCCTTCGGAGAAGTCCATGGCCACGCCGGCCCCGCCCAGCAGCTCCACCACCTTGGCGGTCACAGGGGAGATGGTCTGGCAGAGGAGCCCATTCCAGTCGGCCAGGCTCACCACCGGCTTGACGCTGATGATGTCGAGACCCTGGCAGGTGAAGTTGTAGACGGTCTTCATGTTGGACTTCGCGGTCAGGGCCTTGTCGTAGATGGGCGTCATCATAACGTTGAACTCGGCGTCGGCCTCGATGCTGTTGACCGCGAAGGGTAGCTCGGCGATGTTGAACTCGGGAACGATGCTCCCGAACACGGCGGTGGGCCAGCCTGCTATTTCAACGCCGCCGGTCCGGACGGCCTCGAAGCTGTCTCCCAGAGCGAGCAGCGATGCGGCGGCATGCAGCTCGATCTTGTACTGGGATTGGGCAGCGTTGAACTTGTCCACGAAATTCTGCTGGATGTTGTCGGTGACCGGATCGCCCACCGGCCACGGCACCGCCATCCGCAGGACCTTGGCATCGCCGGCCGGAGCCGCGGTAGTCTCGGTGGGCGCCGCGGTGGTCTCGGTCGGGGCCGCAGTCGTTGCGGCGGGCTCTTCGTCCCCACCGCAGGCGGCCACAAAACCGACTAGAGATACAAGGAGCAATACCCCCACCAGTAAGCACAGCGTTCTTTTCATTACTCTCTTGACTCCTTCACGATTTCGGTGGTCTAAGAAGCAGACTCTCTCGGACGCAGACCTCCTTTGCGAAGAGGGTTTGTAGCCGGTGAGCCCGATGACGTACCGGGCAAGAGGAGCAGAGTGGGAAGGTGACGAGACCGGAGTCCATCGAGGAGCGGCAGGGCGAGGGTCACCCTGAAGCCGTGGCGACAGGTGCCTGCCTGGCTACCCAGCAACTACCCCTCCCTCCTGTATCAGGCCCAGAGCGTGCGCAGAACCGCAAGACCGCGCACTCAGGCCGCCCAACCGCCCCAATGAGAACATGCGGCAGATCGGTGGGACTCGACCGCGCATACAACATATCGCGCGGCCGCCCGCGGAGTCAAGAATATGCTTAACCTAGGTTTACCTTCCTGACGGGGCCAGGAGGCACCGACGGCAGCCGCTACCACCGGCGCCGGCGAGCGCGTCGGGCGATACTTGGGCGACTTCCGTCTGGAGGATCTACTTGCCGATGACCACCGGCTTCTTGCCGGGTGCGGCCAGCTTCTCGAGCGACGCCTCGTCCAGTTCCACTCCCAGCCCGATCCCATCAGGCGGGTAGAGGAACCCGTTCTCGTACCGCGGCGGCTTCTTGGCCAGGTCGTTCTCGATGGGCCCGCTCACCGTGTCGTAGATGTTGTAGAGGTTCAGGGGGCCGATGGACTCCTGTTCGATCTTGCCCATCCAGGCCGTCGCGCCCAGGAAGGCCGCTTCCGCCGCGCTGCCCAGGCCGGAGTTGACCATGCACCCGCACATCACCGGCATGTTGGCTGCCTGCGCGATGGTCACCCACCGCCGTGACTTGAGGATGCCGCCCGCCTTCGGCACCTTGAGGAAGAAACCGTCGGCGGCGTCCTTCTCGATGATCTGCAGTAGATGCCCGAGCTCAGCGGCCGACTCGTCGGCGAAGATGGGCACGTCCACCTTGCGGCGCAGCCTCGCCAGGCCGTCGATGTCCCACCAGGGCACAGGCTGTTCGCAAAGGTAGACGTCGTACTTGTTCACTCTCTGGAGGAGGTAGAGGGCCTCGTGATACATCCAGCCGCCGTTGGCGTCGATCATGATCTTCACTTTGTTGCCAACGGCGTCCCGCAGGGCGGCGATCATGTCGATGTCTTCCTCGGGGGACTTCGCGCCCACTTTGAGCTTCAGGCCGCGGAAGCCCGCCTGCACCAGCGCCTTGCCCTCGGCCCCCACTTCTTCGGCCGTGCCGGAGGACATGACGAACGCCAGCGCGATCTTGGGATTGGAGAGGCCACCGAGCAGCTTGTACACCGGAACGCCAAGCGCTTTGCCCATGAGGTCGTGGAGGGCATAGTCCACCAGGGCCTTGGATTGGCTGTTGGCGCGGGTCGCCTTGTCCATCTTCGCCACGATGATCTCGATGTTGAAGGGGTCTTCGCCGATGAGCATCTGCGGCGCGAACACTTTCGTAAGGTTATACATGATCGAGTCTTGGCTCTCGCCCATGTACCAGAGGGAGGTGTCGCCCGTCTCGGCAACACCGGTGACGCCCTCGTCCGTGTGGATCTTGAGCACGACTGCGTCCGCCACGGTGGCGGGGCCGCCGGACATGACGATGGGCTTGACGAAGGGGATGCTTACCGGTATGCACTCTACTTTGATGATCTTCATCGGGTCACTCCCAGACTTGTACTGGGCCGCTGAGTCGGAGCCCATTTTATTTAACACTACTTAACCAATTGAGGTCGCGTCTGTCAAGTACGGCGTGCGAGACTTCAGGGTTCCTCCGACGGTTCCACCGGTTCCGGGTGATCCCAGTCTATACCTATGTAGTTGACCTCATCCTCGGCGGCGGTCTCGAGGACACCGGCGAGCACCGTCTCCGCTTCCACCCGCGCGGTAGCCACGGAAGCCTGCCAATCGCCGGCGTAGTCGTCGAGGTCGTAGGATGACCACCCTACCGAGGCCGGAACGCCCTCCTCGTCGACACTCCACGCTTCCACTCCCGTCACCACGGCCCCGGCGTCCGCCAGGGCCTGGATGACCTCCGCGGCCAGCTCCAGGGGCCAACCGAAGTCTCCCCCGGCGACCAGCGCCGCTTCATGCAGATGCTCGGGGAGTATGCTCAGGTCCTTCATCGCTGCGAGATCCTTTCTTGACCCAGGTGCTCCCGGAGCCTATCACGGCCGCCCGGCCGCCTACCAGAGGCCGCAGGTGACGCTGATGCCGTTCGCGATGGCCTGGAGAGCGGTGCCGTAGTTCGGCCCCACGGCCCACTTTCCGCTCAACTCGTAGACCGTGCGTACGTTCCCTTTGTGTGCGCTCCCGTTGGACTGGAAGTGGCGCGGATCGCCCGGCGTGGTGATCGGCCCGTTTGCCGGTTGCTCAACCAGGCAGCAGTAGGGGTCGGTCAGGTGGTCTGCATAGACATACCAAGCAAGGTGGGCATACTGAGCGATGACCCCGAGCTCGGCGGTGGCGAAGGAGTTCCCCGGCACGCCGCCCGTGGCACCGATACCTGCCATATTGTTCTGTTCGGGGGCCACGTCGCCGCCGTACTGCCCGTAGCCGGTCTCGTGGATCATCTGGGCCCAAGCCATGTCTGCCCGTATGCCGAAGCGCTTTCCGTACCTCACGTACATCTTCGCCAGTGCCTCGAGCGGCACCGAGAACCTGCCGTCGTTGCCGCCGGTCTTCTGGCGAAAGTAGCGCACCAGGTCGGTCGAATCGCCCAGGAAACGACCGTTGAGCCCCGACATGTCGGTTCCCATGACGTTGAAGAGCAGGGCCGCCGCCTGAGCGCGCGTGGCGGCGCTGAGCGGAGAGAGCGAGCTCAGCAACACACCTGGGGGCGCCAGGTCGCGCAGGAGGCCGTTGTACTGAGCCACCCGGGCGATGATGGAATGGGTATTGTCGAAGCCGCCCCAGGCCGACTTGTACGAGGCCGGGGGCACGTAAAGAGGCCTCTCGGCGGCCCGGGTACCCATGGTCACCAGCTGAGCGAGGGTGATGGCCGCGTCGGGCTTGAAGATGGGCCCCGAGTCTCCTTGATAGCCGGTGACGATCTTCTCTCGGGCCGCCGCCGCCACGTAGTTGTCGGGGTACAGGTCGATGTCGGAGCTCTTCTTCACGTCGATGAAGTCACACTTGTCATCCTCGGTCACGTTGATACGCATGGCCAGGATCACCATCTTGGCGAACTGCTGCCGTGTGACCTGTTCGTTGGGACGGAAGGTCCCGTCCGAGTACCCGTCTATAATGCCTAGCTGAGCCAGGGTCTCGATCTGGATGTGATACGGGTGGGAATCGGGCACGTCCTTGAACCCGGCCGCCAAAGCCTCGTCCACGCCCGGCCCCAGCAGGGTCCCGGCGAAGACGGCCGAAGCAGCGATGATAACGAAGGCCAGTGGCCTGGAGAGTCTGGTTCTCATGGCTAGGAAGGATACCAACATGCACCACCCCGAGCTTGTCTCGGTCTGCTCCGAAGGCCTGCGGGACGCCCGCATGGCGAGGAGCCGCGACCTCTTCACCAACCCCTATTCTTTCAGGACCGGACTCGATAGCCCTGCAATCATGGCGCTCACCTTCGACCTATGGAACACTCTCTACGCCGCCGACGGAGGCTACGACACCGTCAGGCCGCGAAGAGTGCAGGCCCTGCGGCGGATACTCGCCGCAGGCGGCGCCCATCCTACGGAAGACGAGATGGAGCAGACCTTCCGTTCCGGTTTCGACGCCTACATGGAGGCCTGGACCGCGGGCCAACACTACGGGGCGCATCACCAGGTACTGCACTTCCTGGACCGGTTCGGGCTCGACCCGGCCGCGCTCGACGAGGAAGCCGTCAGCCGGGCGGTCCACGAGATCGAGGAGGCCTCCCGGTCCGCCAGGCTGGAGCTCCTTCCCGGCGTGCGGGAGACCATCCCCGCCCTAGCGGCCGCCGGCTACCGTCTGGGCATCATCTCCGACACCAGCCTGACCCCGGGGCGTATCCTGCGCGAGTTCCTGGCCGCCGACGGGCTGCTGGACTGCTTCTCGGTGCTCACCTTCTCCGACGAGACCGGCTATCCAAAGCCCGACAGGCGGATGTTCGAAGGCACCATCGCCACGCTGGGCGCCGAACCGGGCCGCGCCGCACACGTGGGCGACACACCCCGCACCGATATCGCGGGGGCCAAAGCCGTAGGCATGGTGACCATCCGCTGCGCGGGCTCAGCCGACCACCAGGAGCCGCCCGAGGCCGACTTCGTGATACGCGACCATCGGGAGATTGCCGCTATCTTGGAGCGCCTGGGCTAGACACGCGGCACGCGGCGGGGCTCAGGCACCAGCGCCAACATCAGTATCCCTGCCGGGATGGCGCCCGCGGCCCCCAACCAGAACGGGGCTGGCGGTGGTCTCGGCGATCCCCTCGATCACTCCGATGAGCGACTTGTTGACCCCGAGGACTGACGACAGGAAGATGGGCACCGGCGAGTAGACCATCTCCGAACTGATAGCCATGAAGAAGGACGAGACCCCAGCCCAGAAGACGTTGCGGTCGAGACCCCATATCTTGCGGCCGGGGTGCGGGCCGGCGTCTCCAGGCTTGGGCTCTCGCGCCGGTTCTTCGTGCGTCACGAGCCGGCCGGTTCGGTCATGATCCGGCTCCACCGCACACCGGCCGGCACACCCGAGGCAGCCAGCCTTCGGACCGCTCTCTCGCGGACGTCCACCGCGAGCGTCCAGGCGTCGGCCTGAGTCGCGGCCCAGGCCGAGAGGCGTACCGATACCCCCAGATCGTCGGCGTCGACCACCTGCACAGAGGGCTCCGGGTCCGGCAGGAACAGGGGATGAGCCCGAGCCTCATCGAGGAGGATGGTGCGGACGGTCTCCACGTCGGCGTTGTACTCCAGACGCAAGAGGACCAACGCCGGCATGCGCGGGTCGATGAGCGTGTAGTTGCGGATGCTCTGGTCGGAGAGGATCTTGTTGGGGATCACCAGCCGCCGGTTGTCCCACGTGCGGATATTGGTGTAGAAGAGACCGATCGACTCGACCGTGCCGTCCTCATCGTCGATCCTGACCCTGTCGCCCAGTCTGATGGGTTGTGCGAAGGCGATGATGATGCCCGAGACCAGGTTCGCCATGGTGGTCTGCGCCGCGAAACCCAGCGCGATGCCCACCACACCCGCCGAGGCGAACATACCCACCGCCACACGCTTGAGCGCGGATACGTCCATGATCCAGAAGACCAGGCCTACCGCCACGAAGAACAGGGCGACCGCCGAAAGCCTTTGGATCATCCGGAGACGTGTCTCGGCGCCTGGGTCTACCCTGGGTAGATCCCGTCGCTTGGAGAACCGGTTGACGCTATGGCGGAGAAGCCAGTAGACCACCCAGGCGGTCACCAGCACCAGAACCGAGACCCCGACGTTCACGAAATCCTGCTTGTTGACCACAGCCTCCTGATGTGTTCGTGGACTACGTGTCGACCCGAGTATAGGACGGCAGGCCGGTCTAGTCACGGACGGTGGGGTGGCCCGTGGGTACCGGGGCGGGACCGCCGGTGCATACCGCGGCGCGCCACTGGGAAGATACTGGGCGACGCGGCCCATGCCGGCGCGGGCTCGCGCTGCCGGCCACTTCGCCTGCTGCCGGCCGACGCGCCTGTCGCCGCCTGCGCCCCGATGACCGGGCCGTCATGAGGAGGATGCACCGATGACCGATGCGGACCCGGAGAAGACCGGTTCGGCCGCTGAAGCTCTGGCCGAGTACCACCGGCGGCGCGACTTCACCCGTACCACCGAACCGGCGGGGGACGGACCGTCCGCTCATGCTGAGGCGCCCGGGCACCCGGTCTTCGTGGTGCAGAAGCACGCGGCCTCGAGCCTCCATTACGACCTCCGGTTGGAGTTGGGAGGCGTGCTCAAGTCCTGGGCGGTGCCCAAGGGGCCCTCGCTCGACCCCGCCGACAAGCGGCTGGCGGTGATGACAGAAGACCACCCCCTTGAGTATGCGGCCTTCGAAGGGACCATCCCAGAGGGCGAATACGGAGGCGGAACGGTCATGGTGTGGGACTTCGGCTGGTGGGAGCTCGATCTGGCTCGTATGGAGACCTCGAAGAGCCGTGGACGGGCCGCCGCCGTCCGGCCGGATGAAGGACCGGCCGAGCCCGTGACGACCCAGTCGGGCGCCCGGCAGGCGGCCTCGGCGGCCTCGGCGACCACGGACGCCGTCCCTGTCCCAGCCGGCGAGGCCCTGGTCCGGGCCGAGGAGGCCCTCGCCCGGGGCGACCTCAAGTTCATCATCCACGGGCGGAAGCTCACCGGGAGCTGGGCCCTCGTGCAGATGAAGAGCCGTGGCGAGAGGAACTGGCTACTCATCAAGCATCGCGATGGGGCCGCCCGGCCGGGGTCCAGCATCACCGGCGAGGCGCCCGACTCCGTCGCCACAGGCCGGTCCATCGAGCAGATCGCCGTGGAAGAAGCAGGCTAGCCCGGAGCTGCGGAGACAAGCGACAAACACATCCCTTTGAAGGAGGAGGACATGACGATCCTTGTCTCTGGCGCCACGGGGTTCATCGGGGGCGCCGTCACCCGTCACCTCCTGGCCGCGGGCCACGCCGTGCGGGCCATGAGCCGGTCGACCGCCGAAGCCCTGCCCAAGTCGCTCAGCGACGATGCCGGGCGTCGCGCCTTGGCCGACGGCCGGCTCACCTTCGTCCAGGCCGACGTGACCAGACCCGAGACCCTGCCGGCGGCCGTGCAAGGCGTGGAGGCAGTGATCCAGGCCGCCCAATTCACCGGGGCCCCGGTAGAGGACCCCAAACGGGGCCTCACCTACGCAGCCGTGGACCGTGATGGCACACTCAACCTGCTGGGCGCGATGGCCCTGGTGTACGGAGCACCGACGACGGGCCCGTCATCGGCCCGCTTCCCCGTCGGCTCCCCCCGATTCCTCTACATGAGCGGCATCACGGTCTCCCCACAGGCAAACGAGCCGTGGAACCGGGCCAAGTGGCAGGCCGAGGAGGCCATCCGTGGCAGCGGCCTCGACTGGACCGTAGTGAGATCGTGCTGGGCTTACGGCCCTCGGGATGCGGCGCTCAATCGTATACTAGGTTACTCGGACTACCTGCCGTTCGTGCCCATCTTCGGCAAGGGCGACGACCCGCTCACCCCCATCTTCGTGGAGGATGTAGGCCGTCTGTTCTCACTCGTCATCGCATCCGCCGGGCAGAGCCGCGACACGACCTTCCGGCTCGGCGGCCCTGACGAGGTCACACTGGCCGGGTTCATCAGGCTGGCACTGGAGGCCATGGGGCGCCGCCGGCCGGTCCTTCCCATCCCCAAGCCGCTCGGCAAAGTCCAGGGAGCCCTGATGCAGCACCTGCCGGGGCGACCCCTCACTCCCGACGCCGTGGACTTCGTCAGCCAGGCCGGCGCCGTGACGGACGCGGACCGCGACCACCTGGCGAAGCACTTCCCGGCCTTTGAGACCACGCCGCTACGCGAGGGGTTGGCGAGCTACCTACGAGGAACCCGGTGATGGGGACCAGCGCCGGCCCGTCCCGGTCGGAGCCAGTTTGAACGGTTGGAGCTCGCACGGAGCTCTAACCCAGGCCTCAGCCTCCGCCGCCTCCGCCCGTGCCGTCGCCGCCCCCGCGGCGTCCTCTGCGGCTCGTCGCCAGAACCAGCACTATCACCACGGCCACGATGATCGCTATCTCCATCCAGCTTTCTATCTCAGATCTCCTTCGTCAGCCCGTCACATGACGGAGTCGAACAACTCCGTCGAAAGGTATCGTTCCCCGGTGTCTGGCAAGATAACCACGATCGTCTTGCCGGCGAAGTCCGCCTGCTGCGCCAGCCGCACGGCGACGGCGGTCGCCGCCCCGCTCGATATGCCACAGAGGATCCCCTCTTCGCGCGCGAGACGCCGGGCCATCCCGATGGCTTCGTCGGTGTCGACCGGCTCCACCTGATCTACCAGCGCCAGATCGAGGTTGCCCGGGACGAAGCCGGCGCCGATGCCCTGGATGCCGTGCGGGCCGGGCTTGAGCTCTTTGCCGGCCAGGGACTGGGCTATCACCGGGCTTCCGGCCGGCTCCACAGCCACCGAGTGGAGCGTCTGCCCTTTGACCCGCTCGAAGAACCGGGAGATGCCGCTGATGGTGCCTCCCGTACCCACTCCCGCCACCAGCACATCCGCTTCTCCGCCGGTGTCCTCCCATATCTCGGGCCCCGTGGTCTTCTCGTGGATGGCCGGATTGGCCGGGTTGTTGAACTGCTGCGGCAGGAAGTAGCGCTCGGGGTCGTTCGCGGCCAACTCCTCTGCGCGCACGACCGCTCCCCTCATGCCTTCAGACCCGGGCGTCAGCATCAGCTCGGCTCCAAGGAAGGCCAGCACCTTGCGACGCTCCAGACTCATGGTCTCCGGCATGGCAAGGACCAGCCTATAGCCGCGGGCGGCGCAGACGTAGGCCAGGCCGATGCCCGTGTTGCCGCTGGTGGGCTCGATTATCGTGGTGTGGGGTTTGATCAGACCCCTCTCCTCGGCGTCGCGGATCATGGCGGCTCCGACCCGGCACTTCACCGAGTAGGCCGGATTGCGGCCCTCGATCTTCGCCAGCACCCGCGCCTGGCTCATGCCGGTCACCCTGTTCAGCCGCACCAGCGGGGTGTGGCCGATGGAAAGGGAGTTGTCGTCATAGATGGTCACCATCTCGCGCTCCTTCGTTGTCACGGAACCTGCGACGCGCGCAGCGCCTGTTCCAAGTCGCTCAGGATGTCCTCCGCCTTCTCGAGGCCCACCGAGATCCGTAACATTCCCGGGGTCACCCCCGCTTTGAGCTGCTCCTCGGGCGTGAGTTGCCTGTGGGTCGTACTGGCCGGGTGGATCACCAGCGTCTTCGCGTCAAGGATGTTGGCCACGTGCGAGGCGAGCTTCACGGACTCGATGAACCTCCGCCCTGCCGTCACACCTCCACGGATCCCAAAGCCAAGGACCGCGCCGGGACCCAGAGGGAAGTAGCGAAGCGACCGCTCGTGGTCGGGATGGTCCGGCAGGCCCGCGTAGTCCACCGAGGTCACCAGCGGGTGTTCCCGAAGGAAACGGGCCACGGTCATCGCGTTCGCGACATGAGCCCGCGCCCGCAACGGAAGCGTCTCCAAACCCTGGATGAACAGCCAGGCGTTGAAGGGCGAAAGCGCCGCCCCCGTGTCCCGAAGGAGCCCGGTCCGGATCTTGAAGAGGTAGGCCATGCCCCGAGCCACCGCCCGATCATGGTCCCCGAAGGTCTCCCAGAAGTCCACTCCGTGATAGGCGGGGTCAGGCCCGCAGATCTCAGGGTACCTGCCGGCCGCCTTCCAGTCGAACGTGCCCTTGTCGACCACGGCTCCCCCGATCGAGGTGCCGTGGCCCCCGATCATCTTGGTGAGGGAGTACACGACGATGTCGGCCCCGTGCTCGAACGGGTGGAACAAGGGGGGTGGCGTCACCGTGTTGTCGAGTATGAGCGGCACCCCGTGCCGGTGAGCGACCTCCGCTATCGCGGCCAGGTCGTCGACGTTGCCTTTGGGATTTCCGATCGACTCCGTGTAGAGCAGCCGGGTGTTCTCGTCGATGGCCCGTTCGAAGTTGGCCGGGTCGCTCGAATCGACGAAGCGCGCCTCGATGCCGAACCGCTTGAGGGGGTAGCAGAACTGCGTGTATGTGCCTCCGTAGAGCTTGTCGCCCGTGACGATGTTCTGGCCGGCGGACGCCAGAGTGGCCACCGCGTAGAAGATGGCGGCCATGCCCGACGCCGTGGCCACCGCGCCGGCAGCGCCATGGAGGGCCGCGAGGCGCTTCTCGAGCGCGTCGGTCGTGGGATTGGAGAGCCTGGAGTAGATATGGCCGGACTCTGTGAGGTCGAACAACCCAGCCGCGTGCTCAGTGTCGCGGAACAGGTAACTGGTGGTCTGGTAGATGGGCACCGCCCGTGACATGGTGTCCTGGTCGGGCGTATGCCCGGCGTGAAGAGCGAGCGTCTCGGCACCGTAGTCGCTCGGGTCGAAGTCGGTCATGTCGGGGCCTTTCCTGCGCGGGCCTGGCTACAACGCCTCAAGGCTACTAGCCGCGAAGCGGTTCGTCCATCCTCGGGAGCTGCGGTCCGACCCTACGCGGCCAAGCAGTCCAACAGCCGCGGCAGATCCGCCAGCTCGGGGAGGACATGGTCGGGG
>CAZQDY010000063.1:0-11892 GCA_964592075.1 uncultured Gaiellales bacterium
CCCAGCCTCTGTCGGGGGGGGGGGGGGCCGGCCGGCCCGCGGGGGCTCTCCGCCCCCCCCCCGCGCGCGGGGCGGGCGGGCGGGGCGCGCCCCCCCCCCCGCCGCCCGTCCCAGGTCCGCGCCGTCCTCATACACGACCTCCACGCCGAGAGGCTCCAGCGCGGTCTTCAGTCCTTCCAGCGGGGTGACGACGTAGGGGGGAGTCACGTTGCTCGACCCCAGGTCCCCGGTGTTGGGCGTCGCCGCCAGGCCCCCGATCACGGCCAAGCGCCGGATCTCCTCGGGTGCGAACGGCAGCGCGGGCTTCCCATCGACCACGGCGTTGCGCAGCAGCACGATGGCCCGGGTCGCCGCCTCTCTCGCGAGAGCGCGGTGCTCGGAGCAGGCCACGACCTCAGGACCGTACGACCCCTCCCCGACATCCGCGAAACGCAGTTGCTGGCGGATGAGGGCCAACGCCGCCTCGTTGACCCGCTCCAGCGGGATCTCTCCTCGTCTGGCGGCCTTGAGCGCCCGGTCGCCGAAGAAGTTGCGGCTGGGCATCTCCAGGTCCAGGCCGGCGTTGAGGGCCTTGACCCCGTCGCGGATGCCAAAGACCCAATCGGAGACCACGAAGCCGTCGAAACCCCAGTGGTCTTTGAGGATCCTCGTCAGCAGCTGGCGGTTCTGCCCGCACCACTCCCCGTTCACGGAGTTGTAAGCCGACATCACGCTTGCCACGCCTTCGCGGACGATCCGCTCGAAGTGGGGGAGATACACCGTCTCCAAGACCTCCCGCGTGACGCGCACGTCGACCTTGAAGCGGCTGTTCTCGATGCTGTTGCAGGCGAAGTGCTTCACGCAGGCCATGGCGTGTCTCTGCAGGCCGCGGACGAAGGCGGCTCCCATCGCCCCTATGTGACCGGGATCCTCGCCGTAGGTCTCCTGGGCCCGGCCCCACGCCGGGTGGCGCAGGAGGTTCACGCAGGGTGCGCCGACGAGGTTCGCTCCCTGTGCCCGGGCCTCGCGCCCGATGGCCTCGCCGACCCGCTCCTCCAGCTCGTAGTCGAAGGTGGCCGCTCTGGCCATGGCTACCGGGAAGCAGGTGCAGGCGCCCACCGAGACGCCGCGCGGGCCGTCGGTGAAGCTGAGTCCGCCCAGCCCCAGCCGGGGGACGCCCGCCGCCCTGTGCAGCTTCCGCGCCCGCCGCCCCTGAGGCCCAACGTCGAGCATCTCGCCGTAGAAGTCCACGTCTCCGGAGAGCATCCAGACCTTCTCGGGAAGGCTCAGCCGGTCCAGTAGTTCGCCGGCCCGCGCCTCCATCTCAGGTGTGACGGTACCCATGGCCACTCCCCGACGCTTGAGTGAGCCTCTTCACTCTACTACCATTAGCGGAATCGGGAGCAAGGGGGACGAGGGGGGGACGTCATGGAGAGATGCGCGGGCTGCGGGGCCGACCTACCGGAGGGCGCCGAGAGGTTCTGCGCCGCGTGCGGTGCGCCGCTTGGGACCGGCGGCGGCGAGGGGGAGACCGTACCGGCTGCCGGAACGTCCGCGAACCTCCCCGGCTCTCTGTACCTGGGCCGGCGCATCGGGCGCCGGGCCCGCTTCGCGCTGTGGGCGTTCCTCGCCGTCTTGGTCCTTGCCGCCATCGGTGTCGGGGTCCACTACCTGGTGACCGGAGCCGGTGGCGACTCCGGGGGTGAGGCTACCACGGAAGGCGTCGGTCTCTACCCCATCCAGATCGAAGACGCGGATGGTGACGACTCGGACGGTAACACTGTGACCGGCTACATCGACCGCACCGGCGCGGTGGTGATCCCGCCTCGGTTCGACTTCGGAGGGTCGTTTCACGACGGCCTCGCCCAGGTCGTGTTGGACGGCCAAGCCGGCTACATCGACCAGACCGGCGCCGTGGTCGTGCAGCCCCCTGAGGGTGTCTTCGTGACCGGTCTCGGCGACTTCTCTGAGGGCCTGGCTACTGCGCTCAGCCTGGACTACAAGATCGGCTACATAGACAAGACCGGCGCCATGGTCATCGAACCTCAGTTCAAGACGGCGTGCGCCTTCTCCGAAGGGCGCGCGCGCGCGTCGCTCGATGGCCGGAAGTGGGGCTACATCGACAAGACCGGGGCCTGGGTGGTCGAACCCCGGTTCGACGAGGTGGGCTCCTTCTCCGAAGGGCGCGCTCCGGTACGGCAGGTGTTCGGCACGAGCTCGGGCAGGTGGGGGTACATCGACAAGAGCGGAGCGTGCGCGATCGAGCAGCAGTTCGAACTCGCCGGGTCTTTCTCGGAGGGCTTGGCCTTGGCGGAGGCCCTCGTAGAGGCGGTTGGGGAGGAGCATCCAGCCTCCATGTGCGGCTATGTGGACAAGCGCGGGGAGTGGGCGATCGAACCCCAGTTCGTCCGCGGTGCCCCGTTCGGCGGGGGACTGGCCGCCGCCGCGGTTCTCAACGAGGCGTTCGACGCGCAGGGAGCTTCTGGTGACCACGACGAAGACGGCGACCCGCGCCTTCTCTTTGGATACATCAACAAGGAGGGAGTCTGGGCGATAGAGCCGCGGTTCGAGGCGGCCGAAGCCTTCGCGGGTGGACTCGCTCGCGTGACGTGGCCGGAGATGTCTGACCCTGAGATACTGCCCCTCACGAAGCACACTACGGCCTACATCGACAAGAGCGGCAAGGTGGTGTGGCAAGAGCCGTGAGGAGGGGCGCCGCGCCCGTCGGCTGCACCCTTGAGGACGGCGCCTGCCGGCATCACGAGTCCGGTAACATGGTGTCGCAACAGGGCAGGAATCCCGCAAGGACAGGGAGACAGAGTGGCTGACGACCGTGGCTCGGGTGCGGGCGAAGATCGCGAGAACCAAGACGGGGCGCCTCGCCGGCCCGGCGGCTGGAAAGACCTGCCCCACTCGCGCCAGGCCGTCGCGCTCGTGGTGCTGGCCTTGCTGGCCCTCTACTTGATCTCGAGGTTCGCCGTCGGACCGGAGCAGATGAGTTGCGCTCCAGGACTTACGGGCAGAGTCCAGTGGAACCAGGCGACCGCCGGCGCCCGACTCACCGACCTGTGGACGCGGGGCTCCGAAGGACTCGACGTGGCCGACGCCCGGCTGATTCATCTGAGCGCAGCGTGGGCCGGCGACGGCTCCATGGTGCAGCTGGAGCTGCAGGGGAAGACCTCTGTGGGCCTTCAGATCACCGTGAGCAGCGTCAGCCGGAGCGGCAGCAAGACCATGACCGTCTACTCCGACACTGCCGCGTTGGGCATTTCCACCACCAGCAGTGGTTCTGCTCCTCAGGCGACGGACGCTCTTCCGGCGGTCCAGGAGCCTTTGTTCGCCGATGTCTTGGCTTCCATCGACGCCGTCGGTTTCGAGGGCCTCAAGAGCGCCACGTCGGCGGTTCTGAGCGAAGAGGAGGGGCTTGTGTTGGAACTCGACCCCGACGCCTTCTCGCAGCCGAGACTGACGATCGGGGAGTACGCGGACCAACGTCCGGCGTTCGCCGTCAGCGCCGGAGCGCTTTCTGCGGTTGATGGGGCGGCCGCCCTGTCCTCCCTGACTCCGGCTCAAGCGTTCTTCGTATCGAAGGCGCAGCTCCGCGGCAACGGCGCCACCGCCATCAAACCGCCGCTTGCGCATCTGTTCGTGAGGTAGGCGCCCGTAGCGGTGGAGCCGGTGAGGGTGACCCGGAGCGAAGGGAGGGAGTCGTGACCAGACCTGTGTGGCAATGGGACGAGTCGGTACAGAGGGGGTGGGACTACAGCAGCATCGCCGAAGTCCGGCGGTACGACGAGCGTATGTCGACCTTCCGGGACGTGAAGGGCGAGGCTCACGAGATCCTCAGCCGTCTGGCGCTGTCTCCGAACGACGTGATCCTCGAGATCGGTACGGGCACCGGCGCCTTCGCCCGCGAGGCGGCCGGACAGTCCCGTAAGGTGATCGCGATCGACGTGTCGCCGGCCATGCTGGAGTATGCGGCGCTGCGGGCCCGGGAGGAGCAGATCGGCAACATCGTGTTCGTGAACGCCGGTTTTCTTACCTACCAGCATGATGACGTCCCCCTCGCGGCCATCGTCTCGCAAACGGCTCTTCATCATCTGCCCGACGCTTGGAAGCTGATCGCACTGAAACGCTTGAGCGCCTTCCTGCGGGAGGAGGGCCGGCTCTATCTCTCTGACGTGGTATACGGCGACCGCGTACAGACCGACTGGGCGGCCGTTTTCCAGAAGGCGATCGACTTCACCGGCGGTGACGGCCGGGAGGAGACGGCCGCCCACATCCGCGAGGAGTACAGCACCTTCGACTGGATCATCAGGGAGATGCTCGTGCGGGCCGGCTTCCAGATCGAGTGGGCCGAGGTTGAGGACGATTTCCTCGGCCGCTATCTCTGTCGAAAGGCGAGGGGGTGAACCACGAGCATCGACCGGGGCGCCATCACCAACAGAGTCAAGGTGATACGCACGGGGCGCCCGCCGGCGCTGGTAGCCGGCGCCGGCGTCCTGGTGGGCGCTGACCGCCGCTCTCCGGGGAAGTACAATCAGAAGAGAGAGCGATCGGAGGGGCCGAGTGGTGGCCAGGTGCGCAACATGCCGATCCAGAGTCGCTAAGAACGCCAAGGACTGGTGCTTCAACTGCGGCGCTCCGGTGCTGCCCGACAGCTCGCCCTGGGACGTGGGCGGCCCTCGCTTCAAGCTGGTCAAGCCGGGACGCCGGAAGTCCGCCGAGCCCGAATCGTCCCGGCATCGTGCCACGTGGCCGCGGGCTTTGGCCGTGGTCTTGGCCGTGGTGGCCGTGGCCCTGGTGGGCATCGGGGTGAGCACTCTGGGCGGGGCAGCCTTGGTGCGGACGCCTGATCTCTACCCCGTCTACCACCCGGAGAGCAGCAAGTACGGCTTCGTGGACAAGGACGGCTCCATGGTGGTGAAGCCCCGGTTCACCCGGGTCCAGCCCTTCTCCGAGGGCTTGGCCGCCGTCGCCGACGGCAATGCGTGGGGTTACATCGACGCCCGCGGGGAGATGGTCATCCCGGCCTGGCTCGACGAAGCGGCCGGCTTCTCGGGAGGCCTGGCGGCCGTGAAAGTCGAGCAAGGATTCGGGTACATCGACCAGACCGGCAAGCTCGTCATCTGGCCCGCGCCCGCCGGGTCACAGCCCTTCTCCGAGGGCTTGGCGGCGGTACTCGCCTCCGCCGGACCGACCTTCCTCTGGGGCTACATGGACCAGACCGGAGAAATCGTCATCGAACCCCAGTACGAGTGGGCGCAAGTCTTCGCCGAGGGGCTGGCCGCCGTCTCGCTGCCCCAGGCGGGTGAAGCCTCGAAGGCCGGCTACATAGATCACTCCGGCGCCTGGGTGATCGCCCCGCAGTTCGTGGCCGGCGAACCCTTCTCCGAGGGTCTGGCCGCCGTGTGGACCGACTCCGAGGGGAATGAGGACTGGGGGTACGTCGACACCTCCGGCGCCTTCGCCATCGAGCCCCGTTTCTGGGACGCCCGCCCGTTCTCCGAGGGTCTCGCCTCAGTCAAGCTGAAGGACGAGGCGGGGTACGTGGGATACGGGTTCATCGACGAGTCGGGGTCTCTGGTCATTCCGCCTCGATACTGGGACGCCGGGCCCTTCTCCGAGGGCCTCGCCGCCGTGCAGCCGAAGGCCGGGGCCGGCGACTACCGCTGGGGCTACATCGACCGCGAGGGCAGGCTGGCCATCCCGGCGCAGTTCGCCGCTGCCGAGCCGTTCCTGCCGGGCGGGCTGGCCTTGGTGGAGCTGAACAAGGCCGGCACGGAGCACGCCTACATCAACAAGGCCGGTTTCGTGGTCTATCAGTGGGAGACGCCCGCGGAGTAGTGGGCACGATGCAGGCAGACGGTGAGAAGCCGTCGAGCCGCCTTCACGCGTTGCGGAGGCGCGCCGCGACCGGCTTGCTTTCTTAGGCCCGACTGTCCATAGTGGGCCGAGTATGTCGCGCGTCCCCCTCTATCTCGCCCAGTTCGCCACGGGCATGGCCGCGGTCTCCTTGGGACCGCTCCTCGATTCCATCCTTCGCGATCTCGGCATACCTCTGGCGCAAGGGGGCGTGCCGGCGACGGCCTTCTTCCTCGGGACCCCGCTCGGCATCCTGGTGGTGAACGTGTTTCTGGCGCGGGTGCCGGTCAAGTGGTGTCTCGTCGGCGGCGCCCTGGTGCTGTCCGCGGGACTGGCCGCGGCCGGACTCCTGTCCAGGGGCCTGTGGTCATTCTGTATCGCGTACTTCTTCGTCGGCTTCGCCAGCGTCATGTTCAGCCTCATCCCCGGCATGTGGATCGCCGCGCACGTGCGGGACAAGACCGCGTGGGCGCTCAACCTCATCATGCTGTCTTGCGTGTTCGCCATGATAGTCACCCCCCTGTGTTGGGGAGCGCTCATCCAATGGGGCGTCACCTGGAGGTGGGTCCTCACGGGGGAGGCCTGCTTCGCGGTGCTCCTGGCCCTCGTCCTGGCCGTCTTCCCGCTCGCCGATATCCCAGGGAGGGAGAACCTGCGGCTGCGCCACGTGAGAGAGGTGGTCGCCTTCAATCCCCGCTTGGTGGCGGCCATGATGGCGGCCGGGTTCATGTACACGGGGGCGGAAGCGATCCTCACCACCTGGCTGCCGAAGTTCGAGGTCGACGTGTTCGGAGCCGGCGGAGCCTGGGCCGGCATGGTGGTGACGCTCTACTTCGTCGGCCAGCTAATCGGGAGGTCGGCCATGAGCACGCTCATCCGCCGCTTCCTGCCGTCGACCATGTTGGTGGGGTTCGCGATCGTGATGGCCGTGTTCGTGGGCGCGACTGCGGCCGCCCCGAGCCAGGGAGCGTCGCTGGCGTTGATGTTGTTCGCCGGTCTGGGCGCATCGGCGAGCGTCTCGCAGATCGGCAGCTACTCGAGCAGATTCCCCAACTGGCACGCGGGGGTGGTGTTCTCGGCCTTTCAGATCGCCGCCGGGCTGGGAGCCTCGCTGTTCCCGTACATGACCGGTCCGGTGGCGGAGGGACTGGGATTCAGGGCCGCCATCGCCGTGGCCGTCATCCCGGCGGTCATCCTGGCTCTTCTCGCGCTCTGCCTGCGCCGGGTCTCCGGGGAGGCGAAGGCTCCGGAGGGGCAGGCGGCTTCGTAGCCTGCGGGCGCAGCAGGCCGGTCTCACCACCCCGGACATCCGCCGTTCGGGACTTGCGCCGGCCCCCATCCATCCGTCATCATGTCCGTCATGTGCGACCACTGCATGGAGCACGGCGCCGGAGGCAGGTGGTACCTCAACGCCGCCCACTACTCCGAAGAGATAGTCGAGAAATACAACCTCCGCGAGTTCCTGCTCGAGCAGTACACCAACTTCGAGCAGATCTCGGTGCGCAAGGTGGCCGGCGTCAGTCCGGCCGGTATGGACTACACGTTCCGGATGCCGATCATCGGCCGGGTGGTGAAGAGACTCACGGAGCGCATGCTCCACAGCACCAAGGTCCCCTCCAACCCCTTCCGGCCCGACGGGCACATCGGCCAGGTGGTCCCCGTCGAGGATGGCGAGGCCATCCTCAGGCACTGCGCCTGCGAGCCCATCATCGAGAAGAACTGCATGTGCCGCTATATGACCCGGGGCGTCAAGGAGTCGTGCTGCATCAACTTCGGGGTGATGTCGGAGATCATCGACAAGCTACCCCGCTTCGTTCCTGAGAAGGAGAAGTACCACCTCACCCGCGACGAGGCCGTCGCCCGCTTCAGGGAGCACAACGCCAAGGGCTACATCGGGACCATCTGGTACGGGCCCTATCCCTACATCAACAACCTCTGCTCCTGCGAGACGCCCGAATGCGCGGGCATCCGGCCTCGGGTGGACTTCGGCATCCAGTCGATCTACAAGGCCGAATATCTCATCCAGTTGAACGAGGCGGTCTGTCACGGCTGCGGCGCTTGTGTGCAGAGATGCCCGTTCGGCGCGCTGCGTATGGACCCGCTTCTCGATCATCCCGTGGTGGACCTCGAGAAGTGCTACGGTTGCGGGGTGTGCCGCCACGCCTGCTCTACGGACGCCCTCCATCTGGTGCCGCGTGACCACATTCCGGCCATGGCGGGCAGGTACTAGCGGCGCGGCGACCGCCGGCCCCCGTCCGTCCCGAGTGCCGAAGACCTGCCGTGCGACGCACCCGCATCACCATCGACTACACCCGCTGCGGCGACGGAGTGGGGGTGGACCCCCGGGAGTGCGGCGTCTGCCTGCGGGTCTGCCGTCCCGCCGTGTTCCTGCTGCATGAGACGGTGGGCGCCGCTGAGCCCGACCGCTTCGATCCTCAAAAATGGCGCGTCACGGCTCTCTGGCCGTCGCTGTGCTCCGGCTGCGGGGAGTGCGTCACCGCATGCCCCGTGAGAGCGGTCACGGTGAGACACCCCCGCCCGAAAAGAGAGGCTCCCCGGTGAGCGGCGCAGACCCGGGCGGCGCCGTGCCGGCCGGCGCCGCCCGGGCCACCCTGGGCTACCGGCGCTGCACGGTTATCGGCGGCGCGGGCATGTTGGGCTTCGAGATGGTCAAGCAGTTGCTCGCCGCCGGCAAGCAGGTGCGCATCCTGGACCTCGAAGACCTGCCGGAACCGATCTGCGAGGCCGTTCGGGGCGACATCCGCTCGCGAGCGGATGTCGCCGCCGCCTGTTCCGGCGCCGAGGTGGTCTTCCAGACGGCCGCCGCCGTCTGGGACCCTCGCACTCCGGCCCGTGTCTACGACGAGGTCAACGTGCGGGGCAACCGCCACGTGCTCGACGTCTGCCGGGAGCTCGGCATCGAGAGGCTCGTCTACACCAGCACCATCGACGTGGTGGTCGACGGCCGCAAGCCGGTCGTCTACGGCGACGAGTCACTCCCCTATCCCAAGCGCATGCCCCGCGACCCCTACTGCCGCACCAAGATCGAAGCCGAGCAGATGGTGCTGGCCGCCGACGGGCCCGACCTGGCCGTCTGCGCGCTACGCCCGGTGGGGATGTACGGGCCCCGCGACAGGTACCACCTGGCCGGCGTCCTAGCAATGGCCCGCAAAGGCAACAGGTTCCGGCTCGGGGACGGCAGCGCCCGCTTCAGCCACGCCTACTCCGAGAACGTGGCCTACGCCCATCTGGTGGCGGCAGAGCATCTCTTCCCGGGGTCCAAGGCGGCCGGGCAGGTCTACTTCATAGGCGATCACTATCCGGCGCGCAACTTCTTCGACTTCATGGACCCCTACCTGGGGGCCCTGGGCCTGCCGGCGCCCCGGCGCCGTGTCCCCTACCCGGTGGCCTACGCGCTCGCGACGGTCGTGGAGCGGCTGGCGCCGCGCTCCAACTTCAACCGCTTCGCCGTCGTCCAGACCTGCGTCGATCACACCTACCGCGACGACAAGGCCAGGTGCGACCTCGGCTATGCGCCCATCGTGCCGGCCGACGAGGCCTTCCGGCGGACCGTGGAGAGCCTCGAGCGATAGGCCTCGCCGCGTCCGACGCGGCGCGTGAAGGCAGCCGCCCACCTTGTTTTGGCCCCCGCGGTCAGCCGTTTCTCGGCAGCGCCTACTCCCGGTGTTCCAGGTAACGGTTGAGGTGGTCGACGATCATCTGCCAGGACTCCGCGGCCCCCGGCTCGTCCATGAGGTTGAAACCGTGCCGGGCTCCTTCGAAGCGCCGGAAGGTTACCGCCACCCCCGCCTCCATCAGCTTGTCCTTGAAGGCCTCGGCCTCCGGCGCCAGCGAGTCCTGGCCGGCGGTGATGACCAAGGTGGGCGGGAACGACCTCACCTGCTCCACAGTGGCGTAGTAGGGGGAGATGAGGGGGTTCTTGGCCGCCACGCGCGTGCCGGCGTAGGCCTGGTCGTACACGCCGACATGCGCGGGGACAGCGCCTTCTTGGGCCGGGGCTTCAGATACGGGTCGGTATGGATGTCGAGCGGGGGATAGTCCAGCACCAGGGCCTTGAGGCCGAGCTCCTGGCGTTCGGCGTCGAGCAGGCAGACGCCGGCGCTCAGGTTGCCGCCCGCGCTCTGGCCCCCGATGGCGATATTGTCCGGGTCGATGCCCAGCTCGACCGCGTGGGCCTTCGCGTACTCGACCACCGCGTAGCACTCGTTGAGGGCCGCCGGAAACATGGCCTCCGGCGCCAGGCTGTAGTCGACGCTGAGGATCTTCACCCCGGACTTCTGGGCGATGGCGGGCATGAAGCGGTCTTCCATCTCAGGATGGCCGAGGACGAAACCGCCTCCGTGGATGTTGATGTACAGGGGCAGCCCCTCGGTCTTCTCGAGGTCGTAAGCGAGCACCCGCACCCTGCCGGCCTTCGTGTTGAAGAACATCTCCCTGCCGAACGGCCTGCCGGCTCCCATCATCCGGCGGCCGAGGACGGACGCCATGAAGCGGAAGAATCTCACCTTCCTATGGATCTGCTCTCGCGACAGCGGTTTCTCTGGAGGCACCTTGGCCATAGGGTCCGGTCCTTTCTGGAGCGGGAGTTCTCGCCTTGGTGCCCATCCTTGCCCGCCGCCGGCCGGCTGTCAAGCCGCGCCGGCGTGCTTCATCTGGAAAGCAGGGCGCCGGCGGCCGCGCATACCGTCCACGTGCCGGTGGCTCCGCGATGGCTCGCGGGCTCCGTCACCTGCACCTGGAAGCGGTAGACGGGTATGAGGGTGAGCGCCACCGGGTCGTTGGCGGCCGGGAATCTGATGCGCTCGTAGTCGAGGAGCACCCCGGTCACGGCCAGTCGCAGACGAGGCCCCTCGGGAGAGGGCCAGCGGTCCCACTCGACGTCTCCGTCGAGCCAGGCCTGGGTGTCGGCCAGGATCTCGGCGCTGGAGCGCAAAGGCACCTGCCCGATGACCTGTGGATCGATGAGCGCCCACTCCAGACTGACCAGACGATCGCCGGCTGTCACGTCCCCGCGCAACTGCCCGGGGAGCGTCCCGTCTCCGGCCACTCCGGTCTGGTTGTAGGTCACTGCGACCGTGACGGCTCGGTCGACTCCATCGATCACCGCGGTCTGTCCCCACGCCGCCTCGCCTTTGTCGAGGTCCGTCTGCCACAGGTGGTGCTCGTGCAGGAAGGAGCGGACCAGGGGAAGCACCACGCTTTCGTTGTGGAGAGGGGGAGGCTTCGGGTTGTTCGGGTCGCGCCGCCGGTCGAGGAGTTCCTCCATGGCGGGGTCCTGCCAGCTCGGGGTCGCTTCCATGTCCGGGGGGAACTGGTCCGGCGAGATGTAGGTCTGGAAGAGAAGGTCGGTGCCGGCCGGGACCGGTCTGAGAGGCGCGCAGTAGGCGGGGACGCTCGCAGGGAACGGACGCGTGGTGACGGCGTCGTACGCATCCAGCACGAGACGGGTGACTCCAGACGCGAATCCAAGGCGCTGGTAGCAGCGGTTGTGATAGGGGTGCAGCACCGGCCGGTAGCGGTTCTCGAGATCGCGGTCCTTCGTGAGCTCCGTCAGGTTCTGGACGATCCGTGCCGCTTCGTCCTTCGCCATCAGTCCCGTGGAGTCCGGGGCGGCAGCCCGCAGACCCTCCGTCAAGACCGCCTCGGTGGAAGCGTCGAGCAGGTCAGGCCAGCTTGCCTTCAGCCCGCGTACGACCTGGTCGAGGGCCGCGGCGCGGCTCACGCCCGCCGACGGCCGGAACACGCCGCCCGGCCCGCCGCCGACGAACTGGTTGGCGGCCGCGATGGTGACGAAGTCGTCCGGGAACAGGTCGTCATCGGGGGTCTCCACATCGGAGAACGGGCAGGGGAAGGCACCCTCCACCACGGGGAGTCGCAGCGCCAGGCAGAGCATCCTTGCCCATTCGGACCGCGTCACTTGGTCGCCGGAAGGGCTTGTCCCGTCCTGGTGGCTGCCGGCTGTGGGGACAGTCGTGGGGGCAGCCGTGGCGACAGTCGTGGGGGCAGCCGTGGCGACAGTCGTGGGGG
>CAZQDY010000063.1:11992-13608 GCA_964592075.1 uncultured Gaiellales bacterium
CCGTGGCGACAGTCGTGGGGGACGTACGAGGGCCGCTACAGCCTGAGGCTACCGGCAGCACGGTCGCGAGGAGTAAGACTGCACACACTGACTTCCGCATTCCTCGGCGCCTCCTCGTGGCAGGTCATCGGGGCGGCCCTCTCCGACCCCTCTCCACATCGTGCGCGCCGTCGATGGAGGGTCGGTATCGATCGAGTAACGGTTTGGTCACGGTGGTTCCGGTTAGGGCCGGAAGACTGACGGCGCCCAGCCGCCATCTGGTATATCCTTTCGCGCGTTGTCCTGCAGGCGGTTGATCGGGGGGATTCGCCTGATGCGGCTGCGATCGATGAAGGTGCTTGTTGTGCTGGCCTGCGGGGTCGTCGTCCTCGGCGTGCTTGGGTGCGACGGGCAGCAGGACGTGATCCCCAGCGCTCTCGACACGGCGCTGATCGATGTGACCACCGAGCCGGGGCCCGCCGAACTCCCTCCAGTGTCATCGGGAGTCTCCGCGGGCTACGTACTCGAGATGACCCACTGGGTCGCCCGGTCGGACGGGAGCGAGCCTCACTCGCGGCGCTGGTACGACTTCGAGAACGACCGCCTGAGGTGGGACACTTTCGGCGATCCGAGCTCCGTCCTTGGGGGCCCGAGCACAACGGCCGCCGTCGCCGACACTGCCACCATCCTTTTCTCAGGGGTCCGAGCCGACGGGCAGGACATCTCGTACGACGGCTACTCGGGCGAGCTCCGCGGCAACCCAGTGCCGGCGGATGCCCAGATGGACGAATCCGGCGGGTGGGACACGACCGACACCGTCCGCCTCGGCCGCCAAACGCTGAAGGGGGCCGAAGTCGACGTGTATCGAGTGGACCTCAACATCCCGCGTGGTCACGAACGGTCTGCCGACTTCGGCCTCGTCTACGTCGAAAGCTCCAGCGGGCTGCGGTTGCGCGAGGAATGGCTGATCGGGTCTCCGGGCGACGCCTGGGTCTACCACCTCTACGAGTACCGGCTCGTGCCGCTCACAGCGGAGTTGGAATCTCGACTGAGCCCTCAGTCTCTGATCGACCTGGCGGCGGCCACGATCGTCGCGAGTATGGAGAAGGTGGCGAAGCTGGACTTCCCGGTGTGGGGGCTACCGGATGGTGCTCATGGTCTCACCCTCTCGGGTGTCAGGGTGCTCGAGAGCGACAAGGGCACGCAGGTGGGTCTGAGCTACGTGCCGCAGGGACAGATCGGCGTACCGGCGGTGATCATCGAGACCAACGACATCCGGGGAAGCCGGGGCTTTCCGCCAAGTCTGACCGGGTCCCGCGAGCAGGCGGTGGCTCATTCCGGCGGCACCGATCACATCGATTTCCGCATGGCGGATGAGGAAGCCGATGAGGCGTCCACCTATGACACCTCCGTCCGCATCCAACTCAACACCGAGGCGGTCAAGACCGGCGAACCGCTCAGCCTGGGCTCGCTGGCGATGGAGATCACGGACGTGAGAGGGAGGAGTTCCGAGCCGTTCGCCACGGCGACCATGACGGTCGCCCTGCCTACAGCCGCCCCGTCTACAGCCGCCCCGCCAGCAGCCGGGCCTGGTCCTGGATGCGGGCCAGGTCTTGCTCGCTGGGCAGCCCCCTGAC
>CAZQDY010000064.1:0-6027 GCA_964592075.1 uncultured Gaiellales bacterium
TTCTTGGACCAGGAGCTCCGTGCTCTGCTCCCCCGCCCCAAGTTGAGGCAGTTGCCCAAGCTCGCACTCAAGTCGCGCCGCCTGCTGCATGGTGACGGCTCTGGCGACGCCCCCCGGGGCGGCGACCGCGATTCACTGACCCTGCACCGGGAAGACGAGGAACTCCTGCTGGCGGTCGCCGCCGCCAACAGGAGGACCGCCGTCGCGCTCATGTGCGGCGGCGCGGTGCTGATGGAGCGGTGGAGAGAGTGGATCCCCGGCATCCTCGTGCTCTGGTATCCGGGTATGGAAGGCGGCCACGCGCTGGCCGACATCGTGCTCGGCAAGCGGCGCCCTACCGGTAGGCTCCCCTTCACCATCCCCACCAGCGAGGACCACCTGCCCTTCTTCGACGCGGAGGCCACGACCATCGAGTACGGCCGGCTGCACGGCCAGGCGCTGCTGGACGACCTCGGGGTACGGGCGGCGTACCCATACGGCTTCGGGTTGACCTACGAGTAGAGAGAGCCGCGACAGCCTACCCGCCCCTCCGATGGACAAACGTACGCCCCACTCATAGATGAGGGGGGCTCCCGGATGGAGCCCCCCTCGCAACAAATCAGTCCTCTAGGAACGTGTTCGTCTATTGCGCAGCCGGGAGGATGTTGCGCAGTGGATAGGCGCCCTTCTCCACGATCTGGGCATTCTCGACCTGCTGGATCCGGCAGGAGTCGACTCCCTGGACGTCGCCCTCTCCATAGGTGTACTTGGAGACGGAGATGCCGCCGGTGTCGAGGTCCTTGATCTGCCAGAAGCCCTTCTTGAGCACGTCTTCAGAGGTGAGGTCGGCAGGATTCACCTGCATAGCGGCCAGGCGCAGAGCCTGGATCTGGGTCATACCCTCGATCACGCCGTCGAGATACATGACGTTGGTGTTCTTCTTGTTGGCGCGGTATGTGTCTTGCAGCATGTTGGCGAACTCGATGCCGGGCACGTCAGCGTCCTGAGCGCAGAAGTCGCCGGCGACGACGACTCCGTTACCGGTCGCCCCCATGTCGGGCAGGAAGATCTGCAGGTGGCCCGGGTTGCCGAAGGCGAAGGTGATCTCGTATTCCATCCCCACGCCCATGCCAAGACGGACGGCTTCCTTGATGGTGGGCTGGCTGCCCGGGTTGACCATGACGCCCAGCGCCAGGTCGACGTTGTTGTCCTTGAGCCAGGCCAGCTGAGTCGTCGGCGGAGCGGTCGGCACCATCGGGACGAACTGAGCGCCCGCGAACTCAAAGCCGAGAGACACGAGATATTCCTGCATCTCGGGGATATCGATGTTGCGGCCCAGCGGGCTGTCGGCGGTCAGATAAGCCACTCTGGGAGCGCGGGTCTCGGTCCAGCTCTCCAAGAACCACTCGGCGACCGCAGCCATCTCGTCGGTGTAGATGGGAGCGTTGGTGAAGATGTTCCCCACCGGCTGCAGATAGGCAGGCGAGGTGGACTGGCTGGTGGCGCCGATGTTGTCCTCCACCAGCAGGTCTTTCAGGGCCATGCCTTCCGGAGAGCCGCTGACCCTCGACACCAGCATGCCCTTGGACTTCTGGTCCTCATAGATGGTCAGGGTCTTTGCCGGGTCGAGAGCATCGTCGGCCCAAAGAAGCTCGAAGGTGATGTTGGCCGGGATGGTCCAGTCGGCATGCCAGGGGGCGATGACCTTGTTGTCGTTCACGTATTTGACATAGTCTTCGAACCCGGCCAGCACGGCGGCGCAGTCCTCAGCGTACGCGCCGGTCAGCGCGAACGTGCCGCCCACATACAGGGTGACCGGCTCCCCCACGGTAGTGGAGGTCTCGGCGGGGGCCGTCGTCTCGGTGGCGCCGCCCGTGGTCTCGGTGGCGCCGCCCGCGGTCGTGGTGACGGCGGCGGCGGTAGTGGTGGTCTCAGTCTCGTCCTCGCCGCACGCCACCATCAGGGGGAGTGCCACGAGAACGATAGCAAGCAGGCTCAGGATCCAGTATCTCTTCATGTTCCCTTCAACCCCTCTCACTTGTTATCCCCGCATCTTGCCGAAAACCGTTGCCTTTATCGAATCGCCCTACCTCCTTGGAAAGACCGGTCCTCCATTGCCCGGATAGTGTCCGCCGTCAGAACGGCCATGCTTGGTAGTAGTTCCTCAAGCGTTCCCATATGTGGGAGATACCCCGCGGGGCGAATATCAGGAAGAGGATGATCGCCAGGCTCGGCAAGATGAGGCCCAGGCCTACGGCGGCCTGTGGGTTCACGAGGTCGGCCAGCGACGGCCCGATCTTGGTCGCCAACTGTTGCAGCAGCTTTATGGCTATCGCACCGTATATCGCCCCCGACACACTGCCCATGCCGCCGACGATCAGCATCCCGAGCAGCCAGACCGAATCGAAGAACGGGAACTGCTCGACGTTCGCATACATGTAGTACTGGACGGACAGCCCACCGGCGATGCCGGCGAACACGTTGCCGATGAAGAACGCCTGGAGTTTGTAGGAGAAGAGGTTGACGCCCATGACCTCGGCCGCTAGGTCGTTGTCGCGGATGGCCACGAAGGCCCGCCCCGCCCGGGTACGCAGGATGTTCGTCGCCACGATGGTTGCGAGTATCACCAGCACCATGACGAAGTAGTAATAGTGGGTCCTATCCCTGAGCGAAAGCCCAAACAGGTCGGGAGAGGGCACCTTCAAGCCTTCGGTGGCTCCGGTCAGGCTGCGGAACTGAAGCACCAACCAGTGGATGATGAAGTAGGCCGCCACCGTCGCCATGATCAGATAGAAGCCCTTTATCCGTAGAGAAGGCAGGCCGAAGATGATGCCCACCACACCCGCCACCAGCCCGGATATGGGGAGAGCCAACCAGAAGGGCAGGCCCCCTTTCGCGCAGAGGATGGCAAGCGCGTAGCCGCCCACCATCATGAAACCCGAGTGCCCCAGCGATACGAGCCCACAGTTGCCGGTCAGGATGTTCAGACCGTGGGCGCTGATGATGGTGATGCCGATGACGGTCGAGAGAGCCAGGAAGGAGTTCGAGGCCCACTGCGGGATGGTGAAGACGAAGACGATGACGACGGCGAGAAAGGCCCAGTTCGCCTTGGTTCGCACCAAGGCTCCGTCTTGGCCGTAGTTCTGCGCGTAGGTGCCGCTCGGTAGTCTCATCGCCTAGATCCTCTCGATCCTCTTGAGGCCGAACAACCCGTGCGGCTTCAGGATGAGCACGGCCAACATGATTATGAACGGGAAGACGCCGGCCAGACCTCCACCGGAGGGCATCAAGGGGTCCAGATAGCCAGCGGCCAGATTCTCCAGGATCCCGAGGATGATGCCGGCCAGGATGGCTCCGCCGATGGAATCGAGCCCGCCAAGGATGACTACCGCCAAGGCCTTCAGCCCGATCTCGGACAGCGGCGGCGAGACCCCCGAGACTCCACCCAGAAGCACCCCTCCGACCACGCCCACCACGCAGGCGACCACCCAGACCAACGCATAAACCATGGTGGCCTTGATGCCCAGGCTGCGGGTGACCTGCTCGTCCTCGGCCGTGGCCCGCATGGCCAACCCTATCTTGGTGTACCGGAACACGAACATGAGGATGGCCACCACTATCACCGAGACGATCAGACCGAGCAGCGATGAGGGCGGCACCGAGACGGCCCCCAGCTTGAGCGTGAGTTCCGGCAGCACGTCGTGATACGTCACATAGTTGCCGCCCCAGCCCATGATGGCGATCCCGTCCATGACCCCGGCGAGCGCGATGGTCATCATGACGATGGCAAGCGCGGGCTGGCCCAGCAACGGACGGAGGGCCAGACGCTCGACCACGAGGCCCATGACCACCCCGACAGCGATGGACGCGATGATGGCGGCCCAGACCGGCAACCGAAGCGGCATGAGGAACGTGTAGCCGAAGTACGCGCCCAGCATGACGATCTGGCCCTGCGCGATGTTGAACGCCTGGGAGCACTTGAAGATGATCACGAACCCGATGGCGATGAGCGCGTACATCATGCCCAACGCCAGGCCGGTGACGAACAGCTGGAAGAAGAAGGTCATCTGTCACCTCGCCCGACCGTCGCGATTTGGATCGCGGTCTTGACCTTGCCGACACGTCCGTCCTGGTACGTGATCTCCGCTTCGACCTCGACACTGTTCGCGTCGCCGCCCAGCGCCTCGATGATGGCGGGATACCTCTCCCTCAGGAACGCCCGGCGGAGCTTCCGGTTGCGGGTCAGCTCGGACTCGTCGGGGTCGAACTCCTTGTGGAGATTGACGTACTTGCCTATCCAGCGGGTATCCGGCAGACCCTTGTTGACGGCCGAGATCTCCCCCTCGATCAACCGGTAGACCTCGGGCTTCTGCGATAGGTCGCCGAAGGTGGTGTAGGTGGTCTTGTTCTTGTCGGCCCAGCGTCCGGTGTTGTCGGCGTCGATAATGATCACGGCCGACACGAAGTCGCACCCCTGGGCCGCCAGGATCCACGCGTCCTTGATGTAGGGGCTGTGCTTCAGGCGGCTCTCCAGGTCCTGAGGCGCGATGACGTCGCCGCACGGCAGAGTGATCAGATCCTCGAGCCGGTCGACGAAGACCAGCTCCCCGTCGCGGCCCACGTGGCCCTTGTCGCCCGTGCGGACCCAACCGTCGTTCCGCACCCGGGCCGTCGCTTCGGGATCGTCGTGATAGCCGAGGAACGCCCCCGGGCTCCGCACCAGGATCTCGCCCTCGTCGGAGAACGCGACCTCCACACCCGGGTTGACCGTGCCGACGGCGTCCGGGAACTGGATCTTGTCCGCCGCGCCGGTCACGGCCCCCGCTTCGGCGGAGCCGTATATGCTCTTCAGGGGCACTCCGAGGGCGAGGAAGAAATGGAACGCCTCCGGAGACAGCGTGGACCCGTACGTGTAGCAGACCCGCGCGTGAGGCAGGCCCAGGCTGTCACGGACGGGGCGGTAGACGAGCAGGTCGGCGAGTAGATTAAGTATCCGCCACTGCAGGCCCGGCCTGCGCATCTCCAGCTTCGCTTCCGCCATCTTCTCACCCACCGGCATCAGCCGGCTCGAGACCGTCCTCTTGAGGAAGCTGGCCCCCCGGAGCCTCGCCTGCACCTGGCCGGCCTGGTTCTCCCACAGCCTGGAGTTGTAGAGCGCCATCGTGGGAGCGATCTCCCTCATGTCCTCCTGCTGGGTCTCCGAGCTCTCCGCGTAGTTGACGGTGCCCCCGCAGAGAAGATGGCAGCCGAAGGCCACCCACTGCTCCGTGATCCACGCGGGTGGCAGGGTGCACGCCAGATCGTCCTTAGGGCTCAGACGGTCCAGTTCGTAGTACGCCCACGCGCTCGTCATCAACGACCTGTGGCTGTGCAGTGCGCCCTTGGGAGCCTCTCCCGTCGCCCCCGACGTGTAGACGATGGCGCAGGCGTCGTCCGCGCCGCCGGCCGCGATGCTCTCCTCGAACACCCCGGGATGCTCCTCTTCGTAGCGCCGTCCCAGCTCCAGGACGTCCCTGAGACCGATGAACGCCCCGTCGTCGTGCCTGCTGAGGCCCTTGTAGCGCCAGTAGATGACCGCCTTCAGGTGGGGTAGCCGCTCGCGGATCAGAAGGATCTTGTCGGCCTGCTCCTCGTCTTCCACCATGGCGAAGGCGGCCCGGCTGTCCGCGGCTACGTACTCGACCTCGGCCGCCGATAAATCGGAGTACAGGCCCACGCTGACGCCGCGATTGCACTGGGCGGCCATCTGGGCGAAGAACCACTCCGGGGAGTTGTCCCCCACTATGAGAAGCCTGCTCCCGGGATCGAAGCCGAGGGACCGCAGGCCCAGGGCCAGGTACTTCACCCGCGAAAGGTAGTCCTGCCAGCTGTACGACTGCCATATGCCGTAGTGCTTGTAGCGCATGGCCTTGCCGGAAGCGCCGAACCGCTCGCTGTTGTGCACCAGCCATTTCGGCCAGGTGTCCAGCCTGCTGATGTCGGTTTCCGCCGGCGTCGTCAAGAGAATCGCCCTTCAACGCGTGAGCCGCTCAAGAGAGCCACCTCTTC
>CAZQDY010000064.1:6127-13431 GCA_964592075.1 uncultured Gaiellales bacterium
GTCGTCAAGAGAATCGCCCTTCAACGCGTGAGCCGCTCAAGAGAGCCACCTCTTCGCGCGTGAGCCGCTCAAGAGAGCCACCTCTTAGCGCGTGAGCCGCTCAAGAGAGCCACCTCTTCCTCCGGCGGTAGTGCTTGACCTCTCGATAGTTCTTGCGCGCGCCGCTCGACGAGACGCCCATGTAGAACTCCTTGACGTCCTCGTTGTCCTTGAGCTTCTCGGCCGGGCCGTCCAGCACTATCCTGCCGTTCTCCATGACGTAGCCGTAGTCGGCGATGCCAAGAGCCGCCTTCACGTTCTGCTCCACAATCAGCAGCGATACGCCGCGCTCCTGGTTGATCCTGTGGACGATCTCGTAGATCTCCTGCACCGCCATGGGCGCCAGGCCGAGCGACGGTTCGTCCAGCAACATCAGACGCGGGTCGGCCATCAGCGCCCGTCCGATCACCAGCATCTGCTGCTCGCCGCCCGACAGATATCCGCTGACCCGCTTACGGTAGTCGCGGATCTTGGGGAAGTATGTGTAGACCATCTCCAGGTCGTTCTTGACCCCGGCCCGGTCCCTCCGCCGGTAGGCGCCGACCTGCAGGTTCTCCTCCACGGTGAGGTGCTCCAGCACCCGCCGGCCCTCCATGACCTGGCTGATGCCCATCCTGGCGATGTCCTCGGGGCCGAGATGGTCGATGCGCTTGTCGGCCAGGGAGATGTCGCCACTGCGGATCTGGCCCTGCTCGGTCTTGAGCAGCCCCGAGATGGCTTTGAGCGTGGTGGTCTTACCTCCGCCGTTGGCCCCTATGAGGGCCACGATCTTGCCGTCTCCCACCTCCAGGGAGATGCCGTGCAATACTCGGATGACGCCCAGATACGAGACTTCGATGTTGTTGACCCTCAGCATCCCGCTACGTCTCCTGCCCCAGGTAGGCCTCGATCACTTCGGGATCGGATTTGATCTGGTCCGGTGTGCCCTCCGCGATCTTCCGTCCGAAGTTGAGCACCGCGATCCTCTCGGCGATATCCATGACCACGCCCATGTCGTGCTCGACGAGGATGATGCTGCGGATGCCGTCCCTGAGCACCGGGGTGTCCGGATAGGTGTCTCCCTGGCCTTCGTAGACATCGAGGATGAAGCGGGCGATGTCTTCCTTCTCTTCCAGGTTCATGCCCGCCATCGGCTCATCCAGCAGGAGCACTTTGGGCTCCAAGGCCAGAGCCCGTCCCAACTCCACCCGCTTGCGAAGACCGTATGGCAGCGCCTCCACCACCTGCTTCCTGATGGACTGGATCTCAAGGAAGTCGATGATCTCCTCGACCGTCCGGCGGTGCCTGATCTCTTCCCTGCGAGATCGGCCGAAGTAGATGGCCCCGTCCACGAAGTTCTGTTTCATGAAGACATGGCGGGCCGCCATGATGTTGTCCTGAGTGCTGAGGCCGGTGTAGAGCTCGATGTTCTGGAAGGTGCGGGCTATGCCCATCCTCGCCAGCCGGTCCGGGCGCTGGCGCGCGATCTTGGTCTCGTGAAAGTAGATCTGGCCCTTCTGCGGCTTGTAGAACCCGCTGATGCAATTGAGAAGCGCCGTCTTGCCCGCGCCGTTAGGGCCGATTATGGCCAGGATCTCGTTGTTCCTGACGTCCAGACTGACGCCGGAGAGGGCGTTGACGCCACCGAAGCTGAGCGAGACATCTTCAACGCGAAGGACTGTTTCTTTGTCAGCCACGTCAATCAATGGTAGACCCCGTACCGCTTGACTGTATCAATCATGGCCCGGAGGTTCTCCTCCCTGCCACCATCCGCAACCGCGCCGATGTCGAGGATGAACCCGCCGCCCTCGCCGGCCGAGTCGATCAGGGCACGCGTGTACTCGACTGTCTCTTGCTCGGTACCAGCATAGATCATCGAAAGAGGGATGTTGCCTTGGATGCAGGCGACCCGGCCGATGGTCTGCTTCGCCAGCTTCATATCGGTCTGATCGAAGAGCCAAGCCGTGCGGGCTCGTGGCAGGTCCATGATGGCCTCAAGGCGCGAGCCGTATCTGCCCTCCGCGAACAAGTAGGGTATGAAGCCCTGCTCGATGAGGCCCAGGATGACCGCTTTCAGCGTCGGCCAGTAGAACGTTTCGAACTGCGCGTTGCTCATGAAGCCGTCCGCGCCTTTGTGCAGCGGCATGAAGATGAGGGGAGTGCTCGGCGGCCTGGCGGCCTTCAGGACCCAGTTGATGGCGATGGGCACGAGCCGTTCGCAGGCGGCCACGACCTTTTCAGGGCACCTGTACATATCGACGACCACACCCTTCGTGCCACGCAACGTGTCGCCCAGGATGTCGAACGGAGCTTTGGTCCCCCCACCGGCGTAGGAGGGTTGCCCGGCGCACCTGAGCTCATTCAGCAGGCCGAGCATGGTCCGCGTCCAAACGCCGACCGCACGCGAAGCCGCAGCCAGACCCTCAAATCCTGCCGTCATCTCCGATGAGCCCCAGGCGCCGACCTGGCCGGGGATGAAGGGCAGCTCCGTGAAATCGAAGAGCGAGGATAGTTGGGCGAACCCCGCAAAGGCCCCGACGGCCCGGGGTAGATAGACGCGCAACATGTAGTCCGAGGGATCCGAGATCAGGTGGTCGTATTCCTCGGGGAGCATCCACTCCTTCTCGTTGTACTGGTAGTTGGCGTCAGGCGGCACACCGTGCCCCGGCCAGGAGTAGAGTCTGTAGTCCACATGCTCCAGAATGGAAGCGGGAGTAGTGGTGAAGAGCGGGCTGACCAGCGAGTCCGGCTGGAATTCCAGGTTGAATTCCCGCCAAGCGGCCGCCGCTCGCGGAGGGTCGCGCATGACATCGTACATGTTGATGCCGGCCCACACCGCAGGCCAAGTGCCGGCATTGAGGTTGAAGGGCACTCTGTCGGGCACTTCCAGATTGAGTGCCGCGATCAGCCGGTCGACGCGGGCTTTGTACATCTCGGCCGCCTCGGGGCTGATGAACTCCAGATCCGGGTTGCGCCAGCGTTCAATCCGCCAGGCACGCCGCTCGTCGGCGGTCAGCTCCTCCCAGAGCTTCTCCGCGGCGGGG
The DNA here is from genome assembly GCA_964592075.1 of uncultured Gaiellales bacterium. Classification (GTDB taxonomy): domain Bacteria; phylum Actinomycetota; class Thermoleophilia; order RBG-16-64-13; family RBG-16-64-13; genus RBG-16-64-13. The sequence goes on from CAZQDY010000064.1 coordinate 9,190, forward strand.
CCGTCGGAAGTGGCGGCCATGACCTGCCTACTTGCGGCCTGGTCCATCCGGGCAACCTCGGCTGAGTGATCTCGTCACACCCCTCCCTCCACCGATCATCCGCTAAGTGACTATACAAGGTGGCTAGCCATCGCGCAAGTCACCTGTCTATATGTTACGATTTCCACCAGATAACCAGGATGTATAGTGGTTTTCGTGGCTCTGATTGGAGGAAAGCTCTGGGATGGGCATGCGTCCGGCCGAAGACCCAGATCGCGTCGCGCCTCCAGAGAGACGCAAACGTCTCGAAAACGGAGCGCCTGTGTATCTCCAAATCGCCCAAACCCTCGGCGAGCGGGTGGCCTCGGGGTTCTATCCCGAGGGGAGCCTGTTGCCTTCCGGAACCCAGTTGTGCGCGGAGTTCGGCGTCAGTCCGATGACCGTGCGCAGGGCTCTCACGATGCTGCAAGACCAAGGTCTGGTCGTCGGGAAGAAGGGCAGAGGGACCTTTGCTCGGTCCCTTGGCTTCAGCGATTCTGCCTTCAGGCTGGATTCACTGGCGGGTGACTGGCTGGACGAATCGTCGGAGATACGCCTGCTCTCCGCCTCGATGACCGAGGCGGACGACAAGGTCGCGCTGATGCTTGGCGTGACGCCGGGTGAGTTCGTGGTCTTGCTGCGACGCCTGGTGCTCAGAGATGGGAGTCCCGCCATGTACCACCGAGAGTACATCGTCTACGACCCCCGGCGGCCGCTCGTCGAGTCTCAACTGCACTTCACCTCCATGGACTCTTTTCTCGACTCAGGCGAGGCACGGCGATTTCCGCAGGGCGAACTCACGCTGACCGCCGTGGTTCTAGACGCCGAGAGTGCCGACGCTCTGCAGGAACCCGAGGGGGCCATGGCCCTGTGTCTGGAGCATTTCTTCCAAGAGAGTGACGGCACCCCGGTCAGTTGGGGCTGGTTTCTCATGAAAGCCGAGCTGTTCCGGCTGACGACGCGCTTGGGATCTAGACCGGCAGGCGACGGGAGCGGCAACCGGTGATGACACTCGAAGACCTGCGGATCGCGCTCATCGAGCTGGACGAGAAACGGACCGTCCGGTCCGCACAAGAGCTGCTCGCCGGTGGAGAGGCCCCGCCGCAGTCGATCCTCAGCACCTGCCAGAACGCTCTGAGGGTGGTGGGAGAGCGCTATGAAAGGCAGGAGTACTACCTATCGGCGCTCATAATGGCAGGCGAGATCTTCACGCGGGTGCTCAAACTGGTCGAGCCGGACACCGAGCCGGTCCCCGGAGAGAGATCCTCCGGGACGGTGGTGCTGGGAACCGTCGCCGGCGACATCCACGACATCGGGAAGAACATGTTCGCCTCTTCTCTCAGAGCCTATGGCTTCACGGTGATAGATCTGGGTGTGGACGTATCTCCTCAGAGATTCCTAGAAGAGATCAGGCGGCACCGCCCCGACGTGGTCGGGCTCTCGGGACTGATCGTACGCGCTTTTGAAAGCATGAAGGCCGCGGTGACGCTCATCAAGGACAACAAGTCGGAGCTCGGATATCGACCCCCTATCGTGGTGGGCGGAGCGATCATCGACAGCCGAATATGCCAGTATTGCGGAGCCGACTCCTGGAGCGCGGATGCCATCGAGGGCGTGCGCATCTGTGAGCGCCTCGTTGCCTCCCGAGCTGCTCACGGCACGTAGGCGGCTGCCGGTCTGGGGTGGGCAAATAGCGGCCTCGGTATCGCCGCAGCCAACGCCGCGAGACTCCCCGGGCGGGTCCGTTCGGCGAGGTGCTACTCGGCCTCTTCCCAGGTCACGAGCGGCAGCTCGTGAGGCACCAGCGCGTCTGCGTGGAAGGGCAGCACCCGCACCGAGTATCCGTGCAGACCGGCCGCTCTGGTGGGTACCGCGCCCCGATAGAGATGCTCGCCGTTCTCGCAACCCACCCACTCCAGCGGGGTACGGCGCCCGTTACGCAGGCTCCCGTCGGGCCGCAGACCACTGCAGTAGGCCTCTACCAGCACGTCCGCACGGTCGAGGCTCCCCAGGCAGACCCGGGCGGCGACCTCGATGCTCTCTCCCACGGTCACCTCAGGGGTGCTCGATTCCTCTACCCCGATGATCCTGACGTGGCACCAGGCGTCGCGCACCCGCGTCTTCCAGGCGGACAGCTCTTTGGCCTTGGCGTAGCCGTCGGCCTCCATCCTGCGGTAGCGTTCGGCGACGGGCAGGTAGAAGCGCTCGGCGTACTGCTTCACCATCCGGTCTCCCGAGAAGGCGGGGGTCAGAATGCGGATGGAGTTCTTCATGAAGGAGATCCAACCCCGAGGAAGCCCGTCGGCGTCGCGTTCGTAGAACAGGGGCACCACCTCATGCTCGAGGAGCGAATAGAGCAACCCCGCGTCGACTTCGTCCTGATAGCCCGCATGGACGTACTCTTCGCCGTTGCCTATCGCCCAGCCGGCCCCGGGACGGTACGCTTCCGCCCACCACCCGTCGAGAACCGAGAGGTTGAGGCCGCCGTTCGGCACCACCTTCATGCCGCTGGTGCCACAGGCTTCGTAGGGTCTGCGCGGTGTGTTGAGCCAGACATCCGCGCCCTGGACCAACATGGCCGTCTTGCTGAGGTCGTAATCCTCCAGGAACACCACGTGATCGGACAGGCCCTCTCGCTTGACGATGTCCAACAACTGGCGGATGAAGTCCTTGCCGGCTCCGTCTCTCGGGTGAGCCTTCCCCGCGATGATCAACTGCACGGGCCGGGCCTCATCGAGCAGGATGGCCTTCAGACGCTCCACATCGCGGAATAGGAGCGTGGCCCGCTTGTAGGTCGCAAAGCGGCGGGCGAACCCGATGGTGAGGGCGTCCGGCCGCAACGGCGGACGGGTGGGGCGCGAAAGCGCCCCCGCCTTCAGCAACCCCTGCTCACGCGCCCCTGCCTGCTCGCGCGCGTACGCCACCAGCCGTTCACGCAGGCGGCTGTGGGCATGCCAGAGCTCGAGGTCAGGTATACGCTCCACTCTCTGCCAGGAATCCGCCGAGGAGATGTCCTCGCGCCAACTGGGCCCCAGATAGTGGTCGTAGAGCTGCGCCATCTCCGGGGCCACCCAGCTCTTGGTGTGGACACCGTTGGTCACGGATTCTATGGGCATCTCACCGGGGGAGAAGTCCACCCAGCCGGGCTGCATCATGCGCGCGGTGGTGCGGCGATGCAGGCGACTGACGGCATTGCGACGGGGCGACTGACGCAGAGCCAGGATGGCGACGTTGAACTCCTCGTCCGCCGCGTCACGGTTCACCCGGCCCATGCCCATGAAACGCTCGGTCTCCAGGCCGAGTTCCTCGAGGAAGTCCCCCAGATACTCGTCGATGAGCGGCTTCGGGAACAGGTCGAACCCCGCGGACACCGGAGTGTGCGTGGTGAAGAGAGTCCCCGCTGAGGTCGCCTGGCGGGCCTCGAGGAAGGACAGCCCGTGCTCCTTCATGGCCTCGCGCATACGCTCCAGGCTGGAGAACACGGTGTGCCCCTCGTTGAGGTGGCACACGTGGGGGCTCACGCCCAGCGCTTTCAGCGCCCGCATCCCCCCTATGCCAAGCAGCAACTCCTGGGCGAGACGGTCTTCGGTGCCCCCACCGTACAGCTCGCTGGTGATGCGCTGGCCGGCCGAGTCGTTCTCGGGCAGGGCGCTGTCGAGAAGGTAGAGAGAGATGCGGCCCACCTGGACCTTCCACACCCTGGCCCAAACAGTCCGCCCGGCCAGGTCGACCGAGATCTTGAGGGGCGTGCCCCCGTCGGGGCCGGCCGGAGCCGCGCCCGGGTCGCTCCGCGGCGCCGGGCGCCACACGTCCCCAGCCATCACCGGCCGGACCGGCAAGGTGCTGAAGTCGTGGACGCGATACTCCTCGTACTGCCACCCCTCGTTGTCGAGTTGCTGGGTGAAGTAGCCCCTGTTGTAGAGCAATCCCACCGCCACGAGAGGCAGATCCATGTCGCTCGCCGACTTGAGGTGGTCGCCCGCCAGAACGCCCAGGCCCCCGGAGTAGATGGGGAGACACGCGGCCAGGCCGTACTCCATGGAGAAGTACGCGATGGCGAGGCCGTCCTGCTCGGGATAAGCCGTGCGGAACCACCCCGGCTCTTCCAGGTAGCGGCGCAGGTCGGCCAGGGCTTCGTCCATGTGCGTCAAGAATGCGGGCTCGGAGGCCGCGTGCTCCAACCGTTCCCGGGATATGCGTCGCAAGAGCAACACCGGGTTGCCA
>CAZQDY010000065.1:0-13238 GCA_964592075.1 uncultured Gaiellales bacterium
CTCTGACACGCGGATTATGATTCCGCTGCTCTGACCGACTGAGCTACGCCGCCCCGCGATGGAGCCCGCCTTCGCCGTGCGATGCCTCCGCGCATCGCCAACGCGATGGAGCCCCCATCTCCACCCAGAGATGGAGCCCCCACTCGGATTTGAACCGAGGACCCCTTCCTTACCATGGAAGTGCTCTGCCAACTGAGCTATGGAGGCCCACTGAGCCAGCCTGTCGCTGACCTCTACTCCGGCCTCCCGCGGACCGTGATGGTGGGGGGGGGAGGATTTGAACCTCCGTAGGCTGCGCCGACAGATTTACAGTCTGCTCCCTTTGGCCACTCGGGCACCCCCCCACACGCAGGAGACCCCGCGCGGAGGCGAAGTCGCATGATACCCGTTGGGGAGGGCGGTTTCAAGAACAGGCGAGGCCCGAAACGGGCGATGCCGCGCCGCCGTCAATCCGGCTCCCGACCGGCCCTCCGAACCCGCGGTACGGTGATGCTGGCCTCGGTCAGAAAGAGGGCCTGAGCGGCATCGCCCTGGTCCTCCAGCGCCGCGTCCAAAGCCTCCTGCACGCTCGCGAACGGCGCCATGAACATGGCCCCCACCTGCTCGTCTTGGAGCGAGCTGACCATCCAGATCCGAGCCCGCTCCAGGATGGCCGCGATGCGAGTCGCCTGCTGCACGCCCAGCTTGTACTCCTCGAGGTCGGCACGCTCAAGCGCCTCGGCGGGCGAGCCGGCCGCGGAGAGCATGTCGAAGAGGGTCTGGTTCTCCCCCAGGCCAAAGGTGCACTGCGACACCACTATCAGCACGCCGTCGTCCTTGACCGCGAGAGCGCCGCTCTGGATGGCCTTGTTGGTCTGATAGAGGTTGCAGTCCATGGGATGAGGCGCCACGGCCACTACGACCTCACAAGCCCGGTCGATGTCGAGCACGAACTGCCTCTCGGCCACGGTGATCGCCCGCCGGAACGTGTCCTCGAGCGTCCCCGCCGCCGCGAAGCCTATGCGGTGCTCCTTGTCCAGAACCAACTGGATGGAGTAGACGTCCTTGCCGGCAATACCAACGGCGAGCGCCTCCTCAAGGTCCTCGTGGACAGGGTTGCCGTCCAGGACAAGAAGCTCCGAGCCTTCTTCCATCGACAGCTTGTGGTTGGCCCAGACGGTCTCGTAGCCGGCCAGTCCAGGGAACAGCGATTTGCGCCCGCCCGTGTAACCCGCGAAATAGTGCGGCTCCACAGAGTTGATCACAATCACGCTGCGGGCCTCGGCCAGGAGGCGGTTGACCCAGACCTCGGTGCCTCGCATAGTTCGGCCCAGATGGGCGAGGTTCTCCTTGTCCTTGGAGTCGTGAGAGAAGATGCGGTCCGCGTGCGTCGCCGCGAGATCGGCGCCGAAGATGCGGTCGAGCTCCTCGGGCAGCGCGGCCCGGTGCGTGCCGGTGGCAACGGCGAAGTCCAGCTTGTTGCCCGGCGCCCGCAGCCACTCCTCCAGACCGGCCCGAAGCACGGCGAGTACCTGCGCCGAGGGGGTCGGCCGGGTTCCGTCGTTCACCACCACGAGCAGCGGGGAGGCGGCCCCGGCCAGATAGGTCTTAAAGTCCGCTCCCGGCACGGCGAGCGCCCCCTGGAGGATGCCCTCGGGGTCCTCGGCCCTCTCCACGTTCGCCCCCAGCACGCCGGCCACCCGGCGGTCATCCACATCCACGGGAGTGGTCCCGGTGCCCCAGGGCACATCGATCCGCATTGTCGACTCCTCGTCCGGCGAATTGTGTGGCGGTTCCTCGCTCGCCCCGCCTCGGCCGCCGAGCTTCCCTGCGAGCTCCCCTGGCGGCGGGCTTCGGCCGGCCAAGCCTAGCGCAGCCTCCGGCCGGCGGCAAGCGGGTCCGGGACGGCGAGGTCAATCGGGAAACGGATCCGGGTGGAGCTGCGTCGCATGTTAGTGGACGTCAGTACGGGGGGTGGATGCATCGTGGAATCCAGATGCCGAATTGTGGCAGTGATTCTCCTGTGCGCGCTACTGGTAGGGGCGTGTCCGGCACTCTGGGGCTGCGATAGGCAGCCGGCTGTGGAGAGCGAAACCGGCCCATCCGCGCCGGCCGGCGGTCTGACCGACCAGGCGGCCGCGGAGATCGTGCTCCGGTACTTCGCGACGACCGCCGCGGACCACATGCAGGGCGTCGTCATCGAGGGCCTGCAGATCACGACCCAGATGGGGCAACGGACTCTCAGGCTTGACACAGTGTCCGACGGATCCGAGGAGGCCGACAAGTCGCTTGCCTGGCTCTGCCTCGGGGCGACCTCGGAGAAAAGCTGGACCGGGGACCTCGACCGTGAGTGGGGCCTCGGTCTCGTCTGGGTGCACATCTACACGACCTACCCGTGGGGCTATTCGGAGCATTCGGTGGTGGACATCGCCGGCCGGTCGCTCGTGACCTATGGCGGAGCGGCGCATTGGCGAGGCGGACCGGACACCACCACCCTCGTCTCTGCCTCCCCCGTGTCGCCCCCCGTCGAGGGCACGGCCGAGGAGACCTTGACGACCGCGAGCGTGCCTCCAAGCACGACGAACACTCTAGCGCCCGGCCAGATCACGTTCGGCACGGTTGTCGACAGGTTCGAGCGCCTCGTCGGCCACGAGGATCTCGCGGGCACCCTGCCGTACTCAGTGCTGCCGAGAGAGGAGCTGACCTGGCTCTTCGACGCGGCGATGCCATTCGCCGTGACCGACGCACGAGGCTACAGATTCGCCAACGGTGACCTCGTGGTGCTGTTCTTCCTTGCTCCGCCGCCCGGCGGCCTGGACGGAGCGCTCGCGGCCGCCGGGCAGTTCGCCGAGTTGATGTGTGCGAGGTTCGGAGACCGTGATGCGGGAGTCTGGCCCCACTCAGGTGACCGATATGGGTACGTGGTCGTGTCGAAGGAGCACCGTGAGGATCTGGGGCGCCTGGCCCACTGGGCAGTGAGTGCGCACCAGCTGCTGATCCCGTAGGACGAGGCCAGGTGCGCACTACGGCCGGGCAAGACCGGCATCATCGTGACCGAGCACGAGCTACCATGAGCTGCGGTAGAATCCAGGCCACGGACACTTCGACCATAGGTGGTCTCTCTAATGGAGTACTTCAGCTACAGCGTCTCTCCCGAGATCTTCGCACGCTTTCCCGGCTACATCCGCGGCGTGGTCATAGCCCACGAGGTCAAGAACGGCCCGTCTCCGGCCGAGCTGGTGCAGATGATGCGCGAAGCGGAGGAGTCGGTGCGGGCCAGGGTCGACCCGGAGAAGGTCGCTGAGGAACCGCGCATCAAGTCCTGGCGCGAGGCGTACCGGGCCTTCGGCGCCAAACCCTCGGAGTTCCGCTCCTCTGTCGAGGCTATGGCCCGGCGGGCTCTGCGGGGCGATCAGCTTCCTTCAATCAGCGCTCTCGTCGACCTCGGGAACATCATGTCACTACGGCACCTCTTGCCGGCAGGCGCTCACGCCATCGATCTGTTGAACGGTGACATCGAGCTACGCTTCGCCACCGGCGAGGAGGAGTTCGTGGCGTTGGGTTCGGAGGAGTTGGAGCATCCGCTGCCGGGCGAGGTGGTCTTCGTGGAGGGCAACACGGTGCTCACCCGCCGCTGGACCTGGCGGCAGGGCAACCACACGCTCACGCTGCCGGAGACGACCGCCATCGAGTTCAACGTCGACGGGTTGCCGCCGGTCACGCGCGACGAGACCGAGGCGGCCTGCGCTGAGGTGGCCGAGCTGATCCGCCGGTTCTGCGGAGGCACCAGCCACATCGACTACCTGACGGCGGAGACGCCGCGCATCTCGCTGGCGCCATAGGCTTTCGTGCGCAACTGGAAGGGGACCCATCCGACTCCGCGGCTCAATGTCTAGCTGACCGCCTCCACGACCGTGGCGATCCCCTGGCCGCCTGCGATACACAGCGTGGCCAGCCCGTAGCGCGTGCCCCGTTTCTGCATCTCGTAGAGCAAGGTGGTGAATATCCTCGCCCCGGAGCAGCCTATGGGATGGCCGAGGGCGATGGCCCCGCCGTTGACGTTGAGCACGTCCAAGCGGTCCCCGATGCCGAGCTCCTTGATGACCGCCAGCGACTGCGCCGCGAACGCCTCGTTGAGCTCGATCAGCCCCATATCGTCGAAGGCCAGCCCGGCCCGCTCGAGCGCCTTACGCGACGCGGGAGCCGGTCCAAGTCCCATGATCTCCGGGGGGACGCCCGCGACGGCCATGCCTCTTATCACCACCATCGGCTTGATGCCGCGGCGGCTCGCCTCCTTCGCCGACATGACCACGGTGCAGCCGGCGCCGTCGTTGCGGCCTGAGGAGTTGCCCGCGGTCACCGTGCCGCCCTTCTTGAACACCGCCGGCAGCGCCGCCAACCCCTCCAGGGTGCTCTTGCGCGGGTGCTCGTCGGTGTCGAAGATGATCGGGTCCTTCTTGCGCTGGGGGATCGCCACGGGCACGATCTCGTCCTTGAAGCGGCCCGTCTCGATGGCCGCGAAGGCGCGGTTCTGGCTCTGTAGCGCGAACTCGTCCTGAGCCTCGCGGCTGATGTCGTATTTCTCCGCGAGGTTCTCGGCCGTCAGGCCCATGGTCAGGTCGCCGTACACCTCGTAGGGCTGAGAGCGCGGCTGGCTCTCAGTGTTAGAGTCGAGCAGCACAGCGTTGCCTGCCCGGTATCCATAGCGCGCGTCCCTCAGGTAGTAAGGGGCTTTGCTCATGCTCTCCACGCCGCCCGCGACAACGATGTCGGCCTCGCCGATCATGATGCTGGCCGCGGCGTTGTGGACGGATTGGAGACCCGACCCGCACTGGCGCATGACCGTGTAGGCGGGTGTCTCCACCGGCAGGCCGGCCTTCAGGGCGGCCACGCGCGCCAAGTTGGCGGCGTCGGCGCTCTGCTTGGCCTGGCCCATGATGACCTCGTCCACTTCGCCCGGCTCTATCCCGGCCCGCGTGATGGCTTCCTGTATGACGAGCTTGGCAAGATCCTCGGGCTCCACGTCTTTGAGCCCTCCGCCCAACCTACCTACCGCCGTTCTCACGGCACTGACGATGACGACTTCTTCCATGAGACCTTTTCCTGTCGGTTTGTCACAAGCCCAGCACGGCCGGCCGTGGACTAGCCCACCGCCGGCCGAAACCGTCCCAGCCGCCGGGCGCTTCACCGCGGCCGGGATCCTTCCAGCAGCCCGGCAATCGCCTCCGGCCCGCTGAGATTATCAGTCGAACGGTTCGAGTACGATGCCGCCCAGATCGATGTCGGTTTGCGTGAACACCTCGATGATCATCGACGCGTAGCCGTCGCACTCGATGCTCACGCGGAAGTCCCTGTTCTTCTCCAGGCCGTCGAACTCGAAGTCCCCGTAGTTGTCGGTGCGGGTCTCGAGCTTGACTCCTTCTCCCTCGAGAGTGACCCGCACCCCCTCGGCGCACTCGCCGGGTACGTCACGCCGGATGACCTCGCCCGCCACGAAGCGTTTGGGGATGCCCACGTATTTGACAAGCGGGGACGTATTGTACTCGGGATGCAGCGCTTCCGTCTGGAGGGTCGCGGCCAGCTTCGCGATCTCGCTGTCCGGGTCGTCCAGGTCGCCGAAGACGAGGGCTCCGGTCGGGCAGGCCTCCACGCAGCGAGGCTCTTTGTCACCCTCGTCGAGCCGGTGCGCGCAGAGGGTGCACTTCTGCGGGAGCTCGAGTTCAGCGTTCCAGAAGATCACCCGATACGGGCAGGCGTTCGCTATCGCCTTCTGGCCTTTGGCCTTCTGCGGGTCGATCATCACGATGCCGTCGTCACGCCGGTATACCGCTTCGTCCAGGGCGACCGTCAAACAGGGCGCCTCTTCACAATGCAGGCAGGGGAGCGGCAGGTAATCCACCTTCGGCTTGGGATAGCACCCGCGTTCGATCTCCTTGACCTGCATCCAGAACTGCCCGTCGAGCGGCTGGGGAGCCGAGTACGAACCGTAGTCGTTGCCGTAGTACTCGTCGCGGCAGGCCAGGAAGCAGTTGTGGCAGCCACTGCACTTGGTGACGTCGATGAGCAGGCTCAAGCGCGCCATGTCTCAACCCTCCCATTTCTCGATCTCGATGAGGCAGGAGTTGGGCGTCATCCCGGGCACGTTCTTCGACAGCATGCGGGACGGCGTCAGCATGGACACGCACCCGCCCCTGTCCATGGAGTCCGGATCGCCGGGCTGAAGTGGATCGTACAGGGCCGATGAGGCGTAGCTGTGGATGACCCCGGGCCGGACACGCCCGGTGACCACAGCGATGCACAGCACCGAGGCCCGGTCGTTGTAGAGACGGACGATGTCGTGGTTGTCGATGCCCCGCTCGGCGGCGTCTTCCGGATTGATCCGAGCCGGCCACCAGGGATGGCCGTCCTTCTTGATGCGATGCACCGGGATGTCGTTCAGCCAGTCGGTGTGCTTGTCGTAGTGGCAGTGGAAGGTGAACCGCGGGTGCGGAGATATCAGTTGCAGCGGGTACTTGTCGTACTGCTCGGCCGTCCGATACCCTTCCCAGCTGCGGATGTAGCGCGGCACCACCGGGCGCTCGTCGTCATCGGGGAAGTACTGCTTGAGGCTTTCCGACGCGAACTCGATCTTGCCGCTGAAGGTGCCGAGCTCGCGGTTCCTGTCTGTCAGACGCTTGGGATTCCCGGGGTCGGGCGTATCGCACGGCCTCCCGTCGTGGAACCACCGCAACCCCGGCGTCGGCTCATAGTCGTCGTCGACGTTGATGATGTGGTAACCCTTGCTGTTGAACTCCTCCCAGCTGATCACCTTGGGGAGGTCGCAGGCGTCGAAGAATCCCTTGACCCAATCGACGTCGGTCTTGCCGCCGTCGGTGTAGAGGTCCCTCATGCCCATCTTCTCGAAGATGAGGGCGAAGATCTCGTAGTCCGACTTCGACTCCCACAGCGGCTCTATGCATTTCTGCTCGCGGACCACCACCCGGTAGTCGCACCCGCTGCTGGCGTGCCAGGTGTACCCGTTGACCGCGGCCCACTCGCCGATGTCGTCGCGCTCGAAGTTGGTGCAGGCCGGAAGGATCACATCGGCCATGCGCGTCTCGCTGTTCCACCAGATATCCTGATTCACTACGAACTCCAGCTTGGGGCTCTGGTACATCCGCACCCACTTGGTGGTGTCGCTCATGGTGCCCATGAAGGAGCCGCCATACCGGTACCACAGCTTGATCTCGGAGCAGCCCGGGGCGGGATAGACGAAGTGCGTGAACTGCTGCTCGAGGCTCTTGCCGCAGAAGCCCTCGCCGTACCACTCCACCGGCGGGTCCAGGATGGCATCCGGCACCGTCAGGCGCCACAGCCGCTGCGGGTTCGGGTTGGAGGGGACGTACTTGGCGACTCGGGCCGCGCTCGAGATCCGCCCGTCGGGTTCGCCGTAGGCCGGCACCCAACAGGTCGTGTTATTGGGAGCCCCCATGGTCGTGCCCCAGATGCTACGTCCCGGAGCACCCAGTCCCTGCATGGCCTGCAGCAACACCATCATGCGGGCCCACTCGGTCGCGTAGGCCTCGCGACAGGCGCCGCCCTCGCCCCCACGCGAGCCGCCGGACAGGATGGTGCGCTTGGCCGCCCACTCGCGCGCCAGGCCGCGGATGACGCGCGCTTCGACGTCGCACTCCTCCGCCGCCCACTCGGGGGTCTTGGGCACGCCGTCGGTCTCGCCCAGCACGTACTTCTTGAACTCGTCGAAGCCGATGGTGCGGCCCGCGATGTACTCCTTGTTGTAGAGGTCCTCGGTGATCCACACGAAGGCGATGGCCATGGCCATGGCCGTGTCCGTGCCGGGTCGGGGAGTGATCCACTTGCCCCCCATGACCGCGTTGGTGTAGTTGTAGAAGGGGTCGATGAAGACCATCTTGACGCCCTTCTCCTTGAGCCACTGGCGCCACAGGGCCGAATCCTGGCCCGAGTAGGTGCCGCGGGTGCTGTCCGGGTCGTTCGACCAGTAGACGATCATCTCCGCATGCTGCAGGGCGTCGGTCAGCATGTCGTACGGCTCAGGCATCCCCAGCCGCCACTGGAAGCCATAGCTGTGTGTGGCTCCCCAATGCCACCCTTCCCAGCTGTCCGGGTTGTCGAGCACCGGGGTGCCTTCCACCATGTTGAGAAAACGGGCGAAGGGACCCATCTTGTAGCCGACGATGCCCCAGTTATGGTGGGAGGAGGTGATGCCGCTGATGGCCGATCCGCCGTAGGTCTCCTTCACCCTCGTGAGCTCGGCCGCCACCAGACCGGCCGCCTCATCCCAGGAGATGCGCTGGTAGGGGGACTTGCCTCGATTCTGAGGATTGCGGCCGCTGGGCCCGGTGGAGCCTGGGGCTCCGTTCACATCGAAGTCGACCCTCTTCATCGGATATCTGATGCGTTCATCGGAGTAGATCCGCCGGCGTTCGGCGTGGATATAGGGTGACAGCGTCACCTTCTTCGGCGGAGAGTACTTCTTGCCGCCGGCCTCGATGGTCCAGGGCTTGAAGTCCTTCTCGTCGACGACCAAGGGGCGGACCCGGACGATCTTGCCGTCCTTGACGTAGACAGACACGGGTCCGCTGTTGGTGCAGTTGGCGAATACCTTTTCGGCCATCAGTCATCAGCTCCCATGAGACTCGAGGTGGTTATCCTTCGGAGGGCAAAACGATATCTCGATATTATTGAGTAATACTGGTAGTATCGTAGAGTAGGCATGGTTCATTTGCAAGGCACGCGCTCGCCTGGAGGACCGGCCCTGATCGACGGGAGACACATGGCCGCGACCACAGCATCGCGAGAGACCGATCCCTTTTCGGTCAGAGCGCTGACCAGAGGTCTCTCCATTCTATGCCTTTTCGACGTGGACCACAGAGAGTGGACCATCGACGAGATGGTGGAGCGGACCGGGCTGGTCCGCATGACCGCCTACCGTATGGTCCGGACCTTGGAGTCCATGGCCTTCCTGGTGCGCGACTCCGCGACCAACCGGTACAGGCTCGGGCCGGCCATGTTGGCGCTCTGCTACGTCGCCGGCGACCAGTCGGAGTTCGTCGCCGCGGCGAGGCCCTTCCTCGAATCACTCGTGGAGCAGACGGGGGAATCGGTCACCCTGGCCGTGGAAGTCGACGGCTTCCCCGTGTGCGTGGACATCATCAACACCACCCGTCCCTTCAAGCGGCAGACGGCCCCCGGCCGCATCCTCGGCGACATCGCCACGGTGCACGGCAAGATCTTCGCCGCCTTCAAGTCGCCGGAGGAAAGGGAGGCGTTGCTCGCGCGGCCCCGCACCCGGCGAACACCGCAAACCGTGACCGACCGGGACGTCATCCTGGCCGAGCTCGACCAGGTCGTCAAGGACGACGTGGCCTACGATCTCGAAGGGTACTACCAGGGTCTGTGCGCGGTCGGCGCTCCGGTGCGCGACCAGTTTGGAGCGGTCATGGCCTCGATCTCCGTCGTAGCTCCTACCGGCCGTTTCGGTCCGGCTGAGAGCGCCGCGTTCGCGGACGCCGTCAGGACGGCGGCCGGCTCCTTCTCTGCCTATCTGGGATGGACCCCCCGAGCACCCACTTAGGTAGTTTGACTCCCCCGTTCTACTGGGCAGCTATTGACTGATAGCTCCCATCAAGGTACAAAGGATAGGCCAATTTTCTCAACCGAGGCGTCCATTCACCCCTCCTCGAAAGGACGACGATCGCTATGGCCAAAGGGGAACGCGCGAAGGTCGATGTGAGTGTCGACAAAACGACTATCAAGAACCTCGCCATGGGGGGCCTTCTGGGAGGAGGCGGCGAGTGCTTCGTGGATGTGAAAGACGGGAAAGCAGTTCGTATCAGACCCTTCAAGTACGACTGGAAGCATGACTACAAGAAGCTGAACCCCTGGAGGATCGAACGGAACGGCGAAACCCTGGGGCCACTGCCCAAGGCCTTGCCGGCCCCCTTCTCCCTCGCGTACAAGAAGAGGACCTTCTCCCCCAACCGCATCAAGTTCCCCATGAAGCGGGTCGACTGGGATCCCAACGGGGAACGGAACACCCAGAACCGCGGCAAGAGCAAGTTCGTGAGGATCTCCTGGGACGAGGCCACCGACCTCGTGGCGGCGGAGATCAGACGCGTCCACAAAGAGTACGGCCCTCTGGCCATCCTCGCCCAGGGTGACGGCCACGGCGAGTGCAAGACCATCCACACTCCGCACGGCCATCAGGCCCGCCTGCTGGACATGATGGGGGGCTTCACCCAGCAGGTGCGCAACCCTGACAGCTGGGAGGGCTGGTACTGGGGCGCCAAACACGTGTGGGGGCAGGGCTTCCAGGGCATGATGTCGCCGGCCGCCAACCTCATCAAGGACATCTCCGAACACTCCAGCATGGTCCTCAAGTGGGGCTGCGACGAAGAGACCACCCCCTGGGGTTTTACCGGCCAGTACGCTACCCGCATCTCGCAGTTCTGGACCCGGGCCGGCATCAAACAGGTCTACATCTGCCCCGACCTCAACTACGCCGCCGCCGTCCACGCCGACAAGTGGATCCCGGTGCTTCCGAACACCGACGCCGCGCTCCAACTGGCCATCATCTACGTGTGGCTGACTGAGGGCACCTGGGACAAGGAGTACGTCGAGACGCACGCGGTCGGCATGGACAAGGTGGCCGCCTACGTCCTGGGTGAGGACGAGGAAGGCATCCCCAAAACGCCCGAGTGGGCCTCCAAGAAGTGCGGCGTGCCCGAGTGGACCATCAAGGCCCTGGCGCGCCAGTTCGCCAAGAACACCACGTCGATCATCCACTACTTCGGCGGCTCGGCCTTCCGGGGCCCGTACTCGCATGAGCCCGGCCGCCTCGAATGCATCCTCCTGGGCATGCAGGGACTCGGCAAGCCCGGCGTCCATCAGTGCCAGATGACGTACTTCGGCATGCCCCGGGCGGAAGGTCTGGGCAGCATCCGCTTCTTCAACCCCGACCTGCCCGAGCGCCTGACCAAGCCCTGCTGGACCACGGTCCATGCGTGGGGACCGCAGCTCATCCCCAAGACCCTGATCCAAGACGCCATCCTCAAGCCGCCCCTGGTGTTCCATGGGAGCGGCGGTCAAGAGTGCCAGACCGAAGAGCAGTTCGACCGCTACACTTATCCGGTGGCCAAGGAGAAGGGCGGAGTCCCCATCCACATGATCTGGACCGACACGCCCTGCCGCATCACCTGCTGGAACCACGGCAACTGGACCATCGAGGCGTTCAAGGACCCGAGCATCGAGTGCATCGTGGCCCAGCATCCGTGGCTGGAGAACGAATGCCTCTATGCCGACATCGTCCTACCGGCCAACACCACCCTCGAGGTGGAGGACATCGTCACCACCACGCGCCAGGGCCCGCATTTTGCAAGCGTCTCCATCCAGGAGCAGGCCATCCTCCCCATCGGCGAGTCGAAGAGCGACTACGAGATCGTAGCCGCGGTGGCGGAGAAGCTGGGGCTCTACGACGAGTTCACCACGGGCATGACCACCCTCGACCTCGAGAAGCTCGTCTTCGAGAGCATGAAACTGGACAAACTGACCACGTGGGAGGACTTCTACGAGAAGAAGTGCTATGTGTATGCGACGGCCCACGACTGGGAAGACGACCCGCCCGGCTTCAGGCTCTTCTACGAAGATCCCAAGAACAACCCGCTGAAGACCCCCAGCGGCCTGCTTGAGTTCTACTCCGAGCGTCTGGCTCAGCATTTCCCCGACGACAAGGAGCGCCCGCCATTCCCCAAGTGGATCGAGAAGGGCGTCACCCACGACGAGGCCCTGTCGAGCGAGCGGGCCGCGATGTTCCCGCTGCTCCTGGTCTCGAACCATCCGCGCTGGCGCACGCACGCGCAAGGCGACGACAACAGCTGGGCCCGGGAAACCCCGACCGGCAAGGTGCTGGGCTTCGACGGCTACAAGTACGAGCCCATCTGGATCCACCCGAGCGATGCCGAGGCCCGCTGCATCAAGGATGGCGACGTGGTCAAGATCTTCAACGAACGGGGCATCGTGCTGGTCGGCGCCCGCGTATGGGAGCGGATCAGACCGGGAGTGGTCTATGTGGACCATGGAGCGCGTCACGACCCGTTGGTCCCGGGCAAGGTGGACCGCGGAGGCGCCATCAACACCATCGCCCCCAACGGGATCACCTCCAAGAACGCCGTCGGCCAGGCCACCAGTGGCTACCTGGTCGACGTGCAGAAGGTCAAGAACGAGGAATGGGAGGAGTGGCGTAGGGACTATCCCGACGCCTTCGCGCGGGTCTACGACCCGGGTGCCGGCCTGCGCTTCGACGCATGGATCGAGGGAGGCGACAAATGAAGGTCTTCGTCATCGACGTCGGGCTCTGTGTAGGGTGCTACGCGTGCCAGTTCGTGTGCAAGGACGAGCACGTCGGCAACGATTGGTCTCCCATCGCCAAGCCTCAACCCGACACCGGCCAGTTCTGGATGAGGCTGGACGAACACATCCGGGGCACCGTGCCGAAGGTCGAGATGCACTATGTGCCGAACCCCTGCATGCACTGTGACGAGGCTCCGTGCATCACGCCCTGCCCCATCGAAGGAGCCATCTACAAGCGTGACGATGGCCTCGTGATCATCGACTCGGTGAAGTGCACCGGCTGCCGGCTCTGCGTGGACGCCTGCCCGTACGACGCCATCTACTTCAACGACGACCTGAACCTGGCCCAGAAGTGCACCGGCTGCGCCCATCTCCTCGACGGCGGCGAGTGGAAGGTCCCGCGGTGCGTGGATGCATGCCCCACCGAGGCCATCAAGTTCGGCGAGGAGAAGGACTTCAAGAACGAGATCGCCAAAGCGGAGGTCCTGAAGCCCGAGCTCGGCCACAAGCCGCGCGTCTACTACCTCAACATCCCCAAGAAGTTCGTCGCCGGCACCGTCTACGACGCTGCGGCCAAGGAGATCATCGAGGGCGCCACCTGCACGCTCACGGGAGGCAAGGGCAAAGCCCTTACCGCCACCACCGACGGCTTCGGCGACTTCTGGTTCAGAGGCCTGCCCGACGGCGAGTCATACAAGCTGAGCATCGCCGCCAAGGGCTTCAAGACCAAGACCATAGAGGACATCTGCACCGAGAAGGACGTCAACCTCGGCGACATAGCGCTGGCCAAGTAGCCGCGCTCGATCGGACCCCATGCGGGGACGCCGGTACCAAAGGCCCCTGTCAGATCGGAAGAGCACACGTCTGAACTCCAGTCACCGCTCATTATC
>CAZQDY010000066.1:0-12856 GCA_964592075.1 uncultured Gaiellales bacterium
GATCTACACCCTATCCTACACTCTTTCCCTACACGACGCTCTCCGATCTCTGCTCACGGAAAGGGATGTGCTGCGATTGCATCGCCTACCACGTGAGGAGTAGAGAACTGCCCGCCTGTGTGTTCCCGGCCGACGCGGAGCGCACATACGACCGCACTTTCGCCCACTTCGCCCGGCTGGTGGAGAAGGGCAAGGTCTAACGGGCTGCTGCGTCCCAACGGCCGGGGCTTCGTTCTTCAGCAGCCTCTCAGCGAGCCATCCGAGGCGACCGTCACTCCACCCGGCGGGCCCCGCTCCTTGAACTGGCAGCCCAGCTTGCGCCGCCTGCGGCCACGACGATAGCCACGATGGCTCCGATCTCTCGATAGGCAAGACGCTGCGACAGGATCAGGAACCCCATCAACGCCGCGATGGCCGGCTCGATGCTCAGGAGCACCCCGTAGGTGGAGGCGCGGACCCGTTTGATGGCGGCCAGCTCGAGGAAGTACGGCAGCGCCGACGACAGCACCGCGACGGCCAGCCCGAGAAGGAGCGCCCGGCCGTGGCCCACGATCTTCACCCCGGTCGCCAGCCACACCGGAGTCAAGATGACGGTGGCTCCGAGAAGCATCAGAGTGGTGACACGCAGCGGCTCCATCCGGCTGACGGTCCGCTTGGCGATCAGGATGAAGGCCGCCCAACACGCGGCGGCCAGAAGGGCGAACAGAAGGCCGGCCAGCGCGATCGAACCGCCCGGCCGGGCGAGCAGCCCCACACCCACGCCGGCCAGCGCCACCCAGACAACATCGAGCGCGCGCCGCGAACCCGCCACCGCCACCCCGAGTGGGCCCAGGAACTCCACCGCGACGACAAGCCCCACCGGTGCGCGGCTTATGGCCTCGTAGAAGCTGAAGTTCATGGCCACCAGACTCACGACCAGACCCGCCATCAACAGCCGGTCGCCCCTGGCCGGCAAACGGACCCAGCGGGGGTGCACGGCGGCCAGGAGTATCGCCGCGAGAGCCGTTCGCAGCCACAGGGCCTCCACGACACCCACCGACTCGATGACGAGCACCGCGATGGCCGAACCCGCCTGCATGAGCACACCGACCACGACCACCAACGCGACGGCCGTGGTCGAATCACGCTTCGTGACTCTGCTGTCTACCTTGCTGTCCGAGTCGGGCGGCATCTACTGAAGGTACAACCCGTCCGCGTCTCAGGCAAACCGCGATGTAGTAGAATGCCGCGACCCCTTCTTCTCAGAGCGGCTCTCCAAACCCCGGATCCAGCGAGGTGATGATCTCTTCATGCGTGAGATGTGGCGCACACCCGTAGGCCGCGGTTTCATCACCCTGGCCGTTCTTTCGGCTGCGTTCGGCTTCGCCACCAACGCCCAGAACAGCATCGTCACGAACTACCTGGACGGGGTCCTGGGCCTGAGCGGCCCGCAGTTCGGCTACTGGACGGCCATCAGAGAGATGGGCGGGTTGCTGCTCTTCGCACTGACCGCGCTGTTTTACCGAGTCTCCCTCCAGAAACTCACCGCGGGCGCTTTGGTGGCCTTCGGACTGGGCTGCAGCCTCTTTGTGGTGGCCGATGGGTTCTGGACGGTCATCCCTTGGACGCTTCTCAGCAGCTTCGGCATGCACCTGGCCCTGCAGACGCAGATCTCGTTGGGCCTGAGCCTTACGACGGAGGACAGGAGCGGCTCCGTTCTGGGCCGGATGGGAGCTATCACGCAGATAGGCACGTTCGCGGCCCTTCTCATGGTGTTCTTCGTCTTCCAGTTCAAGCTCTTCTCCTTCAAGCCGACCTTCATCGTCCTTTCCGTGGTGGCCGTCATCGGCGCACTCGCCATCCTCCCCTTCCCCCATCTGCACGAAGGAAGGGCGAGCAGGTTCGCGCCCAAGCGGGCGCCCATGGTGTTCCGGCGTGAGTACTCCCGCTACTACTGGCTCGTGTTCCTGGATGGAGCGCGGCAGCAGGTGTTCTTCTCGTTCGGGTTGTGGGTGTTGGTGAACCACTTCGGACTGGGTGTCGCCGCAATATCGGTGGTCATGATGGCGGTCACCTTCGGCTGCATGCTCACGGCTTCGTGGCTGGGCCGCTGGATCGACCGGACGGGCGAACGCCACTCTCTCTCACTGGTCAACCTGGCCTACATAGTGGCGTTGGGTGGCTATGCACTATCGCCCAACGTGTGGATGGCCTGCGTCTTCTACCTGGTCTACGCGGTTATCGCGCCGCTCTCTTACATGGGTGCGTCGACTTACCTCCGCAAGATCGCCACAGCGTCTGACCTGGCGCCGAGCCTGTCCATGGGACTGACCATGCAGCATTTGGCCGCCATCGTGGTGCCGGTCACTATGGGCTTCACCCTCAACTTCGTGGGGTATCAGATCCCCTTCTTCGCCGCCTGCGGCGTCGCGGTCATCACGTTCTTCGTAACGTTGCGGCTGGACCCGGCCAAGCAGAAATGCGCGGCCAGGATCGCCGCCGATGAAGCTGCCGCCGCTGAGGTCGCCACCGCTGAGCCAGCCGTCGTCCGCGTATCGGAGTAGGCCCCGAGACAGGACCGTTCGCGGCGACGCTACGCGACCAGGATCGCATCTCTCGTCTATACGCCCGTTTGGCCGATAGGTATCTTTGGATACTGGTAACCTGCGGTCGCAGACGGTTCAAGTCAACTCCAGGTCTCCGCGGGCTTGGGTGCAAGGACGACAGCCATGGGTTTCGACGCGCGCCGGCGTCGCATCAGAGACGAGAGGTTGGGCAGCGAGCGAGAGCTGAAGAAGCGGCCCGCGGCTCGTGACGGCGACGCCCAGGCTGCGGCCGATGCCCTCGTCGGCCGGATCCTGGACGCTGCGGGAGCACGGCCCGACAGTCGCCAGCTCATGCGGGCGGCCTTGGAGCAGTTGCGCGACCACACAGGTTGTGAGGCCGCGGCCATCCGGCTGGAGGAAGCGGGCGACTACCCGTACGTGGTGGAGCAGGGCTTCCCCGCAAAGTACCTTGCCACCGATAACTCGCTTTTACGGCGCGGACCGGACCGGAATCTCCTGCACGACGACCGGGGCAGGCCGGTGCTCGAATGCGCTTGCGGTGACATCATCCGGGGCAAGGCTCCGGCCGACCATGCGCGCTTCACCGCTGAAGGGACTTTCTGGACCGGCAGCATCGGCGACGGGACGTCGTACGACGACCGCGGCAGGACTCTCTCGCCGCTGCGCGGGCGTTGCGCCGCGGGCGGCTACGAATCGGTGGCCTGCATCCCCCTCCGAGCCCACGACGAAGTGTACGGAATACTCCAACTCAACAGCAGGCGCAAACACCTCATCACCCCCGAGGTGCTCGCGGTGGTCGAACCGGCGGTGAGAGCATTCGCCGCTCATCTGCGGGAGCGCCTCGCCGACGAGGCCATACGTAGCAGTGAGGCCCTCCATCAGGCTCTCTCCTCCGCAATGGTCGAGGCCTTCGCCTACTGCCGCCTCTACTTCGACGAGACCGGGGCTCCCAACGACTGGGCCTACGTAGCCACGAACGAAGCATTCCTCCAGCTCTTCGGTGTCTCGGACCCGATCGCGAAGAGAAACAGCCAGGTAATGCCGGGCTGGCAGGAGAGCTACCCCGAGGTGGTCGAGGTCTTCGAACGCGTGGTCAAGACCCGGAGGCCGGAGAGGCTCGAGAGAAATCTCAGCGGCCTCAAGAAGTGGCTCGTCATGCGCGTTTCCAGCCCCGCGCCCGATCACTTTCTGGCCGTGTTCG
The DNA here is from genome assembly GCA_964592075.1 of uncultured Gaiellales bacterium. Taxonomy (GTDB): domain Bacteria; phylum Actinomycetota; class Thermoleophilia; order RBG-16-64-13; family RBG-16-64-13; genus RBG-16-64-13. The sequence goes on from CAZQDY010000066.1 coordinate 3,748, forward strand.
AGGACATCTCCGAACGCAAGCAGGCGGAGGAGGGTCTGTTGCGCGCGGAGTTCACCCTCAACCATGTCGAGGACTATCCCATGTGGCTCGACGTGGAGGGGCACATAATCGAGGTCAGCGAGTCTACCTGCCGCCATCTGGAATACACGCGCGATGAGCTCCTCGGAATGACCGTCTTCGACATAGACCCGCTGCTGGCGGCCAACGAAGGATACACATCGCCTGAGGAGCGCGCGAGGAGCTGGGAACGGTCAAAGCGCCGCGGCACCTTCACAGTGGAGAGCGAGCACCGTACGAAGAGCGGCAGGATCCTGCCGGTCGAGGTCGGCGTGGCTCATGTGACGTTCGGAGACGTTGAGTACCAGTGCTCTTTCTGCCGGGATCTCACCGAGCGGAAACAGACAGAAGGGCAACTGCAGCGGATGAGGTTCTCCCTTGACGCGATGAGCGACTATCCCATCTGGCTGGACGAGAACGGTCGCATCGTCGACGTGAGCGACTCCAGCTGCCGTCACCTCGAGTACACCCGCGATGAGCTCCTCAGTATGACCATCTTCGAAGTCGACCCCACGATGCCCCGGGAAGAGTGGACGAGGCACTGGGAAGACCTGAGAAGGTTGGGGCACCGGGTGAACGAAGTGCAACACCGCACCAGGAGCGGCAGGATGTTCCCGGTCGAAGTGGTGACCAACCGCGTCTCCTTCGCCGGCCAAGACTTCGACTGCGCCTTCTGCCGGGACATCACCGAACGCAAACGGGTAGAGGCAAGGCTGCAACGCACCCAGTTCACCATTGACAGCATGACCGACTACCTCATCTGGGGAGACTCGGAGTCCCGCATCGTCGACGTGAGCGAATCCACCTGCCATCATCTCGAATACACTCGGGAAGAGCTGCTCTCCATGACGGCCTTCGACATCGATCCCGACCTGACTCCTGAGGGTTGGACGGCTCACTTGAGCAGAGTGCGAGAGACCGGCTCAGAGACCATCGAGATCCGCCACAAGACCAAGAGCGGCAGGGTATTCCCAGTCGAGATCACCACCGACCACGTCACCTTCGAAGGCCGCGAATACGACTGCTCTCTCTGCCGGGACATCACCGAACGCAGGCAGGTCGAGGAGCAGCTCTCGCGGGCCCAGTTCTTCCTCGACCATGTCGACGACTATCCGATGTGGACGGACAGCAGCGCCAGGATAGTCGACGTCTCCGAGACCACCTGCCGGCATCTGGAATACACCCGAGACGAGCTCCTTTCCATGACGGTCTTCGACATAGACCCCACGATGGACAGGAGCGAATGGGACGACCAGTGGGAGGAACGGAGAGAGCTCGACCCCCGCGTCCTCGAGACGCAACACCGGACCAAGAGTGGACGCATGATACCCGTCGAGGTCGTCATCAGCCGCGTGATGTTCGGCGGCCGTGAGTACGACTGCGGCATGATACGGGATATATCCGAGCGTAGGCGGGCCGAGGACAAGCTCCTCCGCAGCCAGTTCATACTCGACAACAGCAACGACTACCCGATCTGGGTCGACTCCGAGGGCAGGATACGCGACGTGACCGACTCGACCTGCCGCCACCTGGAGTACACGCGGGACGAGCTCCTCTCCATGAGCGTCTTCGATATCGATCTGACGCTGACGCGGGAGCGCTGGGACTCGCATTGGCGCAACATGCAGGATTCGGGTCCTCGTACGGTTGATACACGGCACCGGGCCAAGAGCGGCCGGGAGTTCCCAGTCGAGACCTCCGTGGTGCACGTGACCTTTGCCGGAAAGGAGTACGACTGCGGCTTCTCCCGGGATATCTCGGCGCGCAGGCGCGTCGAGGAGAAGTTGGAGCGCGCGCAGTTCTCGCTCGACCACATGAGCGACTACCCACTGTGGGTGGATCCCGAGGCGCGGCTGGTAGAGGTCAGCGAGTCCACCTGCCGCTACCTCGAATACACCCGGGAAGAGTTGCTCTCCATGACCGTCTTCGACCTCGATCCCATGATGACTCCGGAGCGCTGGGCGGCTCACTGGAGCAAGATTCGGGAATCCGGCACTCGGACGATAGAAGCTCAACACCGCACCAAGAGCGGCCGGGTCATCCCGGTCGAGATCGCGGGCACGCATGTGTCTTTCGGTGGAAACGAATACGACTGCGACTTCTGCCGCGACATCTCCGAGCGCAAGAAGCTGGAAGAATCCCTTCGCCTGAACCGGCTCACGGTGGAGCAGTCGCTGGACATGGTCTTGTGGATCGGCAAAGACGGCCGGCTGATATACGCGAACGACTCGGCCTGCAAGATGGCCGGGCGCTCCTTCGAGGAGATGGTCGGGCTCGCGATATGGGAGCTGGATCCCTCGCTGTCGAAGGAGGCTTGGGAAGAGAGCTGGCGGCTGGTCAGGGACTACGGACCCTCTCAGCAGGAGAGAACGCTCAGATCGGCCGACGGCAGGCTGCGCCCCGTGGAGATCTCCTCCTACCACGTCGACTTCGAGGGCACGGAATACGGTGTGGCCTTCGCCCGAGATATCGAGGAGCGAAGACATGCCGAGCAGGTGCTGAGGGACAGCGAGGAACGGTACCGCCAGCTCTTCGAGCTGGAATCGGATGCGATCGTACTGACAGACGAAGAATCTGGCAGGATACTTGATGTCAACCCAGCCGCCAGCGAGCTCTACGGCTACAGCCGGGAAGAGCTGCTCGCGTTGGGTACTATCGAGCTGACCGTCGAGCCGGAGCCGCCAAAGACGTCCTCAGACCAGATCGACGGCGGCGCCCTCCTGCGGTGCAACAAGAAGAAGGACGGCACGGTCTTTCCCGCTGAGGTCCGACATCGGTACTTCGAACTCGAAGGCCGCGAGGTCCGCGTCGCGGCGGTGCGGGACGTGACGGAGCGGTTGAAGGCCGAGGAGGCGCTGCTCGAATCACGTCAGATGCTCCAGCTCGTCCTCGATACCGTGCCACTGCGGATCATCTGGAAGGACCGCAACCTACGCTACATGGGCTGCAACAAGGCCATGGCCCTCGACCTGCGCCTACCCGACCCAAGCGCCATAGCAGGCCTGTCGGAAGAGGATCTGGCGGTGACCCCGCGGACCGGGTTCCCTCCGTCAGCCCGCGATGACGACCTCGAGGTAATCCGGACGGGGGTCGCGAAACTCCAATACGAAGAGACGACGGCGCCCGCCCAGGGCAGCCCCCGGATAATCCGCACCAGCAAAGTGCCCTTGCGGAACGCATCCGGCGGGATAATCGGGGTGCTGGCGATCCATGAGGACGTGACGGAGCGGACGATGACCTTGAGAGCGCTCCGGGAGCGCGACGAACAGCTCCGTCACTCACAGAAGATGGAGGCCGTCGGGCGCTTGGCCGGAGGTATCGCTCACGACTTCAACAACGTCCTCACGACTATCATCGGCTACAGCGACCTGGTCCTGGGCTCGCCGGAAGGCAGCACCGGACCGGTGGCTGAGGATGTGACGGAGATCAAGGCCGCGGCGCAGAGAGCAAGCGCCCTCACCAAGCAGATCCTTGCCTTCTCGCGCCGCCAGGCGCTGCGGCCAGAGGTCCTATCTCTCAACAGGATCGTCTCCGACATCGAACGCATGCTCACTCGCACCATCGGTGCCGACATCCAGCTGATCACCAAGCTCGATCCCGACCTGTGGTTGGTGGACGTTGACGAGCATCAGTTCGTCCAGATCCTGCTCAACCTGGCGGTGAACGCCCGGGACGCGATGCCCCGGGGCGGGACTCTGACCGTGGAGACGGCCAACGTCGACCTGGACGAAGCCTTCTGCCAGACTCACCCCGACGCGCAGCCGGGCAGTTACGTCATGGTCGCCGTCACCGACACAGGCACGGGCATGGACGAAGGGACGCTCGCGCATGCGTTCGAGCCCTTCTATACCACCAAGCCCACCGGGGAGGGGACCGGCCTCGGTCTCGCTACGGTCTACGGTGTGGTGGCGCAGAGCGGCGGACACACGTATGTGGAAAGCGAGCTCGGGCGGGGCACGAGGTTCACGATCTACCTTCCTCGCGTAGCCGGCGACCGCTCCGGGGGACCGTGGAGATCGCGACCGGTCGGACTGGCCACCCTCGACACCATCCTCGTGGTGGACGACGATGATACGTTCCGCGCGTTGACGGTGCGCATCCTGGAGAAACGGGGCTACAGGGCCCTACCGGCCAGTGATGGAGACCAGGCGGTGGAGATACTCCAGAATCCTGACATCGCGATAGATCTGCTGCTCACCGACGTCGTCATGCCCGGGTCCCTGCGGGGTGACCAGCTCGCCCAGGTGGCGGAGAGCCTACGTCCTGGGCTTCCCGTCGTCTACATGTCTTCCTACAGCAGCGATACCATCGCCAGCATAGGCCCGTCGCACGTGGCGTCCGACTACCTGGAGAAGCCGTTCACGGCGGACACCCTCGTGACGAGGATAAAGCTCAGTCTTGGCCGGAACCAGGCCGATGTGTCGAATACGTAGGCAACCAACGAGATCATGAGGCGATGACATGACCGAACCGACTCACCCGGATGCGAGGGTCCTCATAGTCGACGACGAGGGAAGTATCGTCCGACTCCTCACGCGCGCGCTGGAAGGCGCTGGGTACACCTCCCCCGTCGGCTTCACGGATCCGATCGCGGCCTTGGCGTTCACGCAGAGCAACACCCCGGACTTGATCGTCCTCGACATCGACATGCCCGGTATGACCGGCTACGACTTCCTGAACGATCTCAGCCAGTACCTGAACGAGGACACGTTCTTGCCCGTGCTCATGGTGAGCGGGCTGCCGGAGGCCGAGACGAGGCTGCACGCACTCCAAGCCGGAGCCATCAACTTCCTCACCAAGCCAATCGACCTCAACGTCTTCATCGCCCACGTGCACTCTCTCCTCGAGACGAGGTACATGAGCCTGCGCCTTCACGAGGTCCGGGGCGTACTGGAAGAACTGGTCAGGCGCCGCACCGCTCAGCTCCAGCAGGCTCACCACGAGATCCTCGACCGTCTGGGCCGCGTCGCCGAATACCGCGACGACGCAACGGGCCAGCACACAGACCGGGTGGGGCATGTGTGCGGTCAGCTGGCGCAGGAGCTCGGCCTGCCTCAAGAGAAGGTGACCCTGATCAGCCGGACGTCTCCTCTGCACGATCTGGGGAAGGTGGCCATCTCGGACGCTGTGCTTCTCAAGAGGGGCCCGTTCGACGAGACCGAACGTGAGGTCATGCGGAAGCACTCCGCTCTGGGGGCGAAACTGCTGAGCGGTGGCACGTCTGAACTGGTGCAGATGGCCGAGGAAATCGCCCTCTTCCATCACGAGCGATGGGACGGCAGCGGCTACCCTTGCGGCCTTCAGGCCGACGAGATCCCCCTCACCGCACGCATCGTGGCGGTGGCCGACGCTTTCGACGCGCTGATCCACGAACGTCCCTACAAGCAGGCCTGGCCCGTGACGGACGCCTTGCAGGAGATCGAGCGCGAACGGGGCGGGCAGTTCGATCCCCAGGTGGTGGACGCGCTTCTCACCCTCTATCGCGAGGGCCGCTTGACTCTGCCGGAGGACAAAAGCGCTCGCGATTGACCACCTCGTCACCACTTCGCTCTCAGCCTTTGGACGGTTCCTGCCGATAGAAAAACAAGAGGTACGGTTCGCCCTAGGCCCCGGGAGAGAATGCGTGTTCGAGGATGGAGTACCGAAGCCCAGAGAGGTAGACAGACTCTCTTCGGAGGTAGAGACCCTCTGCTATGACTGGCGCCGCATGCGCTCGGTCATAGAACGCCTCACCCGGACTCCCTGGTGGGACCTCCACACTCTCTGTTGCCTCTATTGCCATGCCCCCTTCGAGGTGTCCGCGGGCGAGTGCAAGCACGAGATCGACTGCATCTACGAACGCTGCTGCGAGATAGTGGGCGCGAAGCCGCTGCCCCTCCCGAACGAAGCCGTCCTCGACGAGTGGAAGCAGCAATCGTCGCCCTCACTTTCCGCGTAGCGCGGCTATTCTCAATCCTTTGCGCCGTCTTGCGTCCTTGTACTCAAGGACCTATACTATTTAAGAATCATACCCCAAGAAAACGACGGTGCCTGCTGTGTCCGTTCCCTTGAGCGAAGCCGAGCGTCGCATTTCGGTCTTTTCACAGGCCCTGAGGAGAAGCGGCCTCAGGCTGACCCACCAGCGGCTAGAGGTGGCCCGGGAGCTCGCGGGAGACGACACCCACCCCGACGTGGAGAAGATCTACGAGGGGGTTCGCAGGCGGGTGCCCACCATCTCTCTCGATACCGTGTACCGCACCATGGGAGCTCTTGTCGAGCTCGGGCTCGTGGACCGGGTCAATGCGACGCCGGGTCCCACACGCTACGACGCCAACCCCACCAGGCACCATCACTTCGTCTGCACGCGCTGTGGTCTGATCCGCGATGTCTACAGCGGGGACCTCGACGGCGTCAGGGTGCCTGACGAGACTCATGCCATGGGCACGGTCGAATCCGTGAAGGTCCAGCTACGTGGGATATGCGCGGAATGCTCGCGAAAGATGAGAACCAGACATTGAGGGAGATCGTGGTCAACGACAAGATGCAGCAGGGCTATCGCTATGTCCTCACCGCGCCGACGGGCCGCGACTTCGACCCCGAGTTCGAGCCCGAGCTGACTCCCCAGGAGATGCTGGAGCTAGGGGTGTTCGCCGGCAAGTACATGACCGACTGTCGCGACGAGTTCCCTGCGGCGTGGTTTGAGAAGGCCAAGCTGTCCCCCGAGAAGCGCGACCCTTCCCTTAATCTCTTCGGCGTGGACGCCTCGCTGCCGCTCTCCGAATGGGAGAAACGCGGCTGGATCTACCCGGACGACCCTCGGGGATGGTTCCAATGGTACTGCCGCTACTTCATCGGTCGCCGGATAGGGGATGAGGACGCCAGGCAGATCGGGCGCTGGAAGGCCATGCGCAGGCACGCGGCCCAGGTCCGCAGGAACTGCTTCGCCGGCGACCTGAGCTGCCGCCAGAAGCAGCGGCAGGCGCTCCTCCATTGGGCCTACGATTCGCGGAAGATCTAGCCGGCGAAGGGGGCCCGGCGGCCGTTCACGTCTTTCGTCCTCTGATCCAGGCATTGATTCCGTGCGCCCCTGGGGCGGCCGGGCCACATCACGTTCGCTCGGCGGCCGCGCGAAAGACCGCGATGCGCGGGTTAAGGGCGCCGGAGCGGACCACGGCCCGAAGGGGCGTGGTCCGCACCGGCGCGACAAAGGGAGGAGGGTTACCTCTCGAGCGGGATCACCGGCAGCGACGCCTTGGACTGATGGCATCCGTCGCGGTAGATCCTATGGACCGTCGTCACCGCGTTGCAGACATGCCACATGACGTCGTAGGTCTCGATGTCGGTCGGTATATCGATGCTGGAGATCTCTACCTTGATCTGCTTGCCGGCCTTGAACAAGTGCGACATCGGCCGCAGCTGCACTTGGTACTCATAGATCTCGCCGGGCTTGACGGGCGCCGACTTGGTGAAGTCGTGAGCGATCTCCCAAGGAGTGTCCTTCTCGGGCACCCGGGTCCTGAAGGAGGCCTTCAGCCAGCCTGAAGCCAGCGGGTAGATGGCGTCGGAGTCAGCCTCGCGCACTTCCACGCGCCACTTGGTGTCGGGCTGATCGATGGCCGCATAGAAGGTGACGCGCGGCGGGCCGGTCACCTGCATGTCGTACGGCAGAGGCGGGCTCACATAGCTGACTCTCGCCCGTTCCTCGGTAACGAACAGGGGCTGCTGGACGAAGGCGTCCGGCTCGTCGTTGTAGTATTCCGGTTCCCGCGAGAGACCGCCCAGCCCGGTGAAGTAGAAGTCGGTCCACTGTGTGGTCTCCAGCGGCCACTGCTCGGCCGTCTTCAACTGCTCCATGCCGGTGGTGTGGTAGCGGATGGTAGGCTCGTCCATGATGCCGGTCTCGATCCCCTTCAGCCAGTAGTCGTACCAGCGAAGAAGCTCGTCGTGGTGCGCTCTCCAGGGGCGGGTGCCCATGTCGGTATAGAGGAACATCTTCTTCGGCGTCTTCACGCGGTTGAAGACGTTCATCTGCGGCTGCGAGAAGAAGCTGAAAAAGGGGCCGCCCACGTAGGTAGGCACCTTGATCTTGTCCAGCCGCTCGGAGACCGAACGCTCACGGTAGTACGGACCGTCGAGCGGATTGAGCATGAAGTCGAACAGGATGGGGTTCTTCTCCGGGTACTTGAGCAGATGAGCCAGATACGGGTACTGCCTCAGGTCCGGGTCGGCGAGAGCCTTGTCGACCAGCTTCTTCAGCTTGGCAGGCGGGGTGTTCTCGATCATCCACGACTTGCAGTTCTTGATGGCGTACCCACAGCGGGCCGGGTAGGTCCCGGTGTAGAGGCCGTACAGGAAGATGTTGAAAACACCGCCCTCGTACTGGCCGTGGTTGTAGAGGTCATCGCCGAAGATCTCCCAAGGCGCGATGCACTTCAGGTGAGGCGGCTGCTCGGCCGCGACGTGCAGCTGCATCGAGGAGAAGTAGCAGATACCGGCCGTACCGACGTTGCCGTCGCACCAAGGCTGCTCCGCGAGCCACTCGACGATGTCGGCGCCGTCTTCGCCTTCGTGATGGGAGAAGAGACCCATGTAGGCGCCCTCGGAGTCACCGGTGCCCCTCAGGTCACCGATCACGTACACGTATCCACGCTTGGCGTAGAAATAGGGATCGCCCGACTCGATAGAAGCTTCGAAGCATGACTTCCCGAACGGTTGTGGAGGAGTGTCGAACGGCTGCAGGCTCTTCCCGTACGGAGACAGGGCAAGCAGCGCCGGGAATTTCCCGGGGCCATCCGGACGATAGATGTCGACGGCCAGCTTGACACCGTCCCGGGCCGTGACGAACACATTCTCTTCGACTTTAACGCCGTATTCTGGTTGTGACGCGGTTTTCTTGGCACCCTTCTTCATGATCTGCCTCATCCTTTCAGACACGATCTCGACTGCGCCCTTCGCTGCCCGCCTTCGGAGACCGGCGGCCGCTCCTCGGGCTCGCCTCGTGAGGCACTGCCTCGCGAGGCGCCGCTCCTCAGCGCAGCTGAACCCTCAGCGCAGCTGAACCCTCAGCGCAGCT
>CAZQDY010000067.1:0-2631 GCA_964592075.1 uncultured Gaiellales bacterium
AGCTCGCCCGAGAGGTAGGGGTAGGCGTAGTACCAGGAGCAGGCAAGGCACGTGGAGCCCTTGGCGTTCCACATCTTGCCGTTCGAAAAGCTGCTGGCCCTCAGGAGTATCTCGGCCTGGCGGGGATTCGCAGTGAAGATGAGGACATCCGGGTCGAAGGTGAGCTTGTCGAGAGAAGCATGGACGATGTAGCGCACCGTGTCTCTCGGCATGATGGGCACGTAGTCGTACACTCTGCGGTTCGCCGATGGGGTCTTGAACATGGAGAACTCCGAACCGAGCTGCCCGCTCTCCATGACCGGCGGGAACCCCGCCATCCCCATGACCTGAGTGCCGCACTGGACGTTCTCCACCGCGGCGTAGAAGGGCTCGCTGGTCTGGGCCTCGGCGAACATCTCGCATACGCCGATGTGTTTGTCGATCTGGCGGAACCCCTCGGGTTTTTTCAGGGAGAAGCTGACGCCGACCGGCTGCCTTTCGAATCCGAGCTTGCTGAAGATCGAGTAATCACGCATTCTGGGACCCTCCCCGCGTTCTTGACGTTGAAACGATGCCTACTGCCTGATCTTCTCCTCTATCTCCTCGAGTATCTCCTGGAAGCGCTGCTTGTGCTCCTCCCCGGTGACGCTCTCGGAGGTGGGGTGCCAGTTCATCTTCTGCATGTTGGTCAGGATCATGGGGAGCTTCTGCCAGGGGATGGAGATGATCATGAGACCTTGGGGAAGCACCTTCAGGGTCTGCATGCCCATGCTCAGACCGGAGACCGTGTAGTTCACCTCGCCGCTCAGGTACGGATAGACGTACATCCAGGAGCACGCCAGCACCGGCATGCCCTTGGACGACCAGGTCTCCCCGGTCGAATAGACGGAGGCTCTCATGATGGTCCGCGCCTGGTCCATATCGTCGGTGGTTATGACCAAGACGTCCGGGTCGAAGGTGATCTGGTCGACCGACGAGAACACGATTGACTTGACGCTGTCTCGCAGCAGCCGGGGGATCAGGTAGTAGATCTTCTGGTTGGCCCTCAGCTCATCGAAGAGGTCGTCTATCTCGCCCACCATCCCGCTGAGAGGCACGGGGTCATAGTCCTGCATGCCGAGGATCATCGGCTCCACGCAATGGAGATCTTCGTGCTGGACGTAGAAGGGCGGGCTGGTCTGAGCCTCCACGAACATCTGGCAGAAGTTGAGGTTCTTCTCGATCCTTTGGATGCCCTCAGGCTTGTAGGGCAGGAATTTGACCCCCACAGGCTTCCTGGTTAGCTCGAGCTTGTCGAATATGGCGAAATCCAAAGTCTTGGGTTTCATGAGACTCTCCTCAAGGCGCGCTCGAAGTGTGCCGTTCTCTCTCGTCGGTCTCTCAGTGTGGCCGGGCTACGACAGAAGCAGCCCGGCCGACATACCTGAGGATACTTTAGGACAATTAACTATCCGGCGCAACTCCCCAGGGCGTGGGCGCTCCCCAGACCCTGCTTGTGCCGATTCCGCCACCTACGGGCGGCGATGCCGCGTGAGGGCAGCCAACCTTCGCTGCACGGCGGTTGGCGAGATGGCGCGCTGGACGGAGACCGGCAGCCGCTCCGCGAGGCACCGTATCACTCTGTGGGTCTTGACCGGGTGGGCCAGCTTGCCCTTCGGGACGCGCGACAAGAAGACATGCGGGGGCCTGTAACGCATTGTCCCATCCCTGAGCTGGGGGCCGGTGGCGTCGAGATAGAACCGGTCCTCGTCGCCGGGCGCCACGAACTCACCCCTACCTCCTAGGTCTCGTATCGTGAATCCGGCCCGCTGAAGAAGCGTGGGCACCAGCACCTCCTGATGGCCGCGCCACCCGGCCCGGTGCATCCGGTCGACATGCTCCAGGGCCCGTCCCGAGAAGCGGCAGACGGTATTGAACGAGCGGATGCAGTCCTTCCGCGCGATGGTCTCGTTTTCGTGACTCATGGAGTTCCACCAGGACCAGGCCGGCTCATCGGCATAGCGTCGCAGGTGGCAGGTCAAGAGGTCTTCGTCTGAGTTCTCGAAGTAGCGAAAGAGGTCTCCCCATGCGCCCCTGAACCTGACGTCGCATTCGATGTACCAGTAGAAGAGATACGGATGATCCTGCCTGAAGCACAGCAAGGGAAAATGGGTGCGCCCCGGGATCAGCGAGAAGCTCGGCTCGTAGTAGCCGAGCTTCTCGAGCCGGTAGTCGTCGACGACGTAGTGCGGGCTGCGGGATACAGCACGCGGCACCGGCCGGCCGGATCTCCTGTGATAGAGGATGAAGCTGTCGCCCAACCCCTCGGTCTCCGCCTGCAGCAGCGCGAACAACCTCAGCGCCTCACCCGAAGAGAGGTGAGTCGCCAGTAGGAAGACCTGTCGTTTGTCCAAGATTCTGCCGGGAGAGGCCGGGTTATGTCACGTCAATCGAGGCTGTCGCCCGCCTGGGAGTCGGACGCGGCCTCTTCTCCGCCCAGCAGGTCGAGCAGCTCCGCGAAGTCCGGCGCGGACGATCTCTCCGCCTCGACCTCACGTCCCAGAAGACCGCCCAGCAGTCCGCCCAGACCGCCGCCCAGACCGCCGCCTTGTTCCTGAGTGGTGGGCAGGGGTGCCGGGGTGCTCTGGCTCTGGCCGCCGGAGCCTCCGCCGA
>CAZQDY010000067.1:2731-12514 GCA_964592075.1 uncultured Gaiellales bacterium
GTGGTGGGCAGGGGTGCCGGGGTGCTCTGGCTCTGGCCGCCGGAGCCTCCGCCGAGTAGACCTCCCAGCAGTCCGCCCAGACCGCCGCCCAGACCGCCGCCTTGTTCCTGAGTGGTGGGCAGGGGTGCCGGGGTGCTCTGGCTCTGGCCGCCGGAGCCTCCGCCGAAAAGCCCCCCAAGGAGCCCGCCCAGGCCCCCGCCGGAACTCTGGGTGCTGGAGGCCGCGCCACCGCCGCCCGAGCCGGCGATGGAGCCTATCACGCGCTTAGCCAGCCAGGCCATCACGAGCGGGGCCAGGATGGGGAGGAGCTTGCTGAAAAGGGAGGAACCGCCGCGCGTGGTAGCACCGAGGGTTTCGACCACACGCTCCTGCCGATCGCCGAAGATGTGGCCGATGATCTTGACGCCGTCGTCCGCGTCCACCGCGGAGAGCGGGTCGGAGAGGTCGAGTAGACTGCCGTCGTGGTCGCGTAGGAGGGCTGCGCCGAGGGCGTCTCCACCGCCGGAGGAGACGTTGCCCGAGAGGCCGCCGAGTAGGACCGGCAGAGCCCTGCGGGCGGCCTCAATGGCGGTGTCGGGGTCGGTACCCAGTTGGGCTGCCAGTTCGTCAGCGGGTATCTGGGCCAGGATCTCTTCCGTCATGCTTGCCATGGTGTCCTCTTTCTGGATCGTCGCGGCGTGGCTCAAACATCATAGGGGTTTGGACGGGGATGGCGGAGCCCGTCAGAACGAGACGCCGTCCTGGGTCTCCAGGTTCAAGCCCGCATCATAGGCGCAGCCGGTCTTTGTGACGTCGGTCACCGTGAGCGTGACTTGCCCGCCCGCGGCCCAGAAGCTCTTACTGAACGTAGCGACGCCGTTGGTGCCCGTGGTCGCCGTCGCGGCGCCGGAGGTGGTACCGCTCCACGTCGCCCTGACGGTCGCGTTGGTGATGGGCGCTCCGTTTGCGTCCGTCACCAGCACGCTCCCCCTCACGGTCCTGTAGTACCAGAAGCCCGACACACTCATGGAGATGCTTTGGACCCGCATGACGGGGAGTGCCTTGATCGTCACTGTGGTCGTGCCGGTGGCCCCGTTGTCATCGGTGACCGTCAGTTTGGCGGTGCGGGTTCCGGTGGTGGTGTAGGTGTGGCTCGGGTTGGGCTCGCTGGAGGTGGAGCCGTCACCGAAGTCCCACAGATAGCTCACGATGGTACCGTCGGGGTCGCTGGAGCCCGCGCTGCTGAAAGCCACGGGAAGCGGGGGGACGCCGCTGGCGGGGTTCGCGCCGATCACAGCCTTGGGAGGCTGGTTGACGGCCTTGATCGTCACTGTGGTCGTGCCGGTGGCTCCATTGTCGTCGGTGACAGTGAGCTTGGCCGTGTAGGTACCGGCGCTCGCATAGGTGTGGCTGGGATCCGCCTCGCTGGAGGTGGAGCCGTCGCCGAAGTCCCACAGATAGCTCACGATGGTGCCGTCGGGGTCGCTGGAGCCCGTGCTGTCGAACTGGACATCCAGCGGCGGCTTGCCGCTGGTGGAGTCAGTGCCTATCACGGCCTTGGGAGGTTGGTTGGCGAGCAGCTTGATCGTCACCGTTGCCGTACCGGTAGCGCCGCCGTCGTCGGTGACCGTCAGTCTGGCGGTGCGGGTGCCGGTGGTGGTGTAGGTGTGGCTCGGGTTGGGCTCGCTGGAGGTGGAGCCGTCACCGAAGTCCCACAGATAGCTCACGATGGTACCGTCGGGGTCGCTGGAGCCCGTGCTGTCGAACTGGACATCCAGCGGCGGCTTGCCGCTGGTGGGGGTCGCGTCTGCCCGGGCGGCCGGCGCCGCGTTCGCGCCGGGTACGCTCAGTGTGAGACCGGCGAGGATATCGGCAAGGCCGTTCGCCGCGTTGTTGAGTGACGCCTTCGTGATGTTGAGAACGGTGGTGTTCATCCCCGAACCGGCGTAGGTGCTGACGAGAGTGCGGTAGTGAGGATGGGCGGCCGTCGCCGCCTCAACCGTCTTGGCGGACGCCGCTTCGGATCCGAGCACCGGCTGGAGGCCGTCAGGTATCACCCAACTCCTGTTGTAGGAGGCCGACCTCGTGTACCTGTCTACGGCCATCTCATAGCGGCTGTGAGTCCAGCCCTCGGAGAGGGCTTCGTCGGTGTGCATGGGCTGGCAGACATCGGCGTAGTAGTGGGCGAGTATGCCGAACGCCTTGCTGGCGGCAGAGCGCTGGCCGGCCGCGATGGCCGCCAGGATCTGATCGTAGCCGATCCTCACTTGGTCATGGGCGCCCCCGTGTGGGTAGGGGGTCGGCATGGTGTCCGGCGGGCTGACGAGAGGATGGTAGTTGTGGTAGGCATCCACTTTGTTCGACATGTAGTCGGGATCGTCACACGAGGCCAGCGCCGTGGACAGGATGAGCCAGGGAGCCCCTGCCGAGCCTCCCGCCAGCTCATAGGCCTGGGAGACGATCCAGTCATGCGCCCCGTAGGAAGAGAGGTTGCCCTCACCGTTCCCCCAGCCCATCGCCGTGCCTGCGGGCGTGACCGTGAGGATCAGCGCCAGGATGAAGAGCAGCAGAGGGTACAGAACGCGCTTGGTCTTCATGATGAGCGGCTCCCTTCAAAACCCGACCCATCCGGGAGGATGGCTGGCGGTATGTTCTCCTTCAATACTACCAGCATAATCCGCCGTCCAGTGCCGTCAACCGCCTTTGACCGGCGGGGCAATCCGTCTATACTGCGTCGAGATGGATACGGTGCTCGAATACATCCGCCGAGAGCTGCGCTTCCGCTTGGAGGTGGAGGATCACGAGGTGCTGCTCGAGAGCGCGAACGTCCTCACCGACCGGTCAGACACCAGAGGGGCCGTCATCAGCCTGGTCAACTTCAGGGTGAGCGCCTATCAGGGGACCGGGTTGGGCCGTACCGAGTTCCTCGATTCTCTGGAGCTGGTGATTCTGGTGTCCTTCCGGTTCAAGCGCTACGAGGACAGCATCCGGCATCTCTACAGGACCATCCGGATGTTGCACACGAAGCCGGCCTACACCGCCGCCGACAGTCATCCGGAGAACCCTTTCCCTCCTCACATCGACAAACTGCTTTTCACCCTCTCGCCTGTGGAATTCGACACCCTCAACGCGATGTGGAGCATGCAGGGCGGGACCATGTTCCCCTCAGCCCTCTACAGCGTACGCATGGTCAGGAGTCAGCGTGCACCGTCAGGAGGATAGAGCCATCATGAGACCGAGATCGGCAGGGGGAGCGCGACACGGCAAGGCGGGACCGAGGAGACGGGCGCTCGACCTCATCGTCGGGGCGCTGGTTGCTCTGGCTTTGGTGGTGTCGGTGGTCTCCCTCGCCGCGGCGGCTACCGCCGGCTTCTCCGATGTCCCGGCCTCCCATCCCCACTACGCCGCCATCAACGATCTGGCGTCACGCGGCATCATCAGTGGTTACGAGGGCGGTGGGTTCGGCCCTTCGGACCCCGTCAAGCGCCAGCAGTTCGCCAAGATGATCGTCCTCACCGCGGGCTACCCGGTCTCCGAAGCGGACAAGTGCCCCTTCAAAGACGTGGAGAAGAGCGGATCCACCGGTTTCTACCCTGACAACTACGTGGCGGTGTGCGCCGCCCGGGGCATCACCCAGGGAGTGAGCGAGACGAGATTCAACCCTCAGGGCGCCATCACCCGACTGCAGGTGACGAGCATGGTGGTGAGGGCCGCCCGTGATCTCAAGCCCGGCCTGCTCGACACCCCGCCCTCCGGCTGGAAACCCAGCGGTAGCTGGAGTCTGGACGCCACCCACGGGGCCAACGCCATGGTGGCCGAGTACAACGGATTGCTGGCAGGCCTGGACGTCTGGGCTCTCAACCCCACGGCCCCCATGCCCCGGGGTGAGGTAGCTCAGGTGCTCCACAACCTCCTGACCGAACTTACCGCCGCAACCAGCACCACGACGACCGCGGCACCTACTACCACCACCACCCTGGCTCCGACCACCACGGCCAGTTCGACCACGACGACGAGCTCGACCACGTCGACGACCTTCCAGAACCCTTATCCGACGACCACCTGCGGCTGAGGGGGCTAAAGCCTCCTGCCGGTCGGCAGGCGAACAAACAGACAGACAGGCGGGCGGCTCGGGGTGACGAGGCAGGACAGGCCGTCCGGCCGGTGCGGGGCTCCTTGGGCCGGCGCGGGGCTCCTTGGGCCGGCGCCCCCTAGCGGCTCCAGGTGAAAGCGACCATGTCATGATCCTTCACCCAGGCTTGGGCCGAACCGTCGTACAACTTGACGTCACGGTATCCCAGCACCTGCGACAGCAGGAACCACCAGACGGTGGCGGTGCCTCCGTAGGTGCAGTACACGATGATCTCCCGGTTCTTGTCCGCTCCGATGGCCCCGTCGGCTATGGCGCCTGCCCTGTCGGCTGAGATATAGGCACCGTCCGGATCCCAGGCCCACTGCGTAGGGAGTGAGACCGCCGTCGTGATGTGGCCGGCCTTCGGGGCCGCCGGGTCGATCGTGATGCCGAAGTAGATGTCAGGGCTCCTGGTGTCGACGAATGTGGCTTTGCCGATGTGCTCCTGAACGTACTCGGTGGAGACGAACACAGGGCGGATGGTGGCTCCATCGTATTCCACGGGTTGCACCGACGGCATCTCAGTGGTCGTGGCTCCGCCGTCCGCGACCCACTGCTGGTATCCGCCCCGCAGGATCCCGACGTCTCTGACCCCGGCATGGATGAGCGTGGCTGCCACCCGGGTGGCGTCGATCAGGGGAGAGGGCGGCGAGGTCTGAGCCGTACCGCCCACGAGCACCACCGGCGAGATTGCGCTGATGCCGCAGGCACCGAGGGCCGCGAAAAGATCGGTCTGTGGGGGCAGCTCGAAAGTGAGGTCACCGGGCTTCGCCCATGCCGAGTCGGCGCCGAAGGGTACCGACACAGAGCCGGGGATGTGCCCCGTCGCGTAGTCCGCGGCGCTCCTGAGGTCGATTACCACGAGGCCCTCTTTCGCGGCGTTCGCGCGCAGCCAATCAGTGGTGACAAACGGCTCTGTCGAGCGGGGTGGAAGCAGATCGACCTGTCCCGCCCGGAGGATGAGCGCCACCGCCTGGGCCCTTGTGAGGCTCGCGGCGGGGTCAAGGTAGAGACCCCCGGAACGGGCGGCGCCATGCACCACGCCGCGGTATCTCAGGTAGGCGGTCGCCGCGCTGTGGGCGGGAGCCAGGTCGCTGGAGTCCGTGAACCGGTCGAGGATCTCCACTCCTTCAGCCTCGTACCAGGCGGCCAGTGAGGCGAACTTGCCTTGAGCGCCGGCGATGTGGCCGGTTGCCGCCGACTCCGCTCCCGACAGGTACTGACCGAGGATCGAGTAGGCCTGCTGCCGTGTCACCGGCGCCCCGGGGCTGAAGGTGCCGTCCGGCAGCCCGGAGATGATGCCCGCGGCCACAGCTCCCTCGATCCAGGGGAAGAGATCGTCGGTGGCTGCAACGTCTCCGAAGGTGGGAACGGCCGGGCTGATGGTGTCCAGATGAAGACCGGTGACCGTCATCTTGGCGAAGTGTCCGCGGCTCACAGGCAGGTCGGGCCTGAAGGTGCCGTCTGCAAAGCCTCCGGCGATCCCTGCAGCATCCTCCGCGGATACCCCGTACTGCGCGTCCCACAGGTCGTCCGACATGTCCGTCCAGCGGTCCGCCGCGGCGGCGGCACCGGATGTCGATAGCACGGACACAGCGACCGCCGCCAGCAACACGATCGCTCTCCGGCAGGTGTGCCGAAACCTTGGATTGCAGGTAGCCTTCATCTTGCCCCCTTATTGCTGGACTGCATCACTCAGTTGGGAGAATACGGCCTCTCGTGCGTCTCGATGGCCTCATCGATCTCGAATGGCCTCAGGGGCTCTATGGGCAGCCCCCAGAGTGTCATGCCCTGCTTTATGGCCGGCACGTTGCCTTTCTCGAGGAGGGCCTTCCAACCCTCGTAGTCGTCGTTCCCGAGAAGGAGCGGGACGTCTCTATCGAGATCCTTGTCACTGCGGGGCTCGTTACCGGCCGCGCGGTCCCATTCGTGCATGATGTCGTAGGCGTTCATCTCGTCTCCCTTTTCTTGACTCCCACAACAGGGCAGTCGGCTCGAAGGAGTATCTCGAGCGCATCGCTGCCCATGATCAGCTTGCCGGTCCGCGACCTGCGCCGAAGGCCGATGGCGATGACGTCGGCGCCCTCCTCGGACACCACCCGGACGAGGTCCTCCGCGGGAGTGAGCCCCCGGATCAAACGGCGGACGGTGTGGGGGACACCTTCAGCGGTCAGCCACTTCTCGATCTCGTCCAGCTCTTTGCGGTAGGCGAGCACCTCTTCCTTCTCGGCTTCGGCGCTTCCACCGCCCCGGATGGAGTGGACGACGACGACGTGGCCTCCGTGCTCTTTCACCTCGTTGACAGCCCAGTCGAGCGCCGCCTTGCCCTCCTCGGTGTTGACGTAACCCACGACGATCTTCATCAGCATCCCTCGCTCGCTAGATGGTGACCGGGCGCTCGGTGCTCACGCCGGCCGGACAGAATCCTCTTCCCTCCGGGGAGCAACGTCAATCCTATCAGCCGCCGGCTGACAAGACTCAGCGGGGGCGTGCCGCCATTTCGAAGTCGGCCCAGGTACCGCAGCGATTCCTGTAATCGAAGTTCCGGTCGTGATCGGCCCAGTGCCAGAAGGGCGCGTGGGCTGCCTTCACGTTGGAAAGGAATGGCAGAGTCTGGTTCTCGAGGCGGACTGCGCTGCCGTCAAGACCCTTGGTGAGCTCCATCCGCATCTCACCTGAGGGCATCCTGACGTGGACCCATCCCTCGCCCTGCTGGACCTCGATGGGGACGTAGTGGATGCCAAGGACCCTCTTCATCATCACGCCGCCCAGAGCCACGAACGCCAGCCGGTCGAGCACCTCACGCTGGGCAGGGGTGGCGGTGTCGTTGATGTAGATGGCGCCCTCGGAGCCTTTGGCCGTCACCTCGGCGTAGGTGGAGTGGGGGAGGTCGCCCATGTAGATGGCCACCATTCCCGAGAGGTCGACGTCGCCCGCTTTGCCGTCGGTGATGCGGAACACCATGAAATAACGGCATCCCCCTTCCTTGTCCCGGCCGAAGTAGTAGGGGCAGTATCCTTCAGAGGCACACGTCTCGTGATAGACACCTCTGACCTGCCAATCATCGGGTTCCGGCGCCGTCATCGTCCTCTCCTCTCTGCCTGCTCGGCGGCTCAGTCTGCCTTCGACAACGAGAATCCCAGCGTCTGCTCGAGAGCGGTGCGTTCCGGTTCACCCTTGGCCCAGGCGGTGGCGATGCTGGTGATGGCGGACATGATGTGGAAAGTGGCCTCATCCTCCATCGCGTCGGCCAGCTTGTGAGCGCCCCCGGCGAGATCCTTGAGCGAGGCCAGATACTCCAGGTGTGTGAAGGCCCACTCCGGTGGGGGCTGGACGCGCTCCAGACCGGCGACCATGTCGGTGAGGAGGGCGTCGAGGTCCTTCGCGGCCTGGACCTCTTCGGCCGAGGGGCTGAGGGGGTCGCGCATGGCGCTGATGACCGTGTAACCCGCTTCCAGGTCGGCGGCGTAGGTGTTCTTCCAGGCCCTCATCTCGGCCCTGTAGGTCTCGAAGGGGTCGAGAGTGGTCGAGGTGGTCGTGGTCGAGGTGGTCGTGGTCGACACGGTCACAGAGGCGGGGGTCGACACCGAGACAGGCGCGCCCAGGCTCGACGTGTCGACGGCGCCCATGGACGTGGTGACGAACCCAGTCGACGCCATCGGCGAGATGATCAACTCCGGCTCAGGTGAGCAGGAAAGACCGTCGCAGGCCGACACCAGAAGGACCACGAGAAGCAGGATCGTGCCGAGGTAGACACGCCTGGCTGCCACGTCCAGCGCCTCCTTCCAGGGATCCCGGTGGCTGCCGGCCTGCCCAGTCTACCAGTCGCTGAAGTTCTGGTTGTACCAGATCTTGTCGGTGCCTTTCTTGGCGCGCTTGCTCCAACCTTTGGTCTTCGGCTCGGCCTCTATACGGGCCAGCACCTCGTCGCAGCGGCCCTTGATGTGAGCCTTCTGAGATTCGTCGAACGCGCCCACGCCGTCCACGTGCGCCTTGACCCGGCCCAGGTTGGTGGTCGCCGTGTACCAGAAGCCCCAGTCGTCGGCTAGCCGTCTCGCGATGTAGCCACGGTTGATCTTGCCGGTGTCGTCCTCCCCTATGTCGGCGACGGTCATCAGGAACTCGATGTCCTTGAGGTCCTTGTCGTTGATCTCCCAGATCTGCAGCTTTTGGAGAGCTATGTCCGTGAGCGAGATGCTGTAGTCGTCGAAGCCGAGGCGGTCTTTGAAGTTCACCTCATGGCAGTAGTCGAGCTTGTCTAGGAAGACGTCGATCATGGGCACGGCGCCGCCGTAGTAGATCTGGCGGGTCTTGCCGGTCATCATCATCGTGTTGACGTCGCATTCGTAGCCGAGCTTCTCCATCAGACCTTTCATCTTGGCGCCGCTCTTGCCGTCGGCCACGAAGTCGATGTCGGTGAAGTAGCGTTCGCCCAGTCGTTCCAGCCGGGCGTAGAGGTCGACGTGGTCTGGGAAGTGGTAATGGAGGGCGAGCGGCCCCATGACTCGCATGGAAAGACCGGCCCCGCGGGCCGCGTTTACGATGCGCCGCCCCTCGCTCAGGAAGACCTCCGGCTTCGGATACTGGTCCATCGGGATGTCTTTGGGCAGTACGAAAGGCTTGGGCATGGTGTGTCTCGCTCCCTGTCTAGCCCGAAGTGAACACGTAGTCTTTGATCTTCTTCTTGTCCAGCATGACCACCACGCCCTTCAGGATCCCCTCAGAGTACTCGCTGCCAGGGTTGATCATCAGCGTGCGGCCGGCCTTCTGGGCCCCGCGCGATTCGTGGATATGGCCGTGGAGGCCGAGCAGGGGTTGGTACTTCTCGATGACCCGCTTCGCTCCGACGCTTCCCGCATGGATCTTCTCCTCAGCGGCCATGCGCATGTTGGCGTCAAGCTTGGGGCACAGGTCCAAGGAGTAACCATGGGGCGGGACGTGGAAGTTGAAGATGGCGTTCTCGAAGTCCTTGGATGAGACGCCGATCTTTCCGCACAACTCCTCGAGGTGGGCGGTGACCTCCTCCTCGGGCCCCTCGCGCGGCGTGTCCCACGGCGTCGGGTTGGACCGCGACGATGAGACCATACGGTAGTCGCCGAACTCCACCACCCTGTTGTCGCAGGGGTGAAGGGTCCTCGACCGGAGGATCATGTCGTCGATCTCCCACCAGTCGTCGTTGCCGGGGCAGATGTAGACGGTGTGGCTCTTCCCGGCCAACCGCTCGTCTGCCAGGGCCAGCCACTCCTCGATCCGCTCGACGGCCCGCTTCTTGAAGAGCGCGTCGATGGCCGCCGGGTCGTTGCGGATGGCCTCGTATTCCTCACGGGTCTGCTCGACCCAGTAATAGCCTGCGTTCTCGATGGTCTTCTTGGTGGCGGCGATCTCTTCGGCCGAGCCCATCTCCGTGTACTGGCCCATGAGGTGGCATTCGCGGCCGCCCCCGGCCTTCTCGACGAGCGGCACCAGCACCTTGCCCAAGAGGTCGCCGTTCAAGACGGCCACATCGATTCCGTAGATGGGGAGCGCGTTCAGGAACTTGCGGTAGCAGATGTTCGAACCGTGTATGTCTGTGACGTAGAAGAGCTTGAGCACGTATCACTCCTTCTCAGCCCCGTCCGGGCACCGCTAGATCGGAAGAGCACACGTCTGAACTCCAGTCACCGCTCATTATC
>CAZQDY010000068.1:0-12295 GCA_964592075.1 uncultured Gaiellales bacterium
TCCTACACTCTTTCCCTACACGACGCTCTTCCGATCTACACCACCGGCGTCCTGCTTCCGCGTGATCTCCGCGACGTCCGCGATCGAGGCCGGGACGTATATCCCGCGCCTGCGGTTGGCATCGATCTCCAGCTGCTCGAGTTCCTTTACCAGTTCCCGCACGTCTTCCACAGCCACCACCTCGGCCCTGCGGCCGTCCACCCGTCCGGCGTGCGCGTGCAGCAGCTCGGAGTGCGACCGGCCCCGCAGCCTGAGCGGCTCGACCTCCGGCGCCGCGTCGAACAGGGAACCGCCGTCCCCCGTGACGAGATACCGGCCGCGCAGCACTCGCGAAGCGAGCCCAAGATGGACCTCCCGATTCCTGCCGTCGCGCGTCTGGCCGGCCACGGCCGCGGCCACGGTGAGGCCGTCCGACCGAAGCAGGGCGGCTCCCAATCCGACTATCGTGCCGATCACGGGCGTGACGTACCAGAAGCTGAGCTCGTACCCGCTTTCCCGGCAGTTTCGGATGGGCTCGCCCAGGGCCTCCACCAAGTCGCACGGCTGCGTGGCCGGCTCGACGACGTCGATGCGCGTCACCGCCGGTATGAGGATCTCCGTCGGGAACTTGACTCTCAGGAGTTTGCAGGCCGCCAGGATGGGGAAGGCGGGGCCGGGCTTCCAACGCCAGTACTCCCCGAACGATATCCGTGTCGAGTCCAGCTTGAGGTAGTCCATCATCTCATCTCCCCGTTCCGTGCCCGCCCCATACAGCACATGCTAACCTAGCGCCCATTGTCACCCGGCCGCAAGAGCGGCGGGGAGGCTCATCATGCGCGTGGAAGTGGACTTCCCCACCGACGACAGGATACAGGCCCGCTCGAAAGGGATGGTGTTCGAGATCGGCCCGGCACCCAGGGAAAAGCGAGCAGGAGGCAAGAAGACGTCTAGCACCTCGTCCATGGAGAAGCGGGTCGGACTGGGCTTGGGTGTCGCCCTGCTGGCCTTCCTGGCGTACGTATCGCTGGGCCTGCCCGACGGACTCCTGGGGGTCGCCTGGCCGTCCATGCGCCGCGATTTCTCGCTGCCCCTCGATTCGCTCGGCGCCCTCTTCGTGACGACGACTATCGGGTACCTTCTGTCCAGCTTCTTCGCCGGCCGCCTAACGGCCCGCGTCCGCCTGGGGGTCATACTGGCTGCAAGCACGTTCTTCGCCGGCGCTGCTCTCGTAGGCTACGCGGTGGCTCCCGGCTGGTGGGTGGTGGTTGGGGTAGGCATCGCGGCAGGCCTGGGAGGCGGCGGCATCGATGCCGCGCTCAACATCTACGTGGTGGCCAATCATGGAGAGAGGATGATGCAGTGGCTCCACGCGTGCTACGGCGTGGGCGCGACTGTGGGTCCCGCGATAATGACCCTGGCCGTCAACTCCCTGGGCAACTGGCGTTGGGGTTACGCGATCGTCGGCGGTCTCCAGCTCGCCCTGGCAGCCTGCTTCGTCGCCACCATGTCTAAGTGGGACGGCAAGATAGAGCGCCGGAAGAGCGACGGGCCGGCAGATGCGGGAGCCAAGCGCCATCAAGACGTCCCTATGCTGGAGACGCTGCGCCAATGGCGGGTATGGCTGAGCGTCTTCCTCTTCTTCCTCTACATGGGGATAGAGTTCACTCTGGGAAGCTGGGCCTACACACTGCTCACCGAGTCGCGCGACGTCTCTCCACGGCTCGCCGGGTTCTTCATGGCAAGCTACTGGGGCATCTTCACCGTCGGGAGGATAGGGGCCGGCTTCTACACGCGGCGCATCGGCCAGCGGGTCCTCGTCGTCGGCAGCCTCGCCGTGACGTTGGTGGGCGGCGTCCTCCTCACGTTGAGCGTGCCCGGCGTCATCAACCTCGTCGCCTGTGCGATCATCGGCTTCGCCATCGCCCCGGTGCTGGCCGCCCTCCTCTCGGGCACGCCCGGCCGTGTCGGTGAGCGCCACACCGGGAACACCATCGGCATCCAGATCGCGGCTATGGGAGTCGGCGGAGCGGTGGTGCCGTCCATCACCGGCCTCATCGCAGAGCGCATCTCCCTCGAGGCGATCCCACCCTTCCTAAGCGCGCTCACCGTCATATTGACCGCCTCATACCTCTTCTCGCTGAGAAAGGGTCGGGTGACCGATCGGCCCGTCGGATGAGACCTTGTCTTCCTTTTAGGAAGTGCTAATCTTTAGAGGCCGTCTGCCGTGTGAATGGAGGGGGTCCTTCCGGTAGCCCATGGTCGCTGCGGCCTGCCCTGGATTCTTGAACGAGTCCCGGAGAGGCCGGTGACCTTCTCTGCCCACGCGCGGCGGCTCAGCTCGACGATGCGGATTCGGCTACCGCCGATCTCCTCCTTCGCCCTGCGCAAAACTCTGTCCACCACGTATGGGCTTGAAGAGCCCGCGATTGCGAGCACAGTGAACGAGAGACGACAGTGACGCTAAGGCCTGCACAGTCGGTCTCTCTTCCCTTCGGCGCGCTCGCTCTTCTGTCCCTCCTCTGGGGCTACAACTGGGTGGTCATGAAAGTGGGTCTGCAGGACGCCGAGCCCTTCACCTACTCGGTGCTGCGGAATCTGTTTGGTGCGCTGTCGGTCTTCGCGGTGGCGGCCGTGATGCGCAGGCCCCTCAGACCCAAGGCCATCGGCTGGACGGCCTTGTTCGGCCTCTTCCAGACAAGCGGCTCCGCGGGGCTCTCCATGTTCGCGGTCTACCTTGGCGGCGTCGGGAAGGTCTCGTTCCTCACCTACACCATGCCCGTCTGGCTTCTGGTGATGGCCTGGTTGGTACTCCGCCAGCCGATCAGAGACTTCCAGTGGTTGGCGGTAGGACTGGCTGTCGGCGGCCTGGTGTTCCTGCTCGAACCGTGGCACCTACGCGGCCTCGCCAGCAGCCTGTTGGCGATCGGCGCGGGGATCGCGTGGGCCATCGCCTCGCTCATCGTGAAACACGTCCGGACGCATCACGACGTGGATCCTCTGTCGTTCATCGCGTGGCAGGGTGTCTTCGGCTCCATCCCCTTGGCAGTCGCCGCTTTTCTGACCGCTGAAAGCCTGCCCGCTTGGAACGCGAGCTTCGTCTCGGCGCTCTTCTTCAGCGCCGTACCCGCCAACGCGATCGCCTGGGTCCTCTGGCTCTACGCCCTGGAGAAGCTGCCCCTGAGCACCGCCGGGTTCGGCAGCCTGGCCGTCCCGGTCGTGGGCGTCTTCGCCGCCTGGGTACAGCTGGGCGAGCAGCCGAGCCTGGCGGAAGGCATCGGGATGGGCCTCATAGTGGCCGGCCTCGCGGTCCTGACGGCACGGGAGATCCGCGTGAGTCAGCAGGTCGGTGTGCCCCGGCCGGTCGTCAAGCCCGCCCACTAGAGGGCAGTCACGGCCTCCAGTAGTCCACAGGCGCCACACCCCAGCAGGCGTAGTCGGTGGTCTTCCAGACCGGGCTCGTCTCGCCCCCCACTACCACGATGTTGATGTTGTCCGCATCGTGGTAATGCGGGATTAGCTCGTCGTCAGGCAGCTTCTTCCACGACGCGTACGGCTCCACCCCGGCGCTCGCCAGCGGAGTCATCAGCATGTCCACGGTGTCGGTGCCCCAGTACCTACCGTTCGGGATGAGGGCGTTCTCTGAGATCCAGCGGCTGAAGTCCGCTTTGGTCTCGAAGCCGTCGCTTTCCTTGAGCTGTCTCGCCACCAGCGGGTCCATGACGATGGCGGCGCTCGAGTTGATGGCCGGGATGACGCTCAGCTGAAGGTTGATCTCCTCCCCTACCGTCCGGCTGGCGGCCGCCATGAGGCTGTTCACCACGTACCAGCCCTTCCAGGCGCTCACCACGCTCTCCTCCGGCTTGAAGCCTTTCTCCACGTGGAAGGGCGTCCAGACGCTCTGCTCCTCGTTCTCGGCCACGCACATGTTGTTGTGGAGGAAGCCGTTGCCTTGGGAGCTCCACAGCGTCACCTTCGGGCGCGCGTAGCCCCAGCAGATGGACATGAGGGTCCAGGCCCGGCCGATGACCGCGTTCGCCAGATTGGCGGGACTGAACGCCGCAAGCCCTGAGTTCATACCGATCTCGTTGCAGATGGGCCCGTTGACCAGGAGCATGCTGCCAAAGGGCGTCGTCGACGGCGTGAGGGCGGACTGCTTGGTCGCCGCCGTGGCCAGGATCACGGGGAGATGCTCGGGCCGCGCGCCGGCCATGACCGCCACCACAGCGATGTCACGCACGGTGTACCGGATGAGCTCCTTGGTATCGTGGTTGAAGATCTCGCCCACCTGCTCATCACGCGGACGGCCGGTGCCGGCGAGCATGTGCTCCACCCGCTCCTCGGTGGGAAGGATGACCGGGAGCCCGTCGGTCCAACCCCGCTCGTGGAAGAGGCGCTGGAGGTTGTCCTCCGTGTCGGGTGCGAGTTGCTCCTCGCGGGCGGAGGTTCCTTCTCGTGGCAGGGGCAGAGGGCCCGTCTGAGCCCCGGCCTCGCCGGGGGCTTTGGTGAGCGCGCCGATGATCTCGTCGATGACGCGGTTGCCGGTGAGAGGATCGGCCCCCTCTATGTAGCCGTATAGAGTCTCCCGCGTCTGGGCGACCACCGGATGCGGGGTCCAGACGAAGGGCAGCGGCGAGCCCAGCGCCGTCATCTCTCTCCGCACGTGATCCGCGTACTCACATGTGGAGAGGGACGCGGTGGGGATGCCGTAGGTACGTTCCAGATGGTTGCTGGACGCGGCGACCGCCGCGGCGCAACCGGGTCAGCCGCCCACTCCGAGGACGGCTGCATCACCGCGTTCCTTTATCTCCTCCCAAAGCTCGGCGTTGTCGTCGGCGAAGGGGCCGCCGGGCTTGCGCTTCCTCACCGTCGTCACCGCGGGCATGTTGGCGGTGAACCAGTTCTCGAGCTCCCGCATGAACTTGAAGCTGCCACCAAAGCCGGTGTCGACCAAGTAGACGGTCTTCCCGTCCAGGCTGTCGAGTCTCTTGGCGAGCGAAGCCGGGCCGGTGGCAGACTCAGGGTCGACCGTTTGCACGCGCCGGACTTCGGGATTGACGACGGAGAACCGCGCTGACTGGGACATCGATGCCTCCCGGTGATAAAGGTCATGGCATGGGTGTGCTCGGACACCCTCTGTTACATGATCGCGCCCTCTCAGAAGAGAGTATGGGAAGGATAGCAGGCGGGGGTCGCCGGAGACCACCAGGGCCCGTGCGAAGCGACCTCTGACTCATGTTCTCCCACGACGGCGTCGAAGCGGCCGTCCAAACAGACACTGAGGTCCATCGTCAGGGCCGCGGGTGATACCCTTGGCTCTCAGCTTGTCGTGCACGCCCCGGCGCCGCGGGTGTCGAGGCGTAGAAGCCCTTTGGATTAGGAGCGAGCCATGAAGAAGACCAGGTACCGGGGCTACTTCTCGGAGGAGATCATTTGCAGGAGCCCCTATCCTGAAGTGACCTCACCGATGGTGCGCTACGCGGGCGACCGGGACTGCGCCGATCTCACCTTCGACTGGACCTGCGTCACCCGGCCGATGACAGTGGAGGATATCCCTCACTGCTCCGACCGCGACCAGTTCATACTATTGGCCGGGGCAGATCTCGACGACCTTCGACGGTTCGACGCCAAGGTAGAGCTGTCCCTGGGGCCCGAGAAGACCGAGCGGGTCGTCACCGAGCCCAAGCTCGTCTACATCCCGAGAGGACTCACGTACGGTCCCCTCACCTTCGCCGAGGTCGGCGCGCCGATCGTGTGGATGAACTTCTACATCGCTCCTCAGTTCTCGAAGGGGTGGACGGGTGGCGACTACAACCCCTACTTCGTCACGCCCAACTTCGTCAGCGGGATCTTCCACGCGAGGACGGAGGTCATGGGCAATCCCCTCTCCGAGCAGAGATGGCCCAAGCAGCAGATGGTGGTCCCCGGCGACATAATAGGACCCGAGGGAGCCAACTTCTGCCTCTTCTACTACGCCGTCCACAGCCCCTTCTATATGATGGAGCCCGCTCACAACCACACGCAGAACATGTGGCTCATCAATCTGGGTGGGAACCCTTTGAACGTGGAGGAGTTCGACGCCGAGGTCCACAACTGGTGGGGAGAAGAGGCCGAGAAGATCGTCCTCGACTCCACCTCTGTCGCCCACGTGCCTCCCGGACTGCTCCATCGGGGTCTCTTCTTCGACCCGGTTCGCAAACCCTACGTGCACATCCACACCTACACGGCACCGACCCACGGCAAGGCCGTGATCCTGAATGAGCACGTGAAGGGCGCGGGGCCCAACCCGGCAACGGGAGCCCCGACAGCGAGAGGCTGATCACGGATCAGAGAATCGAGGTTACGGAATGGCCGATATCTACACGTTCAGATGCCCCGGGTGCGGCTATGAGGCAAGGGTGGCCGGCGGCCCGGCAGTCGCCGCCCTCCACTACTACGAGACCATAGTCTGCAGAGACTGCAAGGAGCTACGCGATGTCGCCTTCGCCGTGCGGGCGGACGACCCGGAGCCCGGCGAGTCCGCCCCTGACCAGGCCGGGGAGCCCGGCGACCCTGTGCTCGACGACCTGTGGGCGCGCTACTATCGAGAATTCGAGGAAGCGAGAGACGACCACCGGCCCGTGAACGTGCGCCTCATCGAGGAGATACACACGGCCATACTCACCCAACAGGCCCTGGCCAAGATGAGCGGTTTCACGAAGCTCGATCCGAAATGTCCCAAGTCGGAGCAGCATGTGTGGGAGTCATGGCGACACCCAGGGCCATGCCCTAAGTGCGCTGAGACCATGGAGAGGCGCCGCTGGGTGCCGGGCAGCGTCTAGCCGGCGGCGACTGGGCTTCCGGCGCGCCCGCCGATGACCTACGGCCCCGCGCAGACGGCCGCGGTCCAAGCCGAGCGATAGGCACCGATGGCGCATTCTGCCTTGCCGGCAGAGGCGCAAGAGTCACCCTGGTCAAAGTGTTTCTGGGCGAGGACCGTCTTCCAGCGGATGGCGCAGGCCTCGATCGCATCGTCGATCGCTTGGGAGGCGAGCAGCCGGTCGGCGGCGACCAGCGAGTCGATCACCTGACCGGCACGGAGAGGATCCAGACCAAAATACCTCACCCCCCGCTCGAGTTGACCGACGGCCGACCGCTCGAGCGAGAAGACCCAGGGCCCCAGCAGCTTGGACAGATGACAACCGTCCACCCAGCAGGCGGGACTCACCGACAGTTCCACGTAGGTCGCAGCCGTGACGACGATGGTGCGCTGCATCGGATTGGAGCAATCACCGGCCAGTGAGCGGAGATCCGCCGCCGCCTGTTCCTTGATGAGCTTTGCGTTGGCGACACGACCCTCCAGACGAAAGGCGATATCGTAGTAGCTGGAGCCGAAGTAGGTCCCCCAAGGGTTCCAGCCCGCTTGGTAGAGACCGTTTCCACCCGGATTGATGAACTGCCCCGAATACCCGTTGGCTGTACCCGCGGTATACCGCCCGAAAGACCCGAGGCTCTGGCTCATCGTCGGATAGAACACCAGCCACCAATGCCCGGCCGGCAGAATCAAGGGCGTGTTCAGAGTAAGCAGTGTGTTCGACGGCAGGCCACCGGCGCCGGTGGTCACTGATATCTGCGCGTCGGTCGGAGCCAGGCTCAGTGACCAGACCGGCGGACTGCCGCCTCCGTGCGGGTCGCCGGCCGGTTCTCCCGCGTCATCGGCGTAGATCTGCCAAGTGAGCTGGGTGGCGTTGAAGAGCGTGGAGAAGCCTAGCCACCCCGTACCCGGCACGTGGACGCTCTCGAGGCTCCACGGTTCGGTGTTGATGAAATCATCGGCCAGGTAGACGCTGTCGATGGGAGTGTCCCACCTGTCTTGCGTCGCCACTGCAGCGGAGTTGAGCAAAGGCTGGTCCCAGAGAACGTCTATCGGAACAACCGCCTGGCTGGGTCCCGCGACCACTCCGCCGAGGGGCAGGACTCCGGACATGAAGTCGAGATCGGCGGCCGGGGGCGAGTCGTGATCGGCGGCCAGGGCAGGACCAGCGGCTGCCATGCACAGGATCAAAACAAGAACCGACAACAGCGCCGCGCCGGCAGTGAGCCGCCTTCCACTCATGGTCATTCGCCTCCAGAAGACGTTGGGCAAATCTCAGCCATGATAGCCCCGTGTCAGAAGTAGCTCAAGCCGGTTGTGAGCGCCTGGGTGGCGGGGCACTGTCCGAAGTCGTCCACCGTCACCGTCAACCTGTCGCAGTGGACGCCGCCGACCCACAGACTCGTCACGTCCTGGCGCATCTGGGCCGCGGGGTGCCAGCCCTGAGGTTGAGGCCAGGCGTTCGACTGGCAGAAGTAGGTGGCGAGGCCCTGCTGATAGGCCCAGTCGATGGTGATGTAGTTGCCGTAGACGCCTATCTGGGAGACAGGCGCCACAGAGTTGACGCCCCGGAAGTAGGCGTCAATCTCGCTGCCATGCGAAGCCGGAAAGTCGACCGTGTAGTAGACGGGAGTGTCGGTCGGGACGCCCAACCTCTCCAGGGCGAGCAGAGCCTCCTCGGCGTCCGCCACTCCCTGCGCGAAACCGTTGCGGGCCGAGAAGTGGTTTTCGGAGTCCTCGAACCAGAAGAAGTAGTCGACGCCCGCGGCGGTGGCGGCCTCCAACTCGGCTGTGGTCACCTGCCGCCACGTGGCTCCCCTCCAGGGCAGGTACCGCCCTATGAAGTCCCGGCCGGAGGCTTTCAGAGCACGGAAGAAGACCGGCCAGTCGACCTTGGTCATGGAGTAGTCCACGCCGTAGCGCCGGTCGCCCGTCAGCACCTCGGCCACTTCCCCTCTCGTGGCGGGGGCGAGGAAGTCGAAGCCCGGCCCCATGCCCTCCAGGCCGTCGAGCAGCCCCGCGTAGGCCGCCTTCCTGGTCCAGGGATAATGCGTGGGCTCGAAGTCGCCGAAGGGAGGCTCGTACTCGAGAGGAGGTTCGGCCAGACCCGCCGCCCGGGCCACCATGGTGATGAGCTGGGCTCGCGTCATGTCGCCGGTAGGGTCGAAGGTCGAAGCCGTCCTGCCCGTCATGATGCCGGCCGCGCTACAGACGGCGATGTACTTGTCCGGGTAGAAAGGATCGCTGGAGCTCAACTTGCGAAGAACGTCGCCGAACGGGCAGGTCTCCTTCCCGGTGACCGCCAGCCCCAGACTCTTGACTATCACCTTCGCGAACTGCTGCCGGGTCATGTGACCGCCGGGCCGGAAAGTCCCGTCACCGAACCCGTTGATGATGCCTCGCACCTTGAGATCGTAGATGGCCGGCGAGTACGGATGGCTGTCGGGCACGTCCGAGAAGAGAGAAGCCGCCCAGACCGACGGAGCGAAGAGCACAATAAGGATCAGCACCGCTGCTCCGAGAACCGCGGCGGCGCGTCCGGTGGAGCGTCTGGCTGCGAATGCGGCGCCGCTTGCGCGTGTGGCGGCGCTTGCGATGGCGCCTGAACGCATGGATGGCCTCCGCCAGGTCTCTTCCAGTCGACACCCCACAAGCTACGCGTCGGTGGCGAGGTTGTCAAAGCCTGCGAAGAAGAAAGGAGCTACTGAGCGCCGACCCCGGCTAGAAGCCTCAGTCGCAGAGCCACCTCATCCAGCAGCCGGACCTCTTCTTCCACCTGGCGGGCGCCCGACACAGATTGCCTGCCGGCCTCGGCTATGCTGAGAACGGCCTGGCTGATCTGCTCCACGCCCGCCAGCTGCTGGCGGCTGCTGGCGGCGATGTGCAGGGTGGCCTCCGCCGCCTGCGTCGCCACCGCCACCCTCTTGCTTGCGTTGTCCAGAGCCTTGTCCGCCTCGTTCCTGCCCATCTCCAGGGTCTCCCGGCTCTGTTCCGCCGCGCTCACC
Source organism: uncultured Gaiellales bacterium (assembly GCA_964592075.1). Lineage (GTDB taxonomy): Bacteria > Actinomycetota > Thermoleophilia > RBG-16-64-13 > RBG-16-64-13 > RBG-16-64-13. Next base: position 9,835 of record CAZQDY010000068.1, read on the forward strand.
ACCATGGCGCTAGCCTTGCGTATCTCGTTCAGTACGGCTCGCACATGCTCGACCGACCGCTTGGATTGCTCGGCCATGTTCTTGACCTCGGTCGCGACCACGCTGAAGCCTTTCCCGGCCTCGCCGGCCTTGGCGGCCTCGATGGACGCGTTCACCGAAAGGAGGTTGGATTGCTCGGCCAGATCGCTCACCGTGGTGATGATCTCACCCACCGACTCGGCCTCTCGATTCAGGCGGTCGATCGCCTCGGCCACAGCGCACATCTCGGCCTCTATCCGCTCGAAGTGCGACCGGTTCGCACCTGCCGATTGCTCGCTGAACTTGGAGGTCTCCACCACCGTCTGAGAAAGCTCCGACACCTCGGCGGCCTTCTCTTGAGCAAGCGTGGCGGTCTGCTTCACCTCCTCCACGGTCGCCGTCGTCTCATTGGTGGCGGCGGCCGTCTGTGCTGTCGCGGACGCCACTTGCGAGGCTACGGCGAGCAGCCGGGCGGTCGTACTTCCGAGACCCCCTACGGCCGTCTTCAACCCACCCTTGAAGACTCTGTGGAGAAAAGTCATCGCGGTGACGCACAAGGCGAGGCTCACGAACGCAGCGCCGATCATCACCGGGATCATGACGGTCGAACCTCGATCAAGACCGTCCGCCTGCATCAACACGCCGGCTCCTACCCCTACCACTCCGACAAGAAGCACCAGCATCGCAGCCAGCATGATCGTCATCCGCTGTATGGTCGACATCCCCCCGCCCCTTTCTACCGTCCGCCGCCTATCAGTACGAGCCTCGGCCGGCCTGCGTGCCGGCGGGTCGCCGCACACGGGATATCGGCTGATCTCGTGAAAGGTTTACAGCGCTGTCGGCGACAGGTCGGGGATCCCCTCCTCGAACACAGCGCGCGCCTCGTCTAGGTGCCTGTGTGGCTCAGAAAGGCCTTCCCGGCCGTCGGGACCCGGTGGTTGGCATCAGGTTCGGCGCTCCTTTCGAACCTGCCCCACCGGGCAAGCTTTCACGCCGGCCGAGAGCGCGCGATCGCGAGGCTCTGCGGCACTGTCCTTCGCATGGGCTCCATCCAGGCTTGTTGCGCCTCCGGTCCCGTTGTGAAGGATGCTACGCGCGGTGTCAGGATGCTGAAGCGGCGCCTACGAGGCCGTTGAGTTCGAGGGCCAGATCCTGCAGGCGCTGCGCCTGCTGCTCGACCTGGCGAGAGCCGGTGGTCGATTGGTTGCTGGCCTCGTTTATGCTCTGAATGGCTTGGGCTATCTGCTCCAGACCGGCCAGCTGCTGCTGGCTGGCGGCGGTGACCTGTGTCGACGCTTGAGCGTCGTCTGCGGCCCGCACCGCTGTGAGCTGCATGAGCTCGCTCGCCTCCACGGCATGCTGCTTCCCGGCCTCGATGGACTGGCGACCCCGCTCGGCTGCCTGCGCGACCAGCTGACTCGCCTTCTGGATCTCACTCAGGATGGTGCGCACCTGAACGACAGCCTGTTTGGACTGCTCGGCGAGGCTCTTGACCTCTTGGGCGACGACGGTGAAGCCCTTCCCGGCTTCGCCTGTCTTGGCCGCTTCGATCGAGGCGTTGACCGAGAGCAGGTTGGACTGCTCGGCGATGTCGTTCACCGCCGTGATGATCTCCCCGGCTGCCTGGGTCTGTTCGTTGAGCCTGTCGATGGTCTCGGACACGACGTCCATGTCGCCCAACATCTGCTCGATACCCGAGGTGGTCTCTCCCAACAGATGCAGCACCGACTCGCTTGCCTGTGCGCCGTTCTTCGCGCCCTGCAACGCGTACGACGCCTTTTCGTGAGCGAGTACGGCCGTCTGCCTCACTTCCTCCACGGTGGCGGTGGTTTCGCTGGTGGAGGCCGCGGTCTGGGCGGTACCCGCAGCTACCTGCGAGGCGATCGATATGAGCTCGCTCGAGGCCGTGCTGACGCCGCCCGCGGCCGCCTTCAGTCTGTGGGTGACACTGTAGGAGAGCCGCCAGGCCAGGAAGGCGCCCAGAGCAATCCCTATCGCGGTGAACACGCCGACGATGATGATCCCAACGGCAGTGTCAAGCCCAGACTTGAAGCAGGCTATGGCGATGACGCCGACGATGATCACGTCGAGAACCATCGCACCGTACCCCAGGGCCAATCGGCGCCGAAGCGGTATCCTGTCACCTAACCAGAGCAATCTAACCTCCTAAGACTCTGCGCCCCCACGGCGCCACGCAAAGGACCCTCCGTTGTATCGGTAACTCGACGCGCATCCTTGAAGACATCTATGCGCAACGAGGGGCGTACTGACAGTGGAGCCACCCGCGGTCGCGAACGGAGCGCAAGCCACGCCGCCGGCTGCTGCCGCCAAGATGCGGCTAGTGGCCCACCGTCCCGTCCCTGTAGAAGATGATGGTTCCTTCGTCATTGTCCACACGAACCCCGAACGCCGACCCCGACCCGGACCAAGTGCCCAACTCGTA
>CAZQDY010000069.1:0-11842 GCA_964592075.1 uncultured Gaiellales bacterium
GTTGAGGGCCTAGTGAGTGCATAACTCATGCGGGTTCAAGTCCCGCCTCGGACACCTCTTCCCCCTGGTTCTCCTCTCCGGCGATTGGGTAGACTTGTACCGTCCACGCGAGCGCGTTCGCGCCGCCCATCGAACCGACCGACCGGAGGACCTCATGGCCAGAGTCCCCAAAGAGCTTGGACCCGCCGACATCTATCGAGCCTGCGACGCTTCCGCCTTCTCCTTCGAGAGCACGGCCGACCTGCCGGAGCTCACGGAGATCATCGGGCAGCGGCGGGCCGTCACGGCGGTCTCGTTCGGGATGGGGATCTACAACGACGGCTACAACATTTTCGCTTCCGGGCCCACCGGCACCGGCAAAGCAAGCACCGTCTACGAGTTCCTCTCCCGGCAGGCCGCCGAGCGCCCTGCTCCCGACGACTGGGTCTACGTCCACAACTTCGCGCAGCCGCACCGTCCCAACGCCATCCGCATGCCGGCCGGCAAGGCTCAGGAGTTCCGCAAGGACATGGAGAAACTCGTCGAAGACCTCCAGGCCGCCATCACCCACGCCTTTGAAGGCGAGGAATACGAGAAGCAGAAGCGCACCATCGCCCAGCAGATCAGCGAACGGCAGGAGGCGAAGCTGTCCTCCTTAGGGCAGAAAGCGGAGGAGGGCAACTTCACGATGGTGAGGACGCCGGCGGGGCTGGCGTTCGCCCCCAGGACCGCCGAGGGTGAGACCATGTCGCGCGAGGTCTACGAGGCTCTGCCCCCCGAGGAACAGACGCGCATAGACGACGGTCTGGAGGGCCTCAACGAGGAGCTCCAGCAGATAATGCGTCTGGTCCGTCAGGACGAGCGGACCGGCCGGGAGGCCGTCCGCGAACTGGACCGCGAAGTCACCACTTTCGCCGCCAAGCATCTCGTCGACGAGATGTGCGACCGCTGGTGCACCGTGCCCGAGATGGTCGACTACCTCAAGGCCGTTTTGGACGACGTGGTGGAGAACGCCGACGACTTCAAGAAATCCGACGAGGAGGCCCCTGTCACCTTCATGGGCATCCCGGTGTCGGGTCGTCAGAAGGGCGAAGGGGCCTTCCGCAAGTACAAAATCAACGTCCTGGTGGACAACTCGGCCGAGACTGGAGCACCGGTGGTCACCGAGAGCAACCCCGTCCTGCAGAACCTGGTGGGCCGGGTCGAGCACCAAGCCCAGTTCGGGGCATTGGTGACCGACTTCAACATGATCAAGCCGGGGGCTCTGCACAAGGCCAACGGGGGCTTTCTCGTTCTCGAGGCGAGAGAGCTCCTCATGAAGCCCTACTCCTGGGATGCGCTGAAGCGCACGCTCAAGACCGCGGAGATCCGCGTGGAGGACATCGCCCAGCAGATGGGGTTCGCCACCACCGCCACCCTCGATCCCGAGCCCATCCCCTTCAGGGCGAAGATCGTCCTCATCGGGGAGCCGTTCATCTACTACCTTCTCTACACCCAGGACCCCGACTTCCAGGAGCTGTTCAAGGTCAAGGCCGACTTCGACACCGTTGTGGACCGCACGCCCAAGAACGAGCAGCTCTACGCCCGCTTCGTGGCTCAGATCTGCCGCAGCCGCGACCTCTCCCCCTTCGCACCGGAGGCGGTGGCTCGGGTGATCGAACACTGCTCCCGCTTGGTCGAGGATCAGCGCAAGATGACCACGCGTTTCGTCGACGTCGTCGACCTGCTCACGGAATCCGCCTACTGGGCCGAGCATCGACGCGCCGCTCGGCGCAAGACCGTGGTCCGGCGTCCCGACGTCCAGAAAGCCATCGAGCAGCGCATCTACCGTTCGAACCAGATCGAGGAGCGGGTGCGCGAGATGATCGCCGACGCCACGATCATGGTCGACACGCGCGGCTCGGTGGTCGGCCAGGTCAACGGGCTCTCCGTCTCGTCCATCGGAGACTACGCTTTTGGCAGGCCCAGCCGCATCACCGCCACCCACCGTCTTGGCGATGGCGAGGTGGTCGACATCGAGCGCGAGGTGGACATGGGCGGTCCCATCCACTCCAAAGGGGTGCTGATCCTGGCCGGGTACCTGGGCGCGAAGTACGCCTCCGACAGGCCTCTGTCGCTGACGGCCCGCCTGGTGTTCGAACAATCCTATTCGGGTGTCGAGGGCGACAGCGCCTCATCCGCCGAGCTGTATGCGCTACTTTCCTCACTTTCCGGCGCTCCGATCCAGCAGAGGTTCGCCGTGACGGGATCGGTGAACCAACGCGGGCAGGTCCAGGCCATCGGCGGGGTCAACGAGAAGATCGAGGGCTATTTCGCCGTATGCGAGGCTTTCGGGCTGCGGGGAGAAGAGGGTGTGCTCATACCCAAGGCCAACGTGCGAAACCTCATGCTGAGCGAACGCGTGAGAGAGGCGGTGGCCAAAGGCCGCTTCCATATCTACCCGGTCGCCACCGTCGACGAAGGCATCAGTCTGCTGACCGGCCTGCCGGCGGGCACCGCGAATGCGAAAGGCCTTTGCCCTAAGGGTTCGGTCAACCGCATGGTCGTAGACCGTCTGGCCGTGCTCACGGAGAAGGCCCGCGAGGCGGCGCGCAAGAAGGACATGGAGACGCCCACCGGGACGGCGTAGCGGCGGCGCCCGACAGCGCGGCCCCGACCGCTACCCGCCGCGGACCGGAGCAAGGAGCGGCGCCCCGCAGGCGCCGCCGCGCGCAGGCACGGCAGTCACCCGCCCGCGGTCACTCCGGCCCCGTTCGTCAACCGCCGGCGCGCTCGAGCCTGACGGCCGGCGCCGCCGACCCTTCCGGACCGAGGAGACGGTTGACCGGCGCCTCGAGCGAGAACCCCGGTAGGAAGACCATCCCCTGCGGGACCCGTGCGCTCAGGCAGACCGGCGCCTCCACCGCACTCCCGTCGTGGCCGGCGACCCGCACTGTCTCGCCTTCCGCCACTCCCAGCTTCTCGGCATCGCCCGGGTTGATGCGCAGTCGCGCCTCGGCGACCAAGCCGGTCAGTCCGGCCGATCTCCGCGTACGCTCGCCGGTGCCGTGATGCTCGCGCACCGAGCCCGTGATGAGGACGAATGGGAACTCAGGCCCCGTCACGGTCTCGGCGACACCGCTCTCCACCGGGGCGAAGGCCGCCTTCCCGCCCACGAAGCCCTCCTCACAGAGTACCGGCGTGCCGCCGCACTCGACGCTCGAGCAGGGCCACTGCACTTCCCCCTCTTCGAGCTTCGCATAGGTGATGCCCTTGTAGACGGGGGTCACATCGGCGATCTCAACCATCACATCGCCCGGGGCCGCATACGCCCAGTCCGCCCCCAGCCTGTTCGCCAGCATCTGCACGATCCTCCAGTCAGGCAGGCTGTCACCCAGCGGGGGCACCGCGGCCCTGACTCTCTGGACGAAACGCTCACCGTTCGTGAAGGTCCCCTCGTCTTCGCTCGCCGAGGCGGCCGGCAACACCACGTCCGCGCGCCGGGCGGTCTCCGTGAGGAAGCCGTCCTGGACGACGACGAAACCCACCTGCCCAAGTGCCTTCTGCACGGCGCCCTCTCCGGGCAGCGCAAGGACGGGGTCGGCGCCCACCACGTACAGCACCTCGATATCCCCGCCCTGCATAACGTCGACGAGTCGGGTCGCCGGCGCTCCCGGTGCGAGATCAGTGATCGATGTCCCCCAAGCCGCCTCCAGGCGGGCCGCCGCGGCATCGTCCGCCCAGACCCCACCGGGCAACCTGTCGGGTCTGACGCCCATGTCAGCCAAACCCTGGGAGTTGGCGCCCGACCGCAGCGGGAACAGCCCAGTTCCCGGACGTCCCACGTTGCCTGTCAACAACACGAGGTCCGCGAGAGCCGCCATGACGGCTGTGCTCTTCGGGCCGTGGGCCACCCCTGTCCCCACCAGGACGGCCGCGCTGCCGGCCCGGCCGAAGGCCTCAGCCGCAGCGCGCACGAGTTCCGCGTCCACTCCGGACGTCTCCGCCTCCGCCGAGACGTCTACGCCCGCCAGCGACTTCTCATACTCCTGGAAACCGTCGGCATGAGCCGCCACGAAGTCGGTATCGGCCAAGCCCAGCGCCAACACGTGCTTCATCATCGCCCGCAGGATCGCAAGGTCGGTACCCGGACGCGCCGCCAGATGGTATCCGGCCTTCGCGGCCAACTCCGTGGCTCGCGGATCGACCACTATCACCGTCTTGCCCAACCGCACGGCCCTGATGACCTCCAGCGCCAACACCGGATGAGATTCGGTCAGGTTCGACCCGATCACCAGGATGGCGTCCGCCTGCCGTAGATCCGCACGCGAGTTGGTCGCCGCCGAGACTCCGAGGGCGGCCGTCAGGGCCTCCTCGGCCGCCGCCTGCTCTGCGTGGTCGATGGCATCCACGTTGTTGGAGCCCACCACCGACCGCATCAGCTTCTGGAGCAGATACGCCGCCTCGTTGGTGCAGTGAGTGCCGCAGAGGGCGGCCACCGCCCGGCCTCCCTTACTCTTCATCGCGGCAGCAGTCTTCTCCGCGACCACGCCCAGAGCTTCGTCCCAGGTGGACTCCACGAGCGTGCCGGAGGCGTCCCGTACCATCGGCTTGGTCAGCCTGTCCGGCGCCGCGGCGTAGCCCATGCCGAAGCGGCCTTTCACGCACAGGTTCCCCTGGTTGAGCCCCTTCCCGGTCTCTGACGCTACCCGCACGACCTTGCCTCGATACCCATGAAGCACCACTCTGCAGCCATCGGCGCAGTACGAGCAGGTGGTGACGGTCTTATCCGTCTGCCACTCTCGGGCGCCGCCCGGCGTCCTCTGTCCCACGATCGCCCCCACCGGGCACGTGCTCACGCACTGTCCGCACGAAACGCAGTCCACCTCCTGGAGAGGCAGCCGGTAAGGGGTGTCCACCTCACTGTCATAGCCGCGGTTCAGGTAGCCCCAACAACCGATGGACATGACCTCACGGCAGATGCGCACACACCGGCCGCAGAGGATGCAACGGCTTCCGAAGTGGGCGATATTGGGATGACTGCCGGGATCTCCCGCCAAAGGCGCCCGCCAACCCCAGGGCACCATGTCTACCAGATATTCGTACGCGTAGTCCTGCAGCCGACAGTCCCCCGCCGCTTCGCAGACCGGGCAGTCCAACGGATGGTTGGTCAGCAACAGCTCGAGCACGAACTTGCGCAGCTTGACGATCTTCTCGCTGTGCGTCTGGACCTTCATGCCCTCCCGCACCGCCGTGCCGCAGGAGGCCATGGGGCCGCGAGCTCCCTCGACCTCCACGAGGCACATGCGACACGCCCCGTACGGCTCCAGCCGCGGGTCATGGCAGAGCGTGGGGATCTCCACCCCGTTCGCCTGCGCCGCCTCCAGGATGGTCTGACCCGCCTGGGCCTGGACCTCCTGCCCGTTGATGGTGAGGGTCACCATCTGTATGGTGGGGGTCACCCCTTGCTCCCCGGTCGTTTCCGCGGCGGACATCAGGACCTCCTCACAGCGTCGAAGCGGCACTTCTCGTAGCAGGCGCCGCACTTGATGCACAGTTCGCTATCTATCACGTGAGCTTCTTTCCTCTCGCCGGTTATGGCCCCCGTCGGGCACACGCGCACACAGGCGCGGCATCCGGTGCAGGCCTCCGCGTCGATGCTGTACGTCACCAGAGCCGTGCAGATGCCCGCGCGGCATCTCTTGTCGACCACGTGCTCCTCGAACTCGTCACGGAAGTACCGGAGCGCAGTGAAGACCGGGTTCGGAGCCGTGCCGCCCAACGCGCATAGAGAACCGACCTTCACCTGCTGGGCCATCTCCTCCAGGAAGTCCAGGTCGGCCAGGGTCCCCTGGCCGTCACAGATCTTGGTCAGCAGGTCGAGCATCCGCTTCGTGCCTATCCGGCAGGGCGGGCACTTGCCGCAGCTTTCCGACTGCGTGAAGCTGAGGAAGTAGCGAGCCGTGTCGACGATGCAGTTGTCCTCGTCGATGACGATCATACCCCCGGAGCCTACGATAGCGCCGGTCTGGTTGATGGTCTCGTAGTCCACGGGAAGATCGAGGAGAGACTCCGGCAGGCAGCCGCCCGAGGGGCCACCCATCTGGACGGCCTTGAATTTCTTGCCTTTCTTGACTCCGCCGCCGATGCCGAAGATCACTTCCCGGAGCGTCATGCCCATCGGCACTTCGGCCAGCCCCGTGCGGTTCACCTTGCCGGCCAGGGCGAACACCTTCGTGCCCTTGGACTTCTCGTAGCCGCGGGCCGCGAACGCCTCCGCCCCGTTTGTGATGATCCAAGGGACCACGGCGAGCGTCTCGACGTTGTTGATGTTCGTCGGGCGCTTCCACAACCCCGACTCCGCGGGGAACGGCGGCCGCAGACGAGGCATGCCCCGGTCTCCCTCGATGGACTGCATAAGGGCGGTCTCTTCCCCGCAAACGAAGGCGCCCGCCCCCTCCTTGAGCTTGATGTGGAAGGAGAAGTCGGAGCCCATGATGTTGTCGCCGATGAGGCCCCGCTCCTCGGCGGCCTTCAGTCCGATCTTGATGCGGCGGAGCGCCAGCGGATACTCGGCCCGCACGTACATGTAGCCTACGGAGGCCCCGATGGCGTACGCCCCGATGGCCATCCCCTCGAAGACGGCGTGAGGCTCACCCTCCAGCGCCGAGCAATCCATGAACGCGCCCGGGTCGCCTTCGTCGCCGTTGCAGATGAAGTACTTCACCCCGTCAGGCGACTGGTAGCCCGCCGCGAACTCCCACTTCTGCCCGGTGGGGAAGCCGGCTCCGCCCCGTCCTCTAAGACCCGACCGCTTGATCTCGTCGACTACCTCGGCCGGGGTCATCTCGGAGAGGACCTTGTAGAGGGCCTGGTAGCCGCCCGCCTCCAGATAGTCGTCGATGTCCTCCGGGTCGATGATCCCAACGTGCCGGAGAGTCAGCTTCTCCTGCGCATCATAGAAGGGGTCATACTCGGTGGGCCCCTCGTCGGTGAGCACCAACCACTTCTCGATCACCTCGCCGCCGAGGATGTGCTTCTCGATGATCTCGGGCACCATGGCAGGAGTGACCTGGCCGTACGTTACCTTGGAGCTCTTCCCGTTGCGGCTCAGATGAATCTCGACCAAGGGATCCATCGCGCAGAGCCCCTGGCAACCGGTGCCGGTGATGGACGCGGCGCGTCCGTCGCACTTGTCCTCCCTGGGCCTGATGACGGCGAGGACGTCCTGGCGGGCCAACTCCTCCTCGAAGGCCTTGAGTACCTCCCGGCTCCCGGCGGCGACGCCGCCGGTGCCGAGGCATATGCGGATGTCGACTTCAGGGACCGTGAGGCGCGGGTTCTGCGGAGCCGGGCGGATGAGGGTACGTGTGGCGGCCATCACTCGTCATCGCCTTCCTGCCCACCGAGTCCGGCCGGGGCGCCGCCGTTGTCCCCGGCAGGGGGACCCTCGACCTCGGCCCTGAAGCTCTTGACAACCTCGACGGCCTTCTCAGGGGTCAGCTTCCCATGCGCGCGGTCGTTGATCATGACCACCGGGGCCATCCCGCACGCCCCGACGCAGTGGACTTCCTCGATGGTGTAGAGCATGTCGGGGGTGTTCTCGCCCGCTTCGATGCCCAGGTACTTCTCGATTTCCTCAGAGATACGCGCGGCTCCCGACACATGACACGCCGTGCCGTGACAACAGCGGATCGTGTGCTTCGCGTGCGGGCGCAACCTGAACTGGGCGTAGAAGGTGGCCACACCTACGGCTTTGCTCAGCGGTTCCCCCGCGGCCTTCGCCACCCGCCTCATCACATCTTCGGGCAGATAGCCGAAAACAGCCTGCGCTCCCTGCAATAACGGTACGAGCGCACCAGCCTGTCCCTTGTAGTGGTCAAGCAGTTCCGCGAACCGTTCTTCCTGTTCTTGTTCGTCTGCGTCGTGCACGGTGGCTTCAGTCGTCATGCGGGTATCCCTCCGGTGGTCCCGGCTATTCTATCTCGATGGCTGTGGCAGAATCCAGAGAGCCGTTGCGCGAACCTCGTCTGAGGCGGGCCTGCACAAGACTCTCCCCGGCCTGGAACGAGCTCCTCACGAAGGGCGCGGCGTGCACCTGCAGACCGAGGGCCTCTCCCCACTCCCTGTAGCTCTCGAACACGTCCGGGTGTACGTACTCGGTCACCGCGATATGCTTCGCGGACGGCCGGAGGTACTGTCCGATGGTCACCACGTCGATACCCGCCTCGGCGACGGCCTCGAGTAAGGCGCTCACTTCCTCGGCCCTCTCGCCCAACCCCACCATCCAGCCGGTCTTGACGAGCCCGTTCCGCCGCTCCGCCGCGTGCCGCAGAACGGACATCGACCTCTCGAACACAGCCTGAGGACGCACCGTCTCGTACAGGCGGGGTACTGTCTCAAGGTTATGGTTGAACACCTCGGGAGCTTCGTCCAGGACTTCGTCCAGATGCCTCACGTCACCCCGCAAATCGGGCGTGAGGACCTCTATGGTCGCTTCCGCCACACGCTCTCTCACCGCTCGGATGGTCGCGACGTAGTGACCGGCGCCCCCGTCGGGCAGATCGTCCCGCGTCACCGAGGTGATCACCACATGGCGAAGCCCCAATCGGGCCACCGCGTCCGCCACATGAGCGGGCTCGCACTGGTCCAGCGGGCCCGGCCTGCCGCTCACGACACCGCAGAAACCGCAGTCACGCGTGCAGATGTCGCCCATGATGAGGAAAGTGGCCGTGCCACGTGCGAAGCACTCCCCCTGATTGGGGCAGAACGCACTCTCGCACACTGTGTGCAGGTGCCGCTCCCGAAGAAGCGCCTCCATCCTGCGCATGGCTTCCGCATCCGGGAGCCGTTTCTTGAGCCAAGCCGGCTTGCGGGCCGGCGCCCCTACCTGAGTATCGGGCCGCTCCCGTGATCCCGGGATCACGCCTCCTCCTCCTGGCCGGGAGCTCCCTGAAGGCGTCGCGCCGCTTCAGCCGCCAAGACCATGACGTCCTTCAACGGCAGCCCGGTCAAGGCCGAAGCCGCCGCGGCGTCCTCGTACTCAGGTGCCGCGCTCACCAGCCTTCCCTGCCACCTACCCCACTTGACCCGCACCTCAGCGCGCTCGACCCTGACGGCGACCGTCCCCCGCTCCGCCACATGGCGCCTGACCGGCTGACTGCGGATGCCGAGCGTACCCGTCTCTGCGAAGAGGATCGTGACGGCCGCAGCCTCCGCGCACGGCCGCACCAGAGCATGCAGCATCACACCCGGGCGGTCCTTCTTCATGGAGGCTGGGATCGTCCACACGTCCAAGGCGCCGGCCTCTCGCAGGAGCCGCACCGTGTGGCCGACCACTTCAGGGGAGACGTCGTCGAGATTCGTCTGCAACTCCACGACCTCGTCCTCTGCTTCACCCGTCCCGGCGGACTCCACCGCCGTTCCTATCAGCACGCGAAGGACGTTCGGGCCATGCTCCAGCTTCATACTCCCGGCGCCGTACCCAATCTTCTCCACCCGCATCCGGGGGAGGGCGCCCTGCCGCGCCCCGAGCTGAGAAAGGAGCAGAGCTCCCGTAGGGGTGGTCAGTTCCCGCTGTTCCGGCCCGCCGGTGATCTCATAACCCTCCAGCAGGCGGGCCGTGGCCGGCGCGGGCACGCCCATCCGCCCGTGGGCGACCTCCACCGTCCCGCCTCCCACGGGGATCGTCCCCACGACCACTTCGTCGACGTTCAGAGCCTCGATGAGCGCGAAAGCCCCCACCACGTCCACCAGGGTGTCCACGGCCCCCACCTCGTGGAAGTGGATCTCCTCCACCGCGCAGCCATGGACCTGAGCCTCCACCGCGGCCAGGCGGCGCACGGCCTCCACGGCGGCGGCCCTCACCCGCTCCGGCACCGACGCCGTCCCGATGATCCTCTCCATGTCGGCGAGATGGCGAAGCGGTGCCGCGACCCTTTCGTCGACCCGCACGCGGGTGCAGTCCACCCCCCATTCGACATCACGCAGCGCCTCCACGGTGACCCCCTCTACCCCCAGGCCCACGACGGCGCCGCGCAGCGCCGCTTCCAGACGGTCGTCCCCGCGCCCCGCGTCCAGAAGGGCTGCCAACAGCATGTCCCCGGAGATCCCCGACCAGGGATCGAGGTAGAGGATCGTCTTCTCCATGCGCACTCCTTCCGCTCTTGTGGTTGCATTCTCGCATGCCACCTCATACACTGCAGGACGTAAGGTTCGGCCTTCCCGTGTCTGGGCAACCCACGGACTCCGGTGTGAAACAGTGGCGCAAAGGCGACTGGCTGACTACATAGGGCTGACCGTCCGCCGGCTTCGTGCAGACAGGGACTTCACTTTGCAGGCCCTGGCCGACGAGTCTGGGGTCTCCAAGAGCTACCTGGGCGACATCGAGAAGGGGCGCAAGAACCCCACCACTGATGTCATAGAGGCCATCGCCGAGGCTCTGGGCGTCCCGGCCCGAGAACTCCTCTACCACGCGGCTCTCGACGAAGAAGACCCGTTCCTGCAGTCGGAGCAGCTCAGCCTCGAAGACGTGGCCGAGGAGGACGCGGAGACCCGGGAGCTATCATCTCTGGCCCGCCGCATGCGACCGACCGACCGGCGCTTCGTCCTGGAGCTGGCCCGGCGGCTTTCGCGCTAGGCGCGTCCCGGCTCCGCCCTCCGCCGCCCCATCGCCCTCCAACACCCCGCCGTCACCCGTGCCTAGTAGGCGTCGAGTTCCTCGAGCCGGTCGTCGTCGATGCCGTAGTAGTGGGCGATCTCGTGGATCACCGTACGCTGCACTTGATCCCTGATCCTCTGCTCGTCATGCCCGCAGGCAGCCTCTATGGGCTTCTGGAATATGGTGATGCGATCGGGGAAGGCCATGTACTGGGCGTGCCGGGCGGTCAGCGGCACCCCGTGGTACAGGCCGAGCAGGCTGTACCTGTCCCGGTGCGACAACCCGACAACGTCCAGATCTTCGCGGGTGGGCCATTCCTCGATGTCCACCTGCACGTTCTCGAGCGCCTCAAGGAACTCCTCGGGGAGGGAATCGATGGCCTGTGAGACCAGCTCGGCGAAGGATTCAAGCTCCATGTTCCGCCGTTGCATGTTCCGCCGTTCCATGGTCCGCCGCGTCACAGCCCCCGACTCCACGCCGCGCCGCTGTACCGTCGGCCAGCAGCGCCAGTAGAGCTCGAGCCGCCGCGCCGCGGTGCGAAACCCCGTCCTTGTCCGCCGGGGTGGCCTCCGCCAGGGTCTTGGTCCAACCATCAGGCTGGAACACGGGGTCGTAGCCGAAGCCGTCGACGCCGCGCGGGGCAATGGTGATGGTCCCCGGGCTGAAGCCGTCCACTTCCAGGGCACGGCCGGCTGCGCCGGCCCCGCCGGAGTCGGGCAAGATCAGACATAACGAGCACACGAAGCGGGCTTCCCGATCGTCTCGACCCACGAGCTCCTCGAGGAGCTTCGCCACGTTGGCCTCGTCGCCGGCTCCTTCGCCGGCAAAACGCGCCGAGAGTATGCCGGGGCGCCCGTCCAGCGCCGTCACCTCGAGTCCAGAGTCATCCGCCAGCACCGCGATCTCCCCCCTCAAGGCCGCGAACACCGTCTCGGCCTTGAGGCGGGCGTTCTCTCGAAAAGTCTGGGCGGTCTCGGCCGGCAACTCCACGTCCGGAGGCATCTGGCGCACTTCGCAGGCCCCCGCCAAGAGCCGCCCGAACTCCCGGGCCTTTCCGGGATTGCCGGTGGCTAGAACGACAACGAGAGGCGCGCTCACGGCCGGGGCGAGGCTGCCTCTGCACCGGAGTAGGCCCGGCTCACCACCTCCATCTGAGCCTCGCTGATGCCGGCTATGCCCATCTGCGCCAGATCGAGGAGCTGGTCGAACACGCTCCGTTCGAAG
>CAZQDY010000070.1:0-11618 GCA_964592075.1 uncultured Gaiellales bacterium
CCCCACCACCCCCCCACCCTACACTCTTTCCCTACACGACGCTCTTCCGATCTCAGCGCTCGAGCGCCTCCGAGTACGTCGTCCTCTCGGCTTCGGTCCCGCCCCTAGGCGGATATGCCATCGCCTCGCTCACCGAGACCCGCACGCGCCCGAGGAGTGCGGCAGCCACCCGGGAGATGGACCGTTCCCTTCCGGTGATGAGGTTAAGGTCGCGGGTCAGGCCGTCCTCGATGCGGATGACGGCAAGGCCTTCTCTGTCGCGTCCTCGCACCGTGAGACCAGGCATGGGAGCCAGCCCCAGGCCCTGGCGGGCGAAGCTCTTGCAGGCCTCGACCGAGCCGGCCCGGTAGATCACCTTGGGCTCGAAACCGGCGGCGCGGCAGGCGTTGGTAAGATGGACGCGGATGTTGAACGGGGGGATGGGGAGGACGAAGTCCTCGTCCGCGAGCTTCGCGAGTGCAATCGACTGACAGCCGGCGAGGTGATGTCCGGGGCTGGCGATGAGGACGATGTCCTCGGAGCCCAGATGGATGACCTCCAGGGTCTGGGGAGAGCCGGGAGCCGTCACCACAGCGAAATCGAGCAGATCCTGCTGGACCAGCTGCTGCAACTCGACGTCGTCGCCCTCGATGACGTCCACGCGCACGTGGGGGTATTCTTTGCGGAAAGCGGCCAGTATCTCAGGCATCAGATATGTGGCGACCGTGGGGTTGCAGCCCATGTGGACCTCACCTACGTCAACGCCGAGATGCTCCTTTAGCACACGGACGGCCTCGTCGGTCCTGAGGAGGACGGATTGCGCCAACGGCAGGAACAGCTCGCCTTCGAGCGTCAGAGCGATCCTCCGGCCTTTGCGATCGAAGAGGCGGGTGCCGAGCTCCTCCTCGAGATGCTTCATCTGGTAGCTCAGAGCCGGCTGTGAGAGATGGAGCTGTACGGAGGCCGCCGTGAAGCTCCTTGTCTCGGCAATGGTCACGAAGTACTTGAGCTGTGCCAGTTCCACGATGCTATAAGCCTACTCTATGCTACTGATAGAAACAATATATTGGAATTATTGACAGCATCGGTATACAATGTGAACCGCTGAGCACTGAAACAACACGGTCTAGGGAACCCCCCCTCCCGGATCGTGGCAGAGCTGAGCAGCTTTCCCGCAGCATAGCCGGACTCCTCCCCCAACGGAGCCGGCTATGCTACTTTTTTTGCGCACATCCCTCCGGGCCGCATCGGGCCGTCAGTGATCGGAGTCCACAATCATCCTGGATCCGTGCAGTGTCTAGGGCGGTGAAGAACGGGCATGGCCGCCCGCAGTTCCACCTGGGCCGGCCCGCCGCGAAGTCGAGCGCGCGCACACGCCTCATGGCCGAGATCGGGTTGGGGCTGGCCGGGGTGATCTGGGGCGCCAACTTCGTCCTCGTCAAGCTGGCCATGGAGCACATGCCGGCCTTCTACTACCTGGGTCTCC
Organism: uncultured Gaiellales bacterium; assembly: GCA_964592075.1. Classification (GTDB taxonomy): domain Bacteria; phylum Actinomycetota; class Thermoleophilia; order RBG-16-64-13; family RBG-16-64-13; genus RBG-16-64-13. The sequence goes on from CAZQDY010000070.1 coordinate 1,466, forward strand.
GCTTCGGGGTGGGGGCTGTTCTACTCGCTCCTTTCAGCGTCAGCAGGCTACGGCGTCTCAACCGGCGGGGTTGGCTCATCGGGATAGGCATTGGGATCCTGCTCTTCGCGGGTTTCGCGCTACAGACGGTGGGCCTCCGCTCCACGTCCCCCGGGATCTCGGGGTTTTTGACCAGCCTGTACGTCATCCTCGTGCCCATACTCATCGGTCTGTTCACGGGCCGCTGGCCCTCACCCATGCTGGCGGTCGGAGTGTTCATCGTGGCCGGCGGTCTGACTGTTCTATCCGTGTGCGGTCCGTTGGGGTTCGGCTGGGGAGAGATCCTGACCCTGCTCGCCACTCTCTTCTGGGCCATCCATATCCTCGGGGTCGGCTATGGATCGACCAGGATCAGCGCCATCGCGCTCGTCGAGCTTCAACTGGCCGTGTGCGCGATCCTGTCCCTGGCCGCGGCGTTCATCTTCGAGCGGCCGACGCTCTTCCCCGGGTGGGAGGCCACTGGAGCCGTGATCTGGACCGGGATCATGGGCGGTGTGGTGGCCTACTTGTTGGTGGCGCTGGGGCAGCGCTACACGCCGCCCACGCTGGCAGGGATCCTCATGAGCCTCGAAGCGGTGTTCGCGCTCATCGTGTCGGTGATCTGGGGGTACGACAGCCTCACCCTGCGGGCCGTCATAGGGTTCGTGCTGGTATTCGCCGGCACCACGATAGCCCGCATGGGTTCCGAGAAGCAGCCGGAGTTGGCGGGCGAGCCGGCTCCGCCCGGGCCCTAAGGCCGAGGCTCGGCCGCCGCTGCCTGGACGGCCGCGGTCTGGATGAAGTCCGCGACTTCGCGGGCAACATCGGGGTAGCTGTCCTCCGGTTGCCGGTCCGATGACCGGGGTAGATGGAGCGAATGGTCGCCACCCTCGACCACGTGGAGCCTTCCCGGGTGGGCCAGGCCCGCAAGCACCGGCCTCAGCAGGTCTGGGTTGCAGAGTGGATCCCGGGTTCCCACGAAGAAGAGGCTGGGGATGTCGATGTGCCTCACAGGCCCGAGGAACAGCCGGTCTTGCTTGCCCATCGCGTGCAGAGGATAGCCGAGCACTATGAGGCCGGCGGCGTCCACGCCGTCCCCCTCGGCCCTGCGAGACACCAGTTCGGCGCCGGCGCGTCCCCCAAGGGACTTTCCCGCAACGAACACTGGCGAGCCGGATCCGCGCAGCTCGTCCTGGACACGAGCGTACACCTGGAGGAAGGTCGCCTCCAAGACGGGCCGCGGGTCCGGTGAGGTCGCTCCGCGTTCCACGTAGGGGAAGTTGAAGCGGATCACTTGAGCGCAGCCGGTCGCGGCCAGATGGTCCGCCAAGTAGGACAGCAAGGGGAAGTCCAGGTTGTTATTGGCGCCGTGGGCTAGGATCAAGGCCGGAGTCGCGGGCGCCGCCACCCCTTCCGGGCTCACCCGCGCGGGCGCCGCCACCCCTTCCGGGCTCACCCGCGCGGGGCCCACCCCCGCCGGGGTGTCCACCTTGACGGTGACCTCCCCATGGTCGGGGATGGCGAGCTTGAAGGTCTGCGACATGCTGCCGGGCATCCGCCGTCTCCTTGGTCGTAGCGGCTTGACGTCTCGGATATGGCCGATAGGGTATCTACGTGTAATATACGACTGCAAGCCTCCAAGGGGGAGTCGTTGGAACGGATAATCGGCAATCTGGACAAAGCCAAACTCAAGCTTGACGAGGCCTTCTTCTATCTCGACGAGATCGAAGAGCTGATCCAGGAGGACGAGCTGAGCGACACGGCCGGTTCGAAGGTCAGCCAGGCCACCGAGAGGCTGACCACTGAGCTCTCTGCTCTCAGCGGCCGGGTGGCAGAGCTGCAGGAGATCCTGAGGGCCCTGGACGAGCAGCAGGAAGCGGCCTCTCAGCCTGGTGGGTAGCAGGAGTAGCAGGCCTCTCCTCGTCAGCGCCTGCTTGGTGGGCGTGTGCACCCGCCTTGACGGCAGGGCCCGGTCGTTCTCCCAGGTCCGTGCTCTCGGCGGCAGCCACACGCTCATCCCGGTCTGCCCCGAGCAGTTGGGGGGCCTGCCCACCCCGAGGCTGCCGGCCGAGATATGCGGGGGCGCGGGGGAGGACGTCCTCGACGGCAGAGCCCAGGTCGTCACCAGAGAGGGCGGCGACGTCACCGACGTCTACGTGCGTGGCGCCTCTCAGGTGCTCGCGATCGCCCGCCTGACCGGGGCCACCTGCGCGGTTCTCAAGGCTCGGAGTCCCTCCTGCGGCGTGGGGACCACCTACGATGGGACCTTCAGCCACACCCTGCGGTCCGGCTCGGGAGTGACGGCTGCTCTGCTCGCTCGCGAGGGTCTCCGTCTCTATACCGAGGAGGACTGCGCCGGACTCCTCTAGTGGTTCTCGTGATGCTCGGGGATGTATTCCTCCAGCACCGGGAAGTCGCGTAGCTCCTTGTCGATGGCGGCCCTCATGAACGAGTCGACCCACCAGAAGATGTTCTGGGTGCGGACGTTGCGGCGCAGGCGCTTCATCCTGTAGCGGCGCTCACCGCCCGTCATCCGGAAGGCGTTGTAGATGGCGTCGGCGGTCTGCTCCACGTCGTAAGGGTTCACCACCAGGGCCGCCTGGCCGAGTTGCGCCGCGGCGCCGGCGAACTGGCTGAGTATCAGGACCGATTCCTCCTCGATGCTGCAGGCGCAGAACTCTTTTGCGACAAGGTTCATGCCGTCCTTCAGCGGCGTTATGAGGGCGATGCTGGCCGCCCGGTAGAAGGCCAGGAGCTCCGCCTGGGAGAGGGGATGGAAGAAGTAGTGCACCGGAACCCACCCCAGTTGGGAGTAGAGCCCGTTGATGTGACCGACCAACCGTTCGATCTCCACCTTCAACTCGTCGTACTTCGGGATGCCCTCGCGGCTGGGAACGACCACCTGGAAGAGGTTGATGCGCCCGCGTACCTCCGGGTAGCGCTCGAGCAGGTTGGCAAAGGCCCGCAGCCTCTGAGGGATCCCCTTCGTGTAGTCGAGCCTGTCCACTCCCAAGACGATCTGCCGGTCGCCGTAGCGTGCCTTGATCTCCTGCAGCCGCTCCTGCACCTCCGGCTTGGTGGCGGCCGCGGTGAAGGCGGCCGCGTCGATGCCGATGGGGAAATTGCCCACGTGCACCTCGCGCTCCTCGTATCTGATCACGTGCAGATGGCCTTGGACCGAGACGCGGGCGTGCTTCATCAGCATCCGTACGCACTGGATGAAGTTACGCCGGTCGCGTTGCGTCTGGAATCCGATCAGGTCGTAGGCGAGGAGAGAGGTGAGCACGGCGAGCCGCTCAGGAAGCTTCAGGAAGATGTCCGGCGGAGGGAAGGGGATATGGAGGAAGAAGGCCAGATCGACGATGCAGGAAACCTCCCGAGCGTGGTGGGCCACATCCATCAGTTGATAGTCGTGCACCCAGACGAAGTCGTCGGGGTGGCAGTCCGCCGCCAAAGCCTCCGCGAACCTGCGGTTCACCTTCACGTAGGCGTGCCAGTAGTCCGGTTCGAACTCACACTGGGACTGCAGGTCGTGGAACAAGGGCCACACGGTCTCGTTAGAGTACCCGTGGTAGTAGCGGTCGACCTCTTCCTGACAGAGCGACACCGGTTCGAGCACATAGCCCGCCTCGCGGGATGCGCCGTGGAAGATCTCGGTGACTCCCGGCACCTCTTCCGTGGTGCCGGTCCATCCGATCCAGACACCGCCTCGGTCACGCAGGACCGGTAGCAGCGCCGTGACCAGGCCGCCCGATCCCGGCTTCAGAGTCCAGCGGTTCTTTTCGTGGTTGTGCTCGAGTACGTACGGGAGCCGGTTTGAGACCACGATGAGCCTCTTGGTCGATCCGTCGGCCACTCTGGTCCTCCTTGGTAGATCCCCGAGACTCGGGTCTCGAGGGCCGGTCTACTGACTGTCTAGCCCAACTCGATGCGGTCGGCGTTGCCGTGCGTGAGCGCGACCATCAAGGTCATGTACTCCCGCAGATGGCGGGTGCGCAGGAAGTTCTGACGCACGAACTCCCTGGCGTTCTCTCCGATCTGCCCTATGCGCGACCGCTCGGCCAGGAGATAGCGGATGCGTAGAGCGGCACCTTCGGGAGTGTCCACCAGGAACCCTGTGCGGTGGTTCACCAGCTGCAGCCGGATGCCGCCGGTGTTGCCCCCTATCACCGGCTTGCCCTTCCACATCGCCTCGGTGACCGTGAGGCCGAAGCCCTCACGCAGCGACTTCTGCAGCACGATGTCGGCTCCGGTCTGGAGCGCGTTGATGGTCCGGTCGCTGTAGTGCCCTGACGAGAGCACGTGGATGTCGAGGTCGCCTTCCGCCGACCTGCGCACATCCTTGACCACTGTCTCGCCCTCGGGGTCGTCGGCGGCGCTGCCTCCGGCCAGGACCAGTTGCAGGCTCGGCACGAACTCCTTGGCCAGGCGATATGCCTGGATCACCCCCAGAGGGTCTTTGAAGCGATCGAATCGCGAGATCTGAAGGAGCATGGGCCGCTCCGGGTCGACGCCGAACTCCTCCAGCACTTGGCGAACATTGGCCGGGTCCAGGGGCAGGTTCTTCTCGCTCAGAGGGTCGATGCTCGGGGGGATGAGGTACACGGGGTGCGGCATCGGCTGGGCGAAGGCGTCCAGGGAGAAGATGCTAGCGTCGTAACCGAGCAGGAACCGCCGTAGGTACTTCCAGACCGGACGGTATGGGTGGCTGAGGTCGATGTGGCAGCGCCAGATCCACTTGCCTCTCCTCTCCGGGCAGTGGCTCAAGAGCGGAGCAGGTTGGGGGTCGTGGACGATCACGATGTCGGCGGCCTCGAGGACGGGCCGGAGCCGCTCTGCGTTGGCGGCGTTGACCTCCTCATAGGCCCTGAGGAGGGCGGGAGGGATATCCAGCATCTTGCCCTGGAGGGTGTTGTGAAAGGACTTGGTGCAGTTGAAGAAGTCGTCGTTTCCCTCGATGACCTCCCAGCTGGCGTCCAGGCCGAGCTCCTGCATGAGCGGGACCATCGTCTCGAGTATCTCGGCTACGCCGCCGCCCCTGCGGGTCGAGTTGACGTGCACGACCTTGAGGCCCGTCAGCAATCCGGCCAGTTGGCGGAGTTGCTCGATGGCGTCGGCACCGGCATGCTCGGCGTACCTTTCAAGCATCCCGATGGGCGGAGACTCGGCGCTCATACTACCTGCTCCTGGCGCTGCGCGGCCTTCCGTCGGGGCGGCAGGCCCAAATGCTGCGAGAACACCTCGGTGAGCCTCTGGCGGATGACGAACAGCGACTCGAAGTAGGGGTCGACCTCCGCCACCGACTCGCACAGCCCCTCGTATTCGGGCCCGAGGCCCATGAGCCAGGCTCTGAAGTCATCCACGGAGACGGGGTCCCGCCGCCGCGCGTCGATGAAATGGTAGAAGATGCTCCCCACCGACATCTGCGGGACCGCCTCCACGAGTTCTCGCGGTTGGGAGAGGCGCTTGTGTGTGTCGAACACCACGATCACCGAACGGGCGAAATGGAACTGCTGGTCGGCCCTGGCGAAGAGCACCATCTCGGTCTCGTCGAGCCTCTCGTCAATCACCTCGATGAGCTCTTGACGGAGCCCCTCCAAGTCGGCGAAGTCCGCGGGGTCGATCACCGCCAGACGCTCGGCGATGGCGCTGTCATGAAGCCCATGGTGGCACCAGGTGGCGAAATCGTTGTTGAACTCCCGGTCGGAGAACTGAGGACGCAGCAATGTTCCCCAAAAGTGGTGGTATATGCACCCGGGATGGATATCGCGCAGAGCGTCGCGTAACTCGCGCAGGGTCTGCGCCCGCCTACCCTCTGCGATCATGGCGAGCGCGCAGTCCTTGATCGCGAAACTCAGCATGTAAGGATCCTCCTTGCCTGAGCGGCCGGTCTAAACCGGCCGTGTCTGCGCCGCCTCGCCTTGGACCACGAAGGTCTCGAGGAAGGCGGCTGCCTCCTCATGATCCGCCAACTTGTACTCGGCCCTGGTCTCCCGGTCGGCGTCGCCGACCACTATGCTCACGCCCCAATCCCGCGCAGCGAGAAAGAGGTCTTCGTCGGTCAGGTCGTCGCCCAGGCAGATGGGACAGACGACGTCTCGCCGGAGCCGCAATTGCCCCAGCAGCCACAGCATGGCCCGGCCCTTATCCCATGGAACGTGCGGCCTGAGCTCATGGACCATCTTGCCGGCCGCGAGACGAAGTCCGGGAGACATCTCCGCCACCTCTCTCACGATCCGGCCGACGTGGTCGTGCTCGTCCGGCGCCACCTGCCGGTAGTGGACGGAAAGAGAGGTCCCCTTGACCTCGACCATCGCGCCTTTGATGGGGCGGAGGCGGCGTTCGAGCTCATACGACGCCGTTTCAAGCTCCAAGCGGTCTTCGGGGCCCACCTCCAGCTCCAGACCGGACCCGGCCTTGCCAAGTATGCGATGACCGTGGTCCCCGGCGTAGTGCACCTCGGCGAGCCCTACCTTGCGTCTCAGGTCGGGCAGGTCCCGCCCTGAGGCCAGGCACACCACGTGGTCGCGCGCCAGCAGGCGCAACACGTCTTTCGTCCTGGCCGGCAGCGCGGTCAGGTCGGGATGCGCGACGAGCCGCGTGAGCGTCCCGTCGAAGTCCAAGAAGAACGCCGGAGTGCGGTCTCCGACCGATTTTTCGATCTGAGCCAGATGAGCTAGAGCCCATGGAAGATGAAGGCCGTTCACCTGCGACGCTCCTTCCCTCGACAAAGGCTTTACATTATTACCTACCCTGCATGGGAGTTATTGATGTATGATGGTATGGCATCGATAGGAAGCTCTCCCCGCGACGTGCAGAGTGCTTCATCTACTCGTCCGTCCGCAGGTGCATCCGAACGCATGCGGTTATGTCATTGTGATCTGTGGAGGACAATGATGGGCACAGCAAGACTGTATGTGGGCAACCTCTCCTACGGTACCACCAAAGAGACCCTGGAGAAGACGTTCGGGGAACACGGCGAAGTCGCGGCTGTCAACATCATCACCGACCGCCAGACCGGGCGCCCCAAGGGCTTCGCGTTCGTCGAGATGAGCACTCCCGAGGAAGCTGAAGCGGCCAAGGCCGCTCTGAACGGCATCGATCTCGATGGGCGCGCGATCAACGTCGACAATGCCCGCGAGCAGGAGCAGCGCAGGCCGGGCGGCTTCGGCGGCGGCGGCGGTTATCGGGGTGGCGGCTACGGTGGTGGAGGCGGCTACGGAGGGGGCGGAGGCTATGGCGGTGGCCAATCCGGAGGCTCTCGCTGGTAGCGACCACGGGCCTCGCCTGACATAGGTGACGCATCTGAATATGAGACTCACCAAGGCGCCGGGAGACCGGCGCCTTTCTCTATGGCCGCCCCGGTTCGAGCAAGGCGCGCAGTTGCTGAGGATCGCCCGTGGGGGGCGCGCAGGTCGAGCGCCGGCACACCCAAGCGGTGACCCCGGCTCTCGCCGGAGGTTCGCGCCTCTCGAGCATCGGGATCGAGGAACCGGATCCCGCGGGGCGGGCGGCCGTGACCATGGCGGGGCGGAGAGTCTCGCGGAGTACTGAGAGCAGGGCTCGCCTCTGCGGATCGGAGGGGTTGCCGACCACGGCCACCTCGGTGAAACCCGTCGCGGCGAGGAGGTTGTCGAGAAGCCACTGCCCGAACATCACCGGCGCGTGCCCCACCTGGCCTGCGGCCGTGCGCAGGGTCTCTTCGGCACGATCCACGTAGGCCGTCTCGCCGGTGAACGCTCCCATCTTGAGGAGGACGGCGGCCGCCAGGGCATTGCCGCTCGCGGTAGGGCTGTCTTGAAGAGAACGGGGCCTGACTATAAGGGCCTCGTGATCGTCGCTCGTATCGTAGAAGCCGCCGGCGGAACGATGGAAATGCCGGACCATGGCGTCGGTGAGGTCACGGGCCAGGTCGAACCACCGCTCATCGAAAGTCGACTCGTACAGAGCCAGCAGACCTTCGATCACAGAGGCGTAGTCCTCGAGGAACCCGTTGCCGGTCGCGCGTCCGTCCTTCCACGAATGGGCGAGGCGATCGCCGTCTCGCACCAGGTCCTTGGCCAGGAATGTGCCTGCCGCTTCGGCGGCCGCCAGGTAGCGGTCCGACTCCAGGACGTCGGCGGCCTCGGCGAAGGCTGCCAGGGCCAGGCCGTTCCAGGCGGCGATGACCTTCTCGTCACGAGCGGGACGCGCCCTCTTCCCGCGCACCGTGAGCAGTTTCGCCCGAACCTGGGCGAGTCCCACGTGAAGCTCGGCTGCGTCGTCCACCGCGGCTGCGTCGTCCACATCTCCGTCCCGGGGGAGGGGCAGGTGAAGGATGCTGGCGCCTTCGAAGTCGCCCTCCGGGGTAACGCCGTAGGCGGTCTTCAGCCCCGCGGCTGCGGCCGGGCCGAGGACCTCGTCGATCTCGTCCGCGGTCCAGACGTAGAAGGCGCCTTCCACCCCCTCTGAGTCGGCGTCCTCGGCGCTGAAGAAGCCGCCCTGGGAATCGGCCATGCGTCCGAGCAGGTAGTCCAAGGTCTCCTCAGCCACCTGTCGATACCGGTTCTTCCCGATCAGTTGCCAGGCGTGCAGATAGCAGCGCGCCAGTTGGGCGTTGTCGTACAGCATCTTCTCGAAGTGCGGCACCAGCCAACGCTCGTCCGTGGAGTAGCGATGAAAGCCTCCCCCGAGTTGATCGTAGATGCCGCCGGCCGCCATAGCGTCCAGGGTGCGCTCGACCTGAACCTGTAGTCGAGCTTCAGGCATGACGGCCTGCCGGGCGAGCAGGTACTCCAGGACGAGCGGCTGCGGGAACTTCGGGGCTTCGCCCCAGCCGCCGTAGACGGGGTCGAAGGACCGGTGAAGAGCGTCGTCCGCGGCTATGAGAATCGACCGGCCGGACGGGCCCGAGTGGTCCTCGGAGCCATCTTCGCTCAGATGCCGCCTGAGTTCCTCCGCCGCGCTCTGCAGCTCATCGCGGCGCTCGTCCCAGACCTGTGCCAGGGCGTCCAGCACCTGGCGGAACGACGCCATGCCGAAGCGCGGGGTAGGCGGGAAGTAGGTCCCTCCGTAGAAAGGGGCCGCCTCGGGGGTCAACCATACGCTCAGGGGCCAACCCCCGCGCCCGGTGAGCGCCGTGACGGCCTGCATGTAGATGGCGTCGAGATCAGGCCGTTCCTCGCGGTCGACCTTGATGCTGATGAAGCGGTGGTTCAACAAGCGGGCGGTCTCAGGATCGGTGAACGATTCGCGCTCCATCACATGGCACCAGTGACAGGCGGAGTAGCCGATACTGAGGAAGACGGGCTTGTCCTCCGCGTGCGCCCTCTCGAAGGCCTCTGAGCCCCAGGGGTACCAGTCCACCGGGTTGGAGGCATGCTGCAGAAGGTATGGGCTCGTCTGACCGGCCAGATGGTTGGGCATGTCCGCCTCCTGTCGGTTGCTGTGATGTTTCCCCGAGGCCGTGACTTGTATACAATGGATTTACCATGGCCAAAAGAGCTTGTCGGCGCTGATGCAGGCGCGCATGCCCAGATCAGACGGAGGACGATCCCGCAGCTTCTGGGCGGAGGCCGCGCTCTTCATCGCGCTGGCCCTGGTCGTGATCCTCGTGTTGGAGATCACGGGGACCACTCATATCTTCACCTAGCGAGGAGGCGTACGGTGCAGAAAGCAAGCGAGATCATCGGGCGGGCTGTGGTAGCGCGTGAGGGCGCCGAGGAGATCGGGAAGATCAAGGACCTCGTCGTGGAGCCGTCGGGCCGGCAGGTGCTGGGCTTCGTCGTGGGAGAGGGCCTCTTCAGCCGGGCCAAGGTCGCCCCGTGGATGGGAGTGCAGGCCATCGGCCCGGACAGCGTGATACTGGCGGCGGCGACAAGCGTCGTGAAGGCCGACGAAGCGCCTGATATCAAGGAGGTCCTGGACAAGGAACTGACCATCCGCGGCCTGCGTATCCAGACCACGGATGGCAAGGATCTGGGCAAGATCGACGACTTCCTGTTCGATGAGAAGACCGGCGCGGTGCAGGGCTATGAGCTCTCGGGCGGCATCTTCGGGCGCAACTCCTTCATGCCGACCCCGATGACGCTCGAACTGGGCAAGGACCTCGCGTTCGTGGGGCCTGAGACCGAAGCGACCATCGAGAAGAAGTAGT
>CAZQDY010000071.1:0-10833 GCA_964592075.1 uncultured Gaiellales bacterium
AACAACACCCTATCCTACACTCTTTCCCTACACGACGCTCTTCCGATCTTCCTAGGCGCCTGAGAGAGCCCCATGCTCGCCTATATCGGTCGACGCATACTGCAGATGATCCCGGTGTTCATCGGGGTGACCATCATCCTGTTCATCCTTCGATCGCCGGGGATCCTGTCGGGCGATCCTGTGCGAATGATCACGGGCGAGCGGGCCATCAGCGAGACCCTCTACAACCAGATCGTGGAGGAGAACGGTCTAGACAAACCCGTCTACGTGCAGTACTGGCGGTACCTCACCGCGCTCGTACACGGCGACCTGGGTGAGTCGTACCAGAAGGGCCGCCCCGTGACCGACATCCTTCTGGACAAGTTCCCGAACACGTTCAAACTGGCCGCGGCCGCGATCATCGTGGAGATGTTCTTCGGTATTGCGGCCGGCCTCATATCGGCGCTCAAGCGGTATTCCTTCTGGGACGTCCTCGTCACGTTGAGCACGTCGGTGCTCGTGGCCATGCCGGTCTTCTGGCTGGGTCTGCTCCTGCAGTTCGTGTTCGCGGTGAAGTTCAAGCAATGGGGTCTGCCCTATCTCCCAGTGTCCGGGATGAGCTCGCGTGAGTTCCCGACCGCCGTGCACATCATCATGCCGGCCGTCACGCTCGCATCCGTCTCGACGGCATATGCGGCCCGCATCATGCGCAGCCAGCTGCTGGAGGTGATGGGCCAGGACTACATACGGACCGCGGCCGCGAAGGGTCTCTCGGGCGGACGCGTGATCTGGGGCCATGCCATGAAGAACGCCATGATCCCGGTCGTCACGTACTTCGGCCTGGATCTCGGCGCGATGGTGGGAGGGACCATCATCACCGAGAGTATCTTCAGCTGGCCCGGCGTGGGCAGGGAGATCTACCTGGCCATACAGCAACGCGACTGGCCCATCGTCATGGGAGGCACCATCATCATCGTGTTCATGGTGATGGTGATCAATCTGCTCGTCGATATCAGCTATGCCTTCCTCGATCCGCGGATCCGCTACGGGCGGCAGGTGGTGTAGGCGCAGAGCGATGGACGTGGATCGCACACATCAACCCTCGGGAGGCTCTGCCCAGTCGTCGCCGGAGCCGATGGCGCCGATGGACGTGGCGCCCGCGGAGGCCCGCACACTTTGGCGCGACGCCCTCAGGCGGCTGCGCAAGAACAAGCTGGCTGTCGCGGGCTTGATCTGGATCATCATCGTGATCCTGGTCGCGATCACGGCGGACCTGTGGGCGCCTCAGTGGCTCGGCGACCCGGTGGATATCGATTCTTCGACCGCGGCTTCGCAACGGCTGCTGACGCCGTCGGCGGAGCATCCCTTCGGCACGGACAAGCTGGGCCGCGACGTGGCCTCCAGGGTGGTCTACGGGGCGAGGGTCTCCCTGATCGTGGGGGTTCTCGCGGTGGCGATAATGATTGCCATCGGGCTCATCATGGGAGCGCTGGCCGCCTACTACGGCGGTATCTGGGACGCCATCATCATGCGGCTGGCCGATGTGTTCTTCGCCTTTCCTTACATCCTGTTTGCGATTGTCCTCATCGCCCTTCTGGGAAAGGGCTTTCATAACGTCTTCATAGCCATCGGAGTCCTCGGCTGGCCGAGCATCGCGCGTGTCTTCAGGAGCTCCATCCTCTCGGTGAAGGCGAACGAATACGTGGATGCGGCGCGGTCCATGGGTGCGTCCACGCGACGCATCTTGGTGCGCCACATCATGCCGAATGCCATGGCGCCGATCATCGTGTACGCGACCATGAGCGTCGGGGGCGCCATATTGACCGAGGCCGCCCTCAGTTTCCTGGGGATGGGCGTGCAGCCCCCCGATCCGTCTTGGGGCCTCATGCTTTCGGAAGCGCCGACGTTGATCTTCACGGCTCCGTGGCTCATGGTGTTCCCGGGCATCGCGATCCTCACCACGGTTCTGGGGTTCGTCTTGCTCGGTGACGGCCTTCGTGACGCTCTCGACGTCAAGCTCAAGGAGTAGCCGTGCCGCCCCTTCTGGAAGTCGACGATCTCCATATGCACTTCTTCACTCGCGACGGGGTGGTCAAGGCCGTCGATGGAGTCAGCTTTACGCTTGAGAGCGGGCGGACCCTCGGAGTCGTCGGAGAGTCCGGTTCGGGCAAGTCGGTGACGGCCATGTCCATCATGCGTCTGGTGCCGGAGCCTCCCGGCAAAGTGGTGAGTGGAGACATCCGCTTCAAGGGCGAGAGCATCCTAGCGATGAGCGAGAAGGATCAGCGCAGGCTGCGTGGCAACCGGATAGCCATGATCTTCCAGGACCCCATGACCTCGCTCAACCCCGTGTATCGCATCGGCAAGCAGATCGCGGAGCCCCTCGTGCTGCACAAGAACATGAGTCGGGACAAGGCCTGGGCCGCGGCCGTCGAGTTGTTGAAGCAGGTGGGTATCCCGCAGGCCGAGCAGAGAGCGCGCGACTACCCGCACGAGTTCTCGGGAGGCATGCGCCAACGGGCGATGATCGCCATGGCGCTCGCCTGCGGGCCCGACGTCCTGATCGCCGACGAGCCGACCACCGCTCTGGACGTGACCATCCAGGCCCAGATCCTGGAGCTGATGCAGGAGATACAGAAGAAGACGGAATCGGCCATCATCATGATCACCCATGACCTCGGGGTGGTGGCGGACATGGCCGACCACATCCTGGTCATGTACGCCGGCAAAGCGGTCGAATACGGGCCTGCGGACGAGGTCTTCTACAATCCGCTACATCCCTACACCTGGGGATTGCTGGAGAGCCTGCCCCGCCATGATGTCGACGACAAGGGCGCGCTGTGCCCGATCAACGGACAGCCCCCGAGCTTGATCAATCTTCCGTCAGGGTGCGCGTTCCATCCGAGGTGCGCATACGCGAGGCCCGAATGCCAGACGGGCAGTCCGGTGCTGACGGAGATCGAGAACGGACACTACTCGGCGTGCCTCTTCTCGGCGGACGCGGACTTCGTGCAGCAGTTCGAGAACCGGGTGAGCCGCGACGGCGACACGGGATCGGGGAGCTAGATGACGGCGCTCCTCCAGGTAGAGAACCTGATGAAGCACTTCCCGGTCAACCAGGGTGTGATCCTGTCACGGGTGGGCAGGACCGTGAAGGCCGTCGACAACGTCTCGTTCGCGGTCGAGCAAGGGGAGACCCTCGGCCTGGTGGGAGAATCGGGGTGTGGCAAATCGACCACCGGCCGCTGCATCAACAGGCTGCTCGAGCCCACGTCCGGATCGATACACTTCGCGGGCACCGACGTCCGCAAGCTGCGAGGCAAGGACCTGAAGGCCTACCGCCGCGACGTGCAGTTCATCTTCCAGGATCCCTACGCTTCGCTCAACCCGAGGATGACTTTTGGCGAGATCATGTCGGAGCCGCTCGTGATCCACGGCGTCGGCACTCGCAAAGAACGGCAGGACCGCTGCAAGGAGATGTTGGAGGTGGTGGGGCTGAGCCCCGAGCATATCCATCGGTATCCGCACGAGTTCTCCGGCGGGCAGAGACAGAGAGTGGGCATAGCCCGGTCGCTCATGCTGCGGCCGAAGATGATCGTGTGCGACGAGCCGGTGTCGGCGCTCGATGTGTCCATCCAGGCCCAGATCATCAACCTGCTGGAGGAGCTCCAGAAGGAGTTCGGTCTCACGTATCTCTTCATCGCTCACGACCTGGCGGTGATCAGGCACATCTGCGACCGCGTGGCCGTGATGTATCTGGGCAAGATCGTGGAGTTGGGAGGCTGGCGGGAGGTCTACAACAGCCCGCACCATCCCTACACGCAATCACTGCTGTCGGCGGCCCCGGTGCCGGATCCCGAGAAGCAGCGCGCGCGGTCGCGCATAATCCTGCGCGGCGACGTGCCCAACCCCATCGACCCGCCGACGGGCTGCCGTTTCCACACACGGTGCCCGATCGCCCAGTTCCCCATCTGCTCCGAACAGGAACCGCCGCTCCGGCTTGTGGGCTCCGGCCATCAGGCGGCCTGTCATTTCGCCAAGACCTTCCCCATCCCCGAGAGCCGCATGACGTCGGGCGAGGGCTATGACGGCGACCCGGCCGAGGAGTAGCACTCCGTAACGGGGTATACTTTCAGGGCAGCCCGGGTAGCCGCGGGGGCGCGCCTTGGCGCGGGCCCTCGAGGAAAGTCCGGACACCGGAGAGCAGGGTGCTGGATAACGTCCAGCGGGGGAAACCCTAGGGAAAGCGCCACAGAAATTACACAGCACGCCGGACCCCCGGCTGCGAAGGTGAAATGGTGCGGTAAGAGCGCACCGGCGCCGTGGTGACACGGCGGCCAGGCAAGCCCCACCCGGTGCAAGGCCGAATAGGGAGGCGCTTGAGGGTTGCTCGCCCGAAGCCTCCGGGTTGGCCGCATGAGCCGTCCGGTAACGCACGGCCACAGATAGATGGCTACCGGCGCAAGCGGCTGTTGTCAGCGGCGCAAGCTTCTGGCATGTACGGCTTGCGTTTACAGAATCCGGCTTACAGGGCTGCTACCGCGGGGGCTCCTTCCTATCGGAGGGGGCCCCAGCCATATAGAATGCAGGAGATGCCTCGGGCGTTCGAGGCGCCGGGCCGGCCGGAGATGAGAGGAGGGCTTCGGTGAGGAAGAAGCGGGTGGTCATCATGGGGGCCGCGGGGCGCGACTTCCACAACTTCAACGTGGTCTTCAGGGGCAACGCCGGCACGGAGGTGGTGGCCTTCACGGCGAGCCAGATCCCCCGCATCGACAGGAGGCGGTATCCACCTGAGTTGGCGGGCCGCTATTACCCTGAGGGCATCCCCATCGTCCCCGAAAGCACCCTCGAGACTCTGGTTCGCGAAGAGAAGGTGGACGAGGTGGTGTTCGCCTACAGCGACGTGTCACACGAGTTCGTCATGCATCAGGCGTCGCGGGTACTGGCGGTAGGAGCCGACTTTTCGCTCATGGGTCCGGACACCACCGCCATTCCGTGCTCGGTGCCCGTCATCTCGATTCTTGCGACACGCACCGGAGCGGGCAAGAGCCCGGCCTCACGATTCGTGGCCGGACTCCTCATGGAACGGGGCCTGCGACCTGCCGTGATCAGGCATCCGATGCCGTACGGGGACCTCGTCGCGCAGCGAGTGCAGCGCTTCGCAGCTATGGAGGACCTGGACCGCGCCGATGCTACGGTGGAGGAGCGTGAGGACTACGAACCTCACATCAAGCGGGGCCTGGTGGTGTGGGCGGGCGTTGACTACGAGGCCATCGTGGCGCAGGCTCAGAAGGAGGCTTCCGTCATCATCTGGGACGGGGGCAACAACGACTTCTCGTTCCTACGGTCCGACCTCGAGATAGTGCTGGTGGACCCCATGCGTCCCGGTCACGAGCTGTCGTATCACCCCGGAGAGATGAACCTGCGCAGGGCCGACGTCGCGGTGATCAGCAAGGTCAACAGCGCTCCCGAAGCGGGAGTGGAGAGAGTAAGGGCCAATATCGCGGAGGCCAATCCGGATGCGGTGATCGTGGAGACCGATACCGGCATCAGCGCCTCCGACTCCGCGATGATCGCGGGCAAGAAGGTGCTGGTGGTGGAAGACGGACCGACGCTCACTCACGGGGGTATGGCCTTCGGAGCGGGTCTGGAGGCCGCGCGGGAGTTCGGAGCCGCCGAGGTGGTGGACCCGCGGGAGCATGCGCAGGGCAGGCTGGCCGAGACATTCGCCACGTACTCCCATCTGGGACCGATACTGCCGGCGGTGGGCTACTACGCCGAGCAACTGCGCGACCTGGAGGCCACCATCAACGCGGTGCCCGCCGACGTAGTGGTCAGCGCCACGCCCTTCTCGCTGAGCAGCCTGATGAGGCTGAACAAGCCGCTCGTGCAGATCACATACGAGCTTGCCGAGCGCGGGGAGCCGCGCCTCTCGGACCTGGTGCACGCCTTCCTGCGGGAGCGCGACCTCGGCGGATGACGGCCGGCCGACGGGTGGAGCCGAGGTTTCGAGGTGCGGGACTCACGGGTAGAGCGAGTGCGGAACACCGAGCCCTGAGGAGGATGGAGCTATGGCTTTTGCGCTGCCCGATCTGCCCTATGCCAAGGACGCCCTGGCGCCGTATCTGAGCGCTGAGACACTTGAATACCATCACGGGAAACACCACAACGCCTACGTGACGAATCTCAACGGTCTGCTGAAGGGACCCGACGCGGAGCTGAGCACGCAGGAGGATCTGGAGAAGATCATCCTCTCTGCGGAAGGCGGGGTGTTCAACAACGCCGCTCAGGTCTGGAACCACAGTTTCTACTGGAAGTGCATGAAACCTGGCGGGGGAGGACACCCCGGTGGCGCCCTGGCCAAAGCGATCGAGGCGGCCTTCGGCTCCTACGACGAGTTTGCCAAGGAGTTCACCCAGACCGCCGTCACGCAGTTCGGCTCCGGCTGGGCTTGGCTGGTCAAGGATGGGGGCGCGCTCAAGATCACCAAGACCGGCAACGCCGACCTGCCTCTGAAGCACGGACAGGCCGCCCTTCTCACCGTCGATGTCTGGGAGCACGCCTACTACATCGACTACCGCAACCTCAGACCCAAGTACGTGGAGACCTTCCTGAGCAGCCTGGTCGATTGGGACTTCGTGGCCGCGAACCTGGCGGCCGCCGGGTAAGACCGAAGCGGGTGCCGCAGGCCCCCGGCCGGGGGCCTGCGGCACCGTCTCATTCCTGGCATACCCGCGCCTTTGGTAGAATCCAGCAGGGTCCCGTGGTCGCGAGGGCCCTGGGACCACGTGGGGGGAAAGGATCTTCGGGAATGGGTTCGAGTGACTAGCGGGGAGAAGATGAGCGTCCGGTCGATGCTCGTCCTCACCCTGCCTACTCTCGGCTTTGCCGCCGCCCTCTCGTTGGTGACCATGTACCTGCCGGTCATCCTCGAGCCCATGCTCAAGGGTAATCCCGCGAAGGGGACCCTGATCGGCTTCGCCATCGGGGGAGAGGGGATCTTCTCGTCGTTGATCCCCATCTTCGTGGGAGTGGCAAGCGACAGGATCTGGACCAAACGGTGGGGTCGCCGGCAGCCGTTCATGATCTTCGCGGCGCCTTTCATGGCCGCCTCTCTTATGCTCGCGCCTTTCCAGCCCAGCTACGTTTCCGTGGCCGTGTCGACGTTCTTGTTCTTTGCCGCGTATCACTTCTATACGTCTCCCTACCAGTCGTTGCTGCCCGATGTGACTCCCGCGGGACACCACGGCAAGGTGCAGGGATACCAGTCCTTCATGCGGGGCGGCGGCATGTTCATGGGGATGTCCGTGGCAGGCCTCATGTTCTATCGGTGGAAGCCGCTGCCGTTCATCCTCTGCGGCCTGCTGATCATGATCTTCACGTATCTGACCGTGAGCAAGATCAACGAGCCGGAACCGGATCGGTCTCATATCCTCCCGAGGCAGGGGCTGTGGCGTGAGATGAAGCGCATCTGGCGCTCCACGCGGCAGAACAAGGGCATCCAGCGCTTCATGGTGGCCACGTTCCTCTGGGAATCCACGCTGGCGGCGCTCCGCCCCTTCATCATGCTCTACTTCATCTACACCCTGGGCTCCAACTCCCAGGTCGGCGGACTCGTGATGATCCTGGTGGGCGCCACTTACATGGTGGCCGGCATAGCGAGTGGCTATCTGGCCGACAAGTACGGCCGGTCGCGTGTCATGCAGGTGGGCCTTTGGGTGTATCTGGGCGGATGCATCCTCGGCACCTTCATGACCGACATCAAATGGGCCTTCATCTGCCTGCCCATCTTCGGACTCGGGGCTTCGGTGGTTCTCACCCTGCCGTACGCGATCCTGATCCAGCTCATGCCCAGGGAGCATGTCGGCCAGTTCACCGGGATGTTCTCCATGATGCGCGGTCTTGCCAACATCGTGGCTCCGCTGATCGCCGGCGCGGCCATCGACATCGCGGACAGGATCGTCCCCGAAGGACGGGAGTACGCGGTCATCTGGGCGGTGTCGGGGTTGATGATCGTCGTCTCGCTCTTCTTTTTCCGGGGCACGAAGAAGGAGGAGGTCGCAAACGTTTAGTCTGCAGAGGGGCCGGGCATACGTGTGGCGAAGGATCACTGCGAGAGTGATACGGTGACCGGGAAGGAGACCGCAGTGAAACCGCAGACGGGCGCGCGGCAAGGCCGGGACAGTCGGCCTCAGACGCACCCCGGCCCATCGGGCATCGCGCCGACCGTTTCCGCGGACGGACTGAGCGAAAGGGAACGTCAGGTGCTCGAGTGCCTCCAGATCGCCGGGACCGGGCTCACGACCAAGCAGATCCAGGCGCGGGTCGCGTGCGCTCCTCGCGCTGCCGACGACGCGCTCGCCGGACTCGTGGATAAGCAACTGGTCGTTCGCCTTAACACTCTGGTTCCCAGCTATCTCTGCCGGCGCTCGGGGCCACCTGCCCATGCGGAATAGGCTGCGGCGATTCGGCGCCGGGTTCGTTCGAGGCATAAAGGGAGTCGCGGGGGGGCTCTATCGTCACGACTGCCTCGGGTTGGCCGCGCAGATCGCCTACAGCTCCCTGTTCAGCCTCTTCCCCTTCCTGCTCTTCCTGCGCGCCGTCACCGCGTACATCCCGGCCACCGAGGAACTGGGTGACTGGCTCCTGCGCGGACTCCGCGACCTGGTGACCGAGGACAGCAAGCTGTACGAGATAGTCAGAGACAGCGTCTTTGATGAGATCGCCACCACCAGCGTGACCTTGCTCTCCATCGGCGCGGTGCTCACCCTGTGGAGCGCCTCCAGCGCCATCATGGTGGCGATCAAGGCAGTGAACGGAGCCTACGGCATCCAAGAGACCCGCTCGTGGCACCGGCGGCGTCTGATGGCCGCCGGGCTCTCCATCGCCGGAGTGATCCTTCTCCCCGTGGGGATACTCCTTCTCACGTTCGGCTCCTGGATAGGCGACCAGATCGGCAGCCATGTGGGATACGGCTCGATCCTCCACGACCTGTGGGTGGGGTTGCGGTGGCCCGCAGCCTTCGTGGTCCTGGTGGGCGTGGTGGGCGCGTTCTTCTACCTGGCGCCCAGCAGGAAACAGAGATGGTACAGCGTCCTGCCCGGAGCTCTGTTCTCGGTGGCGGCCATCATCGGTACGTCTGTGGGGCTGTCCTGGTTTCTCAGTCAGGACCTCTTCCAGGTTCGATGGCTGACATACGGGGTCTTGAGCGCGGCCATCGTATTGCTGTTTTGGGCCTTCCTGATCGGCCTCATGGTACTCGTGGGAGGCGAGATCAATGCGGCGATCCAAAGGGGGGTCGATGCCAGGCGTGAGACCGCTGAGGCTCTGGTAGAATCGGCGGCGGTGGACGATGAGTGAGACAGACGAGCACCTCGCCGACCGGCGGGCGATAGGCGTGTTCGATTCGGGAGTGGGCGGGCTGACCGTCCTGCACGAGTGCCTCGTGCAGCTCCCTCACGAGGACTTCGTCTACTTCGGCGACACGGCCAACTTCCCCTACGGGCCCAGGCAGTTGAGCGAGGTGCGCCAACTGGCTTTCACGGCCACCTGCACTCTCGTGGACCTGGGCGTGAAGCTGATCATCGTCGCGTGTAACTCGGCGGCCTCGGCGGCGCTCCCGCAGCTGCAGGCCTCCTTCTCCACTCCCATAGTCGGGGTGGTGACGCCCGGGGCGCGGGCCGCCGTGCAGGCGACATCGGGAAGGCGCATCGGCGTCATGGCGACAGAGGCCACGGTGCGCTCCAGCGCGTATCAGAGCGCGCTCCAATCCCTTGACGCGGGCCTGGAGGTGTTCGCCGTGCCCTGCCCACGACTTGCGCCCCTCATCCAGAACGGAGATGTGTTCTCAGAGCAGGTGGAGCAGGCCGCGCGGGAATATGTGGCCCCGCTGAAAGAGGCCAAGGTCGACACGGTGATACTCGGCTGCACGCACTACCCTCTCATCACGCCGATGTTGCGGCGGTTGTTCGGCCCTCAGGTCACCCTGATAAACTCCGCCGAGGAGATGGCTAGGGAAGTGGGCGAATTGATGGTCCGTAAAGGCATCGGCAATGAAGAAGGGCGGGAGGGCGACTATCGCTTCTTCGCGAGCGGCGACCCGGGGGAGTTCAAGGAGGTGGGCGCGCGTATCCTTCAGCTGCCCATCCGGGAGGTGAACCGCGCATGACGGGCGGTGGAAGACCCGGCACGCGGGGACCGGCGGAGATGCGCCCCCTGAAGATCACTCCGGACTTCGTCCGCACCGCCGACGGGTCTGTCTTCGTGGAGCTGGGAGGGACGCGGGTCCTGTGCTCAGCCCAGGTGGTGAACGGAGTCCCCGCGTGGCGTCGGGGGAGCGGAGCCGGGTGGCTCACCGCCGAGTACTCGCTCCTGCCGAGCTCCACACGCGACCGCACCCCGCGTGAAGCGGTGCGTGGCCGTCAAGACGGACGGACCGTGGAGATCCAGAGGTTCATCGGACGGAGCCTGCGCGCCGTGGTCGATATGGGAGCCCTTGGAGAACGGACGGTCTACATCGACTGCGACGTGATCGAGGCCGATGGCGGCACGCGGTGCGCGGCGGTGAGCGGCGGATATCTGGCCCTCCACCTCGCTCTCAAGAGGGCGGTGGACAGCGGAGCCATGCGTACGCTGCCCATCAACGATTCGGTGGCGGCGGTGAGTGTGGGCGTGGTCGGTGGGATGCCCGTGGTCGATCTGGAGTACGAGGAGGACTGCACGGCCCAGGTGGACATGAACGTGGTCATGACTGGGAAGGGCAGGCTGATAGAGGTGCAGGCCACCGCCGAGGCTGATCCCTTCGAACGGAGCGTGTTCGACCAGCTCCTCGATCTGGCGCAGATGGGCATAGCC
>CAZQDY010000072.1:0-10389 GCA_964592075.1 uncultured Gaiellales bacterium
AGCCGGCAAAGGGACTTGAACCCCCAACCTGCTGATTACAAATCAGCTGCTCTACCAGTTGAGCTATGCCGGCATGCACGCTCATGAGACGGCGAAGCCAGGAGATTGTAGCAATCCGGCGCCGCGCTGGGCGAGGTTGCCCGCGCCCAGACGGGCTACACAGGGTTGCGCCGGCCACTGAAACCCTTCGGCACCGGGCAGCGCCCATCTGACTGAATGGCCGCCCCGCGAAGGCCACTGTGAGAACGCGCGGCCCGCGCAGCCTCTACAGCACGACCCGCCGGCTTTCCAGATGGAGGGTCACTTTGCGCTTGATGCGCTGAAGAGCGTTGTCCACCGTCTTGGTATCGTGGCCGATCTGGGCGGCGATGGCTTCATAGGAGTTGCCCTCCAGGTAGTACTTGAGCACCTGCGACTCCAGCGGGCTGAGCAGCCGCACCAGGCAGTCCGTTAGGCTCGCGCACTCCTCGGAGCTGATGACCTGCTGCACGGGGTCACTCGTGCGCCCCGACGGGATGATGTCGGCGAGCGTGCGGTTGTCGAAGTCGGCGCTGGAGGGCGAGTGGCTGAAGCTCACGTAGGTGTTGAGGGGCACGTGCTTCTGCCGGGACGCGGTCTTGATGGCCGTGATGATCTGGCGGGTCACGCACAGCTCGGCGAAGCTGCGGAAGGTGGTGCTGCGGCCGTACTCGTAATCGCGGATGGCCTTGTAGAGACCGATGTTGCCTTCCTGGATGAGGTCGTCGCCGTCACCGCCGGCCAGGAAGTACGAATTGGCCTTCAGACGGACGAACTGCCGGTACCTCGTCCAGATGCGTCTGAACGCATCGGGGTCGCCTGCTTTGGCGCCGGCCACCAGATCTTCGTCGCTCGGCTCGACCGCGGCCCTGTCGGCGGTCTTCCTGGCAAACGCCGCACTCTCCATCCCTCATCCCTCCCGCCTTGCGGTTGCGGGTCAAGCATCGGACCCCTGCCCTTGCCGGCCCGGCTTCTCCGGCTGCGCGCTCAGCGCGTCGCGGAGCGCCTTCAGCTTGTCCACCGTGCCCGGATCGATCCTCTCTTCGATCCGATGACCTATTGTAGTGCAATTCTCAGGATTTGCAATCCTTTTTGTGTGTTCTTGCAGATCACCGACGAATTGCCGCGAGGAGCGCCGGATGACGTTGGGCCGGAGGATGGTCTTCTGAAGCTGGTAGTCTGAGGACACCGCCACAACATTTTCCCCTGCACTTAGTGCATACACCTCCCTCTCGATGATGCTGTCGGCCGACCTGGTGAACGACCCGAAATAGACGTCCACATTGCTGGTTGCACTCTCTATCTTTTGCAACATCTGCACGCGAGAGTCGAAGACCACGATGGCCCGGTCGGTGGTGCCGCCCATGTAGCTCGCGATGCGGTCCACCATCCGCTTGCGCTCGTCTTCCAAGTCGAGGATGTCGACATGTCCCAACAGTTCGTGGAGCACGTTGTAGCCGTCGATCACGTAGACGGTCATTGGCCGCCCACCTTCAACCGCCGCTGCCGTACCGCCTCATAGAGCAGTATGCCCGATGTCACACTCACGTTCAGCGACTCGACGCGTCCGGCGAGCGGCAGACTCACCATCACGTCACAGAGAGATGCAACCCTTCTCCCCAGTCCCTCGCCCTCGGAGCCAAGGACGAAGCACGTGGAGTACCCATAGTCCTGTCCGGCATACGATTCCGAAGCCCTGGCGGCCGCGCCGTAGATCCAGAAACCCTCCTTCTTCGCCTCCCCCAGGAAATCGGCCAGGTTCCGCACCTTGCTGACCGCGGCGTGCTCGGTGGCGCCGGCCGAGGCTTTGACCACGCTCCCGGTCACCTCCACAGCGCGGTGGCGCGGGATGATCACGGCCGCCCCGGCTCCCTCGGCGGACCGGATGACCGCGCCCAGGTTGTGAGGATCCTGCACCTCGTCCAAGGCCACCACGAGGGTGTGGTCGCGGAGCACGTCTTCGGGCTCCAGATATGGGTAGGGATCCACCACAGCAGCGATGCCCTGGTGGTCGGGCGTTTTCAGCCGGTTGGTGAGCTCAGCGGGCGAGACCCGGTCCACGGGGGGTTGGACGGTGCGGAACCCGGCGCACCAGCTGGGGAGCAGCCCCTCGAGCTCGTTGCCTGCCTCGCTCGTAGCCAGCAGGATGACGTGAACCTGCCGCCGCCCCCGCAGCGCCTCGCGCACGGGGTTGCGGCCGTAGATGAGGTCGAGCACCGGTCCCTTATCTGATTCTGACGATCTTGCAGCCACCTGGGACGTCCCGCACATCGTATCCGCACTCGGCGATGGCCGCCCGGAGCTCATCCGCACGGGCGAAATCGCGCCGAGCCCGGCACTCTTGCCTCTCCTCCGCCATGGCCGCAACGTCGTCCGGGACACGGTCGTCACCTCCGGTGACCGCGTCCAGACCCAGGACGTGCACCATCTTCAACATCTCGGCCCGGACCTGGGCGGCGGTATCCGCGTCAAGCTCGCCGGCCGCCAGGGCGGCGTTCGCCTCTCGCGCGAGACCGAACACCTCAGCGAGGGCGGCGGCCGTGTTGAGGTCGTCGGCCATGGCGTCGGCAAAGGCCTCCTGCCGCGTCGCTGCCTTTTGCAGGATGGGGGTCGCGGGGCCGGCGGCGGCAGACCCAGGCGCGGAGCTCGACTGGGCGGCAGGTCCAGGGGCACCGGCGCCTCCCGCCCGGTCGGCCAGCTCCATGAACACGTTCCTGAGCCTGTCCACCTGTTGCTCGGCCTCCTGGAGCACCTCCTCGCTGAACTCCATGGGGCTGCGATAGTGGCTCCCGAGGAACACGGCGATGAGCGCCTCCGGCCTGTGCCGGTCGAGCACCTCCCTCAGGGTGAGGATGTTCCCCAGGCTCTTCGACATCTTCTCCTGACTCAGATTCAGCATGCCGTTGTGCATCCAGAAGCGGACGAACGGGGAATCGAGGGCGCCCTCAGCCTGGGCTATCTCGTTCTCGTGATGAGGGAAGATGAGATCACGGCCGCCTCCGTGTATGTCGAACCCCTGCCCCAGGTACTTCATGCTCATGGCCGAGCACTCTATGTGCCACCCCGGCCGGCCCGGGCCCCAAGGGCTGTCCCAGGCGGGCTCTCCCGGCTTGGCTCCCTTCCAGAGGGCGAAGTCGAGGGGGTCGTCCTTGTCCTCCGCCACGGCCACGCGGGCTCCGTGCCGCATCTCCGCCACCTGCTGCTTCGACAGCTTGCCGTACTCAGCGAAGCTGTCCACATCGAAGTACACGTCGGAGCCCGATTGGTAGGCGTGGCCCCGCTCGACCAGCTCGCTGATGAGCCCGATGATCTCGGGGATATGCTCGGTCGCCAGCGGCTCCACGTCCGGCCGGCCGAGACCCAAGCGGTCGGTGTCGTCGCGATACGCCTGAGCGAACTCCGCGGCCACCTCACTGGCCGCCCGCCCCTGGTCGATCGCCTTGAGGATGATGCGGTCGTCGATATCGGTGATGTTCTCCACCAAGGTGACCCGATACCCGAGTGACTCGAAGTAGCGCTTGGCGACCATGGAGACCACGAACGGGCGCGCGTTGCCGATGTGCACCAGGTTGTAGACCGTGGGCCCGCAGAAGTACATGGTCACGTGGTCTGGGTCGCGAGGGACGAACTTCCTCTTCTCCTGGCTCATCGAGTCGTAGAGTCGCACTATCGGTCTCCTTGTATCGGGGCGCCGGTCCCTGTATCGGGCGGCGGCTCGCGTCTAGGGCGAGCCCGCTTCCATGTGCCGGGCCACATAGGCCGCAGCCGCGTCCAGACGGGCAAGAATGGTACTCCTCCCCAGCCCTCCCACCAAGTAGAAGAGCTCCGGCCCTTCGTCGCGGGCGCTGAGGGCTATGCGCAGCGGATGATAGAGCGCCTTGCCCTTTATCCCCTGCTCCTTGGCCTTCTCGACCAGTCCCCGCATTGTCTGCCGGGCCTCGGCCACAGGCAGGTACTCGCCCGGCATGCCGGAGAAGACCTCGCGGGCCAGATCGAACAGGATGTCACTGCCTGGACTCAGCAGTCCCTCCGCGCACGCGCCGGCGGCGGGATCGGCCTCCTCCACGAACGCCGCCACATGGCGGGGGGCGTCTCCCAGCACCGTCAACTTGGGCTGCACGGCCTCCGTGACGACCTCACGCTGAACGGGCGCCAACTCCAACCCGGCTTTCGCCAGGTAGGGCTCGATGAGCCCGTAGAGCTGCGCGACCTCCAACTCCCTGACATACAGGCCGTTAAGCCAATTAAGCTTCTGAACGTCGAAGACGGCCGGGCTCTTCGACACCTTCTCGATGTCGAACTCGGCTATCAGTTCGGCCAGGCTGAACTTGTCGCGTTCGTCGACCGGGTGCCAGCTGAGCAGAGCCAGGTAGTTGACCATAGCGGCAGGCAGGTAACCCAGCGCTCGAAAGTCTCCGATGGAGGTGGCTCCGTGCCGCTTGGAGAGCTTGCTGCCGTCGGGGGCGAGTATCAGCGAATGATGGCCGTAACGAGGCGCCGGCCTGCCCAGGGCGGCGAAGAGCATCATCTGCCGGGCAGTGTTGGTGATGTGGTCTTCCCCGCGGATGACGTGGGTGATCTCCATGCCCGCGTCGTCGACGACGACGGCGAAGTTGTAGGAGTAACCACCGTCGGTGCGCTTGATGATGAAGTCGCCGATGACGTCGGAGGAGAAGGTGATGGGCCCGTGGATGAGATCCTCGAAGGTGACGGCGCCCTCCGGGACACGGAAGCGGATGGCCGCCTTCTCTCCGGCAGCGAGCCGCGCCTCCACCTCCGCGGCTGAGAGGCCGAGACAGGTACGCTCGTAGACGGGCATCTCGCCGCGTGCCAGTTGCTGCTCCTTGCGCTCCTCCAGCAGCTCCTGGGGGCAGAAGCACGGGTATGCCCAACCGTCGGCAAGCAGCTTCCGGACCGCCTCCTCATAGAGATGCGCCCGCTGGCTCTGACGGTACGGCCCGTAGCCGCCTCCCGCCTCGGGGTCCTCGTCCGCCTGCAGACCAAGCCAGGTGAGATCCCTAAGGATGCTGGCGTCGTGGGCGGTCTGCGATCGTATGAGGTCGGTGTCTTCGATGCGGAGGACCATGGCGCCTCCGCAGTGACGGGCGTACAGGAAGTTGTAGAGAGCGGTGCGGGCACTCCCCACGTGGAGCGAACCGGTGGGGCTCGGGGCGAACCGTACTCGTACGTCGCTCACGATACGGCTCCCGCCTCTGCTTCCGGCCACGCCACCAGAGCCACGGCCTGGGCCGCGATGCCTTCCCCCCGCCCCGTGAAGCCCATGCCTTCGGTGGTCGTGCCCCGCAGGGTGACCCGCTCCACTCCTATCCCGATGGCGGACGCGAGCCGCGCGCGCATAGCCTGCCTGTGGGGGGCGATGCGCGGCTCTTCACAGATGACCACGGCGTCCACGTTCACCACCCCTATCGCCCTCTCGCGGAGAAGACCCGCCACAGCCGCGAGCAGCCCCACGCTGTCCGCGCCGGCGAACGCGGGGTCGCTGTCGGGGAACAGGCTCCCGATGTCTTCCAGGCCCGCCGCGCCCAACAACGCATCCATGACGGCGTGGGTCACTACGTCCGCGTCACTGTGGCCCTGCAGGCCGTCGTGCTCGCGCAGCCGCAGGCCGCCGAGCACGAGAGGCCGGTCGGGAGCGAAACGGTGGGCGTCGAAGCCGACGCCCACCCGGAGAGGACAGGGATCGTTCTTCACCACCGGACCTCAGCCGGGCCTCCGCGTCTCTCTCACCGCCGGCGCTCCGCCAGGATCTGCTCGGCGTGCCGCAGGTCGACGCGACTAGTGACCTTGAAGTTCTCCGGCGAGCCTTCCACCACCGCAAGCCGTCCCCCACGCGCCTCCACGAGAGAGGCATCGTCGGTAGCGCCTCTTAGAGCGTCCTCCGGAACGTCGTACGCATCCATCAACGCCTGCCGGCGGAAGATCTGCGGCGTTTGGGCGCGCCACAAAAAGCGTCGCTCGGGAGTGCTCGTGATGAGCCCGGACTCATCCACGACCTTGATCGTGTCGATGCTGGGCACGGCCACGACCACGCCGTCCAGAGCCGGATCGCCCCCGAGGGCCTGCACGGCCTTGTTGATCTCCTCGCAGGTGACCAGCGGACGGGCGCCATCGTGCACACCCACCAGATCGTACGTGCCCGTCTCCGCCAGGGCCCTGAGGCCGTTCCTCACGGAGAGAGGCCGCTCGTCGCCGCCCGCCGTCACTCGCACGACTTTCGCGATGCGCTCCAGCTTGATCTCCTCCTGGCAGTACTCCACATCCTGGGAGTTGACCACCACCACGAGGGCGCGTACGGCGTCACACGCGCTGAGAGCCCCCAGGGTGCGCTGAATCATGGGTATGCCCAAGAGCGGTACGTACTGCTTGGGAAGGCCCGAATCGAGACGGACCCCGTAGCCTGCCGCTGCCACCACCAGCGCGAGACTCAGCTTGGAATCGTCCACAACACCCCCTTGCCCATCAGGAGACCAGACGGGCGAAGACCATCTTGCCCGACGGGTTCTGCAGCACCGAGGTCACCTCGACCTCCACGTCCTCACCGACCCGCCTGCGCCCCCCCTCGATGACCACCATGGTCCCATCGTCGAGGTAGGCCACTCCCTGGTCCTCTTCCTTGCCCTCCCGCAGGACCCGCACCTGCAGGCTCTCCCCCGGGAGCGCGGCGGTCTTCAGAGAATGGGCCAGTTCGTTCATGTTGAGCACCTCCACCCCCTGGATCTGAGACACCTTCTCCAGGTTGTAGTCGGTGGTAAGGATACAGGCCTTCATCTCCTTGGCCAGCTTGATCAGCTTGGCGTCGACCTCGCTCACATTGGGGAAGTCGCGCTCGATGATGGTCACATGGCCGCTACTCTCTTGCAGGCTGTGTACCGTGTCCAGCCCGCGGCGACCGCGGGCCCTCTTGCCCGGCTCCGCCGAATCGGCTATGGACTGCAGTTCTTCGAGCACGAAGCCGGGGATCACCAAGTCGCCCTCAATGAAACCCTTGGCCACGGCTGCGGCGATGCGACCATCGATGATGGCCGAGGTGTCTAGGAGCTTGGGCCTGATGAACTGCTTGGCGCCGGGTTGCTGCAGAAGCCCTCTGAAGCCCAGCACGCGGGCCAGGTCGGTGTGACGCTTGTAGCCCAGATACGCGAAGAGATAGCCGCTCACCGCATAGAGAAGCGGCAGAAGGTACGGCCCGACCACCGGCAGGTCCTTGATGGCCAGGCCGCCCAGGGCCGCTATGGCGAGGCCCCCGAACAGGCCGAGCGTGGTGAAGATGAGCCCGCTTGCCGTGACGAGAGAGGTGCTGCGGTCCAACGCCCGCCCCAACTTGGTCACGGCCTTGCCCAGGAAGTGCCCGATGACGACTCCGACGATGATGCCGAGGATCACAGCCCCCGTGACGGTGGACCCATACTCCACCGAGCCGAGGTTGGCCTTCGGAAGGTACCGGATGGCCAACTCGTAGCCGGTCACGCCGCCCACCAGCGCGAGCAACAGTCTGACGGCGAATACCATCAGGTCACCGCCCCTTGCCCCGCGCACTTGGACCGGGCGCATATCTCGGAGAGGACGCCGTCGAGGAAGCGGAGGGCGTCATCGGCACAGAGGTGCATCGCGCACATCAGCTCCGAGGCCAGGATGCTCCTGACCTTGCTGTACATCTGCTTCTCACCGGTGGAGAGGCCCTTCTCATGATCGCGCAGGGCGAGATTGCGCAGCACGTCGGCGATCTCCAGCGCGTCTCCCGTCTTGATCTTCTCGCGGTTGTGCTTGATCCGGTGGCTCCAGTTGTTGGGCATCCGAGTGGGATCGTCCCTCAGCACGCCGAGGACCTCTTCCAACTCCTGTTCGGAGATGACCGGCCTTATGCCGGCCTTCTCGGCGCCGTCGACGGGGACCATCGCGATCATGCCGTTCTGGAGTATCTGGATGCTGTAGTAGAGGCGCGCTCGCCCTTGGGGGGCCTGCTCAACGATCTCCAGCACGCGGCCGGCTCCGTGGTGAGGGTAGACGACGCTGTCTCCAGGTTCGAACATCAACCGTACCGCTCCACCCGGTCCAGTTCACGCAGGCGGATGAGACCCTCTTTGATGTCGTGGGCCCGGGCCACTCCGACCCCGTCGATGGCGGCCAGATCCTCCACCGGGGCGTTCATGATGCCCTGGAGGGTTCCGAACTGGGCCATCACGTTCTCGATGGCATACCGGCTCAGGCGAGGGATCTTGCGGAGCATCCTGTAGCCGCGGGGATGGAGATGCAGTTCGAGGGCCTCGACATCGGGGCCGTACCCGAGGATCCGGACGACGCTCCCCGCCGACAGCAGTTCGTCGGAGGGCAGGGCACCGAGAGCCTGTTCGGCCTCGGTCAGATGCTCGGGGGTGGGATCGGGCAGGTAGTCGGCCAGCACGGCGGTCCTGTCCTCGCGAACGTTGAACAGGAGTTCCTCAAGTTGCAGCTGCACCAAACGGCCCTCGGTGCCCAGCTCGATGATGTAGCGTTCGATCAGGTGCGAGAGCGCGAGCACCATCTCGACGCGCTGCAGCACCGTGGTCACATCGAAGAGAGTGACGGCCTGCTGGAACTCCAGGGTCGATAGCGAGTCCATGACCAGATTCAAACGGCTTCGGAACCGCTCGAGCGTCTGCAGAGCCTGGTCGGCCTTGCTCAGGATGACTCGGATGGGGTCCATGATGTAGCGCACGTCACCGACGTAGATGGTGACCACATCGCGCGACGCGGAGATGGAGATGGCGAGCGCGTCCAGTTGCTTGGCCACCCGCTCCGCCGTGCGGTGGCGTGTGCCGGTCTCTTGAGAATCGATGCTCGAGTCGGGCATCAACTGCACATTGGCATGGCTGATGTGCTTCCCGGAAGGATCGAGGAGGATGGCGCCGTCCATCTTGGCCAACTCGTAAAGGATCATCGGACGCAGAGCCACGTCGATATCGATGCCCCCGGAGATCATGGGCCGGATCTTCTCTTCGTCGGCGAAAACAAGAAGGGCGCCTGTGCGCGCCCGGACGATATTGTCTATCGACTGCCGGAGCTGTGTCCCCGGAGCAGTCATCTTGAGCGCCTCGATGAGTCGGCCTTGCGTGGCCAGGGGCTGTCTATCCACCGTTGCTCCTCGCTGTCACCTGCTTGACGGCCTGTTCGACATCGGAGACCGCTTCCAACCTCAACCCTGAGATTCTTCCACCCGCCTTGGAGAACTCCTCGACATTGCGGCCTGGTACGAGGATCTGAGGGAACCCGCGGCGCACCAGTTCCTGGATACGTTTTTCCCCCTGCAAGGCATATCGTACCTTCCCGGTGAGACTCACCTCTCCGAAGGCGGCCACGCCTCGCCCATCGGCGCCGTTCCGCCAGGCCGTGGCTATCGCCAGCGCCACAGCCAGGTCGGCGGCGGGGTCCTCCAATGCGAGCCCCCCCGCTACGTTAACAAATATGTCGCATTTGAGGAGCGGCAAGCGGGCCCGTCTGCTGAGGACGGCCACAATCATGGCCAGCCGGTTGCGATCCACCCCCCTGGCCACCCGCTGCGGCATGGGTAGGTTGGTCGTGGCCACCAGAGCCTGGACCTCCGCCAACAGACAGCGCGTTCCTTCCAGGACCGGCACCACCACCGACCCCGAACGGAGATCGCCTTCTTCAAGAAAGACCGAGGCGGGATCCGGCACCTCCACCAAGCCCTGCTCGGCCATCTGGAACACGCCCACCTCGTTCGTGGAGCCGAAGCGGTTCTTGACGGCACGTAGAATCCGGAAAGGCTGAGCGCGCTCCCCCTCGAAGGACAGCACCCCGTCGACCATGTGCTCCAACACCCGCGGCCCGGCCAGTTCCCCCTCTTTGGTCACATGCCCCACCAACACCAGGGAGATCCCGTTGTCCTTCGCCACGCGCAGCAGTTGGGCCGTGGCATCGCGGATCTGCGCCACGGATCCCGGCGCGGACCCGACCTCCCCGGACCAGAGCGTCTGCACAGAGTCGACCACGCAGACGGCGGGTTTCAGCTGTTCGAGGGTGGCCACCACAGTCTCCGTCTCGGTCTCGGGAAGCAGGCGCAGCATGCTGCCTTCCCCTCCGAGCCTCACGCTTCGTAGCTTGACCTGCCCGGCCGATTCCTCGCCCGACACGAGGAGTGTTGAGACGCCCCGAGACTCCATGCTGAGAAGCGACTGCAGGAGGAGAGTGCTCTTGCCCACTCCCGGCTCCCCACCCACCAGCACCACGGAGCCCGCAACGAAACCGCCGCCCAGCACCCGGTCGAACTCGGCAAGACCGCTGTGTATGCGGCTCTGGGCGTCCAGGTCGACGTCGGTGAGGCGGACAGGAGCGGGAGTGGGTGGTGCCGGTGCG
>CAZQDY010000073.1:0-10322 GCA_964592075.1 uncultured Gaiellales bacterium
TTCGGGTCGTCGGGCCAGGGGTTCGAACTTGATGGTGTCGGCGCATGAGTGACCTTTTCTCGGCTCTCTCGCACGCGGTCGAGGGGGCGGCCTTCATCGCCATACCCGCGGCGTTCGTCTGGGGGGTACTGAGTCTCATACTCAGCCCCTGCCATGTGACGACTGTCCCCCTGGTGATCGGCTACATCAACCGGGGCGAGACTCCCTCCACTAGGCGGGCGGTCTGGACGGCGGCCTGTTTTGCCGGCGGCATCCTGGTGACCATCGGCCTTCTCGGCGCGGTGGCGCTTGCCGCCGGGCGTCTCTTGGGAGATACGGGCATCTGGGGCAACCTCATCGTGGCAGTGATTCTCTTGGTCTTTGGACTGTATCTGTTGGGACTGCTCAAGCTGCCGGCAGGCCTGGCCTCGCCTACCGTTCATCCCAGACGGGATGCGCTGGGGGCATTCATCCTTGGGGTAGTGCTGGGCCTGGCCCTGGGTCCTTGCACGTTCGCCTACCTGGCCCCAGTGTTGGCGGTTGTCCTCGACATGTCGGGCTCCAGGCTCAGCCTGGGGATCGCTATGTTGGTCGCGTTCGCCGTCGGCCACAGCATCGTGATCCTCATCATCGGAGCGTTTGCGCGCGCACTGGGAAGGCTCGTTTCCTGGAATGAGCGCTCCCGAGCCGCGTCAATCCTTCGCAAGATCTGCGGCGCGCTGCTGATCGCGGGCGCGGGCTACTTGATCTATCAGGTCGTCTGACAGCAAACGGAGGTCCGAACCATGCTCACCGTCAAGATCCTCGGAGCGGGGTGCTCCAATTGCGAGCGACTCTATGAGGTCACGCGGAGGGCCGTGGATTCACTGGGCGACCAGGTGGAGGTCATCAAGGTCACGGATTTCGCGGAAATGATGAAGTACGGCATCTTGCAGACCCCGGGCCTTGTGATCAACGAGGAGCTCGTCATGGTCGGCAAAGTGCCTTCCCTGGGGGACATGACCACCCTTCTCACAACTGCGCTGACGAGGATGGTGCAGTAGTCTCAGGTATAGGTCGCTGTGACGCGGCCTTGTGATCTTGCTGATAGACGCGCTACTCCTCTGTGACTCGATTGCATGTAACCGGTCACACGGTTATACTGATTCGGTAACGCCCCCAGGGCGGTTTTCCGAAATCAACTGCACTGACAAAGGAGATGAATCTCATGATCGGTGTTCTTCCCTGTTCCGGTGCCTGCAACGTCGGCCAGATGACGGGCAAGGCTGTGGTAAAAGCTATCGGCGCACGGCCGGGCCAGGTCGGCTTTGTGTGCGCACTAGGCCTCCCGCTTGATATTCCCGGTATCGTGAAGAAAGCCCAGGACAACTTCGATGTCCACATCGGACTGGACGGCTGTAATGTGCAGTGTGCCACCAAAGCGCTAAAGAGCGCCGGCGTCGTTCCGGCGGAGAGCATCGTGGTAACCGACGACATCGGTGTCCAGAAGAGCGAGGACCTGTCCGATGAGAAGAGCTTGGATCGCCTCTTTGAAATGGTGCTCGAGGACGTCGACCGTCTGAGCGCGAACTGAGCAGACTCGACCGCCAGCCGCCACGTTGGGCGCGGATGACGAGCGGTCGGAGCGTCTTGTTGAGCCGTGTGTCTACCTTCTGAACCCGAAAGGCCAAGGATGAAACGTCTGCTGGGTTTGGCCGAGTTTGTACGAAAACACTACCAGGTCATCATCATAGCCACCGTCGTGGTGGGCTTGGCTCTGGGCTTCGCAACGACGGCGCCCGGCAAGGCTCTACAGCCGGGCACTCAGACGCTCACTTTCCTGATGATCCTGTTTATCAGCTTCACGATCACCCCGCGGCAATTCGCCCTGGTGGCCCGCCAGCCGGCCGGGGTTTTGGCCGGAATGGTGCTCAACTTTCTGTTCATGCCGCTTCTGTGTTGGGCACTTGCCCGCCTCCTGGTCCACGACCCCGAGCTTGCCACCGGGATCATCCTGGTGGGCGTGGTGCCGTGCGCCGGTATGGCCGCCGTGTGGACGGCGCTTCTGAAGGGTGATGTGCCGCTTGGGATGGCCATCAACGGTCTCACCATGATACTCGCGCCCTTTCTTATCCCGCCTCTCATGGTGTGGCTGGCCGGGTCGAACGTGAACATCGATGTGTCGGCCATGTTCAGGCAGCTGGCCATCATCCTCCTCATCCCGCTGGTAGTGGGGGTAGCGGCCCGCTGGTGGGTCGATCGCTATTTCAACGTGAAGCCCTACATGCCGCTGTTGCCGGCGCTGTCGGCTTTGACGGCCGTAATCCTCATGTTCACCGTGTGCAACGTCAACGTGCCACTGATCAGGGAGCGCTGGTCTTTGGTGCCGACCCTTCTGGGCGCCGTGGTCTTGATCTTCCCCATCGGGTTCTTGGTGCCGCATTGGCTGGGGCGGTTCGCCTTCAACCGGGGACAGCGTATTGCCATCACCTATTCCGCGGGCATGAAGAACCTGCCGATTGCCGTCGGACTGGCCTTTGCCAGTTTTGGAGAACTGACCGGTCTGCCGGTCGCTCTCGCGTTCATCATCCAGATGCTGACGGCCAGTCTTTTCTACCGATACTTGAACCGGCAGCTACCGGCCGCAGGCGCCGGCGGGCAGACTCATGGCGCGCCGGCCGGTCCGGTTGGTCCCGGCGGAATGCGACCGTCTTCCTAGCAGGAGAGGTGTCATGATGTTTGGGCGCAACATGATCGTGGTCGGCTCTCATGGCAAGCACGAGATGCGGGCGATCCTTCTCGGCAACACGCTGGAGAAGGTTACCAAGCACGTGGTCTGTCCGGTGATGATCATCTGTCGATGGTGCACTGAATCGCATAGAGTCGAATGGGAGTCAAGAGAGTGTCCACCACCATATTGGCCGTTAGCATAACCATCGTCTTTGTCGGCTCCGGCCTTCTCGCGATGGCCGGGTTGGGCGCCGCGTTCCTCTTTGTCCCGCTCTTCTACTATCTAGGCGTTCCCTTGGCCGAAGCCACTTCAGCCGCGCTGCTGCTCAATGTGGTGAGCCTGATGTTCGCCGCCATCAACTACTGGCGCGGTCATTTGATCAATTGGCGCATAGGAGTGCCCGTGTTGGTCCTGGCGGTTGCTCTTTCTCCATTGGGTGCGCTCACCACGGCGCATGTACCCAAGCGGCTGCTTCTCAGCCTCTTCTCGGCGTTTCTCGTCTTCGCCGGTTTCATGATGCTCTTCTATCGTGCGAAACGGCGGGAAGAAGCTCTTGGAAGAGCCGTGGAGGTGGGCGCCGGCGCAGGCGTCGGCGCGGTGGCCGGCTTCCTGGGCGGCCTTTTGGGGGTGGGCGGAGGCAACTTCATCCTGCCGGTGCTCAATTGGCTGGGGCTGGATGCCAAGAAGGCGGCGGGTACCACCGCCCTTGTGGTGGTCTTCGCCTCGTTTTCCGGCTTTCTCGGGCATGCCAGCATGGGCGGGCTTGATCCGCTCTTCATCGGCCTCACTGCCGTGGCGGCGGCCGGTGGTTCCATAGTCGGTTCACAGCTCATGAAGACCAAGCTTTCCAGCCGCCAGCTCAAACTGGTCATCGGCGTTCTGCTCTGGGTGATCGCGGCCAAGATGATCTACGACCTCGTGAGTTAAGAACCCGGTCAACACGCTACCCAACGACCAAGGAGGAAGAGCAATGACTACCCCTTACACCCCGCCCGAGTGGGCCTTCGAGTTCCACGGGCACAGGTGCCCCTTCATGCCCATCGGCTATCGCATGGCCCGTCTGGCCATGGATCATCTCGGTGTTGAACGCGAGAAGGACCACGGCTTCTACATCTTCCCCGAACTGGGGGAAGGACACCCGCAGACCTGCCTCATGGATGGGCTCCAGATCGCGACCAGCGCCACCTACGGCAAGTTGCTTATGGCGAAGACCTTCTACGGCAAGTTGGCGGCCACCTTCTATCACCCGGAGAAGGGCGCGGTGCGCTATTCGCTCAAGAAAGAGTTCGTCGATCAGATGGGCGCATTTGAGTTCTTTGCCTATCGTAAGCGCGGCATCGAACCCTCGGCCATACCGGCGGAAGTGACAAAAGAGGTCGGCGACTGGATCGCCGCGCAACCGGACGACTTCCTGTTCAAGGTGGAGCCGAAGCCGGAGTTTACGTACAAGCCGGTACCTGGCTCCTTCAACAAGACGCTGTGCAGCTCCTGCGGTGAATACGTGTTCGATCGGTACGTGCGCATGAAGAACGGCGAACCGGTGTGCATCCCCTGCTCCGGATACGAGAAGTCGGTCCTGCTGGAACGCTGAAAGACCGTCAAGCCGAAGGGGGTTTGCGCCGCTAAGCGCCAGGCCCTCTTCGGCCGTTTTGACCTCAAGCCCTCGTTCTTCGTGTCGGCCTGACCTCTCCCCGCAAGTCCACGGCGCTCGCCAGCAGATCGGCGGGGCCGGGCAATTCTTTCCCCGCTTCCCCGCTTCCATCGAAGGGGATGATTCCGTCCTGAGCAACGATGTGGGCGCGGCCACCCGGAAGATTCTCGCCCTCTAACTCATAGCGGGTCACTGTGCTGGGTTTCTCGCCGGTCATGTTTGTTTGCCTCCCGTCCGCGGGACGCAGGCGCTGCCTGCGCACGGCGCGCCGTGGGACTCCAGTTCTAAGGTGGCATGATCGATGGCGAAGTCGTGCTTGAGCATTGCTTTGAGCGATACGAGCAGCGAGCTCGTCTCCGAAAGAGCGGTGTCTTCGATTTCCAGGTGCGCCGAGAGAGCCGTATCGTTCGAAGAGATTGACCAGATGTGCAGGTCGTGCAGGCCCTCTACTCCTGGAACCGCCAGCATGGCCCGCTCGACCTCGGGTAACTCTAGCCCTTCGGGAGTCCCCTCCATAAGGATGTTCAAAGCGCTCTTGACGACCGCGAAGGCCGCCCGGCCGATCCACAGAGCGACCAGCATGGAGATGGCGGCGTCGGCATAGTTCCAATTCCACAGGTAGACGACCAAACCGCTGAGCATGACGCCCAAACTGGTGAGAGCGTCTCCCATCAGGTGAAGGAAAGCGCTGCGCAGGTTGAGATCGTGGTGATGAGAGCCCAGTAGGAAGGCCGATGCGGTGTTGATGACTAAGCCTCCACCCGCAAAGCCAATGACGAGCAGTCCCTGCACGGGCTCGGGGTTCGTGATACGGCCGACCGCTTCAATGATGATGTATAGAGAAAGCGCGACCAGGACGGTGGAGTTGAACAACGCGACCAAGATCTCGGTTCTCTTGTAGGCGTACGTGCGTCGCGGAGTGGCGGGTCGTCTGCCCATTCGGACCGCCCACAGGCTGAGGCCCAACGCGACCACGTCGCTAAGGTTGTGGGCGGCATCGGAGAGCAGGCCCAGGCTGTTGGCGAGTATCCCGCCCACCACCTGCGACAAGGTGATAAGGATGTTGAGCACGAGGCTGACTATGAGACGGAAATCAACATTCCCCCCCGCGTCCCCAGTGCCCACCTGGTGATTATGCTCTGGACGTGAGTCCAAGACCTTTTTTCTCCTGAAGCCCAAGAGTCTGCAGGCAGCGCGCTCGTGAATCAGGCGATCGGACGATTTTCCCGTGCGTTGGAATGCAGGCACGCAACTGCTGCCAGTTCGTCATGCATAATAACTGTGTAAGCGGGTATATGCAAGTTGAAGACGCAGGGGTCAGACCCTGGCGATTGCCGGCCGCAGGTGAGCGGCGTCTTTGACAGACGTGTGGCCGGAACTGCAC
Organism: uncultured Gaiellales bacterium; assembly: GCA_964592075.1. Classification (GTDB taxonomy): domain Bacteria; phylum Actinomycetota; class Thermoleophilia; order RBG-16-64-13; family RBG-16-64-13; genus RBG-16-64-13. The sequence goes on from CAZQDY010000073.1 coordinate 5,725, forward strand.
ACGCGATTGCTGGTATAAAACCGTTTATACGGTTATAATCACAAGGGAGAGAGCGAGCGTTCCGAGAAAGGGAATCCTTCGATGATCCATCAAGACTGCGCAACACGGATCGTAGAGATATCTGGCCGAGAAGGCCATCTCCAAATCGAGATTCGAGAAACCGATGCACGTGCGATCGGGCGCGATAGTGGGGAGCCAGGCGACGCAGCGGAGCCTGTCGAAAAGGAATCCTTCGAGCGAGCGATGGCGAAGTCATGAAAGACCAGATGGGCTCAGACAATCCTGATCCGCTCGTGGATGTCCGAAGCGTCTTCACCCCGGCCGTCAAGGAACTGGTGGCCCTGGGTGCCGCTCTGGCCTGCAACTGCGAGCCCTGTCTTCGTCACCACTATCGTGAGGCCAAGAAGCTGGGTATATGCGATGAGGATATACGCTCCGCTTTTGACATGGCGGCTATGGTGAAGCAAACGCCGGCGCGCAATGCCCTGCAGTTGGCGGAGAGACTGCTCGGAGCTGACCGAAGAGCAAACAAGATGGGAGGGTAGATATGCCCTGGTTCGCCGGAGTGTCGAGAGATGAGATCGATTGGGGCCCCACCATTGACGCTAAGAGATGCGTGGGATGTGGGGTGTGTCTCAACTGTGGGAAGAACGTGTTTGAGTGGGACGATGGGAAATCGGTCGTCGCCCGGAGAAACGACTGCCAGGTGGGCTGCATGACCTGTGCCAACTTGTGCCAAGGCAAATGCATCTCCTTCCCGCCCTTGGAGGACTTGCGCCGCTTCTATAAGGAGCACGGCATGTGGAAGCACGTGAAGGAAGCCATGATCGCGGAGGGCAAGATCCCTGCCCCGCAGGAGAGCGCCAAGGAGGTCGCTGACTGATGGCAGACAAGACGGAAGAACTAGAGACCAGTGAGACCGAGCAGCAACGCCCCGGTCTGATCATGTGCGTCTGCACGGGCAAATGCCCGGGATTCGAGAAGATGGACATCTGGGACTTCATCAACCGCGCCCGCATCGAGTTGCCGGTGGAGTTCGGGATGATCCATCCCCAGCTGTGCGAAGAAGACGGCGATCGCTTCCTGGCCGACTTTCTCAAGGCCAAGCGTCCGTTGGTCATCGCCGCCTGCGCGCCCAACATGCAGAACAAGATGTTCCGCGACGCCTTCGCCGCTGAGGGCATGGACGTCAAGAAGGACATGGTGCCCCTCGACATCCGCGACATGACCACCGACGAGGCCATTGACAAGGTGGCGGCCGCTCTGCGCGAGATGGGGGTAGATGGGGTCCCCGTCGCTGAGGGGGGTGGCAGCGATGGCTGAGAACACCTTCATGGGAGTGCCCCGCAGCAAGATCCCCTGGGCGCCCACCATCGACTACAGCAAGTGCGACTTCTGTATGGAGTGCGACGATTTCTGCCCGCACCGCGTGTTCGAACGCCGGGAAGGTGACGTGAAGCTGGTGGTGGCCAACCCTGAGAACTGCGTGGTGTTCTGCCGGGCCTGCGCTAAGACCTGCGGCCCCGACGCGCTCTCCTTCCCGGACAAGCCGGAGACCGTCGCCCTCATCAAGAAGCTGCACGCCGAGGAGGCTGAGAAATGAGCCTCGCGATCCTCGCCTGCACCGGTCTCGACAAGCCCGAGGGTTCGGTGGCCCGGGAGGTGGCTATCCGTCTGGCGGAGGAGACCGGAGCTGAGATCATCTGCCCGGTGGTGCTCAACCGCACCCCCGCCCGCTACAAGAAGGCCCTGGCCGAGAACCGGCTGATCGTGGTGGACGGCTGCGCCACCCAGTGCGCGAGTAAGTTGGCTGCAGCAGCGGAGAAGAAGCCCGCCCAGAAGCTTCTTGTGTCGGACGTGCTGAAGAGACTGGGCCGTGAGCTCGAGCCGGACATGCGCCTGGGCGGCGACGGCCTGGCGCTGGCCCAGAGGATCGTCGAGGAGATCAAGGCTGCTGAGGCTGCGGAGGCCGCCAAGTCGCAGCAGGCCCAGGCCGCCGCCGGCGCGGAGTTCGAAGCGCCCACCGAGTTCCTCACTGTGGTTCACGACAAATACGAATTCCGCATACCTGCCAGCGGCTTCTTCTTCAACGAGAACGACGTCTGGGTGCAGGTGTCGGGCGCCCGGGCGCGGGTGGGCATCTCCGACTACATGCAGCAGCGGCTCACCGATATCAGTTTCGTGGACCCGCCGAAGGTGGGCGCCACCATCGAGCAGTTCGGCGAAGTGGGGTCGGTGGAATCCACCAAGGCCGCCTTCGAGCTGGTCTCCCCGGTGGGCGGCACGGTGCTGCGGATCAACGAGGCCGTCGAGGACATACCCGAGTCGATCAACGAAGACCCCTACGGTAGCTGGATCGCAGAGCTGGAGCTGACCTCCTGGGAGGAAGACCAGGCACTGCTGATCGACGGACAGGCGTATGCCGCCGATGTCCAGCGCAAAGCGGCCGAGGACTAGAGAACAAGAGGATCCATGGAGAGAGACACCGACACAGTGCTGGTCATCCCCTGCAGCGGCATCGGCAAGGTCCACGGGCTCCTGAGCCGGGAGGCCGCCTACTTGGTCACCGACGAACTGGCACCCGAAGACACCGACGTGGTGTGCCTGGCCTTGTTGGTCAAAGGCGACGAGGAGACGGTGGCCCGGGTTCAGGCGAGTCCCTGCATCACCATCGACGGCTGCGGCAAGGCCTGCGCGAAGAAGAATGTTGAACTCGCCGGGGGAGACGTGGCCCAAGCCCTCCAGGTGGGCCGATTCCTGGCCCGCCACCGCGGGGCCCAGCCCGGCAGTGGATCTGAGCTGACGGAGGAGGGGTGGAGCATCACCCGGGAGATCGCCGAAGCCGTGGCCGACGAGGTCGCCCAGCTCGGCAACGCCGCCACGACCGCCGAGGCTGCCGAGGAGGTGGCCTGATGCCCGCTGTAGTGAATAAGACTCCCAAGGTGGGCATCATCTCCTGCAGCGGCGAGGAGATACCGGAGGGCGCGATCTCGCGGAATGCTGTCCGCCGGGTGTTGGAGTCGCTCCGGCCCCACGACACCGTCACCCTCTGTCTGCCGCTCTTCTTGGCAGGCAACGAGGGAGAGCGCAGCTTCGCCCGAACGCATCCGGTCGTCACCGTCGACGGTTGCGATAGACGATGCGCTCGTTATGGGACCGAGAAGCACGGCGGCCCTGTGGCGCGGGCCCTGGTGGTGACGGACATCCTGGGCGGTGAAGCGGCCGGCTGCTCCCGCTCCTTGCGCGAACGCAAGGAGGCCGATGAGAAGGCGGTGGCAGCCGTGGCCGACCGCATTGCCGCCCAGGTCGACTCGCTCATGGCCGAGGACGCGAAACCGGAGATGGAAGACGATCCCGACGCAGACATTTGTTCCTGCATGAAGCTCGTGCAGACGCAGTCAATCTGTGTGCAGGGAAAACAGGTGGAGATAGACGCTCTGCCCATGGTCTTCGCCAATCTGGCTTCCAAGGGGATGCGGGCGGAAGAGGATAACGCTTCGGCCCTTCTCGACACGGTGAAGATGTTCCACTACATCGCTCCGGAAGAGGAGCCCGACTACCGGGGCGCTCTTCTCACGGCCTACCGGACCTTCGTTGGAGGGTGAGCCCGCGAGTGAGCATCCAGTAAGCAACCGGTCGTACGGTTATAATCAGGTGAATCCAGATTCGAGGAGCTACCACATATGGATACCCTGACCGAGACGTTCAAAGCGCTCTCCGACGAGACCCGTCTGCGCATCATGGCGCTGCTCATGGAGAACGCGGAGCTCTGCGTATGCGACTTCGTCGGCGCGCTGGGAGAGACGCAATCCAAGATCTCGCGCCACCTGCGCTATCTCTATCATGCCGGACTGGTCGAAGACCGCCGCGAGGGATTGTGGATGCATTACCGCATCTCCCCCGATCTCGGCCCGGAACAGGCCGTCATCGTCGCTGCACTTGCCGAGGCGATCAGTGAGGAGCATAAGCGGCGATTGGCGCAGGCGCTGGAGCAGTGGTTTGTGGAGAAGACCTCGACTGTCGCGGCAAAAGGAGACCGGGCTGCGTCCTGTTGTCAGTAGATCGAGGCATCCGAACTCGAAAGGTGGTCCGTCTTGATAGAGGTGAAGGTTTTTGGCAGCGAGCCCCCCTGCGCCAAATGCAAGCAGGCAGAGGGAGAGGCCCGGAAGGCGGCGGAGAAGTTCCCCGGCCAGGTGACCGTGGCCAAGTACTCGGCTCTTCTGCCCGAGGCTCTCGAGCTGGAGCTTCTGATGACTCCGGCGGTGGTGGTCAACGGCAAGGTGATCTCCCAGGGTCGGGTTCCCAAGGAGAGCGAGCTCGAGCGTATCTTTCGATCAGAACTAGGAGGATGACGTGGTTGTGCTCCTGGAGGTGTTCAGCGGAGACCCGCCGTGTCCCGGCTGTGTGGCCATTCTAGGTATGGCCGACGGGTTGGCGGAGAAGTATCCCGCGTCGGAGCTCACGGTGAAGAAGCATGTCGGCAAGGAGGCGCTCGACAAGTACGCGGAATACGACCTTTCCTGTGTACCGGCGGCTGTCGTCAACGGGGTGATCAAGATTGAAGGCACGGCTCCGGACGAGGGCACCATGAACAACGC
>CAZQDY010000074.1:0-10295 GCA_964592075.1 uncultured Gaiellales bacterium
GACATGACCTGGGTGGCCTCTTCCATGTAGGGAGCGGGGACGCTGATGGGCTCCCCGTTCTGCACCCTCGTCAGGTCGTCCAGCATGGCCTGAGCCGTCAGATAGCGTTCGATGGGACGCTTGCCCAACGAACGCAGTATCACCGCCTCCAGGTTCTCCGGCAGGTCGGGGACCACGCTGCGCGGCGAGGGGGGGTGCTCGTGAGCATGCTGCATGGCGATGCTCACAGGGTTGTCGCCGTCGAAGGGGAGCTTCCCGGTCAGCATCTCGTACATCACGACGCCCAACGAGTAGAGGTCGGAAGCGGCTTCTACCGGCCTGCCTTGCGCCTGTTCGGGCGAGAGGTAGTGCGCCGTCCCCAGAATGGAGCCCGCTTCGGTCATCGTGGCGACGCTGCCCGCCCGGGCGATACCGAAATCCGTGACCTTCACGCGACCTTCGTTGTCGACGATGATGTTCTGCGGCTTGATGTCGCGGTGGATGACGTCCCGGCGATGGGCAAAACGGAGGGCCTCCAGGATCTGAGTGGCTATGGACAGCACCAGGTCTTGGGCGAGCGGCGCGTACTTGACGATGATCTCCTTGAGAGAACGCCCCTCGAGGTACTCCATGGCAATGTAGTAGGTGCCTTCGGCCTCGCCTCGATCGTAGATCTGCACGATGTTGGGATGGTTGAGGCTGGCCGCGCTGCTCGCCTCCCGGCGGAAACGCTCCACGAACTGCTCGTCGGTGGCATAGCGGGAGGAGAGGATCTTCAGAGCCACCTCCCGGCCCAGGAGACGGTCGTTCGCGAGATAGACGTCGGCCATACCGCCGCTGCCCAGCGTACGGACGACCTCATAGCGGTCGTCGAATACTCGTCCTATCACAGTGCCATCGCCCTCCGGGGTGCTCGTGCCCATCGTTCCGCCCGAGTCGTTGCGCGCAATACTACCCTACAAACAAGCATCACAGACCTAAAGCGGCGGAGATGACCTGCCGGGCGATCGGGGCCGCAACACTGCCACCAGTGCCCGCGTTCTCGACCAACACGGCCACCACTACCTGGGGATCCTGAGCCGGCGCGAAGCCGGCGAACCAGGCGTGTGGTTCGTCATCGGCCACTTCTGCAGTCCCTGTCTTGCCCGCCACCTGGACGCCGCTCAGGGCCGCTCTGGTTCCCGTACCATCGGCTACCACCTCCACCATGAGGTCCTTCAGAGTGCCCGCCGTCCGGCTCGAGATGGGCTGGAGCCACACACTCGGTTCGGTCTCGTCCAGGACCTTCTTGTGGTAATCGAGCACCTGGGCGACCACGTAGGGCTTCATGATCCGGCCCTGGTTGGCGACGGCCGCGACGGCAAGGGCGATCTGGAGAGGCGAGGCCAGCACCTGGCCCTGCCCGTATGAGGCCTGAGCTATGTGGGCCTTGTCCATGCTCCCGGCGTCAGGGAAGACGCTCGTCGCTCCGCCCAGCGGCCACGGCGAATCCTTGCCGAAGCCGAAGTCGGCGGCATACTTGGCCAGCACGTCCGCGCCCAGTTCCACGCCCAGCTTGGCGAAGGTGGTGTTGATGCTGCTCGCGAAGGCCTTGGTGAAGTCGTGCTCCCCGTACACGCTGTCGCCGTAGTTATCCACCACGAAGCCACCGGCGGTGACGCTCCCGGTGTCGACGAAGCGCGAGTCGGGAGTGGCGGCGCCGGTGTCGAGGGCCGCTGCGGCCACGATGGTCTTGAACACCGAACCGGGAGGGTAGCGACCCTGGACGGCTCGGTTCAGAAGCGGCGTGTCGGGATCGGAGTTGATCTCGCTCCAGACCGTCCCCATGGTGTTGGAGTCGATCAGTCCGTTGGGGTCGTAGCGGGGATATGACACCATGGCGAGCACCGCGCCGGTCCGCGGGTCGAGGGCGACAACCGCTCCCTTGCGGTCGCCCAGCGCCTCCGCGGCCACCCTCTGCAGGGCCACGTTTACCGTCAGCTTGAGATCGGCCCCTCGGTGGGTCTTGCCGATAAGCTCGTCCCAGTAGCCGGTGATGCCCAGCAGGCCGGACTTGCCGGACAGCTCTTCGTTGTAGACCCGTTCGACGCCCGCGCGCCCATACCGCAGGCTGTTGTATCCCAACCACGGCGAGGTCAGGCCGCGCTGGGGATACTCGCGCAGGTAGTACTGGCCCTCTTCGCGGTTCACCGCCAACTCCACCCCATCGGCGGACACTATCACCCCCCGTTCCACCTTCATCTCCTGCTCCACGGCGCGGGTATTCGTGGGTTTGGCCTTGAGATCGGACGCGTCGAACACCTGGACATAGGTGAGCTGCAGCAACAGAGCCACGAAGAGCGCGGTGAAGAACCAGAAGAGACGGCGTATGGGCTTGTCCATCTAAGCCCCTTCGGCCTTCGCGCTCGTCCGCAGCAGCAGAGCCAGCAGTATGAAGTTGGCCAAGATGGAGCTTCCTCCGTAGCTCACGAACGGAAGGGTTATCCCAGTGAGCGGGATGAGCTTGATGACCCCGCCAATGATGAGGAAGGCCTGCAGAGCGAAGATGCTCGTGAGACCCGCGGCCAGCAGACGGGAGAAATCGTCCCGGGTGCTCACCGCCACACGGAAGCCCCTATAGGTGAAGATCATGTAGAGCAGGATGATCCCCACCGCCCCCACCAGTCCCAGCTCCTCGCCTATGGCTGAGAACACGAAATCGGTCTCCAGGTTGGGGATGATGGTGCGCCCGGAGGGCAGGATGAGATATCCCTCGCCCAATCCCCGACCGAACAGACCGCCCTCGGCCAGAGCAAACAAGGACTGGACGATCTGGTAGCCCCGGTTGCTCGGGTCCGCCCAGGGATCGAGCCAGATGTCCACCCGCAGTTGCACGTGCGGGAAGAGGAAGTAGAGCGCGGTCGCGCCCACCACGAAGAGCACCAGGCCCACAAGAACGTAGAAGAAGCGCCCGGTCGCCACATACAGCAAGGCCAGGAGCGCGCCGAAAAAGAGGAGGCTCGTCCCCAGGTCTTTCACGAAGACCATGAGCGCCAGCGACAGGCCCCATATGATGAGAAGAGGGGCCAGGTAACGGAAGGGGGGCAGCGGGACCCCCAGCACCCTGCGGGTGCTCACTGTCAGCACCTCGCGCATGTCGACCAGGTAGGCGGCGAAGAAGACCACGAGGAAGACCTTGGCCAGTTCGCCCGGCTGAAAGCCGATCGGTCCCAGGTCCACCCACAGACGCGCCCCGTTCACCTCACGGCCGAGCACCGCCGTCAGCAGTAGGAGCAGCAACCCAAGACCGCCGATGACGTAGCGGTACTTGCACAGCATGTTGAGGTTCCTGACGAAGGCCAGCACCAACAGGAAGGCCGCCAGGCCGGCCACCAGCCACATGGCCTGCTTCAGGGCGAGATCCTCGTTCAGACGGTAGAGAACCACAAGGCCCATGGTCGACAGTAACGCCGTGATCGGGAGAAGGTAGCAATCCGCCCGAGAGGCCAGTAGCCGGACCCCGAGGTGGGCGATCACGAACAGCGCCAGGAAGAGCGCCCCGTAGGTGAGCGAGGTGAGGGTCAGCTCCGCCGATTTCTGCGTGTAGACGAGCGCGAAGCCCAGAGTGGTGACTACCAGCGCCGGGATAAGGAAGACGAGCTCGCGGTTGCGCAGACTCACTGTTGCTCGTCCAGCGTTTCGAGGAACGCCCGCCCCTCCTCCTTGCTCACCAGATCGTGCGTGTCGACCCGATCCCTCAGATGCGGCGGCAAAGACTGGTACTCGGCGATCCCCAACTGGACCACCGAGGAGAGGGCGACGCCGAGAAGGCTCCCCGGCAGCCCCCTGTAGAGAGCCACCACGGTCGTGGAGCCGGTGTCGTAGGCGCCCACGTAGTAGACGCTCGAGTTGTAGACGGCGAAGCCCGCAATGGCTATCGCGATGACGAGCACGATCGCAAGCGTGAGGATGAGCCAGCGACGGCGGCGTCTGCGCGGAGCGGCGGCCCCGGGCGCAGCGGTCCCGGGCGAGGCGGCCCCGGGCGCAGCGGCCGGCCGGTCCGACTCCTCGCCGCCGGCCGGGCGGCCAACGGCGGCTTCGACGGCCTCAGTTGTCTCGGCGGCCTCGGAGATCCCGGCCGTCTCCACCCCCCCGGCCGTCTCATCAAGCGCGCCAGGCTGGGCCCCCTCTGGAGTAACCGCGGTCGGATCCTCCTCGGAAAGCCCGGGTTGAGCCCGAGCCCCGACAGGACGGACCGGAGGCGTCGCCCTCCTGCTCAGACGCTCCCTGACCACGGCTCCGGCCCTCCTGCCCCGGTGCGCCGAAGAGGAGTCCACGTCTCCCCTATCGCTGGGCCCGACGAGGATGCGGTCGCCTACCTGATCGTCGGCCTGTTCCGCTGCGTCCTCCTGTTCGGACCCGGGGACCACGTCAATCACGACCACGGTCACGTTGTCCTCGCCTCCGCCTGCCAGAGCGGCCCTCACCAGTGATTCCACAACCGCCGAAGGCGGCTCGTCGCGGGCCAGCAACTCGGCTATCTCCGCGTCGGATACGAAGCCGCTCAGACCGTCACTGCACACAAGGATGCGGTCGCCTTCTCCGATGTCCACCTCGCTCACGTCCGGCTCAAGCTCGCCGTCGGTGCCGAGCGCCCGGGTGATGACGCTGCGATGGGGGTGCACCGCCGCCTGAGCCGGCGTCAGCTCGCCCCGCCGGACCATCTCTCCTACCCAGGAATGGTCGTCGCTGAGTTGGATCAGGCTTCCGTCGTGGAAGAGGTATGCCCGCGAGTCGCCCACATGGGCGAGGATCAGGGATCCCTCCTTGACGAGGACGGCCGTGAGGGTCGTGCCCATTCCAAGGAGTCGCTCCTCAGCGAGGCTCCGGCTGATGATCGCCTGGTTCGTGTTGACGATGGCCGTGCGCAGTTCCGTCCGGCCCGCCGTGACCGGGTCCAGGGCAAGCAGCCCCAGGCAGGCCATCTGCGACGCCACCTCCCCCGCTCGGGCGCCGCCCATGCCGTCACACACCGCGTACAGCCCGCGGCGGAGGAAGAAGGAGTCCTCGTTGGCCGGACGGATGAGCCCGCGATCACTCGCTACCGCGGCACGGAGGCGCATCAGCGCACCTCCACGAGGAACATGGTGTCGCCTACCTCTACTCTATCTCCGGCTTGGAGCGGCTCCGGGCCGGAGATGTCATGGCCGTTCAGCTGAGTGCCGTTGGTGCTGTGAAGATCCTCGACCTCAAACCCGGCGTCCATGGTCTCAAAGAGCGCGTGCTTGGCCGACACGAACGTGTCGTCCAACTGGATATCCGCGTCAGAAGAGCGGCCGGCCAGCGCGCGCGTGCCGGCCGGGAAGGGGAACGCTGTACCCGCCGGGACACACGGGCTCTTCTGCACGACCAAGGTCCACACCCCGGTCCGTCTGGCCCCGAGGGCCACCGCGGTCGGGGCCTCGGTGCCGACTGCGTACGCCTCCACCGCCGCCCACTGCTGCGTCTCCACGCCCGGCGCGGCCGCCCGCAGCTCACGGGTGGTCGAACGAACCACACGCCAGATGAAGATGTAGAGGACGATCAGGAATATGAACTTGCCCGCCAGCAGAACGATCTGCAGCATGCGTGCCTCTCCCGATCCCCAGGTCTCACCTGGTCTCGATGGTGATGCGACAGTCGCCGATCACGACCACGTCGCCCGGGCGGATGACGGAACTCGACACCGGATAGCCGTTCACCATGGTCCCGTTCGTGGAATCGAGGTCTTCGATCACGACGTTCCCGTCCGACCAGAAGATGGCCGCGTGCCGGCGCGAGACGTTCGAATCGTCGATCCTGAAGTCGGCTTCTCTTGCCCTGCCCACGATGATCCGCCCCTTGGTGAACTCCCGCTCGCGGTCTGCTGTTCTTAGGATGATGGTCTGCCAGGCCAGGTTGAGAGCCTCAGCGTCGGCCGCGCCGATGACGGCGGTCGTGCCGGCGGCGGGTCCACTCGGCACGTGACTCTTGGCAGATCGCCTCGACCCGGCCCGCTCGGTCCTAAGACGCGCGGCGGGAGCCGGAGGTTCGTCGAACAAGGCCGCCGGCTCTTCCTCTCGCGCCCGCACCAGGGCACGGCTCCCGGCCGGCTCCACCGGAGCCCGTTCCGCGAGTCCAGGTGAATCCCTCTCGGCCAGGATGCCGAAACGACCGAGCTTGAGGTCGGCGTCGGCCACGACGTCGACGCTGACATCCCCCGGCAGAAGGTACTTCTTGGCCCGGACGTGCTTGGCCAGATGGCGCTCCAGTTTGTCGGCGAGCGTCTCCTTGCGGGCGCGCAGACGTTCGTAGTCCTCGGGGCACAGGAAGACCGTGAACCGATTGCGGACCGAGACCCCTTCAGCCCTGGAGACCTTGTGGTCCTCCATCTCCTTGACGAGCTTGCGGGCTAATTCTGCAGGTTGTACGTACAGCTCGGACCCCTTTCCGAGTTACTGCCCGACGCTCCCTTTCGACCGCGCGAGCTCTCGCTGCTAGAGGGTCCCCATGCGCTCGGACGGGACAAGGAAGGCGACCAGGTAGGCGATTATAGCGCACGGTACGAAGGCGACCAGGAAGGGGGCCAGCTGCATGGGCACACCCAGAACCAGGATCGGCAGCAGGACGAACGCCAGGAAGAGGGCGATCAGGTAGATGCTGGCCCCCCACATGCGTCTCTCGCGAGAGCCTCCCGGCAGCGTGTACCAGGGCAGTGCGAACACCGTGAAGAGCGCTATCTGGAGCGCCAATTCCGGCCGTGACTGCAGGAACCGGCTTATCTCGACGAGGACGGTCCATGGCGATGCGGCGTGCTCCGCCGCGCGCAGCACGCCCCCCGGGCCTGGACAGAAGGTGTACGGCAGCCTCGCCCACCCGGCCAGTCCGCCGGTCACCGCCAGGATGCAGCCACTCAAGAAACCGCCCAGTGCGCCCCCGCGGCGCAGCAGAGCGCCGGCCAAAGGCAGGACGGCCAATCCTCCCCAGATGGCCACGGCAAATGGCATGACGCCGGGCAGCAAAGCCGCCCATTCACGGTGCTTCCACCGCAGCAGACCCATGGTCACCGCCGCAGGCACCAGGTAGATGACACCCCATCCCACGCCGAAAGCGAAGATGGGAGGCGCGAGCAGAGCGAGGGTCAACACGCCACCCCCAAAAGGCCATACCAGCGCCGCGAACGCGGGCGCGATGATCAACGGGACGATCGCCGGCTCAGGATAGAAAGGCACCCGGGGTAGGACATAGAGGAGGCAGCAGAGGGCGAAGACCGCGCTGGCCAGATGCTCTCCCAGGTAGTAGAGGCGGTCCCGGTCCACCGGGCCCGGCGCCAACCTCTCCCGCACCCGGGTGGCGAGCCGCTCGTCGGGGAGTCCCTCGTCCTCGGGCATCAGTCGCGCCGCCTTTGCCAGCACCCGGCCGAGAGTCCCAGCGTCCGGGCGGGCGTACCGGTCACGCGCCATCGCCCGATGAAGAGCGTCGCTGAGCTCCACGGGAAGATCCGGACGATTCGCCGTTAGAGGCGGGATCTCGGGGCGCGACATATCCCGTAGAAGCTCCTGTAGCTTCTTTCCCTTGAGCGGGTTCTTTCTGGTGAAGCCTTCGTACAGGGTCAACCCCAGCGAGTAGACGTCGCTGCGCGAGTCGACGGCCTGCCCCTCTCCTTGCTCGGGCGACATGTAGGCAAGCGTGCCCACCAGGTCGCCGTCGAGGGTTATCGAGGCCCGGTCCTCGAGCTGCGCCACGCCGAAGTCCATGAGCCTGGCGTCGACGGAATCGCCATCGACCAGCATGATGTTCTCCGGCTTGATGTCGCGGTGCACCACACCCCGCTTGTGGGCGTGCTCCAGCGCCCTGCACAGTTGCACTCCGATCTCGAGGATGTCGAGGTCGTTCAGGTCCTGCTCCTGGTAGTGCTCGCGGAGGGTCATGCCCTGTATGTACTCGGTGATGAGGCAGGTCCTGTCCGGCTCGCGGACCATCTCATAGACGGTCAGGATGTGGTGGTGGCTGAGCTTGGCCGCCGCTTGAGCCTCCCGCGTCACGCGGTCTCCCACGTCGGCGGCGTGATCGACCATCTTGACGGCCACCGGCCGGCCCATCTTGAGATCGTCGGCGAGATAGACGGTGGCGAACGCGCCGCTGCCTAGCTTGCGGACGATCCGGTAGCGGTCAAAGAGGAGGGGTGCGTCGGCCATGCCGTCAGTATATCGGGTGGACCGACGGCGGCGTTCTCGCGCCATGAGCATGTGGGGCTGACAGCCCCTTTCTCCAGCTGCGCACGCAGGCAGTCTGCCGAACCGGTGCGAATGCCGGCGACCATCCGGTTCGATTGTCAGTGAGAGTCCCGCAGGCCGCCGGGTTCCAGGTCCCCGATGGCTCCGAACAGATAGTCCTGGATCGTGGGGCCGACCAGCTCCACCACAGTATCCACCGAGGCGGAGGCGAGCGGCTCGTAGCAGGCCACGTAGCGGATGAGCACCAGGCCGATGAGAGCGCTGTGTGCCAGCGCCCCCCTCAGCGGCAGGTCCGAGTGACTGACGTGCTCGGCGAGCCGCCCCACCATCGCCTGTTCCAGCCACAGCGACGCCAGTTGGGCGCCCAGTTGGGCGGCATCCTCGCGCTGGATGGTGTTCCTGAGGATCACGGTCAGCGGATGGCGGAAAGTGTCGTCCTCCCACGTCTCGCACACCTTCCTCACCAGTCGCTCGCCCAGGCACGCGGGATCGCCCTCGAACACCTCCCGCATGGCCTCGTCCATGTCCATCGGCCACTCCATGGCCGCCTGGAGGAGTCCCTCCTTCGACGAGAAGTAGTGCATCACCAAGGCGGAATCGACGCCGGCCTTCTCCGCCACCGCTCGTATGGTGGTCTGGTCGTAGCCCAGCGAGGAGAAGAGCTGCCGGGCGGACTCCAGGATCAGGCTCTTGGTGTCGCTCCTGCCCGGGCGCCGGCCTCTGCGAGTGGGGCGTTCTTCTCTGTCCGTGTCGCTTCCTTTCCGGGCTACGCCCTAGGCTGTGACCTCCACCGGGCGCGTCGGCCGTACCCGCCACACGGCCGCGCCGGCCAATATCGCGAAGGAGCCGGCCACCCATAGGGCGAGGGTCGCCATCCGCCAGCCGGCGCCCGCCCCTTCAAAGTAGAGGACCGAACGTACCGCTTCAAGTGCGGAACCCGCAGGCAGGACGGGAGACAGCCAGCGGAACGGCTGCGGGAGAAAGGCCGACCCGATCACGCTGCCGGATGAGGCGTTTCCGAGAAGGATGACCACCAGGCCCGCGACTCCCACGCCGGCCTTCCCGAACAAGCGACAGCACGCGGCCGTGGCGGCGGACACGGCCAGGGCCAGCAACACACACACACCCGCGAGCGGCCAGTAGCTATCGAACCCGATGACTATGCCCACCGCCAGGGCGGCCGCCATCCCATCCACAACGGCGAAGACCAGCATGGAACCGAGGCGGTCGAGCAACCTGCGTCCACCCATTCCCTCCCGCGCAAGGACTTGGAAAAGGAACGCCGACACGCTCACCCCGAGGACGAGAAAGAAGGGAACGAGCCCGCGAGAGTCCGTTCCGGGGAGCGGCAGGACGTCCTCCACCGCTGCCGGCTGCCCAAACGCCTCCGCCAGCGCCGAGAAGGCTCCCGAGATAGCCCCTGAAGCGGCCTGCCCACCGGCGCTCGCGACGAGTATGCGGGGCTGCCCCGAGCCGACGACGAGCGCTCCGGCGATATCGCGCTCTTCGATTCCCTTGCGGGCCTCATCGACGGACTCATAGGTGACGAGAGTGAACGCGCCTGGAGCGTGCATGTCCACGGCTCCGCCCACCCTCTCCGCGACGGTGGAGGGCCCGACGAAACCCACCGGAACCCCATGTGGTTCCGGTTTGTGAAGTGCCGCGCCGAACAGCCAGACGAACACGAAGACCATGACCACACTCACCGTCATCGGCACCAGGGCCTTGCGCCACCCCGCTTGTCCGTTGGCTCGGATGTTCGCCCCACGACCGATCTGCATTCCCGTCCTCCTATAATTCTACGCGTGTTGACTTCTGAGGAATTCTATGTCTGATGAATTGTACTGTCAAGAGCTCGACGATGAGCAGACACGCGCGGGCTCGGACGCGCCGATCGGAGCGGCCCGAACCGACCCCTTCTTGTGTGGGCGCACCGACCGTGTCTGGGTGACAGTGAGGTCGCCTGCGAAGGTGGCATGCCCGGCGGAAGAGTCGCACAGGCTTTCGTGCGCAGCTGGAGCCGGCGCGCGGCCCGAACCGACCCCTTCTTGTGTGGGCGCACCGACCGTGTCTGGGTGACAG
>CAZQDY010000075.1:0-10184 GCA_964592075.1 uncultured Gaiellales bacterium
CCTCCTACATGACTTTCCCCGAAGCGGTGATGCCCAACGCCATCCAGCTGCAGGATAATATGCCCAACTGCTACATGGAGCAGCCGGTCTTCAAAGGCCAGGATACCTCCGAGCTCATCGAGAACGCCCCCATCGTGGTGGAGGGAAGCTTCCATTCCCAGCATGAACCCCATCTGCCCATCGAGCCGGACACCCTCCAGGCCTACTGGGGCGTCGACGGCATGATGACCATCCAGTGCAAGTGCCAGTCTCTGACCGAGAACCGAGAGTTCGTTTCCCAGGCCTGCGGCATCCCCAAGGACAATATACGCATGCAGCTCAACACCGTGGGAGGATCCTTCGGGTACACGGTCAGCCCGAACATGTATTCGCTGGTGGTCACCGCCGTGCAGAACCTCGACATGCCTGTCACGCTCACTTTGAGCTACGACGAGTTCAACCACACCACCGGCAAGAGATCGGCCACCTTCACCAACGGCCGGCTGGCCTGCGACAGCGACGGCAAGATCATCGCGGCCGAACTGGACATCGCCCTCGACCATGGCGCGTACGGCCTCATCGCCGGGCCCATCTTCGGGAACCTGGTCTCGGTCGGCTTCCACGGCTACAACATCCCCAACTTCAAGGCTCTGGCCCGCGGTGGGTCCACGAACCACGCGTTCATAACCGCCTACCGCGGCTTCGGCTCTCCGCAGTCGTACACGGCCACCGAGGCCCTCATCGACCTGGCGGCCGAGAAGGCGGGCTTGGATGCCTGGGAGTTCCGTTACAGGAACGCCGCCAGACCCGGCGACCTCAACATCAACAGCCGGCCGTACCTGGACTATGTCTACCCGACTCTGCTGGAGAAGGCCAAGCCCATCTACGACCAGTACAAGGCGGAGGCCGAGGCGGCGCGGGCCGAGGGCCGGCACGTGGGCGCGGGGATGAGCATGGGTGGTTTCATCTGCACCGCCGGAGCGTTCGACTATGCCGAGGTGGCTCTCGAGTTGAACGCCGACGGTAGTGTCACCCACTACAACACCTGGGAAGATATGGGCCAAGGAGGGGATATCGGCAGTGTCACCCACACCGTGAAAGCGCTTGCCCCTCTCGGCATCAGGCCGGATCAGGTTCACCTGATCATGAACGACAGCAAGACCTGCCCCGACACCAACCTGGCGGCGGCCAGCCGTTCCCACTACATGGCCGGCAACGCCACGCTCGACGCGGCCAAGCAGCTGATGGACGCCATGCGCAAGGAGGACGGCTCCTATCGCACCCATGCGGAGATGGTGTCGGAAGGCATCCCGACCAAGTACACGGGCCACTACGACCAGTTCAACATCGGTCTAGACCGCGAACTCGATCCCAACACGGGCGAGGGCAACACCAAACCGGCCTACATGTACGGTGTCAACCTGGCCCTCGTCGAGGTCGACGTCGCAACCGGCAAGACCCAGGTGCTACGCTTCGCCTGGGTGGGCGATGTGGGCGTGGTCGGCAACATGCTCTCGGTGGAGGGGCAGGCTTACGGTGGCATCTCCCACTCCATCGGCTTCGCGCTCAGCGAGGACTACGGCGCCGAGGACAAGCACGGCAGCATGGTGGGTTGTGGCATCCCCACCATCGATGTCATCCCGGACGACATGACCTTGGTGTTCAACGAGACTCCCCGTCCCCACGGCCCGCACGGGTCGAGTGGATGCTCCGAGGTCTTCCAGAGCTCTAACCACATGGCGGTGATAAACGCAGTCAACAACGCGTGCGGTGTCCGGGTATACTCCCTTCCGGCTACTCCCAACAAGGTCAAGGCCGGTTGGGAGGCCAAGCAGCGCGGCGAGGACCTGACGCCTCCCAAGTATTATCTCGGACCGGATTTCGACGAAGAGCTGGAGACGATCAGGGCCAATCCTGTGTAGGAGGGCATTTGTTGCCACTGATGCCGGGAGCGGCGTACAGGCCACTGAGTCGGCGGAGCCGGGGGCTGTGAAGCTCGAGGACGCCACTTCGTACACCGAGAGATGCTTTCGTGGGGAGCCGGCCTCCTGCTCCTACGCCTGTCCGTTCCACATGGACATGCGCTCGTTCCTGGACAAGGCGGCCAAGGGAAGGTGGGGAGCCGCCTACAAAATCCTTCGCAACGCCACGGTCTTCCCCGGGATCGTGGCGGTGCTGTGCGAGCAGCCGTGCAGGGAGAGGTGCCAGCGTACGGTGGTGGGCGACGAGGGCATCGCGCTTCGGGACATCGAGGCGGCCTGTCTCCGGTACGCCAAGGACCGCAGACCCGAGTCCTACGTCATCCCGCCCAAAGAGAATCGCGTCGCCGTCGTGGGCGCCGGTCTGGCCGGTCTCTCCTTAGCCCTCAACCTGGCCCAGAAGAAGTACCCCGTCACCGTGTTCGACAGAGAGGAGGGCTGGGGAGGCTGTCTGCGACCGCACTGTCGGTTCGCGGAGTTCGACGCCGAGATAGCCCTGCAGTTCTCGACCGTCGAGGCTGAGTTCCGTTTTGGCACAGAGGTCAAGAGCCTCGATGAGTTGGATGGTTTCGATGCCGTCTATGTCGCGACGGGGGCCGGGGGTGACTCCTTCGGGCTCTGTGAAGGCTGGAATCCCGACCTCTTCACGACCACCGTGCCCAAGGTGTTTCTGGGGGGAGCCCTCTGCGGGACCACTCTCATGGAGGGGATCGCCCAGGGCACGGAAGCCTCGAAGATTATCGAAGTGTTCCTGCAGACCGGGAGGGCGGCGCACACTCCAAGCGACTATGACAAGTCCGACTGCGGCTACTATCTGACCCACGACGGCGCGGTCTCCGCGCCGCGCGTCGAACCCTCGTCTCCCGAGGGCTACACGGAGGAGGAGGCGAAGGCGGAGGCGGCCCGGTGCCTGCAGTGCGACTGCGACTATTGCTTCACCGGCTGCGAGATGCTGCGGCGTTTCCGCAAGGATCCCCGCAAGATCGGGGTCGAGGTCTACACCGACATGAACGTCAATCCTCCCTTCTCCACGCGCGCTCTGACCCGGGAGGCGTACTCCTGCAACATCTGCGGCTACTGCGAATCGGTGTGCCCCGAGTCGGTCGACATCGGCGGGGCGCTGCAACTCTCGCGCGAGGCCCGCATGAGCGCCGGCGTCGATCCCGCGGCGCTGCACGACTACTGGCTGCGCGAGATGGACTTCGCCACCTCGGAAGGGGCCTTCTCCTCTCCACCCAAGGGTCGTGACACGTGCGAGTACGCGTTCTATCCGGGCTGCCAACTCGGCGCCTCCAATCCCGAGCATGTCCTCAGGGCCTACGAGCTCCTGAAGGAAGAGTACGACGCCGGCGTCATCCTGGGATGCTGTGGAGCCCCAGCCTACTGGGCCGGGGACGAAGAGCGCCGGTTGAGCAACATAGAAGAGATCCGCAGGCAGTGGCGCGACCTGGGCGAGCCTACTCTGGTCTTCGCCTGCGCCACGTGCGAGAGCCTCTTCTGCCGGTTCCTGCCGGAGATCCCCAGGGTCTCGCTCTATCAGTTGCTTGCGGAGGCTGAGGAGATCGTTCCGGCCAAGGTCTTCTCCGAGGCAGCGGTCTTCGACCCGTGCGCGGCTCGGGGCGATCCGGAGATGGAGGCCGGCGTGCGGGCATTGGCCCGGAAGGCGGGCGTCTCGCTCGAGGAGCTTGCGGAGCCCAACCGCTGTTGTGGCTACGGCGGCCACATCCGGCTTGCCAACCCGGAGCTCTATGAGGAGATCACGGCTCACCGCGCCGAGGCGAGCGACAGACCCTACATCGTCTATTGCGCCAATTGCAGGGAGGTGTTCGCCTCCCGGGGCAAGGAGTGCGCTCACGTCCTCGATATGGCCTTCGGGCTGCCACCGGGCGCTCGGGTGCCCAGCCTCCAGGAGAAACGGGATAACAGCCTCAGAGTCAAGAGGGAACTGATGAAAGGGATCAAGGACGTCGATTTCGAGCCGGAAAGCCATCCCTGGGACGAGCTCACACTGATCATCGGCGACGACCTGCAGAAGGATCTGGACGAGAGGCTCATCTCGGCCGCAGATCTGAAGGAGGCCATCTGGGCGGCCGAGAATGAGGGCGACAGGTTCGTCGATGAGAGCGGCGGCACGTCGATCGCCAGCATGGTCAAGCGGGTCATCACCTACTGGGTGGAGTACCGCCAGACCGCTCCCAAGACCTATGAGATCGTCAACGCGTACTACCACCGCATGCGCTTCGGTCAGGGAGAGTGAGAGCGGTGAGCGAAGAAGCACGCAGTCTGAAGTGCGGCAGGTGCGACCGGGAGCTCGTGCCCAAGAAGATCGTGTTCGAGTACCTCGGGCACACCGTCGCGCATGAGGTGCCCGTCTGTCCCAAATGCGGCAGGGCGTTCATCTCGAAGGAGCTGGCCGAGGGCAGGATGGCCGAGGTTGAGCGGCAACTCGAGGACAAATAACGCGGCAGTCCGGCGTTGACCGGCGCTGACCCGCGTTGACCGGCGCAGTCCGGCGCCGACCTGCCTTCCTACTTCTCCTCCAGCGTTTGTTCGACTTCGAGCATGCGACCCTTGGCCGTCTCCTCGGGGATCAAGGCCAGGCCGCAGACGGGACAGCGTAGTACGTCGATCGCGAAGGTGTGGCCCTGGTAGGTCAGGTCGATCTTCCCCGTCTCCAGAGGGACCTGGTGCTTGGCGCACACTACCTGGTCCCGCTCCCCGCGTGCGGCCGGCGGCCGGGCGCCTTCGGCGGTCATCGTCCTTCCTCCGCGACGATCTGCATGCGATGAGAGTAGGCGTTGAACACCTCGTACTCGGCGCCGCTCGCCGCGTACTCGACCCAGTAGGTGATGAGGCCGGGGCGGTAGTGGGCGATGAACCGCCCCTCGGCAGGCAGCTCGAGCCTGTCCCCCGTCTGCTCCGCCTGGAAGATGACCTGCTGGACGTCTTCGGCTAGGATGAAGTCTCTCTCCATCTTCGCCGCCACATCCGGGGGTATGCGCAGCTTCACCCTCTCGTGGTCGCGCGGTTCAAGCATGGGCCCTCCCCATATCCCGGTGAGCATCCTCTCGGCCAGCCCGTGGCGGTTGCTTCTGCGTTCCGACAGCGTCGGCCCTGGTGTCGCCGGCTTCCCGGCCCTGTGCCCCTCGAAGATGAGGTCAAGGACATGGTATGAGACCTTGCCCTTGCCAGCAAAGAAATCCCGGCAGTTGCTGCAGTAGGTGACGTAATCCGTGGGACTCTCCTCGATGCGGGAGTCGATGACCTTGTCGGCCACCTTGCGGTTGACGAGAGACATCAGTCCCCCGTAGCCGCAACACTTGGTCAGCTCCCGGTTATAGGGGAGCTCCTCGATCTCGTAGCCGAGTCTGTGCACCAGCCGTCGCACGCTGTCCTGGATCTCCGGAGCAGACCGCGCCGTGCAGGAGTCGTGCAGCGCCAGGCGCCGGCCCATCCCGGGTGGAACGTCGGAGGGGAGACCCTCCCTGTCCAGGATCTCCCAGAGAGACACCACGGGCACCTTGGGTAGACCGTCCTTGAACATCAGGGAGCACGTCGGGCAGGCGAGGATGACCCGCGGCCGGCCCATCTCTGCCCAGCGCCGGGTGAAGTTGTCGAGCACCTCCTGAAAGAGCGCGCGCCGGCCGGCCCAGGCGGCAGGCGCGCCGCAGCAGCCGGCCGAGAACCCCACTCCGCCGCTCAACTTGTCCATCAAGAACCGATAGACACGCTCCACATGGGAGGGCGCGGAAGCGGCGAGCTGACAGCCTGGGAAGAAGAGATACGAGTTGGATGAGAAGCCGGGCTGATCGAGGGGGACCCCACAGGGCCCAGCGTTGCTCGCCTCCATGTCGCGGATGGCGAAGTCATGAATCGCCGGCGGCATGAAGCCCTTGTCCCACATGATCCTGCGGGCCTCGCTGTTGACGACGGCCATGTTGAGGTCCGTCGGGCAGACCACGCGGCAGAGCCCGCACAGGCTGCACGAATTCAGGAAGGGGGTGTAAGTGCGGTAGCTCTTGCCGGGGAGGCTGGTGATGTTCTTGGTCACCCGGCGGATGCACTTGCCGGGATACTCGTGGTAGTGGTCCAAGTAGGTGCAGGCTTTGACGCATTCCAGGCACCGGCACTGCAGGCACCGACCGGCTTCGGAGGCCGCCTCCTCCCGCGTGTATCCACTCTCCGGCTTGCCGGGGCGAACGGCGGGCGCTTTCTCGATCCCCGTGACGCTGGTGAACAGGCGCGAGGCGTAGGGCCCCTCCCTCTCGCGGTGAGCGGAGAGCGACTCGCCCTTGAGGTACCGGTCGATGGAAGTGGCCGCCTTGATGCCGTCGGAGATGGAGAGGGAGGGGGAGTACCCCTCCGGCGCTTCGCAAGCCGCGCTTCTCCCGGTCCCGGCGCGATCTGTCGGGCGCCGCAGGCCGCCACCGGCGAAGACACCATCACGCGACGCGGCCAGAGTGACCGGATCGATCTCCTCAGGCGTGATCTGCAGCCCGTCATGATCCGGCGGTCCAGAGGGCGTCCCGCCGCCCGTCGCGACATAGACGGCGGCGAAACGTTCGACGAGTCCGTCGAGGTCCAGGTCGGCGCCGACTCGCACATCGGTGTGGATGTCGATCGGGTACGCTTCCAGTCGCGCGAGCTCGCTCTCGACCACGTGTGCCGGGAGTCCCTCGGCAGGCATGAGGCGCACCCGTCCGCCCAGGCGGCCGGAAGCCTCGAAGAGGGTAACGGCATACCGGCGTCGCGCGAGCTCCACGGCCGCGGTCAGCCCGCTCAGCCCGCCTCCCACCACGGCGACCCGTTCCTCCCGGGTCGATCCGGGTCGGGGTGTCTCGGGAGCGAAGCCTGCGTAGTCCGCACAGCTTCGTTCAACGAGGCCTATCTGAAGGGCGTCATCCACCTCGCCGCGCCTGCAGACCGCCAAGCAGGGTCGGTCGCATATCCGGCTGAGGATAACGGGGAACGGCACCCGCTTGGCGAAGACCGCTGCGCCGGCCTTGAAGTCGTCGCGTGCGGCGGCCGCCAGCATGGCGTGAACCTCCACGTGCAGAGGGCACGCGGCCTCGCACCAGGGCGCTTCGTCCTGGACGCAGAGCTGCTCCAGCTCCTGGATCTGCCGCGGGTCCATCTGTCCCTTGGACGCAGGTCTGTCCTGACTGCCGCGCCGCCTCTTGGGCTACTCGGCTTTGAGGGCCGCGAGCACCTTCTCCGGGCGGGCGGGCAGATGGGTGATCCTGGCCCCGCATGCGTGGTAGATGGCGTTGACTATCGCTGCGTGAGGCGCGTAGAGGGGCAGCTCGCCGCAGCCGCCGGCTCCGAACGGCCCCGTCGGGCGTGGCGTCTCCAGGAACTCCACCACGAGTGCGTCGGGGGCGTCCTTGATGAAGGGGATCCCGGCGGCTATCAGGTTGGTGTGTCTGTCGAGGTCGTCGAAGTCCTCCGATAAGGCCAGTCCGATGCCCTGCACCAACCCGCCGTACATCTGTCCTTCGACCGCCTGTCTGTTGGCTATGACGCCGACATCGCAGACCAGGGTCATCTTGAGCACCGTGGTCTTGCCGGTGGCCGGGTCGACTTCCACCTCGGCCATGAAGACCCCCCACTGCATGGTGGGCACCGGACCGTGCGGCGAGAACTGGAAGGTCGCCTCGTCAGGAGTGCCGCAGAGAGGCGCGGCGGAGAAATGCCCGTGATACTTGGTCGCAAGCCCGTCCGCGACCATCTCCGCGTGAGTCCGGTACGAGCCGTCGGGCTTGGCCATGGCCTTGATGAGCTGGTTGCACGAACCGACGATGGCGTTCCCGACCATGTACTGGGAGCGGCTGCCTGCCGCCGCTCCGCTGTCCGGGCAGAGCATGGTGTCATTCATGTAGAGGTGGATCTGCTCGGGCGCCAACCCGAGCGGCCGCAGGGCCTCGTGAGCCGTCGCCAGCGTGCCGATATCGGCTCCCTGCCCCGGATCCTCCCAGGTGTTGTAGATGGTCACCGACCCGTCCGGGTTCAGCTCGATGTCGGAGTCGGCCAAGTCGGCGGCGTCGTTGCCGACGTTGTAGATGCCTATCGCGAGGCCGACCCCGCGTTTCTTCTCGGCCGTGGAGAGCCTCTGACAGCGCGCGACGGCTTCGTCGTACTGTGGCTTGATCATCTCCATGAGCTTGGGCAGGGGATAGACGTCCTGCACCTCGCCGGTGCCCAGCGTGTCCCCGTCGCGAAGGATGTTGCGGTTCATGAGTTCCCAGGTGTCGAGGCCGCACTTCTCCGCCAGTTCGTCCATCATCAGGTTCGTGGAGAACGCGCCTTGGGGTCCTCCGTAGGCGCGGAAGGCCGACACCCAGGTGTGGTTGGTGAAGGTCGTGCGGCCATGTCCACGGATGGCGGGGATGAAGAAGCCGCCGCCGCTGTACCGGCAGGCCTTTGTGAGCAGCTCGTCGGCGAACTCGGAATAGGCGCCGTGATCCATGATGAGGTCGAAGTCCATGGCCACCAGTCTGCCGCTCTCGTCGGCGGCGACCTTCATGTGCGAGTAGGTGGGGGCCCGCTTGCCCGTGTACACCATGTGCTGGTGATAGCTGTACTCCAGGTAGCAGGGGTGTCCGCTCGCCATCGTTGCGACGGCGCAGAGCGCCTCCAACGTGGGGCCTATCTTGTACCCGAAGTTGCCGCCCTGCGGGTTCTGGATGAGTCTCAGCTTATCGGGGGCCAGGCCCAGGCCTTCGCAGATCTGGAGGTGGGCCATGTAGAGGGCGATGCTCTTGGAGTGGACGGTCACCACCCCGTCCGGGTCGGTGTAGGCGAAACCGACATCCGGTTCTATGGTCATGTGGGGCTGCCGCTGGGTGTAGAAGTCACCCTCGACCACGTACGGCGCGTTCTCGATCAACTCGTCGACGCGCCCGTGATCGCCCTTCTTGAGGTCGACCTCGAAGAACACGTTGGGCGTGCCGGGATGGATCTCGATCGCGCCCTCGGCTGCCGCGTCGAGACAGTTCATGTAGGCCGGCAGCTTCTCGAGCTCCACCTTGACCTTCTCGGCGGCGGCCTCGGCCTGCTGTTTCGTGTCCGCGAGCACCATAGCAACCACGTCGCCGTACTGGAAGATCTTCGTGTCGCTCAGGATACGCCGCTCGAAACCGTCGCACTTGCTCCAGGGGTAGGTGAGCAGACCGGAGATACGGTTGGTGCCCGTAACGTCCTTGTGCGTCACCACTTTGGCGACACCGGGCATCTTCTCCGCCTCGCTGGTGTCGATGGAGAGGATGTTGGCGTGCGAGACCTTGGGCTGCACCAGGGCGATGTGGAGGGTGTCCTTGGGCATCTGCAGGCCGAGGTCGGCGCCGTAGTCAAGCGTGCCCGTGACCTTGCCCACCGCCGAGGGCCGCGGATAGTGGGTGTTCCAGATCCTTCCGTCTTCCCCCGGCTTCGAGTTCGCGCTGATGTCTTCGACGGTGGCCTCGCCGCGCAGGACCTTGGCGGCCTCCATCACGGCGTCGACCAAGGGCTTGTAGCCGGTGCATCGGCAGACGTTGTGGTGTTTCTGGAACCAGTCGCGGACGTTTTCCCGCGTCGGGGAGGGGTTCTCGGCCAGGAGCCCGTAGGCCGACACGATGAACCCTGGAGAGCAGAATCCGCACTGGACTCCTCCGTAGTTGATCCAGGCCACCTGCAGGGGGTGGAGGTTCTCCGGCGTGCCTATCCCCTCGATGGTCACGATTCGAGCGTTCTCAGGGATCTTCGCCATCTTGGTGATGCACGACCGCACCACCTTGTCGTTCAGCAGCACCGAGCAGGCGCCGCACTGGCCTGCGCCGCAGCCGACCTTCGTACCGGTGAGGCCAAGCTGCTCTCGGAGCACCTTGGCGAGGCTGTCGTCGGGATCGGCGAACACAGGTCTCTTGATGCCGTTGATGTCCAGGATCACACGCTTTGTCATCTCGATGAACCCCTTACGACCGGCGTTTGTGCGTTACGGACAACCACCCCGCGCTCTGTGACGTATGCACTATTTGATGCGATACAACTGCAACATTATAGGTGCGCTGCCGCATCCTTGCTGGGTGTTTGTGGCCGGCGCGGGCAGCCTCTCGACTCGCGGCTACGCTTCAGCCGTGTGGAGAACCGGGAGATGGCAAGGTCTCGGTGGTGAACCGGACCGTCGTGGCCCTGGGAGGTGCGCCGGAGAGGATTCGAACCTCCGACCTTTGGTTTCGTAGACCAACGCTC
>CAZQDY010000076.1:0-10002 GCA_964592075.1 uncultured Gaiellales bacterium
GCGGATACGCACGATCCTGCCGTCTTTGACGTCCACCATGCAGGCGTTGGCGCCCGCGGGGCAGCCGATCCACCCCATCTCTCTGACCAGGGTCTTCTCTCCCGCGCTGTTCGGCGGTCGCTTCACCAGTTCGTCCACTACTCACTCCTTGCCTGAGGCGGCCTTCTTCATCGATCGCGCTCCTTGGCGACCCTGCCGGCCTCGTCGTTGAATGGTTCCAGGATGTCGCGCAGATCTCCCACCACTCCGATGTGCGAGGACGCGGATATGGGCGCTAGGCAGTGGGTGACACGCTCAACGGGCACTACATCCGGGGACCCGTAGCCGGTCCCCACATGTGCCGAGCCAGGTCCTGCTTTGAGCCCCATTTACCGCCTTTCAGCGTGCCCGGGACGCCGATCGCCGAGCCGTTCCTCACACTCCCCTAGAGTGTATCGAATGGGACATACAGTTCGCCACAAAACAGTTAAGAAGAGTTATGCAAGTGCGGGAGATGGTGGCGGCGATCGTCGCCGCCTGAATCTGAAGGGCGCCGTCCATCCTCCCATGCCGACCCCTCACTGCGACTCGGCCAGGGCCGGGTTGCTGGGCCTGACCTACAACAAGGCCGCCGGGCAGTGCTAGGGCTTCTTCTTGCCGAGCCGAGTGTAGAATTCCCCCGGGATATCGTCGGGGTCCTTGTAGAACACGAACTCGCAGGCCCCCTCGTAGAGCGGTCCGGATATGACGTGCACCGCTCCTAGATGCCCTGTGTTCTCCGCGTCCAGAGCTTCCATGACCGGACAGTGCACGCAGTAGATGGGGAAGTCCTCCATGCCCCAGGTGATACGGTGCGGCTCTTCGATCTTGGCTAGGCCGATCTCCGGCCCGTAGGCGCCCTTCTGTATGAGCCTCTCGCCGGACCCGCACGGCTCCATGCGGAGGCTCACAGTCGCGTCCGTCTCCACGATGGTGATGGGTTGCATGTGCCCGCGGAGACCGCCGGCCAGATGCTCCACCAGTGAGCGGATATCGGTCTTCTCCGGCGGCGTGAAGACCACCTTCGCCTCGGCGGCGTGGGCTTCCCTCTCCGCCTCCTCCACGGCTTCGACCCCGAGCTTCCTGTAGATGTACGACTGCAGGCCCGTGACCCAGAACATGTAGCCGTCGTGGAGATGCTGGAACTCCCCCTGCATCCTCTTGGCCAGCGCTTTCGCTCCATCCTTGTCGCCGGCGTCAATGGCCTCGAGAAGAAGCTCCAGGGTCCGGGTCCCCATCTCCTTGAGCTCCTGGTCGGTGAAGATCCTCTCCTCTGTCATGAAAGCCACCTCTATCTCTGTGCGGGTCTACAGCCGCGGGCGTAACGATGCGACGGATTCACGGTCACCAGCATAGGGCCTCCGCGCGGCGAGTGGAACCCCGGCCGGGGCTTCAAATCTGGTTCGCCACAACGAAGGAATGGCGCATCAGCTTCTGCACGCCGCCCGGGGCCGTGCAATCGCCCAGCATCTCGAACTGGACCGCCGTGCCGAAGAAGGCCGCCGCCTCATCGTCCCGGCTCTCATAGCCGACCGACAGCACCACGGAGTCGCACTCCACCTCATGCTCCGTGCCTTCTGCGTCCGCCCAGACGACCTTCTTCTCTTCGATCCTCGTGCATCTGGCGTTGACGAGGAAGTGGAAACCGGGCAGCGCCAGCCACGCCTCCTCGAACGGGGCACGGAAGTGCACCGGCGCACTGTCGTCGGCAAGCCGCGGCAGCATCTCTATAACGGTCACCTCCTGGCCGTTCTCCGCCAGGTACATGCCGGTCTCCACGCCTATCTCTCCCCCTCCCACGATCGCCACCCTCTGGCCGAGGGCGGCCTCAGCGCCGTACACATCGGCCGCGCTCACCACAAAAGCGCCGTCGGCTCCAGGGATGGGCGGCACCACCGGCCTCGAGCCCACGCACGCCAACACGACGTCATAGCCCTCTGCCTCTATCATCTCGGGGGTAGCCTCGGTGTTCAGCCTCACTTCGATGGCATGCCTGGCGATCTGGCGGACCAGGTAGTCGGTGAACTTCCGGATGGGCCACTTGAAAGACGGCGCCCCGGCAGCGAGAAGCTGCCCGCCGAGCCGGCCGCCCTTCTCGTAGACGGTCACCTCGTGGCCTCTTCCGGCGCAGATGAGCGCGGCGTTCATGCCTGCCGGGCCGCCGCCGATAACGGCGACCTTCTTCCTCCGGCTGGGAGGCAGGACCATCTCGCTCAACCGGTGTTCCATACCCCACGTCGGGTTGACGGAGCAGGCAGGCGCCCACGGATCGGTCGGCCCCGACCTGTGGCACTTGTTGCACCTGATGCACGGCACTACGTCCTCGTTCCGCCCCTCCACGGCCTTCAGACCGAGATCCGGGTCCGCGATGAACCCACGGGCGGCGCCGATGAGGTCGACCCGGTCCTCGGCGACCAGAAAGTCGCAGGACTCCAGGTCGTGGAAACCGCCGATGGCCACGATCTTCACGCTGGTACCAGCCCGCGCCTTGACCTCCTCGGCCAGAGGCAGCCAGGGAGTCGCACCGCCGTGGAAACCCAGGCAACTGGACATGTCCACGCTGTGGGGGCGGATGTGAAGAATGTCGGCATAGCCTTCGAGCGCCTTCGCGTACCGGACGGTGTCGTCCATCGTCCAACCGCCTTCTTCGCGTTCGTCGGCCGTGACGGTGGTCTCGATGATGAAGTCCCGACCGCACTCCTTCTTGATCCTATCGAACACGTAGAGCGGGTACCTGATGCGGTTCTCGAAGTCTCCCCCGTATTTGTCGGTGCGTCTGTTGGTGGCCGGTGAGAGGAAGCGCCCTAGATTCACGCGGTACGCGTTGTGGACGTAGCCGCCGTCGAAGCCGGTCTCCTTGAGGGCCAGTGCGAGCCTGACCATCTCGTCGGCCACCTGGACCAGCATGGGTTCGGGCATCTCACGGCCCGGTTCGGACGTGCTTCCGTCGCCTCGTATGAAGAACGAGGAGATGCCGTCGCTCACGTCGTAGCCCGGGGGGATATCCGGGCCGAGCGTCATGGTGCATTTGACGCCGAAGCTGTGAATGGCTTCGGTGAGCAGGGAGATACAGTGCTGGCAGCGGGCGTCGAAGAAATCCCATTCCGAGTAGTGAGGGGTCTTCACGCCCACCTTGGTGCCGAACAGGGTCACCATGGCGACGCCGTGGCGCACCCGGCTGATGTAGTGAGAGATGATGGCGTCGGTGGGGTATTGCTCCGGACCCTGGAGGAACGGGGGCTGACTGACCAGGGAGATGAGGTGGCTCTTGAGCGTATGGCTCCCGATCTTCACAGGACTCATGAGATGTGGATACGGCGCTTTCATCCGTGTCTCCCCTCGATGTCAGTAGGCCCCGAACTCTCGAGTGGCGTCGACCCAGGCGCGCACCAGCTCGAGCTTGCTCCCTTCCAGCTCCCCGACCCCGGTCGACATGATGTAGCCGCCGTTCTTGCCCACCACCTCGCACAGCCGGTGCGTGTGTTCGCGTATCTCGGAAACCGAACCGCCGGCCAGGAGCGAGTTGGGCATGCCCCCGATGATGCACATGGTGTCGCCGACCACCTCCTTCACCTTGAAGATATCGCTCTTCTGGAACCAGCCCATGACCTTGCCGGAGGGCAGCTCCCGCAGGTACTCCAACCGCTGGTCCCAGACACCCTCGAAGAAGGCGAACGGCGTGATGCCGTTGTCGATCAAAGCCAGGAACATGCGCTTCAACTGGGGCCAGTAGAAGCGCTCGAACTGAGCGAGCGACATGAAGCCGTCCGAACCGCGATGGAGCGGGAAACCGGCCACTCTGGCCCCGGTCACCCGGGTGGAAAGCAGCAGGTGCTCCAGCATTATGTTGATGACCCTCTCTTCCGCGGCGAGGAGCTTGTCCGGCTGACGGAGCATGTCGAGCATGATGCCGCGCATGCCGCGCAACGTGTCCGACATGAAGTCGAAGGGCGCCGCCGCGTGCGGCCCCATGAAGAAAGGTGGTGGAAAGCCCAGGGTGGCCATACGCCTGACCGACTCCGCCGCCAACTCGCCCTCCTCGAGCGCCACCTGCACGGCTTTGGCGAAGGCCTTCGCGGCCGTCTGGACGGGAGGAGCGGCGTAGAAGGGGAGGCTTTCCAGGTTGTAGAAACCGAACACCCACATGCCGAGCGGCGGGAGGGACTGCAGCCCTTCCAGCTCGGCGAACGCCCGCGGGAGATAGGTCCGTATCGCCCAATCCGACGGGTCTCTTAAGAAGGCGTCGTACTCCCCCTCTGTCATGAACTCATGCTCCACGAACTGGAACGAACCGGAAGCAGGGAGTCCGTGGCCCGGCCAAGCCGTCATCCTGTCGCCCAGAGCGGGGGACGCCCCGGGCGTGAGGACGCCGGTGACGCTGTCGGGCTCGAACTCGCAGGCGAACCTCTCGAGGATCTCCTGCGCCCTTGCGCGGTCGTCCTGAAGCTCCTGATGGGTGACGCCGCCGTACTCGGCCAGCAGATAGCCGGCGGTCATGCTGATGGGGATACGGTCGGGTTGCTTCACGGCGGCGGCGTCCCAGATGCGCTTCGACCTCTCCGCGACTGACTCCGCGCCGCTCTTCGCCTTCATATCTCCGGCCTGCGTGTCTGACATAGGACCTCCAGCGTGCTACGAGATGACGGCCGAGTCGAGCGGCCCTACCACACGACCAGCCCGCCGTCGACGACGAGCGTCTGGCAGGCGATCATGTCACTGTCTTCCGAGGCGAGGAAGACCGCGGGCCCGGCGAGATCGTCGGCCACCAGGTGCCGCTCCTTGATGGCCCGCTGGTCCAGGACGTGGTCGGCGTTCCTCGGCTGCCCCTTGATGAGATCGAGGGTGGCCTCCGTGAGTATGAGTCCGGGCGCCAGCGTGTTCACCCGTATGCCGTACTCCCCAAGCTCCTTGCCCAACCCCCTGGTTAGGCCGAGCACGGCTCCCTTGCTGGCCAGGTAGTGGGGAAAGCCGGGGGTACCCTCGAACAGGCTCGCCGACCCGACGTTGATGATCTTGCCGTAGCGCCGCTCTTTCATGTAGGGGAACACCGCCCGGGCGCAGAACCACTGCCCTCTCAGGTTGACCCGCAGCATGTCGTCCCACTCCTCGGGAGTCCACTCGTTGAAGGGCTTCTGGCCCACGCTGGTTATGTCGCCCCTGAACGACGCAGCGTTGTTGATGAGGATGTCTATCCCCCCCCAGGCGTCTACGACGCGCCTGGCCATGGCCTCGCATGCCTGTAGATCGCGGACATCGCATTCGATGCCGATCGCCACCCCGCCGGCGGCTGTGATCTCATCGGCCACGGCGGCCACCCGAGCGGCGTTCCGTCCGGTCACGGCGACGCGGGCTCCCTCCATCGCGAAGCGGATGGAGATGCTCCGCCCGATGCTGTTGGTGCCGCCTCCACCCGTGACAACGGCGACCTTGTCTCTCAGCCTCTGCGCGGCCTCCGGCTTCATCTGCATGGTCACGTCGTCATGCTTCACGCGGCCTCCTTCCTATTCCTGCCCCGCAAATAGAACGCCCCGGCCAGGGTCCCGACAAAAGGAAAAACGGCCAGCCAGAGGTAACCGGCCAGGTATCCCGACCGGCCGGGAGCGGCGCCGTACACGTCCAGCAGGATCCCGAACACCCAGGGGGCAAGCAATGTCCCCAGGAGGTTGGTGAGGTTGAGAAAAGCAGATGCCGAACCTACCTGCTCGACCCTGGGGACGATGTCGGGAACCGAACCGAGGATGGCGGGGAACAGCGCCATGGTCATGAAACCGGCGACGATCACAAATGCGATGGCTAGGCCGGCTCCGGGGACCACCGGCGCGAGCGCGGTGAAGACCACCATCACCGCCATGCCGGCGAACAGCACGAAGGGTTTACCCCATCTGGCCATCGCCGCCGCCCCCGCGATGTTGCCGATTATTTGCGCCACCCCCACCGCCGCGGTGAGATACGCCGCCACGGAGGGGCCGGTGCCTCGTTGGTCCTGGAGGAATGCGGGCGTCCAAGCCAAGATACCGACGACGACCGCCATCACCCCGATGTTGATGACGGCAAGAAGGAGCAGCCTCTTGTTCATCGCCACCGCTCCCACATCGCGGAGCGTCGTCGCGAACGACACGCGCCGGGCTCCCGCGCCTGCCCGAGCCCGGACAGGTCCTTGCAGGATGGCAGCCAGGCCGAGCAAGGCCGCGATCCCCGCTGTGAGCAGGAACACGCCCCGGTACCCGCCGGCCGCCTGCACGCTCGGCATGATCAGAAGCGCCAGTATGACGCCCACTCCGTGCCCGCTGCCGAAGATCCCGAGCGCACGGGCCTGTCGCCCTGGGTTCACATACTCGGTGAACAGTTGGTTGGTCACAGGGATGACGGTAGCGCCGCCGAGGCCCTGGAGCATGCGCCCCACCAGAAAGCCGGCGTATGAGGAGCTTGCGGCGAAGACGACGGCCCCCACAGTGAACGACACCACCCCGGCCGCCAGTGTCCGCCCGCCCCACCGGGTCACGGCCACGCCCGCCGGTATCGAGCCGATACCGAAGGCGAGCATGAACACCGAGGTCAGAAGGCCTATCTGCGCCCCGGAGAGCGAGAATTCGTCCTGGAGCTGGTTCCGCACGATCGGAACCAGCGACATCGCGATGCTGTTGGCGACGTTGACCAGCATCAGGCAGAAGGCCAGTCCGTCACCGGCCCTTCTGCCCTCGCGGTACGTCTCCGCCAGCGGTGCGCTCGTCATCCTATGTAGGAGACCTCACCCTTGGGCGCCGGATCCACCCGGCGGAACTTGGTTTCGTCGTCCGTGTAGCCGAACACCACGCCACACTGCATGAGGTAGCCGTCGGGGATCCCGGCCTCCCGAGCCAACTCAGCATTAGCGGGTTTGTTCAGACTGTGTGTGAGCGAGCGGATGAAGCACGAGCCCAGACCAAGCTCGGTGGCCTGCAGGAGCATGTTCTGAGCCGCCACGGCGCAGTTGAGCGGGCCTAGAGGAGCGTCGGTGGGAGCCGAGAGGACGATCGCGACGGGCGCGCTGTAAAGAGGCAGGTACCCCGGCAGCGAGGCCCGGCCCACCGTGAACTCGTCGCCGGAGGCCAGCATCGCCTCGAGCGTCTTCTCGTTGACGCGGGCCATGAGATCTTTGTCGCGGATGACCGACATGGCATAGGGCCCGGCGTTGGGCGCCCAGCGGCCCGCGGTCACTATCTTCTCTAGGTCGCCGTCGGATACCGACTTCTCGTGGTAGGAACGGATGCTTCTGCGCTTGAGCACTGCTTGTTCGACGTTCATTCTTTGCCCTCCATGATCCCTGCTATACAGGGGCCGGCTGTGATGTGACACTGACGTTCGAAGGCCTCAGGGTATTTGCGCCACAGCTCGTCGAGGTCGGCCTTCTCCACCTCGACCAGGAATCCGGAGACCGCCATGCCAACGGTGTTCTTCGACGTGCAGTTTCGAGGCACGATGGTGTTGATGACCCCGCCCCGGTCGATCTCGCCGGGCACGATGGGATCGTACTTGGCTCCGTGGTCCATGCCCACGGCCCCGGCGATGATCCTCTCGGTCACGTAGGCGCCGGCAAGCACGACGCCCCGCTCGTTGTATATGGACACAACGTCGCCGTGCTCGATACCCCTGGCCGCGGCGTCTTTCGGGTTCATCCACAGCGGGTGATACTGGTAGCCGTCCGCGCCGCGCATCTTGCAGGTCTCGATCTCCCTGAACCAGGTGACGTCGTCGTGCTGGGAGTGCACCCCCCAACGAGGATGGTTGCTGACGACCAGCAGGGGGTACTTCTTGCTCCGCTCCGTCCCGATGGTTTCCTGGTGCGACTCGCCCTCAGGTATCCAGTGCGGCACCGGTGGCCGTTCCGGGTCGTCGGGGAAGTGCTCCGCAAGACCGGTGGAGTAGAACTCCAGCTTGCCGGTGGGAGTGGAGAGGGGATGGCCCTCGGGATCCTCATAGAACCCGATGAGCCCGGCCGGTATCTTCTCCCAGTCGGGATCAGTGGGAACCACGTAGTAGCCCTTCTCGTTCAGCTCCTCCCAGCTCACGAGATGAGCCGCCCCGGAGGTCTCGTAGCCCACCTTGATGATCTCCGGGATGGTCATGCCCCCGGTGTACTCCTCGAGCAGACCCAGCCTCTCGGCGATCTTGCAGACGACCTCATAGTCGCTCATCGACTCGCCCAGGGACTCGATGCAGCGAGGCTCCACGTACAGCATGTCCATCTGCCCGCTGTAGACGTCGGAGCCTATGTCGTCCTCTTCCAGCTTGGTGTTGACCGGTAGTAGCAGGTCCGCGAAAAGGGCGTCGTTCTCGATCCAGGGGTGTTGGCACATGACGAACTCGATGTCGGGGTGGCGCATAGCCCGGATGAAGTTGTTGCCGTCGTTCCAGCAGGTTATCCATGAGGGGGAGTCGGTCCAGATCATGTGGATCCTCGACGCGCCCTCCGCCGGGTACTCATACTTGACGAACTGGTCTTCGCGGTTGCTGTGCGCGCCCAGGCGGTTCCCGTACCAGGTGCCTTCGCCGTCCAGGATGAGCTGCGGCACCAGGGTCTTGGGGATGCACGACTCGCGCTTGTATTCCGGAGGCAGGTCGCCCCGGTAGGCCGCCGACAGGTTGAGAGACACCGCGGGCTTGGGCGCCGCCTGGTTGTCAGGCTTGCCGAAAAGAGCCCACTCGATCATCTTGGCCTGGTTGCAGCCCGGTCTGCCCAAGCCCTGCATGGCCAAGCACAGCACCTGCAGCCGGGCGGGTTCGGTGGCGTAGGGGCCGCGGATGCCCGGGCCTCCATTGCTGATCACCACAGTCGTCCGCTTCGAGGCCCACTCTTCGGCCAGCGCTTTGATGACGCGGGACGGGACCCCAGTGATGGGTGAAGCCCACTCCGGCGTCTTGGGGATGCCGTCCTCGCGGCCCATGACGTAGTCCTCGAACTTCTCCACCCCGTAAGCGTGGGTCTCCAGGTACTCGTTGTCGTAGGTGCCGTTCTTGAACCAGTGGTGGGCGATGGCCAGATAGAGGGCGGCGTCGGTGTTGGGAAGCACCGGTATCCACTTGTCCGCGTGCACGGCGTTGCCGTAGTTGCAGTCCGGCGCGATGTAGATCTGCCTGATGCCCAGTTCCGTCCACCAGTAGCTGAGGCGGCTGGGGAGCTGGCCTCCCCAGCCCCAGGGCGTGGTCTCCGGGTCGCAGCCCCAGAACAGCAGAAGCTCCGCGTTCTTGGCGATGTCGACGAGGAGGTTCGCCTGCGGCAACTGCTGGCCGATCGGCTCGCACCCCCAGACGTGTTTCGTCCCCCAGTACCATCCCTCCCAACTGTCGGCGTTGCGCACCTGGTGCGTGTACCCGCCGAAGAGGTCGAGAAGCTTGCGGGCGCAACCATGCGGGCCGTGCACTGTCTTGTTTTCGCCGTGTTGGTCGTTCTGGTAGAGGATGGCAGTCGCCCCGTAGGTGTCCCTGACGCGTTTCATCTCGCCGGTCACGATGTTCAGAGCCTCGTCCCAGCTGATGCGCTCGTACTTGCTCACGCCCCGGTTGTGGATGTTGCGGCCGCCGGGCCCGGTCGATCCTGGAGCGCCGCTCGGATCGAAGTCCACCCGCTTCATGGGGTACCGGATACGGGCCGGCGAGAAGACCCGTTTCTTGTAGCAGAGGCTAAGAGGAGGCACGAGGCTCTTGTCGCTTGGCTCGAACGTCTTACCCCGCGCGCGCATCACCCAGGGCTTGACCTCCTCCTTGCTGTATTTCTCGTAGTAGCGTGCCGGGCGGATGCGAAGGATCTTGCCGTCTTTGACGTCGACGAAACACGTGTTGGCCCCTCCGGCCGCGCCGAGAAAGCACATGTCTCGTACGACGGTGCGCTCGCCGGTCACGCTGTCTTTGTCATCGAAACCACTCACATCGATCTCCTTCCGGCACCGTGGTCCGCCGCGCCTTCCTAGCTCTGCCACAGCGCGATGTCTCCCAGGTTGTGATCCG
>CAZQDY010000077.1:0-9907 GCA_964592075.1 uncultured Gaiellales bacterium
TGTCCACACGAACCCCGAACGCCGACCCCGACCCGGACCAAGTGCCCAACTCGTAGGTGCTTGGAGGGAGGAAGGTCCAGCTCACGGTGTTCTCCGACGCCTGTGAACTGCCGTGCGGTTGCTCACACACGCCGCGGGCCCCCCACTCCCAGTGGATCGCATGGCTCGGCGCAGACCGCAGAGCCTCTCGTATCAGGGTGTTGTACTCGGTGGTCGGATACTCGCCCGACTCATCGAGGCGGGCTATGATGCCGTCCATGGTCTCCATGGCGTTCTCGACAAGGATCCGCGCCATCATATCGTCGTTGCGACCGGCGATCTCCTCGGCCACATCCGCGCCGGTGCGGACCACCGGCTCCCCCGTCAGCTCAGCGACCTGCGCCTCCAGCGCAGCAGCGAACCTGCCGCTTTCCTTCTTCTCTGGAGTACCGGCGTCCCGCGACAGCGGGACGGCGATGGCGGCGGCGATGATGGCCAGACCCACGACCACAGCCGCCAGTAGGGTCCAGCTGATCTTCCTGCGCTGTTTGGTCGCGGGCTGAGCTGTCGCCGGACGAGCGCCTTCAGGCGGGGCGGCGGCCGGTCCCCAAGATTCCGTCTGCGCCGCCGCCTGCTCGCCGATCTCCGTCGCCGCGTCACCACACGACGGGCAACGATGTCCGAGCGCTCTAGGCCGTCCACACTTCGGGCACTCAATGATCTCCAAGACGTCCACCTTTCCACAGCTGGCCCACGTGCCGCCGCCGGCCAGCCTCCACAGACCGCTATCGGCAAGTGTAGCCATGATGCTTAGCCGGCAGTATGGCGGTCCCTGAATCCTTCAGCGGTGGAGGCTCCTCCAACGAGCCGGCCTCAGCCCCGTCCCCTCAGCTCCGCGAAGAGCCTGACCATCGCCAACGTGTCGAGACCGCAGTACTCGAGCAGTCCGTTGAACACGGCTTCCCGCTCGCGCTCAGGCAGGTCTCCCCAGACAGCCTCCTGGTAGCGAAGCGTGGCTACTTCGCCGTTGGGTATGGCGAGGCCCTGGTAGGAGAGGTCCGGCACCAGCGCCGGCAGGACGTTCTTGAGCGAGGTCCGCCCGTGGAACTCCGGGTGACAGACATGGTCGCGCACCACCTTGTGCAGATCGAAGAGACGAGCCAGGACGCCGGCTATCTCGCCGGCCCACTGTGGGTGGCTGTCGGCGAGCCCTCTGAGGATCATGCCTTCGTAGTCGGTATAGGTGACCACCGTGCCCCGCCCCGCCAGCGTGGCGAGCAGCTGCTCAGTGAGGGCCGGCCGGGGGTCGGTCTTCTCCCTGTGGATGAACTCGTGATGCTCGAGCGTGCCGTCCTCGTCGAGTGTGTGGCAGGACCACTGAACGGGCACGACCTGGTAAGGCCGGGTGCCCTCGTAGAGGGGGAGGGCGGGGTTGATGGTCTCGAAATCCAGGAAGTGGAGCGGGTAGGTGAGCGACGCGAGCTCGGCGGTCAATCCCTCCCCGTATCTAGGCTCTCCGGACTGGACCACCTCGCAGACGGTCCTCTGGTAGGGCGAGAGCCGCGGGTGAGAAAGCGGCACGTCCCTGGTCGACCAGATGCCCTCCTCGAGGAACTCGGCCAAGAGTCGGTCGCTCAGCCGGGGCAGGTCGGTCACCGGGAACTCCGGCAGGAAGCTGCGGCAGTGCCCCATGAACTCGCAGTCATAAGGGTCTCTGCAGCACCGCCCGATGGGCACCTCGGGACAACCGCCCATCAACATAGCCTTCATCTCGGCGAGCAGCGCCGGGATCCTGGGCACATACTCCCCCACCTGGGGAGTGAGATCCTCCAGGACGAACAGCTCCTCCAGGTCGTAGGGACCGTCTGGACGGACGTACTGGTTGTTGAGGTGCAGAAGCCGGGTACTCGCCAGTGGTACGCCCGCGCCCCGCAACACGTAGGTCTGAATGGCGGCGTCGCTGATGTGCTCAGGCTTGGTCTGAGTGCTCGACTTGACCTCGATGATCTCCCACTCGTCGCCGTTGCTCCTGCGAAGCACGTCGACCCGCACGAGCACCCCCTCGTACTCGAAGGCGGGCTCGTAGAGACAGACCACACCATCCGCGATCAGGCGGGCCGTGGTCTGGAGGGCGGCCCGGGGCTGAGTGTGGTCCTCGGCTACCAGCACCCCGTCGGGAAAACGCTTGCGGGCCAGTTCGCCCACCCGATGCCCGAGATCGAACACGGCCTGTTTGGCCTCGTCGATAGGATCGGCCAGCCCCGGTTGATGGCACTCCATCCACAACCTCTTGGGGCACTGCAGCCCCGCCTGGAATCGGGACTTGGAGAGTCTGAAGAGCCGCGTCATGACCTTCTGGACCGCCTTCCTTTTGTCGCCTGCCTGGAGGTTACCAGAGAGGTCGGACGGGTCCGCGCCGCGCGCCGCGACCGAGGACTCGGCGGTCGACGATCAGGCTGGGGCCGCGTGGCGCCCCACTATCGGGCTCCGGTCGCGCGGCGCCCGGCGATCATGCTCCGGGGCCTGCCGCCCCGCTGTCATCATCCAGGCAACCTTCGACCGGTTTCCAGGGCGAAGACACGAAATCGAACCCGTAGTACGTACAGATGCCGCGTTCCTCGTCGTCGGCCAGGATCCTCTCCGTGGACACCCCGGGCGCGCCGGTGATACGGTCCCTGTCGACCAGGGCCACCACCCGGCCTCCCTGGCGCTCGACCATGTTGCTCGGCACCGCCACCTTCTTCAGACCGAGCAGCCCGGTCTTGACGATCAGCCAGACCAGTTCTCCCGTGTTCTTGCCGTAGCGGACGTCCACAACCGTCCCGATCTTCTGGCCCTCCGCGTCGTACACGTCGAGATCGACCCACCCCAAGAGACGCTCCTCCATCTCAGCCACGGTCACTCCTTCCCGGTCGTGAGGACTGTCCGTGTCTATCTACCCCGGATGAGTCCCGTGTACCCACAGCTTCTGCTCGACAGCCCGACAACGGTTTCGTCGTGCTGCCTTGTCGCGTCAGCAACGGATGTCGCGGCGGAGGAGGGCCAAGAACTCCTCGCCGTACTTCTCCAGCTTGCGCTCCCCCACCCCGCTCACGCCCAGAAGCTCACCGGACGTGGCCGGCCGCAGTACTGCCATCTCTCGCAGCGTGGCGTCGTGGAAGATCACGTACGCCGGCACGCCCTCTCTCTCGGCGATGCGCCTCCTCAGCGCCCGCAGCTCCTCGAAGAGGGCCTCATCCTCCGGCCGGCCCACCGCGTCGCCACCGACCGCCTCCCGCTCCACGGCGGGACCCAGCGCCGGACCCCCGCCCGCCCTGGTCCCACCCCGTCGCCGCTTCGCTTCCCGGCCCCCGGCCTTCGCGGCTTTCGCCGCCCCCTCCGCCTGCGTCGCCACGGCCTCGGCCTCCGTCGCCGACCTGACGCGGGGACGCGCCAGCCGCAACTCCACCTCTCCCCGCAGCAGCGGGGCCGCCGCCGGCGCCAGCTTCAAAACCGGGTACTCTCCCATGTCCTGCCGCAGGTAGCCCAGATGCACCAGCTGCCTGAGCAGGCTCCGCCAGGCCTCGGCGCTCCGGTCTGCCCCGATCCCATAGGTGCTGAGACGCTCGTGTCCCAGAGCGGCGACACGCTGACTCTGGGAGCCCCGCAACACGTCGACCACATGCCCCACGCCGAAGCGCTCCCCGATGCGGTACACGCAAGAGAGAGCCTTCCGGGCGTCCTCGGTGGCGTCGTAGAGCTCGGGAGGATCGAGACACACGTCGCAGTTCCCGCACCCCGAGTGACCGTCGCCCGCCTCCATGGTCTCTCCCAGGTACCCGAGCAGGGCCCGCCGTCGGCAGGTGAGCTCCCGAGCGAAACCCACCAGGGCTCCCAGCTTGTGCTGCTCCACAGCCACCCGCCGCTCGTTCCCACCCTTCTCGATGAGGGCGCGCACGCGCGCCACATCCTCCCAGCCGAAGAGCATGAGGGCGCTCGCCGGCAGCCCGTCACGGCCGGCCCGGCCGATCTCCTGGTAATAGCCCTCGAGATGCTGAGGCAGGTCCCAGTGCACGACGAACCGGACGTTGGTCTTGTCGATCCCCATCCCGAAGGCGACCGTGGCCACCACGATCTTGATCCTGTCAAAAATGAACGCTTCCTGGACCGCGTCGCGCTCCTCCGCCGACAGACCGGCGTGATAGGCGCCCGCGGCGATGCCGCGGGCGCGCAGATAGGCGGCCAGATCGTCCGTGCGCCTGCGGGTGGAACAGTAGACGATGCCAGCCTCGCCCTCGGGAGCGCCCTCCGGACCGAGCCGCCCCGGATGCCAAGGCGAGACGCCCAGGCCGGGCGTCGCCGCGTGCCCGTATCGCGCCAGAAAACGCTGAAGTTGAGCGTGAGGGTTGTGCTTGTCGACCACCTCCAGCCGGATGTTGGGCCGGTCGAAGCTGGAGACGAAGCAGGCCGCCCGTTCCAGGCCCAGTTGGCTTCGGATGTCGTCGCGGGTGTGCGGGTCGGCCGTAGCCGTGAGCGCGACCAGCGGCGCCCCGGGCAGACGCTCCCGCAGCCTGCGCAGCTCCACGTATTCGGGCCGGAAGTCGTGCCCCCACTGCGAGATGCAGTGCGCCTCGTCTACCGCTACAAGCGCGACGCCTGCGAGGCCTAAGGCCGACAGCAGGTCGAGGAAGCCGTCGCTCGTCGCCCGCTCCGGCGACACGTATAGGAGATCGAGCCGGCCCGCCCGCAGCTCGGAAAGAACCCTGCCGGCCTCCCCGGCCCCCAGAGACGAGTTGTAGGCGGCGGCCCTGACACCGTTCGCCCTCAGGGTGTCCACCTGGTCCTTCATCAATGAGATCAGCGGCGACACCACGATGCCGGCGCCCGGCCTCAGCAGCGAGGGGATCTGATAGCAGAGCGACTTCCCGCCCCCGCTGGGCATCAGCACGAAGGCGTCGTCCCCACGCAACACCGTCTCGATGACGTCGCGCTGGTTGGAGCGGAACTCGGAGTAGCCGAAGACGGCGCGGAGGACTTCGTCAGGGGTCGCTGTCATGGTCCTCCATGATACCGGCCGTCACGGACGATCGGGAGCCACCCCCAGCAGGTCGAGCGTCCTCTGGTCGGGCCGTCCCTCGAAGTATTTGTCCAGCAGGCAGTGGAAGACCGAGCCCGGAGGCGACACCAGCGCGAACAGCGTGGCGCAGGATCTGAGCTTCCAGTCGTCGGGCGATCCGAAGATCGCCCGGGCGGAGCGTCCCGCCACCGCGAGCGTCGCCTCGGCGCACTCCCTGAGCCTTGGCCCCAGCACGGGGTGGTCCAGGTACGCCTCGGCCTCAGCCAGGCTCTTGATGGAGTAGAGCCTGGACGTCGGGCTCGATCCCAGGCCCTCGATCTGCGGAAAGACGTACCACATCCAGTGAGACACCTTCTCGCCGTCCCTGATCTCGGCAAGCGCCCGCTCGTAGCTGCATCTCAGAGCCCCCGGAGAAACGCGCCCCTGAGCTTTGATGAAGCGTTCGAGATCGCAAGGGTCGTTCGGTTGGGCCATGGTCCTCCTCCTTTCCACCTGTGCCGGCGACCGTGTATCCAATCATACAGTTGGTGAAGCAAGCCGGATGCTCGATAAATCCGCGATCATCAATCGTTAAGCCCAGAGGCGTTTCGGCCGAAAACATTCCTGGGGGGCTCGAACCGAGCGCGTCGCGACCGGTTCCGGGGCCCCACTTTTGTTGTAGGAGGGCGCGCAATATGACGGTGATACGGCGGATCATGCTGGGATTCGCAGGCCTCATGGTGCTCGTGAGCGCCATGGTGGCCGTGGGAGTGGCCCAGCTTTCGACGCTGCAGTCGGGCATTAGGGACTACAGCGAGTCGACCCGGGCTCAGGTCGAGGCCGCCAACGCTATCAAGGAAAGC
Organism: uncultured Gaiellales bacterium; assembly: GCA_964592075.1. Classification (GTDB taxonomy): domain Bacteria; phylum Actinomycetota; class Thermoleophilia; order RBG-16-64-13; family RBG-16-64-13; genus RBG-16-64-13. The sequence goes on from CAZQDY010000077.1 coordinate 5,878, forward strand.
GCCGCCGTCATGGAGAGCGCAGTCCTCATCTCAGTAGTCCGCTACCACAAAGAGGACCGAGAACTGCAGTCGGCCAGGCTTGATGAAGGGGCGGCCGCGGCAAGGACGGCGCTGGACTCCATGCAGGCGCTGGCCGCGGAGAACACCGACACCCAGGCATCCCTCGCCGGTCTCCGCGACCTTCTCGACCAGTACCACCTGGCGGCGGGCAACGTCATCGCGCTCTCGGAGACAGCAATCGGCCGGCATGGAACAGATCAGCCAGGCCATCGAGAGCATCAACCAGACCGGCACCCAGGCGGCGGCCGGCACGCGCCAGGTGGAGCAAGAGGTCAAGAGGCTGCAGAACCTCGCACTCAGGTTGAAGCGTCTTGTCGACGCAAGGGCGATAGCGTAGGCGAACACACAACACGCAAGCCAAGCAGAGAGGACTGATGAGTGATGGCCAAGCAACGGTCGCGCAACATGCGGGTCCAGCGGGTGATTCTGCTGGGATTCGTCGTAGTGCTCGTCCTGGTGGCGGTGACGCTGATCGTCAACGTGCTCGATCTGAGAGCGGCCCAATCGTCGTTCGCGGATTACCAGGAGTGGGTCGGCACACAGGTCGCCGACACGGGCCAGGGGGACGCCGTCTCCAGCAAGCTGAACATCACGCTCTACGTGATGATCGGGCTCGCCTGCCTCGTCATCATCGCCGGCATAGTCGTGCAATGGTGGCTTTCGCGAGGCATCGGCCGCATGGTGAGGGCCGCCAGCAACAAGATCGCCAAGTCGTCCGCGGAGCTCCTGGCCGTGGCGACCCAGGTGGCGGCCAGCGCCGCTCAGACCGCGGCGGCCACCAACGAGACCACCGCCACCGTGGAGGAAGTCCGGCAGACCACCCAGTTGGCCCACGAAAAGGCGGCTCAGATGGCCGAAAGCTCCCAGAACGTGGCCCAGGTGGCCGAAACGGGGCAGACCACGGTTGAAGAGACCGTCGCCTCCTTCGAGCGGATACAGAGTCAGATGGCTATGGTGGCCGAGACAATCAACAGGCTGAACGAACAGACTCAGGCCGTGGGCGACATCATAAACACCGTGAACGACATAGCCGAGCAGTCCAATCTCCTGTCGGTGAACGCCTCTATCGAGGCGGCCAAGGCCGGCGACCAGGGCAAGGGCTTCACGGTGGTGGCGCAAGAGGTGAAGACCCTGGCCGAGCAGTCCAAACAGGCCGTCTCTCAAGTGCGCACCATCCTGGGCGAGATCCAGAAGGCGAGCAGCGTAGCGGTACAGTCCGCCGAGCAGGGCAGGCAGGCCATCGAAGCCGGCCGGCAACAGTCGGTGGAATCGGGCGAGGCCATCCATTCCCTGGCCGAGAGCGCAAGCGAGGCGGCCCAGTCGGCGGTGCAGATAGCCGCCTCCAGCCGCCAGCAACTGGCCGGGATGGAGCAGATAGGCACGGCTATCGAGAGCATCAACCAGGCCGGCGCTCAATCGGCCACCGGCACCCGCCAGGTGGAGCAGGAGGTCAAGCAGTTGCAGGACCTCGCGCTGCAGCTCAAGCGCCTCGTGGAGACCAACAAGGCCTAGAAGAAGACCCGGGGCCCCGCCGAAGGCTATCATGGCCCGGACGCTCACTACGATCGGAAGGAACGGGATGATGGAAGCCACTCGCGGAGCAGTCGTCACTCTCAACTACACGCTCACCGACGACGAGGGTGAACTGCTGGACAACGCGGAGAGCACGATCGAGTATCTCCACGGATACTCCAACATCATCCCGGGGCTCGAAGAGGCCTTGGAGGGCGCCGAGCCGGGTCACAAAGAGACGGTGGTCATCGAGGCGGCCGACGCCTACGGCGAGATCGACCCGGACGCCGTGATCACCCTCCCGCCGGATGCCGTTCCCGAGGGCGTCGAGCTGGAGTCCGGCATGGACGTGATCGGGGATACGCCCAGCGGCCCCGTGCATCTGACCGTCGTGGAGGTCGGCGATGACGGTGTCGTGGTCGACGCCAACCACCCTCTGGCCGGCAAGCGGCTCCATTTCGACGTAGAGGTCGTGGACGTGCGGGCGGCCTCCGACCAGGAACTCTCCCAGGGCTACGCCGGGCAGGCGTAAGGGGACGGTCGTGGCGAGGCGGTCGTAGTGGGGCGGTCGTGAACCATGGGTGAGGCTGACGCTTCAGGGCAGACGTGCGCTCCAGGCCGGGCGTGCACCTCGGGGCACGCGACCGGCCTTGACCGGCCGCCGGCCGCCTTCGACTTCGTCTGCGGCGCCTGCGGGCACGCCTTCGAGGTGACGGTCGATGTGCCCATCGACCAGATCAAAAGGCCCTGCCCCAGGTGCGGCTCCGATTCGACCCGTCAGACCTTCGCCAGCTGTCTTCGCAATGGACCCCTGCTCGACCCTCTTTGGGGCTACAGAGGCGAGCGCACGAACTACGGCTGAGGCTGATGCTCGCGGCGCGGTCGCGCCTCCTACAAGTAGCCACCAACCTTCACCATGATGCCGGTGTGACAGCCCGGTCGCGCACGGGCGGGGACGACCGCCGACGCGAGATCATCGAAGCCGCCAACGTGGAGGTCGCCCTCGGGGGATTGCACTGCGCACCGGCGGACGCGATCACCTCTCGACTCCGAGTAACACCGCAAAGGGTCGCGCCGCCCGCGACACCAGAGCCTCTCCCCCGGGAGCAGTGAGAGCGTGCGGTCCTCGAGAGGCCCCGTGCTTCCCAACCGGCAAATAGCATATTGAGATTCTTAAGGCTGGACTGGACTTTTTTAAGCTTTCGCCATACACTGGACCAAGAAACAGACGAAGGGGGGCTGTATGGCTCAATGGAACGAACTGACTGACCTGATCGAAGACCGCAAGTTCGTGGTGACAGGCGTGCGCCTGGAGAAAAGCGACATCGCGATCAGCGGCGACTTCGATCTCCCACCCCTGGCCGCCCTGCGCTACGAGGACCAGGTGTTCGTGACGGAGTTCGTGCGCTGCCACGGCTCGATCAAGTACATGGAGAAGGCCTTCGGGATCAGCTATCCCACGGTCAAGAACCGCCTCAACAAGATCGTCCAGCAACTGCAGCTCGTGGAAGTGGTACAGGTGACCGCGCACGATGAGGTCTTCGACCTGCTGGAACGGGGTGAGATCTCGGTCGCCGAGGCCACGGAAAGGCTGGGAAGATGAGGGTGCCGCCTTGGTTGGTCTCCATGCGTTTCGCGGAGAACGGGCGCACCAGATTCCGCTTCTGGTTCCCCCTCTTCCTGTTGTGGCCGCTCATACTGGTGTTCCTGCTGCTGACGTTGATCGCGACCCTCGTGGCCGATCTCGTCACCCTGATCTCGGGGCGCAGACCCACATACACGCGGCTCATCCTCGGGGTCCTCGGGGTGGTCAGCCAGACCCGCGGGACCGAGGTCTTCGTTCAAGAGGCGAGCGACCATGACCGGATCATCGCCTTCACACTCCGTTAGAAGAAAGGGAACGCACGATGGGTGACGATCGTACTCGCATATTGGATCTGCTGGCTTCCGGGAGGATAACGGCAGAAGAAGCGGCCCACCTTCTGGACGCGCTCGACGCGACGGCGGCGCAGACAGCCGGCACGGCGGGAGGCGACGAATCGGGTGAGACAGACGCGGCCGAAACCGCGGGAGCCCGAACTAAGAGCGGCGGCAAGACCGGTTGGCCCAAGTTCTTCTCTGGGCCCGGGGTCAAGACGACGCAGAGGACCGGAGCCTCCGGGACTCCGAAGTTCATGTACGTGAAGGTGCTGAGCGTCAAGGGCGACAACGTCAACGTCAAGATCCCCCTGGCCGTGATGCGGGCCGGGCTCAAGCTGACGGCGTTGATCCCCGCTCAGGCACAAGAGCAGATCAACAAGAGCATGGCCGAGCACGGCATGTCCTTCGACCTCACCAACTTCAAGCCGGAGGATATGGACGAACTCATCGAGGCTCTTCGCGAGATGGAGATCGATGTGGACTCCGCCAACGGCGACAAGGTCCACGTGTACGCGGAATAGCGGGCGCGGGGGAACCG
>CAZQDY010000078.1:0-9481 GCA_964592075.1 uncultured Gaiellales bacterium
AGACCACCGAGCCGGCCACGAAGTTCTTGGGCAGGCCGATGTACTTCACCTTCTCGCCGAGCTTGTACTCAGGATGCTTGGCCGCAGCCGCCTTGATGGCCTGCGAAACAGCGCTGCCCGGATCGTCCAGATCGCCGAAGAGCAGGGCTCCGGTCGGGCACGCCTCGACACACCGGGGCTCCTTCCAGCCGTCGTCCAACAGGTGAGCGCAGAACGTGCACTTCTGTGCGACGTTCTCTTCCGCGTTCCAGTAGATGCGGCGGTACGGGCACCTGGTGACCAGGTCCTTCTGTCCCTTGGCCTTCTTGGGATCGATCATGACGATGCCGTCGTCACGCATGTACACAGCGTCGTCGTCTCCGCCCATGCAGGTCGGGTTCTCGCACTGCATGCAAGGCGTCGCGATGTAGTCCTGCTTGACCTTGGGGAATTGGCCGCGCTCCACCGGGATGATCTTCATCCAGTCCTGGCCGGTCATCGGCTGGGCGGCGGAGTAGCCCTTCTTCTCCTGGTTGCAGTACTCGTCTTTGCATGCGATGAAGCAGTTGTAGCAGCCGTCGCACTTGGTGACGTCGATAACCATTCCATACCTAGGCATGTGTCATCCCTCCCACTTGCACATCTCGACGAGACAGGAGTTCGGCGCCATGCCCGGCACGTTCTTCGACATCATCCGGCCGGGGCTGAGCAGATTAGTGCAGCCGCCCCTGTCGGGGCTGTCGGGGTTGCCCTTCTCGATCGGGTCGTATCTGGACGCGCCTTCGTAGGAGTGGACCACGCCCGGCCTGATCCTCTCCGTGACATACGCTGCGAACAGCACCGCCGCCCGGTCGTTATACAGCTTGATGACGTCTCCGTGCTTGATGCCTCTCGCCTCCGCGTCCTTGGGATGGATGCGGCAGATCTGGTAGTTGTAGCCGTCGATCCATACACGATGCTCGGGGATCTCCGAAAGCCACGGCACACGGGTGTCGTGATGCGTGTGGAACGAGAACCTTGGGTGCGGCGACATGAACTGGAGCGGGTACTTCTTGAAGAGCTCGGTCTCTGGGCCCTCCCAACTGGGGTTGTACTTGGGCATGGGAGCGCGCTCTTCGTCGTCCGGCGTATGCCGCATGAGGCTCTGCGAAACGAACTCGATGAGGCCGGTGTCGGTCGCCAGCTCGTGGGCCTTGTCGGTGCCGCGCTTGGGGTTGCTGGTGTCGGGCGTATCGCACGGCCTGCCCTCGGCGAACCAACGGAGGGCGTACGCGGGCTTGTAGTCCGGGATCTGCGGGACCACGAAGTAGCCCTTCTTCTTGAAGTCCTCGTAGTCCATGTACTTAGGCATGTCCGACCAGTCGTACATCTTCTTGATCCAGTCCTCCCAGGAGTTGCCCTCGGTGAACTGCTCTTCGTAGCCCAGCCGCTTGGCGAGCTCGAGAAAGATGTCGTAGTCCGGCTTCGACTCGCCGAGCGGGTCGACGCACTTCTGCTGGTAGACGATCACGCGGTGGTTGGCGCTGCCCGAGGCGTGCAGTGAGTAGCCGCCCGAGCTTGCCCACTCGGCTATGTCGGTGCGCTCCAGGTTCGTGCAGGCCGGCAGGACGACATCGGCGAAGCCGGTCTCGTTGCACCACCAGCAGTCCTGGTTGACGCAGAACTCGAGCTTGTCGCTCTGGTACATCCGCACCCACTTTGTGGTGTCGGTCATGGTGGAGAGGAACGAGCCGCCGTAGCGGTAGAACATCTTCACCAGCGAGTGATCGGGCAGCGGGTAGGTGAACTTGGTGAAGTGCTGCTCAAGCGAGTTGCCGCAGAAGCCCTCACCCATCCACTCGATATGACCGTTGAGGATGGCGTCCGGCACGGTCAACCGGTAGAGCCGCTGCTTGATGGGGTTCACGATCGGCTTCTCGCAGATGAGGTTGAAACCACCCTGCGCGTAGCCCGGGAACTCCAATGTGTGATTGTAGGGCGGCCCGTTGGCCGTTCCCCAGATGCTGATGCCGGGCAGACCAAGGCCCTGCATGGCCTGCAGGAAGACCAGGTGCCTTGCCGCCTCGGTGGCGTACGCGTACCGGCAGGCGCCGCCTTCGCCGCCCTTGGTGCCGCCGGCGAGCGAGGTCCTGTGAGAGGCCCACTCGCGGGCGAGGGCCACGATGGTGCGAGCTTCGACACCGGTGATCTCGGCCGCCCAGCGGGGGTCTTTGGGAACCCCGTCGTCCGTGCCGAGCACGTACTTCTTGAATTCGTCAAAACCGAAGGTGCGTTCCTCGATGTACTTCTTGTTGTACGTACCTTCATCGAGCCACACGTAGGCGATGGCCAGGGCCAGGGCCGACGTGGTGCCGGGACGGTACGCGATCCACTTCTCGCCGACGTGCGCCGCCGTGTAGTTGTGGAAGGGATCGATGAAGATGGTCTTGATGCCCCGGTCGCGCAGCCACAGCCGCCAGACGGCCGAATCGGTGCCGCCGTAGATGCCGTGGGTGGTGTCGGGGTCGTTGCTCCACGAGATGAGGAGCTCGGTGTTGCGGAGTGCATCCTCGAGAAGGTCGTAATGCTCGGGGTTGCCCAGTCTCCAGTAGAAACCGAAGGCGTGGGTCGCTCCCCAGTGCCAGCCTTCCCAGCTGTCCGGGTTGTCGAGGATGTCGGTGAAACCGATCATGTTGAAGAATCGCGCCCAGGAGGCCGAACGGTATCCCAGGTTGCCCCAGTTGTGGTGGGAAGAGGCCCGCGACATGATGGCCTCGGGGCCATACGTTTCACGGACGCGCTTCATCTCGCCCGCGACCAGGTCGAGGGCTTCGTCCCAGCTGATCCGTTCGTAGCCGGACTTGCCGCGGTTCTGCGGATTGCGGTTTCCCTTGGGATCGAAGTCCACCCGTTTCATGGGGTAGAGGATCCGATCCTCGGAGTAGGCGCGTGCCCTCTCGACCAGGGAGAACGGTGCTACGCAGGCCTTGCGGAACGGGGTGTACTTCTCGCCATCGACGTCGATGGTCCACGAAGCCGCGTCGGTTTCGTCGAACACGAGGGGACGGACCTTGGTGATCTTGCCGTCCTCCACGTGGACCCTGATCGGGCCCCCGGCGGTGCAGTTAACGTATGTCTTTTCTGCCATCCCTTGTCCTTCCTAGCATGCAGTTGGTTGCGCTGACGCCTAGAGGGTGGGTGCTCCGTTGAGGAGAGCCATCTCCGTGGTCGCGAAGCCGTGGAGCATGCAGTAGACATCCCTCAGGTGCTTGCCGAACGGCACGTCGTCGTCGGTGGTGCCGTAGCCACCCATGATGCCGCAGGTGATGTTGACGAAGTTCACCCCGATCTGGTCGACGAAAGCCTTGACCAGCATGCCGCACTTGGGGTTGTACTCGTACTTCTCTTTGTAAGACCAGGCGGACTGCAGGAGGTAGCAGTGCGCAGCCTCGTACTGCATCTTCATCTCGGCCAGCTTCATGGCGACGTGCTGATGCTCGATGATCGGCTTGCCGCCCTGAACGCGCTGCTTGGCGTACTCGAGGGCTTCTTCGTAGACCGAGCGCACGGTGCCCAGGTTGGCGGCGGCGCCGAGGAGCCCGAATGGCGGCGGGACTCCCTGCGGGGTCTTCGACCAGTCGAACTGTGGGCCGCCCCATTCGCCCTCGGTGCCCCAGGCCTCTCCTTCATTGCCGAGGAGGTATCTGGCCGGGATGCGGCAGTCCTCGAAGATGAGCGAAGCGTTGGCCAGCAGCCTCCGGCCCAGCTTGTTGTGGAACCTGCCGACCTTGAAGCCGGGGGCGTCGGCCGGCACCAAGAAGCAGCTCAGGCTCGTGGAGATGGGACCCTTCCGATCGGTGCGCGCGTAGAGGAAGTACAGCTTGGCCACTCCGCCGCATGAGATGTAGTGCTTGGTGCCGTTGATGACGTACTCGTCGCCGTCCTTGACAGCATAGGTCTGGATCGAGGCGCCGGGCTCATCATAGAGGAAGTGGGAGTCGGTGCCGGCGTCGGGCTCCGACCGGGCCAAGCCCAGGAGGAACGTGTCGTCTTCCATGAACTTGGTGAGCCACTCTTCCCGCAACTCCGGGGTCAGCTCTCCAACCAGCCGGGGCGACTCGGTGTAGCAGCCCCTGATGATGGTTGCGAAGCCCTGGTCCGCCGCGCCGAGCTCTTCGAGGATGAGCGCGAGCGTCGGGTAGTCCGCGCCGACGCCCCCGAACTTCTCAGGAATGGCGGCCGTACGCAGGCCTAGTGCCGACGCCTTCTTGATGAGGTCCCAGGGGACGCAGTCCTTGGGATCCTGCTTGTGGTCGTAGTCCATGGCCACGGGTTTGACTTCGTTCTCTGCGAAGTCCCGGACCATGTCCCGGATCATTTCCTGCTCTTCAGTCAATCTGAAGTCCATGCAACCATCTCCTTCTAGAATCCCTTAGGGGCTGCTGCCGACTCCCACGTTAGCGCCGGTATCGACCGGTCGCTTACCCGACCGACGCCTAGTCGGGTGGATTGCATCATGATAGTACCAGTAGGCACCAAGCACACGACTTCTCCCGAACTTTTCATCGGGTGGCGGCAAGTATTACGTCGACGTATATGATCCGCGGAACGAACCGCACCCGCGGTCAGGATGAACAGGTCTGGTCTCCGCCTCCACGGCCTGAGATGGCCGCACGGATGTGGACCATCAGCGCCCGTGCCGACGCGGTCAGGGGGCGGTCGCGGGGGAAGATCAAGTTGAGGTCCCGGTACAGGGGCTCGCGGAAGGGCACGGCCACCAACCCGTCCAGGGTCTCGGGCGCGGCCACCATCTTCGGCATGGGCGCGATGCCCACGCCTGTCTTCACCAGCGCCTTGGTAAGTTCGGGGTAGTTGGCCCGGCGTGAGATCCTGGGTTCCAGCCCGGCCTGCCGTAGAGCGTCGGCGGTCACGTTGCCCGCGTTGAGCCCCGCCCGGGGGAGCAGTATTGACTCGTTCGCGAGCATGCTCAGTTCGACTGATGACTCCTTCGCCAGGGGATGGCCCCGGGGCATGACGAGGAGGATCTCCTCCGTCAGAAGATGCTGGGTAGCCGTGCGTGTGGAGCCCCAGGGGGTCACCACCGCGCAGTCCAGTTCTCCACTGATCACGGCTTCTTCTAGTTGAGCGTCGTCTTTCTCGATGAGATCGACGCTCACCCGAGGGTAGGCTGCGAAGAAGGAGGCCAGGATCGGGGTCAGGAGGATGGCCATGACGTTGCCCACGGCGCCGAACCGCACCGTGCCCGAGCCGGTGCCCGCCTGCTCGCGGATGAGGCTGATGGCCTCGTCGGTCCGGGTTATGATCGCCTGGGCGAGCGGCAACAGCAACTGGCCCGTGACGGTACACTCCACGTGTCGCCCGTAGCGCTCGAAGAGGCGGGTGCCGAGCTCGTTCTCCAGGCGGGCGATCTGCCTGCTGAGAGTGGGTTGGGTCGAGTGCATAGCGCGCGCAGCCCGGCTGAAACTGCGGGCTTCGGCAACGGTCACGAAGGATCTGAAGAGGTCGAGCTCCATCTATGCACTATGGTAATACTTTCAGCCAGCGATGAAAAGTTAAGTGAAAGTGCGCCGTTTGCGGCGGCCACGGACTATCATATAAAATGCCCGCAGCTCCGGGTGGGGGCGCGGCCGGGTGTCGCTTGAAAAAGGGATGGATGACTGATGAACATCGCGGTGTGCGTAAAACAGGTGATCGATACAGAGGCCGAGAAGAAGCTCGACTCTTCTTCCTGGCGTCTGGACCGCAACGTGAACTGCATCCTCAACCCGTACGACGAGTACGCGGTCGAGGAGGCGTTGCGGATCAAGGAGGCCCACGGAGGCCAGGTGGTGGCCGTGTGCATGGGCCCGGAGAAGGCGACCGACGCGGTGCGCAAGGCCCTGGCTATGGGGGCCGACACTGGCGTCTTGGTGAGCGATGACGCTCTGGCCGGCTCTGATGCGCAGGGTACTGCCTATGCCCTGGCCGAAGCGCTCAAGGGCCTGGAGTGGGACTTGGTCCTGTTCGGAGTCAGGTCCACCGACGGTGAGACCGGCTGTGTACCGGCGGCCGTGGCTGAGCGTCTCGGCGTTCCTCTCCTCTCCACCTTGGCCAAGGTGGAGGTGGAGGGCTCCACGCTCAAGGTCCATCGGGAGACGGAGCAGGGCTACGTCGCCTACGAGTGCCCCACTCCCGCCGTCCTCTCGGTCATCAAAGGCATCAACGAGCCTCGGTATCCATCGATGATGGGCATCATGGGCGCGAAGAAGAAGCCCCTCGATGTCAAGGATGCGAGCGCGCTGTCACTGGACAAGGGCCAGGTCGGTCTGGACGGGGCCAAGACGCGCGTGCTCTCCGCCCGCATCCCCGAGCCGCGCAAGGCGGGAGTGAAGGTGGAGGACGACGGTTCGGGCGCCCAGAAGATCGCCGAGTTCCTGGCGAGCCAGAAGCTCGTGTAGGGGAGGAGATGTACCAGTGAGCAATCAGAGTGGCATCCTCGTTGTAGCCGAGCCCAAGGACGGGAAGCTCGCCAACGTCACCTTGGAAAGCATCACGGAGGCGCGCGCCCTGGTGGCCGCCGCCGGTGGCTCGGTCAGCGTCGTCGTCGCGGCCACGGAGGCCGCGCCGTTCGTGGCGGCAGCGGGCCGGTTCGGCGCCGACCGCGTCTACGTAGTCGAGACCCCCGAGGCCGCGGTGTTCCGGTCGAACGTCTTCGTCGACGCGGCCATGGCTGCCATCAAGGCGGCTGAGCCGGCCATGGTCCTCTGCTCGGGCTCGCCCGACGGGCGCGATGTAGCCGCGGGCTGCGCCGCCCGGCTCGGCGCCGGCCTCTTGGTGGACATCACCGGCCTCGAGGTAAAGGACGGGCGCTTCGTCGCGACCCACCCCTGCTTCGGCGGTAACGTGATCGTGGAGAAAGAAGCCACGGGCGACGTCGCAGTCGCTACCGTGAGGCCGAACGTCTTCGCTCGCGAAGAAGCCCCCAAAGATCCGGAAGTGGTCCCGCTCACGGTCGAGTTCGGGGCCAGCAGCCTCCTCGCCAAGGTGCTCGACGTGGTCTGCGAGAACGTGGGCATCGTCAGCCTGGAAGAGGCCTCCATCGTGGTCGCCGGCGGCAGGGGCATGGGCAACGCCGACAACTTCAAGCTGGTCCAGGAACTGGCCGACGTGCTCGGCGCAGCGGTCGGAGCCAGCCGGGCCATCGTCGACGAGGGCTGGGTCAGCCATCAGTACCAGGTGGGGCAAACGGGCAAGACCGTCTCGCCTCAGCTCTACATCGCGTGCGGCATCTCGGGCGCCATCCAGCACGCGGCCGGCATGCAGACCTCCAAATGCATCATCGCCATCAACAAAGACCCCGAAGCGGCTATCTTCAACTTCGCCGACTACGGTATGGTGGGCGACGCTGTCGCGCTGGTGCCGGCGTTGACGGAAGAGATCCGCAAGCGCAAATCAGCATCCTGAGGTTGCGGCCATGACTGAGTCAAGAGACGTCATGGAGGTCGATGTCCTCTATGTTGGCGGGGGCATCGCCTCACTCAGCAGCGCCCTGCATCTGACCAACCTGATCAAGGCCCACGACGAGAAGGCCGGGGACAAGAAGATCGGCGAGCTCGTGATCGCCATCCTGGAGAAGGGTTTCGCGCCCGGAGCTCACGGCATCTCGGGTGCGGTAATGGACCCGGCTCCCCTGAAGGAGCTCGTGCCCGACTTCGTGGAGAAGGGCGCCCCTCTCGAGGGAGAGGTCAAGAAAGAGTCGGTCTACCTGCTCACCAAGAGCGGCAAGATCAAGTCGCCCATCACGCCGCCCCCCATGAACAACCACGGCAACTACGTGGTCTCCATGTCCAGGCTGAACCAGTGGATGGCCGGGCTGGCCGAGGCGAACGGGGTCAACCTGTTCCCGGAGTTCGCCGGTGTCGAGGCGCTCTACGACGACAACAAGGTCATCGGCGTGAGGACGGGCGACAAGGGCATCGACGCGAGCGGCAACAAGAAGTCGAACTATGAGCCCGGCGCGGACCTCCATGCGCGGGTGACCGTGTTCGGCGAAGGCTCAAGAGGGAGCCTGACCAAAGATCTCATCAAACACTTCGGGCTGGACGAGGGTAGGAACCCCGCCGCCTTCGAAGTCGGCGTCAAAGAGGTGTGGGAGCTGCCGGAGCAGCGGCTCCAACCTGGTGAGGTAGTCCACTGCATGGGATACCCGCTTAAGACCGACACCTTCGGCGGGGGCTTCATCTACGGCATGAAGGACAAGATGGTGTCCGTCGGGCAACTGACCAGCCTCGACTACTCCGATCCCTGCCTCGATCCACACAGAGAGTTCCAGAAATTCAAGCTCCATCCGATGGTGAGCGAACTGCTGAAGGGCGGCAAGCTGATCCAGTACGGAGCGAAGACGGCGCCGGTAGGCGGCTACTTCTCCATCCCCAAGCTGTCCTTCCCCGGCGGCATGATCATCGGTGACGGAGCCAACCTGTTCAACGGCCAGAAGATCAAGGGCATCGACCTGGCCATGAGGTCGGGAATGCTGGCCGCTCAGGCCATCTTCGAGGGTTTGCTCGACGACGATCTTTCGGACGTCAGGCTCGCGAGCTACGCGAAGGCCATGAGCGAGAGCAAGGAGATCAAGAGTCTCTACAAGGTGCGCAACTTCCATCAGGCTATGACCAGGGGCCTGTACCCGGGTCTGCTGACGGCGGTGGGGCAGTACCTGCTGGGTGGAAGGGTGCTCAGCAACAGGTTGTCCTCCAAGCCCGATCACGAGCACATGAAGACGCTGGCCGAGAAGTACGGCACCTCCACTCCGTCCGCCGACGCCGTGGGCGACATCAAGTACGACAAACAGCTCACGTACGACAAGGAGACCGACGTCTACTACTCCGGCGCCACGCACGAGGAGGCCCAGCCCTCCCATCTCAGGATCGGAGATCTCGACATCTGCTACGGGGAGTGCGCGGAGAAGTATGGCAACCCGTGCGTCCGGTTCTGCCCTGCGAGTGTCTACGAGATGACGGTGGACGAAGCGACGGGCAAGAAGGCGCTGAAGGTCAATTTCTCCAACTGCGTGCACTGCAAGACCTGCGACGTCAAAGACCCCTTCGAGAACATACAGTGGGTGCCTCCGGAAGGCGGAGGCGGACCCAAGTACACTATGATGTAGAAGTGCGAAGGTCCACGGGCCTTCTACCTGCGGGGCAGGGCTTCGGCACGGCTGCGAGTTCAGCCGCGCCCAGACGGCAGTGATGCCGTATGATCGCGAGCACAAAGGCAACGAAAGGAGCAAGTACATGCCAAGGCCAGAGGAAGTTGAAGTCGTCAAGGCAATGAAGGCCGCCAAGACCGGTCCGGAGATCTTCGCCTCTTGGGCAATGCAGCGTCCGGGCTACGTGCCGGGCGAGGGTGGAGACCCGACCCTGGACTTCTGGTCAGATCACAAGGTGGAGATGCTCCACACGTTCGCCCAGAACCAGCTGGCCCAGCTGCTCGACCGGGGCATCCTCGATCCCAAGACCCGGTA
>CAZQDY010000079.1:0-9273 GCA_964592075.1 uncultured Gaiellales bacterium
CCTATCCTACACTCTTTCCCTACACGACGCTCTTCCGATCTGGCCTGGTAGGCGTCCAGCCTTGAGGCGGCCCGCATCTGAGGCCTGTGCTCTGAGATGGCGTCGAGCACCCGGGCGTACGCACCCGCTCGCTCATCGGCCGTGGCCGCGTTGTCCGCCTTGCGCCGGGCCCTGTCCAGCTTGGCCTTCACGTCGTCGGCGAAGCACTCGTCGCGCGCCCAGCGGAGCTTCGCCAACTGGTCGTCGGCGGGAGGATCAAGTACGTTGATCCCGCGACGCTCGTAGGTGTCGCGGATGTACCTCAGGTGCTCGATCGCCTCATCGCACCGTGCGATGCGTGTCGGAAGGTCCTTCGAGGTGTCGACGAGCTCGATGCACTCGTTCAGGCCGGCGGCTCTGTCCGTCAGGTCCAGCGCCACGACGGTCCTGCAACGCGCGCAGAGCCCGAACCTGTCGGTGAAGACAAAGATGCCGCTCCTGTCGCAGCGTCTACACCGGCCCATCACATCTTCCCCAGGAGGCCTGCCGGGTTACTCGATGCTCCCGGTATCATGAGCGACGACCGAAGCCGAGCTAGTTCTTGTCGCAGCCGCAGTGGATCTGAAGAGACAGTCTTGGGCGGCCGCCTTCCTGTGTATACGAGGCGTCGACCCAGCAACTCCCGAGCGGGGAACTGGCCCGACCGTTGAAGGCCAGGTGCCTGACGTCGTCTGTCCGGATGCTGATCAAGTCCTTGTGAAAGCTGATTCCCAGCGGAGACCCGGCAGAGCTATTGCAGTTGAGGAGCCTGACGTCGGAGTCGTTCACGTAGACGAGATTCTTGGTGCAGTAGCCCAGACCTGATGAGGCCTGGCCGTAGGCAACAAGAGTGGCGGAGCCGTCCTCAGCCTTGTTGTAGTGTGCGAGTGCCTGCACGGTACCCGCCTTACATGAGCGACTGAACTCCCATGTATGACCCCCGCCGGGGTCGGCTAGGGCCGGCCCCGCGAGAGCAAGCACGAGCGCGACCACAAGCATCGAGAAGAGCAGGCTTTTGACCGGCAAACGTTTCACGGTTTCTCCTATCGTCCCGTTTCTACCACCAGGTGGAGCACCCCCCAGCGGGACCGGTTCGAATCTCATCCGGTTCGAGTCTCATGCTCCTGCGCGTGGGGACGCTTGTCAAGGGAAGTGGCCCAGCGGTCGCCGTGGCTCCCGGCCGCGTCGTTCGGCGTTCGGATTCCGAGGGCTCTTGGTCTGGCAGGGGAGGCCGGACTGGCATTTGCCGCACCCGTACCTGGGCGCGTACTTGGCGCAGTTCTCCTGGAGGAAGGCGGAACAGAGGCGGATGTCCTTGCCGTCGTCTGAGTACGCCCGGCCGGGACATGCATCGTGGCAGGCGCCACAGTCCGAGCAGTAGTCGTACATACCCTCGTAGTCTTTCTGGTCCGGTTCGGTCTCCCAGTCGGTGATCACGCTCACCAGCCGGCCGCAGGCGCCGCGCTTGGAGATGATGTTGGTCGAGCGGCCGAAGGTACCGATCCCGGTGATGAACGCGACGTGGCGCTCCGACCAGTTGCTGGAGAAGGTAGGCACGGGGATCTCCGTCTGGCCGGGCGACGCCCGCATGAAGTAACGGTCGTCGATCTGGGGGACCACGGCCTGGAGACTCTCGGCGAGGAGAGCGTCCCTCACGAGGGCTGCGGTGGCGAGGAGGTGCTGCTGCCCGTCTACGCGCGTGAACAGCCATTCCCAGGAGGGTTGGACGGGGTCGACCGTGTTCGACTCGATGACGCGCTCCGTGAAGGGCAGAAAGAGCGATATGACTGATTTCGCCCCCGGCAGCCAGTCCGACGGCAGCATGTGGTGGGGTCCTACCACCTGCCGCTGCTTGAGCGCCTGAAAGGCGGGGTCCGAGGCCGAGCCGATCGCCAGGAGGGGAGGCTCGTAGAAGCGCATGCCCACGTAGCGCTCGTCTTTGTCGACGTTCAGTACTGTGCCGTCCGATTGCTCTCCGTGGTAGTTGTTGCGGGCGAAGTTGTTCGCATAGAATCCGGCGGCCAGTCTCTCGAGGTCGTCCTCGTCGCGCGCCGGGGGCGCGAGGTAGTTCGTCGGCGACTCCTCGGAGAAATCAGCCGTGATCCGAAGCAGGTGCTCTCTATTCAAGCGACCTCCGTTCTCTTGATGCGTGGATTCTACCTGAGCGCCAGTGGAAGCAGAGCAGAGACCGAGGGAAGTGCATTTGTGTTCGACGCGGAGCCGAGCCCGGCCGGCCACGGCCGTCTCGAGTTCGTGGAGAAGGGCGACACGACTCACGCGACTCGCACCTTCTTCTCGCTGTGGTGATCGCACGGCGCGAACAGCCGTGAGGTACGAGGTCCGGCACGATGCAGCCGAAAGGGAGGTCGTTCCTCAGCGACGTCATGGGAGATGCGGACGGGATCTACCACGCGCCTCTATTGTCCACCACCGGGGACTTCCACTTCGATTTCTGCGATCCGGATGTAGCCATGCTCCCCTGGTAGGAGAGGCGCGCTCGCGGGCCGTCATCTACCGCCTGCGGATGCCGGCGATGTGCTTCACCTGGACCGCCAGGTTGATGAAGTGGCCGGCGGGCAGTTGCGACTCGCCGCCTTCGGCCTCGAACTCGGCCTGCACCATGCGCCGGACGGCCTCGTCGACCTCGCCGCCCGCCGCGTCGAGCTGACTCTCGATGAGCGCACGGTAGCGGAAGGTCTCGGCGAGAGAGAAGTCGAGGAAGTCACTTGCGTCCCTGCCGGTGAGCACCCAATTATGCGCGAGGCAGACGATCTCCGGCCTGAGCGACCTCAGGAGCCTGAGGGAGTCGACGTAGGCCTCGTAGGATGCCACGAACTCCACCTGCAGACGGGCGGAGGGCCCGCTCCGCAGGACGCCGCACGCGTCGCCGGGGAACAGCACTCCGATCTCCGGGAAGAAGTAGGAAAGCGATTCCTTCGTGTGCCCCGGGGTCTCGTACACGTGGCAGATGACACCGCCCAGGTCGATCCGGTCGTCTTGCCCGAGCAGGAGATCGATTTCGAAGGGCCGCACGGTCACGTCCTCACCGTCTGGATTGAAGTGCATCAGCTCGGCGTGGCTCATGCTGAGCCGGTTGACCCCATCCAGCGCGGCCGGCTTCTGGGCCAAGGCGGCCGCTCGTTCGTGGGCACCGACCCGGAGTCCCGGCAACCGTCGTTTGAGGTAGTCCGCAGACCCCACGTGGTCGTAGTGGAAGTGGGTGAGCAGGAGGCAGTCGAGCCGCCCGTTGCCGCCGAGAAGGTGCTCGAGTGAAGCGAGGTAGAGCGGGCCGAGGTGGTTGATGCCCGAGTCGATCATGAGGTTGCGTGAGTCTCCGCGCACGATGTAGGCGGGATAGGCGGGATCCGCGATAGCCGTGACGCGTTCGTGTATGCGGCCCGCCGCCGGCTTCTTCATGGTCCCCCTTCCTGGCCGGTGCGTCTGGGCTACAATAGCCCATCCGGCCTCAGCGATGGGGCTGCTCGGGAGTGGACCTTCCGGAGAAAGGAGTCGCGATGGTGCGCAAGTTGCTTGTTCTGGCAGTGGTCACGCTGTGTGTTCTCGGTGTTTGGACGGCCGGCTGCGGCGATGATGAGACTGATACGGAGACCTCGGCGACCACAGGTGTCTCGACCACCGAGCCGAGCCCGACCTCAGAGGGGGTGACGACCACGAGCTCGTCCGCCCCGACGGGGGCGGGTCCGACCACGGACACCTCCTCCACGGGCGGGTCTGTGGGCACGACCATCCCGGTGTTCAGCGACTATGGTCTCTGGGAGGACACAATCAAGTATGTGAACGGTGATAAGGAGATCGATCTCAACATCACGGTGTCCATCCCTGAGGATTTCGCCGATGAGGGCGGCATGAGCGCCCCCAAGGACAACAAGCTCGTCGGGGTGTGGGCCAGGATCGACAACATGGGCGGCTCGAACGTCAAGACCTCCCCGTACTGGTTCACCATCAGTGATTCCGACGGCAACGTCCATGAGAGCATCACAGTCACCGGCTCGGACCACCAGGTGATGGAACCCGTCGATCTGGAGCCGGGCAAGACGGTCGAGGGGTACGTGTTCTTCGAGGCGCCCGACAACACGGCCGTCGTGTCCGCGACGTGCGATGTCAGCGAGGGTGAGGACTCCGGCGCCCCGCGCACCTGGTCCGACTAGCGCCTGACGGCGCTGCCTCGTGGATCTCGGGTACGCGCACCCCTGGCAGGTCACGCGGGCGGAAGCCGCGGCGATCCAGGCGACACTGGCCCGCAGCGTGGTGTTGCGGCCGCTGGCCGCTGAAGGCCCGGGGAGCCCGCGCTACGCGGCGGGCGTCGACGTATCCTATGCGAGGGACGGCTCTCGTGCCTGGGCGGCGGCCGTCTTGATGGACCGTCGTTTCAGGGTCCTTTCGACCTGTGTGGTCGAGGGCAAGGCCGACAGTCCCTACGCAAGCGGCTATCTGGCTTTTCGCGAAGGCAGGTTGACGTTGGAGGCGCTCGCGAGCCTGGAGACCCGGCCGGATCTGGTGTTTCTCGACGGCCACGGCGTGGTACACGAGCGCGGCTTGGGGCTGGCGTCGCACGTGGGCGTGCTCCTCGGGTTCCCTACCGTGGGTGTCCCCAAGACCCCCTTTCATTCCATCGATCATGACCCTGGACCGGATCGCGGCGATCATTACGTGCTCACCAAGGAGTGGGGAGCCCAGGGAGCGGCTGTGAGGCTCAAACGGCGTGTCAAGCCTGTCTACGTCTCGCCCGGCCACCTCGTCGACCTGCCCAGCGCGCTGGCCCTGGCCCTGGCGTGGTCGAGCGGGCGGCACCGGGTGCCGGAGCCCCTGTCGGCGGCGCACACTCTGTCTCTCGAGGCGCGCAACCACCCAAGGTAAGTCCGCCTGGGGGGCGGCGTCGGCGGTACCCGGCCACCGGTGCGCCGGTACCCGTGAGACCCGACCGCCGGGGGCCTCCCGGAAACCCATCCGCGGATCCCCGCGTCTGAGCGCGTATCCAAATAGGGGAGGTGGGTCATGGGTCGCAAGAGGTGGGTCGTGCTGCTGGCCGTGCTGGTACTCCTGGCTTCCGTCGCGGCCGCGTGCGGGGAGGCAGCGGCGCCCCAGGAGGGGAAGGTCAACGGATACGTGGCCTCGGTGCCGAGTGTCCTCAGGTCGGGGGAGACCGCATCCTTCTCCTTCACGCTCATGAGCGGCAGGAATCCGGCCAAGAGCCCGGTGACCGTCACGGTGCTCGATGGGAACAAGACGATCGCGACCGGCACGGCCGACATCGACGGCACGGGGGCCGTCGCCCTCGAGGTGCCGGCGGTGGAACCCGGTGAATACAAGGTGAAGGTGGCCGGCAACGGCTTCTCCGACTCCACCTCAGTGAAGATACAGGCGGGGACGCTGCTCTTTCTCGAGACCGACAAACCTATCTACAAGCCCGGGCAGAAGATGCAGATCCGGTTGGTCGCGCTGGACGGCGAACTGAAGCCGGTGCAGACCGCGGCCACCGTCGAGATCCAGGACGCCAAGGGCATAAAGGTCTCAAAGCAGCAGGTGGCCACCGACGAGTACGGCACGGTCACCACCGAGCTGCCCCTGTCTGTCGAGCCCAACCTGGGCGTGTGGAAGCTGAGCGCCGCGACGGGGGGCACCGAGACGCAGCTCGACGTGCGGGTGGAGAAGTACGTCCTGCCGAAGTACGAGGTGACGGTCGGGCTTGCGAAGGAATGGTTCCTTGTCGACGAGACCATCACCGGCCATGTGACGTCCAAGTACAGCTACGGCCGGGCCGTCGCGGGCGAGCTCAAGGTGGTCGCCTCCCGATATGTGGGCGAGTGGGAGGAGTACGCCACCTACGCCGCCAAGATCGACGGGGAGGGTGACTTCACCATCGAACCTACCGGTTACGTGGCCGGGGTGCCCGAGGCGGGGGGCCTGGGGAACGTCAGGCTCGACATCACCGTGGTGGAGAAGGCGACGGGCTACGAGCAGACGGCCACGGAGCTGATCACGGTGGCCGCGTCGCCGGTCAACATCAAGCTCATCCCGGAGAGCAGTGCGTTCAAGCCCGGTCTGCCCTTCAGCGTTCTCGTGGTGACTGAGACCCCCGGTGGCGAGCCGGTCGAGGCGGCGGTCACTCTGGAGGCGTACTTCATGGATGAGGACTACAACGACGCCGGGCGCGCGACGAAGAAGGTTGAGACGAAGCGGGGCACGGCTCTGGTGCAGTTCGCGCCTTCGACCGACGCGGTGATCATGAGGGTCGCGGCCTCCTCTGGGGAAGCATGGGCTGAGCAGCAGGTGACGGCGGCCTACTCTCCCTCCGGCAACTTCATCCATGTGCAGCAGCACGGCGATCTGGACCTGGCGGTGGGCGACAAGGCCGACTTCAGCGTGGCCTCCACCGCCGAAGCGGGCTCCTTCTACTACGAGGTGGTGTCGCGGGGAAGGGTGGTCTTCACGAGCAGCAGCCCCGGAGACATCTCCTTCCAGGTGACGCCGGCCATGGCGCCGTCGGCCCGGCTGCTCGTCTACCAGATACTGCCGAGCAGCGAAGTGGCCGCCGACTCCCTGCCCTTCGACGTCGCGGGCGAGTATCCACATGAGGTGAGCGCCTCATTCGGCTCTGGCGAGGCCAAACCGGGCGATGAAGTGCAGATCGACGTGTTGACCGAGGGACCGGCGAAGGTCGGCCTGGTCGCCGTGGATCACTCGGTGTTCATCCTGGCCGAGAACCGGCTCAACCTGGAGCAGGTCTTCGCCGAGTTGGAACGGCTCTACATGCAGCCGCAGGTCGAGCTCCACGAAGCCGAATGGATGTGGGGCTGGGGCGGGCCCATCGTGACGCGGGGGGCCCAGGAGACGTTCAAAGACGCGGGATTGATAGTCCTCTCCAACAAGGACGTGCCCGAGGGCAAGGAGTTGCAGTCGCAGATGCGGTGGGCGATGGAGGACGGCGTGGACTTCGGCAAGGCCGTGCTGGAGGCGATGCCGACCACCACCGCGGCTGCCACCGAGACCACCACCGCGGGCCAGCCCTCGACGGACACGTCCGGTGAGCTGGCCGAGGTGGAGAGGGTGCGTCAGTACTTCCCGGAAACCTGGATCTGGTCCGAGACTCTCACCGACGCGGCGGGCCGGGCCAGTCTCTCCTACGAGGCTCCGGATTCCATCACCACCTGGGACCTGAGGGCGGTCGCGCTGTCTCCCGAGGAGGGTCTGGGCATCGCGGAGGCCTCTCTAACCGTGTTCCAGCCTTTCTTCCTGCAGGCCGACCTGCCTTACTCGGCCATCCGAGGTGAGGAGTTCCCGGTCAAGATCGCGCTCTACAACTACCTCGACACTCCTCAGAGCATCCAGGTGGAGATAGAGCCCGCCGACTGGTTCGTCCTCCTGGACGAGGAGAAGGCCACCATGACCGTGGCGGGCGGCGACATCGGCAGCGCGGAGTTCAGGATCCGGCCGAAGACCATAGGCACTCAACTCGTGAAGGTGACGGCGCGCAGCCCCGAAGCCGCGGACGCGGTGATCAAGAGCATGATCGTGGAGCCGGAGGGGGTGGGACGTGAGCTCGTGGAGAACGCGGTCCTTCCGGCCGGCCAGTCGCGCGTGCTCTCCCTGGCGTTGCCCGGCAGGATGAACATCGTCCCGGGCTCCGACCGCGTCCAGGTGGCCGTGACGGGCAGCCTGCTGGCGCAGACCATCGAGGGGCTCGACCAGCTTCTGCAGATGCCCTTCGGCTGTGGCGAGCAGAACATGATCCTTTTTGCACCGGATGCTTTCATCCTCGAGTATCTGAAAGAGACCAAACAGCTGAGACCTGAGATCCAGGCCAAGGCGGAGATGCTCCTCGTGACCGGCTATCAGCGGGAGCTGACCTACCGTCACAACGACGGCAGCTTCTCGGCGTTCGGGGAGTCCGACGAATCGGGCAGTCTCTGGTTGACGGCGTTCGTGCTCAAGAGCTTCTCCCAGGCCAAAGACCTCACCTTCATCGATGAAGCCGTGCTTTCAGAGGCGGCGTCCTGGATCACCGGGCACCAGAAGGCCGACGGCTCTCTCGAGTCGGTGGGCTTCGTATGCCATTCGGAGATGATGGGTGGGGTCCAGGGCAAGGATACCCTCACGGCCTATGTGGCCATCGCTCTCATGGAGGCCGGGTACGCCGGCGAGGCAGGCAAGGCTGTCGGCTATCTCGAGGGCCGGTTGGATTCCATCGAGGACCCATACAGCCTGGCGCTCGTGACCTACGCCCTCGAACTCGGCGATAGCGCCCGGGCTGGGGACGCGATGGAGGCTCTCATGGCGAAGGCCATAGAGGATGAGAACGGTCTGCACTGGGGCGGCGCCGGAGTGAAGCCGTTCCAGGAAGAGCCGGCCGGGGAAGCCCGCGATCTCGCGAATGAGCTGATGCCCCCTGACATGCTGCCCAACCTCGATATCGAAACGACCGGCTACGGCACGCTCGCGCTCATCGAAGCGGGCGACCGGATCAATGCCGCCCAAGCCGCCAAGTGGCTGGTGGGCCGGCGTAACAGCCAGGGCGGATTCGGCACCACGCAGGACACGGTGGTCGCGCTGCAGGCCCTGATAGAGTACGCGGGCATGGGCGCCAAGGATGTGAACCTGACGGTGACAGTCAAGGCCGGCGCCGTGAACGAGACCCTCAAGATAACCCCGCAGAACTTCGATGTGACCCAGGTGCTGGAAGTCCCGGCTGGGGTCGAGGTGGAGTTGAAGGCCGTCGGCAAGGGTGAAGCGGTGGTGCAGGGAGTCCGGCGCTATAACCTGCCCGAGGCCGACGAAGCCAAGAGCGTGTTCGACATCAAGGTCGACTACGACACCCAGGAGGTGGAGGTCAACGACCGGATCGACATCGACGTGTCGGTGACCTTCGACCCGCCCGAGCCCATCAAGGCGGGCATGACGGTGCTGGACGTGTCGGTGCCCACAGGGTTCGCGGCGGTCGAGGAGACGCTCGAGAAGCTGCTGGTGCAGCCCAACATCAAGCGCTACGAGACGGCGGGTCGCAAGGTGGTCTTGTACATCGAGGACATGGAGCCGGGCGACACGGTGAGCTTCAGCTTCCAGGCCGTCGCTCTCTACCCGGTGCGCGGCAAAGGAGCAGTCTCGTCGGCATATGCGTACTACATGCCTGAGTGGAGAGGGGAGACCATCAGCGCGGCGCTGGACGTGCAGTAGGAGAGCGGCCGGACAGGGCATGGCGGAGGCGCGGGGCGGCGCCGGCAGCGGGAGCTGAGATCG
>CAZQDY010000080.1:0-8712 GCA_964592075.1 uncultured Gaiellales bacterium
ATACATCTCGCCATACTTGCGCTCGCCATAGTTGAGCCAGTCGCCAATCCACCACATCCGCCCCTTCTCAATGTGGTGTAGTTGCTTCCCGCACTGCTCCCATTCCGCGTATGTGGGCTCGCCCTTGACGACTAGCCCAGTGGGACAAGCCTCGAACTTCCCGAGAATGATCCCTGTCTCGTTCGCTTGTAGTTGCGTTTCCCTCACGTTCCCCTCCCAGTCTGTCTCGTTGTGGGGAGCCGTGGGGCGTGGTAGGCTGGCCGTGGTCCGTGGCGCGCCTACGGGTGCCCCCGGTTCCCGCCTGCCGTCGGTGCGTCAACACCGGCGGCGGGCTCTCTCTGCTACGGCTCGCCCATGGCTACCAGGCATCCGCGATCGACCCCGGCGCCCACGATGTCCTGCGGGTGCCACACTATGCGGGGCGCCAGGTGCTTGCGGCGGCCCTTGCGGTAGTCATGCTCTCGGCGGACCTTCTCCTGCGCGTACGGGCTGCCCAACTCGTACTCCGCCGCGCTCATGGCCCGTAACAGCTCCTGCCGGTCCTGGCCCCGGCAGGCGCTTGCCTCTTGACCACTGTTGTCGTGCGTCATCTTCTTCTCCTGGAACCTGTCTGAGCCGTGCCAGGCCGACTCGCAACAAGTCCACACTGTTACCGCTGCGGCGGTATGCCAACGGCCCCTACCACAGTCGTTCTCTCCTACTCACCCGGCTTTCACCAACGGTGCCCACCGGGGTCTACTCTCCTCACTTGTCAATCCGCGCCGCTGTAGGTAGTTCTTATACCCACAACGCAGCAAACCGACATCGGGGCGGGAATCGCCAAAGCGCAATGCGTCTTGCCACCCCCGCCCGTCAGTCGGCATCTATTCCTTCACCTCAGTTCAACGATGATTAGAATTACGAACAACTGCATCGCCACGGCGAACCAGAGCCAGGCCCAGTAGCGATAGAAGCGGAGTTGCCGGTTTTGATACCCCCTGCATACTGCTCGCAGAACCCTGCCAGTCACTTGTCACTCCTTCCCGCTGTGGATAGGTTTGCTATCCGTTGGGGCGTCTACCTCGGCGCACCTTGCCATCAGCCGCGCACAGATGCAGTGCGCCTCCGGCTGACCGCAGATTTCGCATAGCGTGATTCCATTCTTGCGTGCCCGAATTGCGCCGCGAAGCTGCTTGATGACCAAGCGCACGTCACCGAATGGATAGCAAGTTTGCGACCACAGCAGATATTCGCACTCGTCCTCTGATACTGCGCCGCCCGATTCCAAACGGATGAAGTCGCCCCATGTCAGGCCGCTCATTCCTTCACCTCGTCTACTGGCACCTCGGCGTTGCGTATGGCGTAGTCCATCGGCTGATTGACGTAGTGCTTTGCTGCACCCCGCGCACATGCCTCCCTCTGCCGCTTGAGGGCGGCGGAGATGATGGCGACACATTCTTGGTTCGTCTTGTATGGTTCAGTCATGGCGTCGAAAACCTCTTCCCATACCCGCGAGGCGTACTTGTCTGGGGTCATGGCTTTCTCCTTGAGCACATGCGCCAGAAGTCGTACCACAGCAGACGTAGGTCTATGATGATTGCCTGCCACCAGTAGCCGATACCGCGCTTCATGGCTTCTCCTCCAGTAGGCGGGCGGCGATCTCGTCGAAGCTGCGCCGCAACACACGCTCCGTCTTACACGCATCCCGCATCGCTTCCACCCCGGCGCGGTAGCCTCGCTCGTATGCTTCGTCCAGCGGTTCGAGTTTGCCGTACAGCTTCTCGTTCATTCCCCAGCCTCCTTGAGCTTGGCGTCGATGCGGGCGAGAACAGCATCTAATCCACACCCACATACTGCACGGTCTGAACGGTGGAACTTCTCGCAACCCATACGATGCTCGCCATAGTTATCCAACGCTTCCCCCGCCTCCCGCAGCAGGGCCAGCAGGTCAGAGTCGGCGTGGTGGTCCATCCAGCCGTTGATGTAGCCGCTGCACCACGACCCTTGCGCCCACCCACGAGACTCGCCACGCATCTCCTCGTAGCGACGGTCAGCCTGGGCGATAAGCTCGGTAGATGTCATTTCCCCTCCTCCAGGGCGGCGCGGGCTTCGGCCCTGCGCTTTCTATCTCGTTCTTTCTTGCATATCCAGCATTCTATGTTCCCTGTTTTCTTATGGACATATCTATTCCCATCTATGAGCGGATGACCGCGCTTGCAGAACGCCCGTTTTGGGGGATACACATAATCACCCCGCTCGTTGTGTAAATGGGAATGGCACGACATACAAAGCGTCTGAAGATTCTCAGGTGAATTATTGCTCCAGTTCCCATCCTTGTGATGTATGCATACAGACCTATCAGTGCCACAAAGTTCGCACCGACAATGCCTTTCCTTCCGGGCGTGATAGAGGGCGGTCCATCTATTCAAGGATGCCATACTTTTCCTCGTACACCTTCACCCGCTGGGCCAGCTTGTCCCGGTCGGCTTCGGTGGCTTGAGCGTGGTTCTTCTGCTCATCTCCGTATAGCCTTCCCCATCTACCGAGTCTTCTCTGAATACGCATCTCTTTCAGCGCCCACTTACGGTGCCTGCGCTGGTAGGCGGCGTCCTTCTCGGCGGCTTCCCCTTCCTGCATCGACAGCTTCTCATCTTCGCGCAGGTGCCACGCCAACGTTCGCGCCTCTTTCAGCGCCCACCTCCGGTGGCGTCGCTGGTAGTGCTTGTCTGCTATCGCCTCTACCCACTGGTCGTGTATTTTCTCTACACGCTTCTCGGCGGCTTCGGCAGCGACCAACATTTCATGCGCCTTAACCCACCAATACCGCGCTTCCTCCAGCGCCCACTTCCGGTGTCTGCGCTGGTAGGCCAATTCGTCACGAGGGATAGCAAACATGCCCGGATCAGTAGAGACTGTCTGTGTGTCGGCATACTTGACAAAGCGGCCCCGGTGGGTTGTACCTTTCTGCGCAAGGCCGCGCTTCTCGGCGGCGTCGATGCGGCCGATGTACTCATCCACCTGCTCTTCGCACGCCGCCATGCCAGCAGCGTAGACCCCCGCCTGCGCATCCCTGTCTGCCGTCCAGTCGGCGTACATCAGATGATGCAAGTCTGCGAGTGACATGTAGTCCTTGTTGTCCCCCAAGAATCTCTCGACAAGATCCTCAGTCTTTCCCCATTCCTCGTAGGTCACCCCTCCCCCCTTCCTGGCTTGTAGTCCAGCTCCTCGTCGTGCAGGAAGCGCACCGCATCCTTCTGCAGCCGGCCACAGTTGGGACACGCCCACAGCGCCCGCTTGTCGGTCATGCTTCCTCCTTCACGAACGCCTCCAGATCCCGCAGTTCCGCCAGTCGGTCGATGTCCCGGTGTATCGACTCTGCCGCCACCGCCTTTCCGTTGGGCCACCGGGCGTTGTGCCGGTAGCTTTGCAGGGCCAGGGAGAACGCCTTCCAGCCCCACACCAGGCCGTCCACCGACCATGGCGCGAAGTCCACAGCAGGATAGTCGGTGGTGGGTATGATCAGATTGGCCGCGGCGTCGATATCGTCCAGATCTGCACAGCCGGCTGCCAAGTGCTCACAAGCCGCAAGCTGGATCACCCACTCGTCATAGCTGCGCGGCTTGTCCTTGACCGCTTGCGTTTTCCAGTCCATGAGCCACACCAGGCCGTCGGTCAGCTTGACCACGGCGTCCAGGGTGCCCGCGTAGCCCAGCTCCCGGTGAGCAAGGGGTTGCTCGACGGCCAGCACCGTAGCGACATGTTCGTCGATCCAGGACCGCGCCTTGGCAAAGACGGGCATGGCCTCGCTGTACTCCGGCAGGCTCTCCCCCCGCAGATAGCAGGCGATCAATCCGTGCACCTGGGTGCCCAGGTCCGGGGCCTGCTCCTGGGCGGCCTGGAACTCCTCATTGACCCGCTGCAGGTATTCCGCGTCGGTCTCACTCTCCTGGCGCGGAGTGGTCAACAGGTATTGGCCGAACAGGTCCATCTTCCAGCTCTGCAGACCGTAGGGCGTGGGCCGCCCCCCCCGGATCACGGTCGTTACCGACGGCAGCAGCTCCAGCTTGCGAGCATCGGCCAGGGTGACGGGGCGCATACCCCCCTTGCTCTTGTTAGGCAGCTCGAAGACCGGTTCCCCGAGCATCGTGTAGAAGTGCGCTTTCTCTCCGGCCGGGCGATAGGTTGCCTCCATCACTTCACCCCCCCGTCATTCTGCCGCCAGCCTTCCTCGGCCAGCCGGTCGGTCTCCTCGGTGCCCGCCGCGGCCCACCTGTCGGAGCGCTCGGCGACCACGCGATCCAGCACTTCCCGCAGGGCCGGTGTGGTCTTCGCGGCGGCGATCTCACGGCGGAAAAGCTCGCGGTCCGCATCGGTGAACGGCGCATCCTTGACGATCTGCCCGATCTGGTCGATGATGAGCTGCCGGTCGGGGTCTTTCTGCTTGGTGGCAGTCTGCCCGTTGGTCACGGTGCGGGGTGTCTCCCGCTCCTCGGGCATCTCCTCGGCCGGCGTTCCTTCCAAACCCGCCATGACCGCCAGGAAGCTGAAGGCGATCCGGTAGGCCTTACCCGTGGCCCGCGTGACGGCCATCGAGCGTACCGCGTACTCATCCCGGTGGCTCCACGACTTCTCCTTGCTGGAACACAGCGCGGAACCCCGGCTGATGATCTCCCCGGCCCGGCGCACAGAGACCACCGCCTCGTAGGCGATCTCCTCCTCGCGCTCCAGGCGGATGCAGGATTCCTCCACGGGGAACAGGCCGAAGCCCGCCCCCACGGTGGTCCACCACTCGACCTTGGGGTACTTCTTGCCGCTGATCTTGGCGATGAATTGGGGGCCGTCGCACTTGTCGGCCAGGTAGCGCACGAGCGCCTCGGCCTGTTTGAGTGCAGCCACCCCGTCGGTGTGGGCAAGTGAGAACTGCCCCGGTTCCACGATGGTCAACTCTTTCGTACCGTCCATCCCGTACCTCCTCGCACTGGTTTGAAAACCCGCAGGGGGCACGGCGGGTGCCGTGGTAGTCCCCCCTGCGGTCCTCCCAGGTACGGGTGCGCCGGCTACTACGTGCCCGCGCGCCCTCTGGGAGTCACGCCCCCTTGCCTCCTTGCGCCACCAGAATACCGGGGGACGGAAGCCCCCGGGCGATGGGCCGGCCTGAGTCGGCCCGGTTTTTCCACTCGTGCATGATCTTCTCGGCGCAGATCCGGCAGCAGCCGTGCGATACCGGACAGTCTGGCCCGTCCCGTATGACGCGATGGCACCAGGCACAGACCGTCTTCACCGCTCGTCTTCCTCCGGGGGCAGCGGGTCGCCGTCGGCTGCAAAGAACAGTGCCAGTAGGCACAGGTTCCCCAACGCCACCACACCCACCACGACCCACGCCAACCAGGTCGTCATTCTCCCTCTTCCTTGTACTCGAACTCCGCCCAGTCATGCAGATGCTTGACCCGCTGCCGGAACAGCCGCTGGCACTCCTCGGCGCTGCTGGCCTCGACCACCAGCTCCGCGCCCTTGTCGCTGCGCCACGCCCGCCTGCACCATAGTTTCATCTTGCACCCCCCTACTGTGCCGCATTATAGACCATTATGCAGCACTTGTCAACACTGTGCAGCAAAAATCGCATGTTGCGTTTCGCACCGTTTTGGTGTATACTGATGAACGCATGAGCAAGGATAGAGAGCGTTTCAGTGTTGCGCTCCCGGATGATCTGGCTTCCAAGATCCGTGAAATCGCGGAGCGGGAAGAGCGGTCGTTGAGCAAGGTGATCTCGATGCTTCTGCGGAAGGTGCTCATGGACGGGGAAGAAAAGAGCCCCGGGCCGAAATAGCCCGGGGCCGGTGTCGGTCCCCCTCCCATGAAGGCTGGCAAACGCGTGGAGATTTTCTTGTCAGAGCAGGAGTACGCGGAGCTGATCAAAGTAGCGGAGCTGTTCAAGCGCTCCGCCACCGCGCAGGCCGCCTGGTGCGTGGTAGCCTGCACCCGCGTCTGCTTGCGCGACCACGAGAAGATACTTGACAGGTTCGGTGAGGACTTGGTAGAAGGTATAAAGCCCTGAGCGGTTGCGCTCATGGTGTTCACCGGGGGCCGGCCGCGCCGTCAAGCAAACAGTCGACCCCCGGTCCTTTCGCTCACCCCCCTTCTTTCTTGAGCTTCTCCTCCAGCGCTTCGATCCGCTCCGATAGCTTGTCGAAGATCTCCCGCAGCAGCAGCGTCGTGCGCTGCGTGTCCACGATTGCTCTCTTCGTCGCTTCGGCCATCACGTCCATCCGCCGCATGACGGCCGTCATGATGGGTATATCGCTCGATACTATCGCCCGTTTCTTGCCCATGAAAGACTCGATCATGCGGCGCTTCTCATCATCGTTGAAGTAGAACCGACCATCCTTCTTCGTGCCGATGTGCTTCTTGCGAGCTTCCAGCCGGATCGTAATCGGTGACTTGTTAAGGAGGACCGCCATTTCTGCGGTGCTGAACAGGTAGAAAGGAGACATGAGCCCGGAGTTCTCCCGATGTTTTCCTGTATCGCTAGGATTATCGGTGTCCGGGGCGCTTCCCCTTGAATATCTATTATACGAAGTATCGTCGGCGGGCAAACAGCCGTCTCTATCTTGGTCTGGTATAGGCATTTGTAGAGACCCGGTGTCTTCGTACATCCCCCCGCTATAGCGGTTGATGTTCCCCTATCGCTGCCTGACGTCCGCCACCCCAGTTTACTATTGGCCTGAGTTTATCATGGGTTGCGCGGGGCGTCAAGTCCCGGCTCGGTAGATTGCCGTGAAAAACCTGCCACAACACCGGTACGCTGTGCTATACTGGTAGCCGGAGGCTGCAATGAAGCGAGTGCTGTTGATCCTTCTTGTTTTCGCCACGCTGGCCAGCTGCGCGACCATGACCCGAATGCTGGTGCGCGTGGACGTGGACAAGCTGCGGGTCGGCCAGACCGAGTCCGAAGTCCGCCAGTTCTGCCAGCGCCCGGATGCCGTCAACACAACCGTGGTGGACGGGCAGACGGTCAAGCAGTGGGTCTACCGCAACGCCGCCGGCATGGGCCAGCGAAACGTGTATCTGTATTTCCACAACGAGCGGCTGCGGAGCTGGCAGTATTGAGCCCCGTCGAGATCACCCGGTTCATCGACGTGCAGGAGTTCTGCCGGCTGCATGGGCGGGATCTGGATCACTACCAGCGGCTGATCGCCTCCGGGGTGATCCCGGCAAAGTACTTGAAGGTGTACCAGCTTGTGAACGAGCCGGGGCTACTGCGTTGGGAGAGGGAACATTCGGAGCAGACCCGGCCCCCGGAAGGGCTGACCGGGCTGCTGCCGGGGATCAACTGACGTTGGTCAGGGGGATGATGTCAAACTCGCACTCCTGTTTCAGCGGCAGGTTGTCCCCCTCGTCGGAGTCGTAGACCGCCGCCACCAGGAGCTTGCGGCGGTTGCTCACCCCGGCGGTCAGGGCCAGGTCCAGATTGGACAGCACGATGTCCACCGAAGCCGCCGGCACGGCGATGGCCACGGCGCTTCGGCTGTTGATCACGTTGCCGGCCATGTCGCTCAGGGTCCAGGCGATGGAGTCGGGGACCACGGCGGCGCCTGCGGCGTCGGTGAAGCTGGCCGTCACCACGTAGGTGGACTTTTCAACTGCCTTCTCGCTCAACAGGGACATGCTACCCCCCTTCTCCGCTGAATGTGATCTTGGGTCTGGCACCGCTGAAAGAGACTTTCGGGCGGGCGCCCACGAAGGTGATCTTGGGCCGGGAGCCTGTGAGAGTGACGACCGCCAGGCCGGAGGCGAGCACTTCCCCGCTCCAACTCAGCTCCGCGTCTTTGCCCACAAGGGTGAAGCTGCCGGGATCGACTGCCAGCAGCCGCGCGGCGAGCAGCTCCGCGTCCTTGCCGGTGAGCACCAGGGCGCCGGCATCCGCGCCTACCCGGTAGCCGCGCAGTACATCCGCCGCCTGGCCGGTGAGCTCGAAGGTGGCCGTGCCGCCGGAGAGCAGAAGCCCTCGCAACAGGTTCGCGTCCTGGCCCGACAAGGTGAAGGAGCCCGAGCCCGCCGAGAGCAGCAGGCCCCGCAGCAGGTCTGCCGCCTGGCCGGTGAGGGAGAACTCGCCGGCGGCTGCTGACAGGAGCAGACCGCGCAGAAGGCTGGCGGCTTGCCCGGAGAGGGCAAACGCGCCAGCCTCCGCAGTCAGGGTGTAGGCGGCCGCCCCGGAGCTGTAGTCCAGGCTGGCATCCTGGCCGGTCAGCACGAAGGCGCCGGCGCCGGCGGAGAGGAGGAACCCGCGCAAAAGGCTGGCATCCTGGCCAGAGAGAGTGAACTCGCCCTTGACCGCGGAGATCAGCCGGGCTGCCACAAGGCCCACGGACTGCCCGCTGAGGGTGAAGGAGCCGGCAGCGGCTTCCAGGCTGTAGGTAGCACCCGCGGCGACGTACTCATCCGCCCCGATCGAGAACGCCCCGTCGTTGAAGGCATCCCCCTCGATGTCCGTCGAATACAGCCCGCTGCCGGGATCATCGGCTCCGCCGTGGTACAAGTTCCCGCTGTTCAGCAGGGTGAAATCCCCGTTGGCCGGGTCGTTGAACTCGTTGTCCCAATCCCCGCCGGAGGGCGCCACCGGATCGCTGCCGTCCCCATCGTCGGTCGCGCACTGGTAGCAATCCACCGACGGCGATCCGGTCCCGGAGGTATACACGTCGTTGCCGGTGTTGAAGATCGCGCAGTTGTAGGCGT
>CAZQDY010000081.1:0-8486 GCA_964592075.1 uncultured Gaiellales bacterium
TGGCTTTCCCTATCCCCCCCCCCTACACCCCGCGCCGGCGGCGCGGCCCGGGGCGAATCACGCAACTTTGCGCGGCGGGGGCGGGGGGGGGGGGGGGCCCCCGCCCGCGCCCGCGCCTCCAACCACCGATGCAGCAGCAGCCGCCGTACCGGCGGCGTTAGTCCCAGCAGTCCGGCCACCCACAGTTCTTCCGCCCCCGCGCCCTCGGAGCCCCCGCCCGTCACGCCTGGGAGCGCCGTCTGGACGATCTCCTCAGCCAGGGCCTGCATCTCACCGGCCACCTCTGCCGCGCGGCAGGCCGCCTCCACCGCTCCGGGCAGAGCCTCCTCCCAGGCCGGCAGCACGTTGCCACGGATGGCGGTCCGTGCGTATCCCGGGTAGGCGTTGCCGCTGTCGTCGGCGAAGTCGAGGCCGTGCTCGGCACAGTAGGCAGCCGTCTCCTCGCGTCTGCACTCCAGCAGGGGACGGACCCAGGGCGGGTCGCAGGCAGCCATGCCGGCGAAGGCGGCCACGCCTCCATACCGTCCCAACCGGTAGAGCATGTTCTCCACCTGGTCGTCCGCGGTGTGCCCGAGGGCTATCCGCGCGCAGCCCTGCTCCGATGCCACACGGAGACCCGCTTCCCGCCGGACGTCCCGTGCCGCTTCCTGCACGTTGCCTTTCTGCTTCTCAACGGGGCGATGCAGCACGGTCAGTCCAACGGCCATGGCGACACAAGCCTGGGTCACCAAGGCCTGGTCTCTGTCGCTCTCGCCACCGCGTAGATGATGGTTGATGTGGAGCGCATGCAGAGAGGCCGGCCCCGCCTTTCCGCCCGTCCCGCTCGCCAGGAGGTGGAGAAGCGCGAGAGAGTCCTGGCCGCCCGACACCATCACCAGCGCGCTCGACCCGGCAGGGAACAGACGCTCACGAGCCATGAGCCCGCGCGCCTTGCGGGCGAGGGACGGCCGCCCCCGCCTTCTCGGTCGCGCTGCCGAGGCCATCAGCCCCACCTCCTCCTGTCTGTGCCCGTCGGGGCTGGTATTGTACTCCCTTGAGATGACGTCTCCTTCGCAGCGGGAGGCCACTTTGGAGGACGAGAGCATGGCCAACGCCATACCTGGGTCGGGCGAACCGATCACCGTCGTATACGGACCCGAGCTTGCTTCGTACAGCTTCAGCGACGACCACCCTCTGCAGGCCGGCCGCTATGTGCTCACCATGTCTCTGCTGTCGGCGCTTGGCTGGCTGGAGCATCCGGGGCTCACGTTCGAGGCGCCCCGTTTCGCCTCGCTCTCCGAGCTTCTCACCGTGCATTCCTACGCCTACGTGCAGGCCGTGCAGACCGGCCAGGCGATCGCCCGCGGCGAGCGTCCGCCCGTGGGTCTGGAGGTATTCGGGTTGGGCACCTCCGATGATCCCCTGTTCCCCAACATCCACGACGCGGCGGCCCTCTACACAGGCGCGACCATCCAGGCTATGACCGCCGTCCTCGAGGAGAGGGCCCTGCACGCCTATAGCCCGGCCGGCGGCCAGCATCACGCCCATCGGTCCCAGGCCTCCGGGTTCTGCATCTACAATGATTGCGCCGCCGCCATCGCCATCGCCATCGCGGCCGGACGGCGAGTCGTTTACATCGACTTCGACGCCCATCACGGCGACGGGGTCCAGGACGCCTTCTACGACGACCCGCGCGCGCTCACCATCTCTATACACGAATCCGGGCAGTATCTGTTCCCCGGCACAGGAGACACCGCCGAGACGGGAAAGGGCGACGGCCTGGGAACCTGCCTTAACGTCCCCCTGCCCGCCTTTGTCGGTGACGAGGCCATCCTCCAAGCCTTCGAGCGGGTCATCGAGCCTGCGGTCCGCGCCTATGCGCCGGATGTCATCCTCACGCAGACCGGGGTCGACGCTCATCACGCCGATCCCCTCACCCACCTGACCGCCACCCTCCCGCTCTATCCCCGGTTGGCGTCCCGGCTCCACGACCTGGCTCACGAATGCGCCTCAGGCAGATGGGTCATCGTCGGAGGCGGCGGGTACGACCCCGCCGACGTCACCCCACGGGCATGGGCGGCCTTCATCGGCACCGTGCTCGGTCGAGACGTGGACAACGTGGTCTTTCCGGAGGACTGGCTGCGGGCCTCCCGGGCCGCGGGCGGCGATCCCCCACCCGTGCTCCTGGGGGACCCGGGGCCGAGCTACGCGCCGTTGGAGACCGCCGACTTCCACTCCGTGCTCGAAGAGGTGGAACGGACCGCGCTCGCCAAGCTGCTGGCTCGGTACGGCGGCTGAGGCCGCTCAATAAAACCCGCGGCCGCATCTTGCACTCCACTCGCGGCTTTGCTTATATTGGCACGCTTGTAAGTCCCAAAGGAGGAGTACCATGGGTGTTCCCAAAGTCGATCCCGATCTTTGCACCGGGTGCGGTATCTGCGAGGATATCTGCCCCGATGTTTTCGAGGTCGGCGATGACGGCGTCTGTCACGTGATCGATCCCAATGCTTGTGAAGACGCCGGCTGCTGCGAAGAAGCCGCTGACGAGTGCCCGGAAGGCGCCATCAGCATCGAGTAGACGCACCGCGGCGTATTCGCGGAGCCCCATTCGAACCTGAGTATTCTGAAAAGAGCCGCTCCCCGATGGGAGCGGCTCTTTTCGCATCTTCCCAACCTTCCGTGTCCGCCTCCCGCAAGGTGGGTCGAAGGAGACCCTGATACCTCGTCGAAAGGTT
The DNA here is from genome assembly GCA_964592075.1 of uncultured Gaiellales bacterium. Lineage (GTDB taxonomy): Bacteria > Actinomycetota > Thermoleophilia > RBG-16-64-13 > RBG-16-64-13 > RBG-16-64-13. The sequence goes on from CAZQDY010000081.1 coordinate 2,715, forward strand.
CTGCTCTAGAAGAAAGGAGCGTGACCATCGATTCCTTCGCCCTGCTTCGTGTGGTGCTGGCGGTAGCCGCGGCCGGATTCGCAGCTGCCGCCTTCGTTGTGGCCGCACCGGTCTCGGGAGCACGACGGTTCGACCAGTTCGTCCGGCCGGTGGCCGCCGTGTCCCTGCCAGCCTTGTTCGTCGGCCTGTCCGCCGTACTCGCGCTCGACCCACCGATGTTCGCCGGCGGCTTCCCCATCGCCCTCGTCATACTGATGGTCGCGGCGGCCACCCTCTTCTGGACCTCACTCTCCATGCGCAGGAGGCGCGGCTCCGATGCCGCTCAACTGGTGGACGCCGCCACGGTGGACGCTCTCACCCGCGTGGCCAGCCATCGGGTCTTCCAAGACCGGCTGGCCCATGAGTGCGAACGCGCCTACCGGTTCGGCGACACCTTCATGCTTCTGGTGCTGGACCTCGACGACTTCCACGAGGTGAACAACCGCTACGGCCACCGGGTCGGCGACCGGATCCTGCTGGACCTGGCCCGCCGTTTCCGTGCCCAACTGCGAGAGATAGACCTGGTGGCGCGTTTCGGCGGCGACCAGTTCGCGATGATCCTTCCCCACACCTTCGAGAAAGGCGGCGTCGAGGTCGCGGAACGCATCCGGCAGAGCATCGCCGGCTGGGCCTTCACGACCCCCGACGGAGCGGAGATCCGCCTCACGGTGAGCCTCGGGCTGTGCTCCTATCCCGCTGACGGCGCCACCGCGCCGGATCTGGTGGAGGTGGCTCAGAAGGCCCTCGGCTTCGCCAAGGCTCTCGGAGGCAACCAGGTGCAACTCTATCGCGACCTGCATAGCAGGGAGGCTCCGGGCAACGTGGTCTCGATGCCTCACACCGGTCGAGGAGCCGTGGTACGGAGCCTGGCTGCAGCCGTGGACGTCCGCGACGGCTATACCCACGAACACTCGCTCTTGGTCTCCGAGCTCTCCGCGGCTGTTGCGCGAAGCATCGGCCTGGCGACCGCCGAGATCGGACGAGTGAAGGTCGGCGCGCTGCTGCACGACGTGGGCAAGATAGGAGTCCCGGATTCCATCCTCGCCAAGGAAGGCGGGTTGTCCGCGGAGGAGTGGGAGTGCGTGCGCCGCCATCCCGTGCTGGGCAAGCAGATCATGGAACAGGCGCCCGAACTCGTCGACGTGATGCCCTTGGTGCTGCATCACCAGGAACGGTACGACGGCACCGGGTATCCTTCGCAGCTCCGCGGTGAGGCCATCCCGCTGGGCGCGCGCATCATCGCGGCCGCCGACGCGTACCACGCCATCCGTTCAGACCGGCCCTATCGCTCCGGCCGGACTCACCGTGAGGCCACGCGCGAACTCAGACGGTGCAGCGGGAGCCAGTTCGATCCTCACGTGGTAGCCACACTACTCACCGTTTTGGAACAGGACGAGGAGTTGCGCTCGCTGCTGCCGCTCGATCCCGACCTGTCGATACCGGTGTCGCCGGTTGCCTCTTCGACTCTACCTTTCCGCGCCTCGGTGCCGAATCTACAGGCCTGACAGCAGCGTCCGCCGTCGCCGTCAGGCAATCGCCGCCAACCCGACGACGTGATAGAAGAGCACGGCGGTGAAGATCAACGCCATCACCAGTGCGGCCACCAGGGCAAGCCGGTACCGCCGGCACCGCCACACAAGCACGGTCGCCAGAAGCACCGCCGCCAGCTTGAACGCTCCGGCCCACACCGGGCCGAGATCGAACAAGGAGCGCATGATCGGGTTGGCTTCGGCACCACCCGAGGCAAGCACGTTGAGGGTCAGGACGAAATCGGCGATGTTGAGCACGTTGACCACGGCCAGCACCACCCAAAGCGCTCCGGGGCGGTCGCGCAGCCCCAGCAGCGTCTGCTGGAAGGTACCGGCCAGCGCACCGGATCCCGAGAGGCACCTCCTGTCAAAGCCCGTCCTGCGTTCGTGAAGCACGAAGCCGCAGCGGCGACGGCGCCTCTCACTCATGCGTTGGTCAGCCCATTCAGAACTGAGCCCTTTCTCCATGACGCAAAGTGTAGCGCCTCAGTCGCCCGTGTCAACCGGCACGGCAGCAGGCTCGGTTGCCGCCGCGACAACCGCCGGAGCAACCGCCGGAACCGCGTCGAGGCGGGCAGAGAGGTCTCCCTCGGACTCCCCGGCGCTCAGCCCCTTGTAGACTTTGAAGAGGATCGGCCCGGCGAAGGCCAGCCCACTCAGCATGATCACACCGGCCAGGCTGATGACGTATCCAGAGAGGTACTCGTACAGAAGCGGCGCCACCAGAGTCCCAGCCAGACCCGCGATCTGCACCGAGCTCGACTCGAGCCCCTGCACGCTCCCCAACCAACGCGGAGACACGACCTGCACCAAGAACGCCTGCTTCGCCGGGTACGACCAAGCCACGGCAAGACCCTCAATCACGCTGATCACGAGAAAGAGGGTCAGATTGTGCACGGTGCCGTATAGGACCCAGGCGATGCCCGAGACCACATATCCGGAGAACATGAGCACCCAGCGGTTGTACCGGTCGGCCAGGTAACCGCCCACGAACGAAAGCAGCATGGGCACGCTGAAAGCCACCCAGGTGAAGCTGACGAACGTCATCGAAGCTCCAAGATGACGTAGGTAGAGGCTCCAGAGCACCTCCCACACCCCCATGGCGAAGTTGCCGGTGAAGGCCACCACCAAGAAGGCCGCCACCGGCCTGGTCACCAGCTGTCGATACGGCGGATGATGGACCTTCGTCTGCCGCCTCAATCTGGCGTGCTCGGGCTCTCTGACCACAAAGAGCAACATCAGAGCCATCACAGCGGACAGCGCGCAGCCGAAGAGGAAGATGGTGTAGAAGGCCCAAGTCCCCGATCCGCCCCCCAGTTTGTAGAGCGGCACGGCCAGTACGGGTCCCGCGACCAGCCCGCCGAACTGAGCCGTCGTGTACCAGCCGTAGGCGCGACTGCGCGTCTGCTCTGTGGAGAGATCGGCTATGAGGGCCGAGCCCGCCGGGGTCACCGCCGCCGCCCCTACTCCCTCGAGCATCCGGAACAAGATGAACCACCAGGGGCTGGTGGTGGATACGAAGAGACCGCTCGCGAGCGCGTAGAGGGCCACGCCGCACACGATGAGCGGCTTCCGCCCGATGGAGTCGCTCAGCCTGCCCAGCGGCGCCGAGAAAACAAAAGTGCCCACATAGTAGGCGGCGGCGACCACACCGATCAGCCAGACCGAGGCGTGAGCCTGCTCCTGCAAGAACACGGGGAAGTAGGGCAGTATGGCGCCGAACCCCGACCAGACCACGAAACCCGCGGCGCAGATGACCCCCAACTGGAACCACTCGGTCCGTCGGCGAGTATCGACATGCCGACTTGTGTCTGGACTGCTCATGTGGGAACTTTGCATTCAAGTCATCAATAGAAAAGGCGCGCAGAGCGCCGCGGGCAAGGCTACCACGTCGCGCGGACGGTGAGGCAGGCGGGAGGAGAAATGCACGAGCATCCCGGACGGGTGTTCCAGGAACAGACGTCCTATCGTCGAGACACCATGGAGGAGCAGGAGCTCGACTGGCGGAGCAAGCCCCCCATATACAAGTTCTACAACTATGCTCCCGTGATCGGCCTCCCGGTGCCCGCTCCCGCCCTCGACGAATACCCGGCGCCCGACATTTTCACGTGCGTGGCGAAGCGTAGGAGCGTGCGCTCCTTCGGGGCCACGCCCATCTCGCTGCTCGAGCTGTCGCGGCTACTGTGGGCCTCCGCCGGCATCACAACGTCGTATATCACTCCTCACGGCCAGGACTTCTACCGAGCCGCCCCCACTGCGGGCGCCCTCTACCCCATCGAGACCTACGTGGTCGTCAACAAGGTGGAGGATCTCGAACCCGGTCTCTACCACTACCGCGTCGCCGGGCTGGACATCCTCGAACGCCCCATCGTCGAGGGCAGCCACGCCCTCGAGCAGGTCAAGGCCGGCGATCTGCGCAGCGAGATCGCGGCCGCGGCCCTCGACCAGCTGATGTGCGCCAGAGCCGGGGCCGTCTTCCTCTGGACCGCCGTGTTCGCACGCTCCGTATGGAAGTACAGAGAGAGGGCCTACCGGTACTTCTACCTGGATGCAGGCCACATGGCCGCGCAGCTCTCTCTGGCCGCGGTCGCGCAGGGCCTGGGCAGCTGCCCTATCGCCGCCTTCTACGACGACGAGGTCAACACTCTGCTCGGGATCGACGCGGAGACTGAGGGGATCGTCTATATGACGGCCGTCGGTCGCCCCAGCCGCCCGTTCGGGAACAAGGCCGACCAGCGCCATACGGCCCGCCCGAAGGAATAGCGACGCGCCCACGGCGACCCGGCGAGGCCCCCGCGCCGGAACGTGATTGCGCGCTACGCGTCGACAGAGCGTCTCTTGCTGACGTACTCGATTTCGTCGTCGTGGATGTAGCCGAGCTCCCTGAAGAAGGTGAGCGACGCTCCGTTGGCCGTCTCTATCAACGCGGCGATGACCTCGAGGCCGGCAGCGGCCATCCTGGCCTCCACTTCCCGCACCAGTAGGCGTGCTATCCCCCGCCTGCGCAGACCCGGTCGCACGGCCAGGCGATTGATCCAGCCCTTGCGCCCGTCGTGAGTGCCGAGGACCACCCCGACCAACTCCCCTTCGAGCTCCGCCGCCAGAAGGAACGCTGTGCTCCGCTGCAGCTGGACGGCCATGCTGGCCGGACTGTCTCTCCCTAGGGGCCGGAACGGCAACCCAGCCTCCGCCCATAGCCTTAGCACGGCGTCATAGTCGCCCATCCCGAGCGCGCGGATGGTCACACCGGATGGATCTTGCACGTTCATCATGAGCATTGTGAGACTCGGACCGGGACTTGGCAAATCCCAACCCGCCTCCGCTATGGGGCACCACCTGCGTCGCTATGAGTCGCCGCCTACCTCACCATGAGTCGCCGCCGCCTGTATTCACTCCGCCGCCCCTCTATTTGCCGAATCGGCAAGTTGGGTTGCGGCTATTGACTTTTACCGACACCTTCTGTCACATTGTCTTGCGTGGGAGCTGCGACTCTGGGAGCGGGCCATGGCTTTTCGACTGGACGCCACCGACCGCCGCATCCTTGCCCTACTCGAAGACGACGGGCGCATGCCCTCGGCTGAGATGGCGCGCCGCATGGAGGGGGTCTCGGAGCGGTCCATCCGTTACCGCATTGACCGGCTGCGCAAGTCCGGCGTCCTTCGCATCTCCGCCATAGTGAACCCCCAGGCTCTGGGCTACACGACGCTCGGAGACATACTCATCGACGTCGCCCCCGGCTGCGTGCAGAACGTCGCGGCCCAGCTCATGGAGCTCGACCAGATCTGCTATGTGGCCGGTTCGGTCGGAGACGGGGATCTCAACGTCCAGGTCTACGCACGCGACACCGAGGAGCTGGTGCGCTTGGTGAATGACGTGATCGGGACCATCCCCGGAGTAGCCAGGGTCCGGACCCTCATCGTCCCCTGGAAGCTCAAGGAAGTGTTCGACTGGCGCGTCCCGGTGAGCGACACCGAGGAAGGAGCCGCGATGGACTGATTCTTGGTGGACGCTCAGCGGGTGGCTGATTAGCGGAAACCACAGTGCAGCGCTCCTGCACCGACTTCTTAGGGGTCACAATGCAAGGAGAAGGGGAGATAACCTTCGCACGGAAGGCCAGCGGCCTAGTGCGGGGTCTGAGTATGTGGGACGCCTTCGGCGTCGGCTTCATGAACCAGGGTCTGACCCCCAGCATCTGGGTCATGGT
>CAZQDY010000082.1:0-8058 GCA_964592075.1 uncultured Gaiellales bacterium
TCACGGTTGAGATCACGCCGGGCACGCTCCCTATCCCGAAGAAGATGATGGCCGGTATGAGGTAGACGAAAGCCGGCATCGTCTGCATGAAGTCCAGGATCGGACGCAGGAGGCCGCTCACCACCTGGTTCCGAGCGGCCAGGATACCCAGCGGCAATCCCAAGATCACGGCTATGATGGCCGCAACGAGCACCAGAGACAGCGTCGACATCGCGGCGTCCCACAGCAACATGCTCTGGACCAGGGCGAACCCGACGAATGAGAACGCCCCGAAGACGAAGCCGCGGGCGCCCCAGCCGATGATGCCGAGGATACCTGCCATCACGAGCGGGGAGGGCCAGAGGAATGCTTTCTCCAGGCTGCCCGTCATCCAACTCACCACGGTGCTGATGAAGTCGAAGAACCCGCTCAGATAGTCGGTCAGCCAATCGACGATCGACTCCACCCACGAATCCACCGGCACGCGGTACCGGGCGAACAGCCACACGAGAGCCACGGTCACGGCAACGACAAGGATGCTTCTCGTCCACAGCCTGCGCCGTCTGCCGGCCGCGTGCTCCTCTTGGACTTTCTTGACGAGTCGTCGGTGACCGGCCTTCTCTGAGGGTCTGTCGGTTCTATCCCGGCTCAACAGTGATCTCCTCTGTATCCATGGCCGCGGCATGTTCATCACCGTCACCCGCACTCTCGCCGACCACGGCTGTCTCTCCGAGGGCTTGGAGAAGCGCCACTCTCGAGATGACTCCAATGAGCCTGCCGTCCTTCACCACCGGGAGGGGGAGTCGGGACTCTGCGGACGTTATGAGCAGGTCGGACACGGGTGTTTCCGGGTCGACCGTCGCCATGTCCGTGTGCAGGATGCCGTCGAGTCGGGGCTCTTTACGCCTGACCGCGGCGATGACGTCATCGTCCAGGGTCGTGCCCATGAGCCTGCGGTCGGGTCCTACCACGAAGAGGGCCGATACCTGCCTGTCGTGCATCGCCTTGAGGGCGGCCGAGGGCCCTTCGCGGGCAAGAATGACCGCGACGGGCTCCTGCATGATGGAAGCGGCGGTGAGCACGCGTGAGCGGTCGACCTGCCTGACGAACGTAGCTACGTACTCCGTTGCAGGGCTTGTCAGGATCTCTTCGGCTGTGCCGATCTGGTCGATACTCCCGCCCTTGAGTATGGCGATGCGATCTCCAAGGAACATCGCCTCGTTAAGGTCGTGGGTGATGAAGACGATGGTCTTCTTCAGCTCGCTCTGCAGGCTCACAAGCTGCTGCTGCATCTCGCTCCTGATGAGCGGATCAAGCGCACTGAAAGCCTCGTCCATGAGCAGGATGTCGGAGTCCGTGGCCAACGCCCGAGCAAGCCCCACGCGTTGCTGCATGCCGCCCGACAGCTGGTGGGGCATCTTGTCCTCCCAGCCCGCAAGGCCTACCTTCTCGAGTGCTTCGAGAGACTTGGACTTGGTTCTGGCCTTATCCTCGCCCTTGACTTCCAGACCCCAGCCTGTGTTCTGGAGCACGTTGTAGTGCGGGAATAGACCGAAATGCTGGAAGACCATGCTGAGCTTCTCGAGCCTGGCCTGCCTCAACTCCTTGTGATCCAGCTTGACGATGTCCACCCCGTCGATCAGGATCGTGCCCGCCGTCGGTTCGTAGAGGCGGTTCATGCAACGGACCAGAGTCGACTTGCCCGACCCGGAAAGCCCCATGACGACGAAGATCTCGCCTTCCTTGACATCCAGGGACACGTCGACCACCGCCGGGACCACGTCCAATCGCTCCTTGACCTCGTCCAAGGGCGCGCCGTCTCTCAGGAGCTCATAGGCTCGAAGGCTGTGCCTGCCGAATATCTTGTAGAGTCTTCTGACCTCGATCTTGGTCAAGGATCATCCCTCATGGCCGATGTCCAGTCCCGCGGGTCCAAGCATCGCTCAACCGCGACGGCCCATCCTGCGAGATGTTGGCGTGTTCTTTTTGGTGCTGTTATGCGGAAGTCCCAGGACCCGCGATGCGAGGAACGCGACACATGCCCTGAGCGAAGAGATCTGACGAATCACGCCCTGAGGCGTATCATCAAGTCAACCGCAGTCTTTCAAACCGGCAAAGCAAGCCGTTGATGCGGTTGGGGCGTAGCTTCAGTTTCTCTTCCTAGATGGTGGGTCCGACAGATAGGACGTACGAGATCTCCTTGTCGTTTTCCATATCGATAGTATACAGGAAGAGCATAGAACGAGCAATCAGGCCGGTCGCCGCCTCCTAGCCCAGGATCGCCGCAAGGTCTTCCTCGGGGGTAGTGATGGGCTTCAGGTCGAAGGTGTCCACGATGAACTTGGTCACGTCCGGCGACAGGAAGGCCGGCAGCGACGGGCCGAGCCTGATGTCCTTCAGGCCTAGATGCAGCAGGGTGAGCAGGATGGCCGCGGCCTTCTGTTCGTACCAGGAGAGCACCAGGGACAGCGGCAGGTCGTTCACGCTCACCTGGAAGGCTTCGGCCAGGGCCAGGGCCACCTGGATGGCCGAGTAGGCGTCGTTGCACTGACCCATGTCGAGCAGCCGGGGGATGCCGTCGATGGCCCCCAGGTCCTTGTCGTAGAAGCGGTACTTGCCGCAGGCAAGGGTGAGGATCACGGTGTCGGCGGGGGCCAGCTCCACGAACCTGGTGTAGTAGTCGCGGCCGGGCTTCGCGCCGTCGCAACCTCCGACCAGGAAGAAGTGGCGGATCTTGCCCGCCTTCACCAGCTCGATGATCTTCTCGGCATGGGAGAGCACGGCGTTTCGCATGAAGCCCACGTGCACCGTCTTGCCCGGGACATCCGCGGGGAAGCCGGGCAGCTGCAGAGCCCGCTCGATCACCGCGCTGAAGTCGCGGCCGTCGATGTGACGGACGCCCGGCGCGCCGACTGCCTGGGTCGAGAAGATGTTGTCCGCGTAGCTGTCCGGCGGGATCTGGATGCAGTTGGTGGTCATCAGGATAGCGCCGGGGAACTCGGGGAACTCCTTCTTCTGGTTCTGCCAGGCGCTTCCCCAGTTGCCATAGAGATGCGGGTGCGCCTTGAGCTTCGGGTAGGCGTGCGCCGGGAGCATCTCGCCGTGAGTGTAGACGGTGACGCCCTTACCCTCGGTCTGCTTCAGCAGGGCCTCGAGGTCGAGGAAGTCGTGGCCGGAGACGAGGATGGCCTTGCCGGCCTTGACGCCCAGAGGCACCTCGGTGGGCACGGGCGTGCCGTAGGTCTCGGTGTTGGCCCTGTCGAGGAGCTCCATGGTCTTGTAGTTGATCTCCCCGCAGCGCAGGGTCTTGGCGATCCAGGTGTCGAGGTCACCCTGGTCGTAGCGGGCGAGATCGCACAGGGCTTCGACGAAGTAGCCGTCGACGTCCGGGTCGCGATATCCGAGCTCCGCGGCATGGAAGGCGTATGCGCCCACGCCTTTGAGGCCGTAGAGGATGGTGTGCTGAAGCGAGCGGAGATTGGGATCGGAGGAGGCCTCGGAGTTGATGTCGTGCCGCCGCCCTTGCTCGGCCAGGGCGGCGGCGGTCCCGGCGGGCGCGAACGCGACCGGGGCCTCGGCGAAGGTCAGGTCGGGCCGCTTCTTGGCCAGCTCGGCCTTGAGGGAATCACGCTTGGCGACGGTCTCTTCCACCCAGGCCTTGATAGCCTCCGGATCGAAGTTGACGTTCGTGAGAGTCACAAAGATGCCCTCGGCCAGGAACGGGTAGGTATCGTCAGGCACGAGACCCTCCGGCGCCGCCCTCTCCGCCACGAGGGCCAAGCCCTTGAGCGCGTAGACCAGAGCATCCTGGATCGCGGCGACGTCGTCCGTCTTTCCGCATACTCCCTTGACCGTACAAGCGACCGACTTGGCTGTCTGTTCGCACTGGTAGCAGAACATATGGATCCTCCCGCGTCTCGTCGTGGAACGCACCGCCTCGCGCGTAACGGCAGGCGCACCGGTCTCTTTTCCCGAGAAGAAGCTAACATAGTCATCCGGGGGCGTCCTTGACCCAAGTCAAGAGCCGTGGATCCTTTGTGACACCTCTGCTGCGGAGTGTGGTGAAGACCCAAGCTGACAAGAGCGGCGACGGCCGAGACCGGGCCGGGATGATGCGGGTGCTGAGGCGCGCCGGCCTGTTCGAAGGGCTGGACGAGGCGCATCTCGTGGAGCTCATCTCGCGGGGACGGCAGAGAGTGCTTGACCCGGGCCAGACCGTCTTCCTGAAGGGAGACCGGGCCGAGGGGTTCTACGTGGTGCTGAGCGGACGGGTCAAGGTGTTCAAGACCTCGCCCAAAGGACGGGAGCAGATCCTGAGGATCATGGGCCCCGGGGAACCGGTCGGAGAAGTGGCGGTGCTTTCGGGTGAGGCCTATCCGGCCGGCGCGGAGACGCTCGAGGCGGGCGAAGTGGTGTACATCCCACGACAGGCCTACCTGGACCTGGTCGGCAGGGAGCCGGAGGTGGCCATGCGGCTACCGGCCGCTCTCTCTGCGCGACTGCGCTCGTTTACCACGCTGATAGAGAACCTCTCGTTGAAGGATGTCTCTGAGAGGCTGGCGGCGTATCTGTTCTCCCTCGCCACCGAGGCCGATTCCGAAGTGACCGTCCATCTGGGCGTCACGAAGACCCAGCTCTCGGCCGCGGTGGGCACGGTCCCCGAGACCCTCTCGCGGGCTTTTCGGCAGCTCTCTCGCACCGGCGCCGTCGAGACCAGCGGCCGCAAGGTGCGCATCAAGGACAGGGCTCTCTTGGAGTGGGTGGCGGGGGTCCGATGAGATCGACGGCCTACAGGTCCCTGGTTCTTCTTTGCGCCGTCGCTCTGGCGGTAGCGGCGCTGACGGGAGGCTGCGAAGGAGCGTCTGGGGACTCAGCGGCCGGTGATGACCGTCCGGTGGTCCTGACCGACACCACCTTCCTGGCCGACATCGTCCAGAACGTGGCCGGCGAACGGATGGCCGTGTCGGCGCTACTACCTGTCGGCTCCGATCCTCACTCCTTCGAACCGACACCCCAAGACGCTAGGCGCATAGCGGAGAGCACCGCCATCGTGATCAACGTGGTCGGGCTCGAGCCGCAATTGGACGATCTGCTCGCCGATGTGGCCGGTGCCGACGTGCCGGTGATCGAAGCCGCGGCGGGACTGGCCGGCGCCTCCGAAGACCCTCACGTGTGGCTTGACCCGACGCTGGTGATGAGCTACGTCGAGAACGTCGCCCGACGACTGGCGGAGATCGATCCTGCGGGCGCCGCCGACTACCAGGCGAACGCGGAGACCTATCGCGGGGAGCTGCAGGAGCTGGACACGTGGATCGCCGAGCAGGTGGCCGCCATCCCGGCCGAGCGGAGGTTGCTGGTGACAAACCACGACAGCCTCGGTTTCTTCGCCGCACGGTACGGATTCACGATAGTGGGCAGCGTGTTTCCGACGGTGTCCGGGCAGGGGGCGCCCTCCGCGCAGCAGGTCGCGGCGCTGGTGAAGGAGATCGAGGACACCGGTGCTCCCGCCATCTTCCTGGAGACCGGCGGCAATGTCGACCTTGCCGCCCAGGTGGCCAAGGAGGCCGGGGTGGACGTGGTCACCGATCTCTACATAGCGTCGGTCGGGGAAGACGCACCCACGTATCTGGACATGATGCGAAGGAACGTCGGCATGATCGTGAAGGCCCTCCGATGAGCCGTCGGCGGGCGGGAGCGCACGCATGAACGATCTCCTGGAACTGCGTGACGTGAGCGTCTTCTACGGGGAGCGGGCAGCGCTCGACTCCGTGTCTCTGAGCGTGTCGCACGGGGCGCAGATAGCGGTGGTGGGGCCCAATGGGGCCGGCAAGTCGACACTCTTCAAGGCCATGATGGGCCTGGTCTCCTTGAGGCGTGGGGAGATGCTCATCCACGGGCGCCCCGCTAGTGAGTACCGCGATCCTGTGGCATACGTGCCGCAGCGGGAGGAAGTGGACTGGCGTTTTCCCGTGACGGTCTCGGATGTGGTGTCCATGGGACGCTATGGTCGGGGGCGATGGTTCAGGAGGCGTAGAGCGTCCGATCTGGAGATCGCCCGGCAGAGCATGGAGCGCCTGGACATAGCGGCGCTCGCCGAGCGGCCCATCGGAGAGCTGTCCGGCGGTCAGCAACAGAGGGTCTTCCTCGCGCGTGCCCTGGCGCAGGAGCCTCACGTGCTGTTGCTGGACGAGCCCTTCACGGGGGTGGATATCTCGACGAAAGAGGCCGTCTTGGGGCTCCTCTCGAGTCTGAGGGAGCGGCCCGTGACGGTTCTCGTCTCTACCCACGACCTGGAACTGGCTTCCGCGCGCTTCGACGAGATCGTGCTTCTGAACGGCCGCCTGATCAGCTCCGGCAGCCCCGAGGAGGTCTTCACCGAGGAACATCTGCAAGCCGCCTTCGGAGGCCAGATGGTGGTGGTGAACGGCAAAGTGATCGCCGTCGACCAGTGCTGCGGAGGCGACGGCCACGGTACGCACGGACACATGCAGAACGGGACGCCGTGATGGGATGGCTCACGGAGCCCTTCGTCTTCGGGTTCATGCAGCGGGCTCTCGTGGCCTCGGTGATCGTGGGGGTGGTCTGCGCCGTCATAGGCTGCTACATCGTCCTTCGTTCGATGGCCTTTCTGGGGGACGCTCTTGCGCACGCCATCCTCCCCGGCGTGGCGGTCGCTTACCTGGTGGGGGCGAATCTGCTCGCCGGCGCGCTCGCGGCCGGTGTGATCGTGGCCGTGGGGATAAGCTTCGTGACGAAGGCGGGGACCATCCGGGAGGACACCGCCATCGGCATCTTCTTCGCGGCGGCCCTTGCTCTGGGGGTGGTGCTGATCAGCACCACGGGCGGCTATGCCGTCGATCTGACACACGTGCTCTTCGGCAACGTCCTTGGGGTGAGCGCCACCGACCTATGGATCAGCGGCGGTCTGGCGCTCGTCGTGCTGCTGGCGATAGTCCTGCTCTACCGGCAGCTGCTGGTGGTCTCGTTCGACCCTGTCTTCGGCCGGACTCTGGGTCTGCGGACCCATGCGCTCCGCACCGGGCTGTTCCTGATGCTGGCGGCGACCATAGTCGTGTCGCTGCGCACGGTCGGCGTGGCCCTGGTGGCCGCCATGCTGGTCACTCCTCCGGCGGCGGCATATCTGCTGACCCGCCGGCTGCCCGCCATGATGGCCGTCTCAGCTCTGATCGGGGTGGTGTCGGCGGTGGGAGGGCTCTACCTCAGCTACTACCTCGACGTGGCGTCCGGAGGCGCCGTGGTGCTGGTGGCGACGGCCATCTTCGTGCTGGCCTTCCTGTTCGCACCACGCAAGGGCGTGCTGTGGAGGCTGCGCCGGCCGCGCCGCGTCAGAGCCAGCTGACCAACCCGGTCGCCAGGTCGTACCAGGCCTGGAGGATGGCTAGGTCTCCCGCCTCCACCGTCTTGGTGATGATGCGGCTGTCGACGAGAGCGTCAGCCTGTGCTCTCATGTTCAGCCTGGTGCTGACGTCGATGATCTCCTCTGGAGCGGAACAGGTCACACGCGCGGCGGTGACCGAGGGCTCGAGGGCCCGCAGCACGACGCCGGTCGCTCCCTCCACCCTGTCGAAGTCGCATGCGCATGCGCTGGTTACGGCGCCACAGGAACTGTGCCCCATGATCACAATGGCGCACACACGCAGATGCTCCACCGCGTACTCGAGGCTGCCGAGCACGATGTCGTCGACGATGTTGCCCGCAACCCGCACCACGAAGAGCTCACCGAGACCCTGGTCGAACAGTAGCTCCGGCGACACGCGGGAATCGGAGCAGGCGAGGACGGCCGCGGCAGGGCTCTGCCCACAGGCGAGGCTCGCCCGGCGTTCCGGGCTGGAATCCGCGAGGAGCGGCATGCCCTGGGCGAAGCGGAGGTTGCCCTCGGTGAGGCGGGCCACGATCTGGTCCGCGGTGCCTTGTGGACGCGCGGCGGGGTGGTCTGACATCGTTGCGCTGCTCCTTGCTGTACGGTGCGGTCGGCACGGTTTCGCGTGATCAGGAGACCCCATGATAGCCGGTCGGGTACCCGGGAACGAGCGAGGGCGCCGGCGCTGTAAGCGCCGG
>CAZQDY010000083.1:0-8040 GCA_964592075.1 uncultured Gaiellales bacterium
TTCAGGGTCTAGTGAGCTTACGCTCATGGGGGTTCAAGTCCCCCCTCGCCCACCACCTCTGTTCAGGTATTGCCGCTGCGTATGACCGATCGGTTTAAGGACGACACCAATAGCGGGTCAGCTACGGGAGAGCGGGAACGGCGGCAGAAGCGGGTCCTGCCTAAGCCATTGCTCCGGCTCCTGGTGATTCTTGCCGTCATCATCATCGCCGTGGTGGTCATCGTGGTGGTCGCTCGGAACGCCATCCGCAGCGGCGAGAGCACCGAGTACCAAGGCTATATGGACAGTGTGGCCGCCATACTCGCAGAGTCGGACACCGTGGGAGCCGAGCTGGTCGAGATGTTGACCAACCCCGGTGACACCAACCGTACCGAGGTCCAGTCCCGGCTCGACGGATTCGTGTCCAGCGGGGAGCAGTTGCAGGTGAAGGCTGAGGCACTGGAAGCTCCCAAGGACCTCGTGGACTCAGGCATCCATCAGTTCTTCCTTCTCGTCATGAGCTTCCGCAAGACGGGCATGACCGAACTGAAACCGGCCCTTATGAACGCCCTGGAGGTAGAGGACACCGATGTCACCGCGGAGGGCATCTCCCGCGCCCTCTACTATCTGACCAATTCCGACTTCTTGTACAAAGAGGTCTTCGTTCCCAGAGCCAAGGACCTGCTTACCAAGAAGGAACTGGCCGGGGTCACGGTACCCGCCAGCCAGTTCTTCTCCGATCCCGATCTTGCCTCCAACGCGCAGGTCCTCGACATCCTGGCCGGTCTCGAGAGCACGGGCAACCTTCAGGCCGTCCACGGAGTAGCCCTCGACAAAGTGGTCGCTATGCCGGACGACAAGGAGATCACGGCGGGAGGGACCTTCAATCTCACGGCCACCGATGAACTGGCGTTTGAAGTGACCGTGGAGAACCAGGGGAACACGGACGAGAAGAACGTCAAGGTGACCATCACGCTGCTATCCTCCGAGTCTCCAGATCCTCAGAAGGTGGTCGCGGAGATCCCGCTCATCAAGGCCAAACAGAAGGCCAAGGTGACCGTCCAGGGCATAAGCCATTCGCCGTACGGTGAGGTGGCCGTGCTCAAGGTAAAAGCGGGACCGGTCCCTGAGGAGAAGTACAGCGGCAACAACCAGATAGAAGCAAACGTCATCTTCAAGTTCTAGGAACGCGGAGAGGAAGCAGTGGAGCTATTCGAGATACTGGCCGTCGTGGCCATCGTCGTGGCCGCGGGGGCTGGCGCTGGGCTGGTGCTTGTTTACAGGAGCCTCCAGCACTATCAACGGAACCAGCACGTGATCATGGGCTCCCGGGGAACGGTCGACATCATCGAGCACGTCTCGGGCCTGGACGAGAAGCTCACCAACGTCCGCATTGCACTGGAGGACCTGACTCTCGCGGCGCGCGATCACGATGTTCGGATCGACAACACGCTGTCCCGCGTGGGGATCGTCCGCTTCGACGCCTACTACGATCTTGGAGGCAGGCAAAGCACAGCGGTCGCCTTCCTCAACAGCCTGGGCGACGGAGTGGTCATCACCACTGTCGTCAGCCGCGACTTCGCCCGCATGTACGTGAAGCTCATCAAAGACGGGCATCCGGACGTCCCGCTCGCTCCCGAGGAGAAAGAAGCGGTTGAGCAGGCCCACGGCACCGGCCCGTTCACCATACGGCCGCGGGCGGAGGGCGGCGTGCCGGAGGAGGCCGTCGCAACAGAGGGAGCCGAAGCCCTGGCGGCCAGCGGCACCATGGCCGACGGCCTACCCGGATTGCGGAACGACAACTCCCGCGAACTGGCCCGGGAGAACCGAAGACGCAAGCGCCATGGGCTGCCTTACATCGAGGGGGAGGTCGTCCCCTCAGCGCGAGGGTGGGATGAGCCGGAGACGCCGTCCGCGAGCAGTCTGGCCGAGAGGTTCGTCCGCGAGCGCAAGCAGAACCTGGGCAAGATCGCCGACAGCACCGACCCAGACGGCGACCCCGTCGAAGAGGAACCGGACAGCCGTGAACTGTGAGCCGGCCGGGAAGGAGCTCGCTCGGTGGCCGGTTTCCTCACTGGCCGACCCTCTCCCGGTGGCGGCGACTACTCTAGGCTTCCTGGGGCCTCAGGGTACGTTCACCGAGGAGGCCCTCCGCGCCACCATCACCGAGCAGGCGCCGGGCGGGCGGGTCCGCAGGTTCCTGCCTTTCGCCTCCAACCCAGAGACCATCGAGGCGGTGTCTTCAGGGGAGGTGGACTGCGCGATCGTCCCCATCGAGAACTCCATAGAAGGCTCGGTATCGGCTACGGTCGACATCCTCGTCCACGAGGTGGACAACCTGCAGATAGTGAGAGAGATCCGTCACTCGATCCGCCACGCGCTCCTGGCCCGGCCTGGAGTGACGCTCGAGCAGATCACGAAGGTCGTCTCTCACCCCCACGCCAACGCGCAGTGTCGCATGTGGCTGCGCCGCAACCTGCCCGGCCGCGAGGTCGAGGCCGCCAACTCCACAGCGAACGCGGTCGAACGGGTGGCCTCCGCGACCGAACCCTGGGCGGCCATCGGCAACAAGCTGGCCGGAGCCATGTACGGCTGTGAGGTGATCGCGTCCGACATCGAGGATCACGAGGACAATGAGACCCGCTTCGTCTTCTTGGCTCGGCAACAGGAGCGTCAAGACTGGTTCGAGCCCTACAAGACCTCGGTGGTGTGCGAGATCGTCAAGGACCAACCTGGGGCGCTGCTCCTGATCCTCCAGGAGTTCGCCTTCAGGCACATCAACCTGACCAAGATCGAGTCGCGTCCGTCCAAGCGCAGGTTGGGCGACTACATCTTCATCGTCGATATGGAGGGGAAGGTGGACGACGTGGCGATTGCGGACGCGCTCCGCTGCCTTCGCTGCAAGCTGCCCCGCCTGACCGTGCTCGGCAGCTATCCCGTGGGCCGGCCGCTGAACCAGGGAACGGCTTGATACGATCCCAGAGAGCCAGGAGGATCCCGTGCTCGACATGAAGCTCATCCGCAGCGATCCCGAAATGGTGCGCGGCGCTCTGCGTCGCCGGGGCGAGCGTGCCGAGGCGACCCTGGACACTCTGCTCGAGCTGGACCGGTCACGGCGCGAGATCCTGGTGGAAGTCGAGGAGCGTCGCTCCCTGCGCAACACGGTGAGCGAGGAGATCGCCCGGCTGAAGCGGGACAAGGCCCACGCCACGGCCAAGATCGAGGCGATGCGGGCGGTTGGAGACGAGATCAAGCGCTTGGAAGAGCGGCTCAAGGACGTGGAAGCCTCTCTCGAAGCGGAGCTGCTCCAAGTCCCCAACCTGCCCGACCCCTCCGCCCCCGACGGCGGCGAGGACGACTCGGTGGTGCTGCATCATTGGGGTGCCCCGCGGGAGTTCACCTTCGCCCCCCTGGACCACCTGGACCTGGCGGCGGTGCACGACCTCATCGACATGGAGCGCGGCGCCCGTACCTCGGGTAGCCGCTTCGCCTACCTCAAGGGCGGCTTGGTCTTCCTGCAGTTCGCCCTGGTGCAGTTCGCCCTGCGGAAGCTCGCCGCCAAGGGCTTCCGTCCCGTCGTGGTGCCGGTGCTGGTACGCGACGAGGCGATGTACGGCACCGGGTTCTTCCCCACCGACATGCAGCAGGTGTACCGGCTGGAGAGCGACGGCCTCAACCTGGTCGGCACCTCTGAGGTGCCCCTGGCCGCGCTCCACATGGACGAGATCCTCGACGAGGCCGACCTGCCGGTCCGCTATGTAGGCTACTCGAGTTGCTTCCGGCGCGAGGCCGGGGCGGCCGGCAAGGACACCAGGGGCATCTTCCGAGTGCATCAGTTCGACAAGGTCGAGATGTTCAGCTTCTGCGCTCCGGGCGACTCCGCCCAGGAGCACGACTTCATGCGCTCCGTCCAGGAGGAACTCCTGCAGGACCTGGAGCTCCCCTACCGGGCGGTCAACATCGCCGCCGGCGACCTGGGAGCGTCGGCCGCCAAGAAGTACGACCTGGAGGCCTGGCTGCCCACCCAAGAGCGTTACCGGGAGGTCACTTCCTGCTCCAACTGCACCGACTACCAGGCCCGGCGCCTGAAGGTCCGTGCGAAAGGCGGCAAGAGCGGCGCCTACGTCATCCACACCCTGAACGGGACAGTGGTGGCGCTGGGGCGCACCATCATCGCTATCATGGAGAACTACCAGACAGAAGAGGGCCTGATAGAGGTGCCGGAGGCGTTGCGGCCGTTCATGCCCCCAGACATGGAGATGATAGGACGATGAGCGCGGCGGGGGACGAGAGACCTAGCGGCGGCGCGGAGGACCAGACCATCCTCACGGGTGCGCGCGACGCCCTCATCGTGGTGGACGTCCAGAACGATTTCTGCCCGGGAGGCAGCTTGGCCGTGCCGGACGGGGACGCCGTGATCCCTGTCATCAACCGGATAGTCCCCTTCTTCGGACGCTGGATCTACACGCGCGACTGGCATCCTGCCGACCATTCGAGCTTCTCCGACCATCCAGAGTATCGGGACGGTTCCTGGCCCCCGCACTGTGTGCAGGGGACACCGGGCTCCGACTGGTGCAGGGCTCTGGACATGCCCATGAACGCCATCCTCGTGACCAAGGGTGACGATCCCGTTCAGGAAGCCCACAGCGGCTTTCAGGTCGAGCGGCTCGACCTGGCCGCCTTTCTGCACGGGCATAACGTGGAGCGGGTCTTCATCACCGGCCTTGCCACTGAGTACTGCGTGCGCCAAACCGTACTGGACGCCCTGGCCGCCGGCTTCACCGTCTATCTGGTCGAGGATGCCGTGCGAGGCATCTCCCCGGAGGAGTCGGCGCGCACGCTGGCCGAATTGGAGCGGGCGGGCGCCATCCGGGTCTGGTCGACCCAGCTGGTGGATTCTGGTGAGCGGCCGGCGCCGGCCTACGACGAGCATGGGAACCCCGTCGATGATGACTGAACTCGACGCCTCTCAGCGCTGGGCCCGGCGCGAGGACCTGGCCCTTCTGACCGACTACTACCAGCTCACGATGATGGGCGGCTACTGGAAGACCGGCCGCAAAGACCTCACTGCCTGCTTCAATTACACCTTCCGTGAGCTTCCGCCCCACAATGGCTTCGCCATAACCGCCGGGCTGGAGCAGCTCCTCGACCTCATCGAGGGACTGCGCTTCACCCCGCAGGACCTGGACTACCTGTCGGGGCTGGGCACGTTCGATGACGCCTTCCTGGAGTACCTGCGGGAGTTCCGGCCCACCTGCTCTGTCGAGGCTGCTCCCGAGGGTACGGTGGTCTTCCCCCACGAGCCCATCCTCCAAGTCGAGGGCCCGCTCATCGAGGCCCAGCTGCTGGAGACGGCCGTACTCAACACCCTCAACTACCAGACTCTCATCGCCACCAAGGCGGCCCGCATCCGCCTGGCCTGCGGCGACGACAACCTGGTGGAGTTCGGCCTCCGGCGCGCTCACGGTCCCGACGGAGCTCTGAGCGGCTCTCGCGCCGCCTATATCGGAGGATCGGACAGCACCTCCAACATGCTGGCCGGCAAGACCTTCGGCATCCCTGTCCAGGGCACTCACGCCCACTCCTGGGTCATGAGTTTCGAGAACGAGCTCGACGCCTTCCGAGCCTACGCGGCCTGCTACCGGGAGCCCATCCTACTCCTCGACACCTACGACACGTTGACGTCTGGCCTCCCCAACGCGGTCACCCTGTTCAAGGAGTTACGTGCGGCCGGACGGACCGTGCGTCCGGCTGTGCGCCTCGATTCGGGCGACCTGGCCCGGCTCAGCAAAGCCGCCCATCGCATGTTCGCCGAGGCCGGCTTCGAGGACCCGCTCATAGTGGCGTCAAACGAGCTGGACGAGGACCTGATCGCCGACCTCAAGAGACAGGGTGCGCCCGTCAACTCCTGGGGTGTGGGCACGCATCTCATCACCTCTTCCGACCATCCCGCCCTGGGCGGCGTGTACAAGCTGGTCGCCGTCCGTGAGAACGGCGGCATCTGGGAGCCTCGGATCAAGCTGTCGTCCAACCCGGGCAAGATGACCGACCCGGGGCGCAAGCGGGTGGTGCGTTACTACGACGGGTCCGGCCGGCCCCTGGCGGACCTCATCCGTCTGGCCGACGAAGCCCCCGACACCATCGATCCGGGACAGCCCGCGAAGCCGGTGCCGTTCGCCGAGCGTCACGACCTGTCGTTCCTGAGAGCGGTGTGGGACGCCGCCCGTTGCGAAGACCTGCTCCAGCCCGTCATGCAGCACGGTAAGAGGGTGGGGACGTCGCCCACGCTCAACGAGATCAGAGAGAGAGCCCGCGACCAGGTGGCTGCGCTGCCGGAGGAGCTCCGCCGTCTACGCAACCCCGAGATCTACGCGGTGGGTCTGTCGCCGCGACTGGCCGCCGAGAAGGTCCGGCTGGTCCGGCAGGCGCCGGGCGTGCTCGCGCCGGGCCCGGCCGCCTAGCAGCGTCTCTGCGCGGGAGCGGTCTCTCCCAGGGGGATGGCGGTCGCCTGACCTTTGGCCAGCACCTTTCCCTCGTTTCCCAGCGCCAGGAGTTCCACCACCATCAGGCGGCGGCCTCCGTGCAGGAGACGGCACTCGGCCGCCACCTTGTCACCCAGCTTGGCGGAGCGGAATTGGCTGATGCTCCACTGGACCGCCACTGCATCGACTTTGGCGTTGACCGTCAGCGCGAAGGCGACATCCAGGAGTGCGAACATGAAGGCGCCGTGTGCCAGCTCATGAAGCTGAAGACAATCCTCTCTCACGACGGCGGAGACCCGTGTGAAGGCTTCCGAGGTCTCCTCCACCTCGATGCCGAAGAGGCGGATCATGCTGTCGGTCTCGATCGCGTATCGGACGCGTTCGGGCAGATGGGCGTCGGCCATCGTCGTTCAGTGGGCGTGGGTCCTAGAACTGGACCGCGCCGCTCAGCACCAGGGTCAGCACCCCGGCCAGCGCCACCAGCACGGCGACGATGGCGGTCTTGGTCCTGATACCGGGGCCACGTCGATGGGCGACGGCCAGCGGGCTCACGTGCATCGGTTGATTGGCCCTGAGCACGGGGGGCCGGTGGCCGTGATGACGGTGCGTCTCGGCAGCGCTCCATCCCATTCCCGGCCTGTACACGGCCGATTGATAGCCCCTCACTCCTCCGAGATAGACCGGTTTCATCAGCGAGCCTCCACCCCAAAGACGACTTCGGACCGTCCAGGTCCATTGTCGGCAACATTTCGCCAGCCTAAAGCGCTTTCCTCCGATTGCCGAAGGAATCGACGGGATTATCATCCGCCGGCTCGAACTACTAGACTGGATGATCGAGATTGTGAGAGAGCGAGCCGGACGGGGCAAGGGAGGCAAGGATGTTCTGCCCACAATGTGGTGGCGCTAACGAAGACACAGCCAGGTTCTGCAACATGTGCGGCTTGGACCTGGTGGAATACAAGGAGAAATGGGGCGGTTCGGCGGACCAAGGCGCCACGCCGGCCCAACAGGCCTATCAGTCACCGGCCGGTCAGCCGTCCACCTACCAGCAGCAGACGCACCAACAGCCGTACCAGACCCCCTACCAGCAGCAGTACCCGCCCTCCTACCAGCCCCCCTACCGCGCCGGCGGGTACGGAGCCATCCCCAATATCCCCACCTACATGGGTTGGGCTATCGCTGTGCTCATCCTGTGCTTCTGGCCCACAGGCATCGCGGCGGTGGTGTACGCCAGCCAGGTGAACAACAGGCTGGCGCTCGGCGACATCGCGGGAGCCAAGGAGTCATCCCGCAAGGCCAAGATGTGGTGCTGGATAACCTTTGGCATAGGCATCGCGGCCTTCGTCATCGCGGTCCTCATAGCCATCTTCGCATCCGCCGCCACCTTCAACGTCTACTAGACACTCCCCCAGGGGGCTATACTCCGAGCTGCCCACGACCAACGGCCGTCGGCCCGTGCGGACAGCGGCCGCGGCTCCGTGGCTGCGGCGCGGAGGGGTGGTCCCCGGAGGGGTGGCAGAGTACGGTTGATCGCACCGGTCTTGAAAACCGGCAGGCCGCAAGGTCTCGCGGGTTCGAA
>CAZQDY010000084.1:0-7787 GCA_964592075.1 uncultured Gaiellales bacterium
CGCACCCGCCGCCGCGTCGGGCTGCCGCACCCGCCGCCGCGTCGGGCTGCCGCCGCGCCGCCCGGGACCGCACCCGCGCTGCGCCGCCGGGTCGCTAGTCGAGCGCCGAGTGGTAGCTCTGGAGCGACCGCACCAGACCCCGCGCCGCGCGGCGGGCGGCGATGCCCCCGGCCGCGGCCTTGGCCGCCGTGGTGGTGGTGATGTAGGGCACCCGGTATCTGATGGCCGCCTTGCGGATGTAGGAGTCGTCGAACTCGCTGGACTTGCCGGCCGGGGTGTTCACGACCAATTGGATCTCGCCGTTCTTGATGGCGTCCTCGATGTTGGGGCGGCCTTCATGCAGCTTGAGGATGGACTCCGACGCGATCCCCTGCTCGGTGAGGAAGGCATGAGTGCCCACCGTGGCGCGGATCTTGAAGCCCATCTGGCTGAAGGCCCGCGCAGCAGGCAGCACCAGCTCGCGGTCGCGCTCGGCGACGGTGATCAGCACGGTGCCCTCCAGCGGGAGCGTCTGCCCGGCGGCCTCCTCGGCTTTGGCGAAGGCCAGGCCGAACGAGTCGGCCATGCCCAGCACCTCGCCGGTGGACCGCATTTCGGGCCCCAGCAACGGGTCGACCTCCTGGAACATGCTGAAGGGGAAGACCGCCTCCTTGACGCCGAAATAGGGGATGGTCTTGTGCTTGAGTGCAAGCTCGCTGAGTCTCTCCCCCAGCATCAAGCGGGTGGCGAGCCCTGCCATGTTCACGTTGCAGACCTTGGACACCAGCGGTACCGTCCTCGATGCCCGGGGGTTCGCCTCCAGCACGTAGACCACGTCGTCAAGGATGGCGTACTGCATGTTCATGAGCCCGACGACGCCCAGCTCCACCGCGATGCGCTTCGTGTATTCGTTGATGGTAGCCAGGTGCCTCTCGGGGATAGAGACCGGCGGGATCACGCAGGCCGAGTCGCCGGAGTGCACGCCTGCATACTCTATGTGCTGCATGACGGCGGGTACGAAGGCGTCGGTGCCGTCGCAGAGGGCGTCGGCCTCACACTCCATGGCGTTCTCGAGGAACTTGTCGATGAGGATAGGCAGTTCCGGGTTCACGTCCACCGCCGCGTTGACGTAGCGGACCAGCATCTCCTCGTCATGGATGATCTCCATCCCCCGGCCACCCAGCACATAGCTTGGGCGGACGATGAGCGGGTAGCCGATGCGCCCGGCCAACGCGCGGGCCTCCTCCACCGATGTGGCCATACCCGCCTCGGGCATGGGGATGCCGAGGCGTTCCATCATGCCGCGGAAGCGGTCTCGGTCCTCAGCGAGGTCGATGGTGTCGGGGGAGGTACCGATGATGGGGACGCCCGCCTTCTCGAGTTCCCGGGCGATGTTGAGCGGGGTCTGTCCCCCGAACTGGACGATGACGCCCTCGGGACGCTCCTTCTCGTAGATGGCGAGCACATCCTCTACGGTGAGGGGCTCGAAGTAGAGCTTGTCGGAGGTGTCGTAGTCGGTGGAGACGGTCTCGGGGTTACAGTTGACCATGATCGATTCCAGACCGGCTTCCCGTAGGGCAAAAGCCGCATGGACGCAGCAGTAGTCGAACTCGATCCCCTGCCCGATGCGGTTGGGCCCGCCGCCCAGCACCATGATCTTCCGGCGGTCGTCGACCGGAACGACGTCGGCGGCGTTGTAGGTGGAGTAGTAGTAGGCGGCGTCTTCCACGCCGCTGACCGGGACGGGATGGTAGCCATGCCTGAGGCCTAGGGCCAGGCGCTGCGCCCTGATCCGGGCTTCGGGTATGCCGGTGAGCTTGGCCAGGTAGGCGTCGGCGAAACCGTCCTTCTTGGCTCGGGCGAGAAGGTCGTCGGGTAGCGCGACGGCTTTGGCGCCGGGCCGGGCCGCGGCGCCGCCGACTACGGCGGCAGGCCCGGCCGCGACGCTCTCGGCTGCGGCGTCGGGGTCGGCTGCAGCGTTCCCGGCCGCGTCGGCCGCCCGCCATGCCAGTATCTCCTCCTCCAGCTCCACCAACTCCCGCATCTGCTCTATGAACCAGGGCTTGATGTGGGTGCGCGCGTACAGTGCGTCTGTCGTCGCACCTTTGCGCAGGGCCTCGTATATGATGAAGTGCCGCTCGCTGGTGGGCTCCTTGAGCAGCATCATCAGCTCATCGAGCGACTTCGAGTTGAAGTCCTTGGCGAAGCCGAGGCCGTAACGACCCGTCTCCAGGGAGCGGATGGCCTTCTGGAGCGACTCCTTGTAGGTCTTGCCGATGGACATGACCTCGCCCACCGCCCGCATCTGGGTGCCAAGACGGTCCTGGGCATCGCGGAACTTCTCGAAGGCCCATCTGGCAAACTTGACCACCACGTAGTCGCCCGCCGGCGTGTATTTCTCCAGCGTGCCGTCGCGCCAGTAGGGGATCTCGTCCAGAGTGAGACCGCCGGCCAGCATGGAGCTGACCATCGCGATGGGGAAGCCGGTGGCCTTGGACGCGAGGGCGGAAGAGCGGGACGTGCGGGGATTGATCTCGATGACGACCACCCGCCCGGTGCGGGGATCATGGGCGAACTGTATGTTGGTGCCCCCGATCACCTCGATGGCCTCGACTATTGCATATGAGTATTTCTGCAACTGGTGTTGCAGTTCAGGGGAGATGGTCAGCATGGGAGCGGTGCAGAAGCTGTCGCCCGTATGCACCCCCATGGCGTCCACGTTCTCGATGAAGCAGACGGTGATCATCTGGTCCTTCGCATCGCGCACGACCTCGAGCTCCAACTCCTCCCAGCCAACGACCGACTCCTCCACCAGCACCTGCCCCACCAGGCTGGCCCGGATGCCCCGCTCTGCGACCACCTGCAGTTCCTCGCGGTTGTAGACGAGGCCGCCGCCGGTTCCTCCCATGGTGTATGCGGGTCTGACCACGATGGGATAGCCCAGCTCGGCCGCCACACCCGCCGCCTCGTCGACGGAGTAGCAGATCTCGCTGCGGGGCATGTCGATGCCGAGGCGGTTCATGGTCTCCTTGAAGGCCAGCCGGTCCTCTCCCCGTTCGATGGCGTCCGGGCGCACCCCAATGATGGCGACGCCGTACTTGTCGAGCACGCCGGAGCGGTGCAACTCTGACGAGAGGTTGAGGCCGGACTGGCCGCCCAGGTTCGGGAGGAGCGCATCGGGCCGGGACACCGCGATGATCTCGGCCAGCGTCTCCCTGTTGAGCGGCTCGATGTAGGTCTCGTCGGCCATGACCGGGTCGGTCATGATGGTCGCGGGGTTGGAGTTAACCAGAACGATCTCGTAGCCCAGCTTGCGAAGCGCCTTGCATGCCTGTGTCCCGGAGTAGTCGAACTCACAGGCCTGGCCGATCACGATGGGGCCGGAGCCGATGATGAGGACCTTCCGGATATCCGGGCGACGGGGCATGCGCGCTCCTCTCGGGGGTCGTTGTGATATCGCGCTCGATTCTATCGTGGGCGGAGCCCGCGCGATACTGCCGCGGGCCGCCCGCGACGGTCTCGGGCCTCCGGGATCACTCCGGGCTCTCCCCGGCCCTCCCGGATCGCGCCGGGCCCTGCCGGGCCCTTCAGCTCTTGGTCGAGCGCACCTGGATGAGCTGGGCGGCGATGCTGATGGCGATCTCCTCCGGTGTCTCCGCCCCGATGGGCAGCCCGATGGGGGCGTGCACCCGCGCCAAGTCGTCGCTGGAGAAACCCTGGTCGGAAAGGTCCTTGAAGGCGTCTCCGATCTTCTTCCTGCTACCGATCATGCCTATGTAGCGCGCCCTCGTCTTGAGCGACTGTGCCAACACGCTCGTGTCGTGGTCATGGCCCCTGGTCACGATCACGAGATAGCTGTCCGCATCGATGGGGAGTGTCTCCACCACGTTGTCGAAAGACTGGGGCACGACAAGGCGGTCGGCGGTCGGAAAGCGCTCGGGGCTCGCGAAGTCGGGGCGGTCGTCGATGACGGTGATGAAGAAGCCGAGGGTGCTCAGCACGGGCGCCAGCTTCTCCGCGCAGTGTCCCGCACCGAAGACATACGCGGCGCCCTGGGCGCCGACGGGTTGCACATGAGTCTTGGTGGTGGCGCCGGCCAGGATCCCGTCGTAGGTGCCGCCCTTCCTGGCGAGCTCTTGCAGCACCTCTGGAGCGCAGACCGGGTCGCCCGCGACCGAGCCGTCAGCGCCGACAAGACACCTGCGCACGGTTTCCCCAGGGGCGTTCTCCGCCGGGATGAGGGTGACGAGCCAGCCTCTGCGTCCCATACCCAGAAGCTCCACCAGGGACCGGAAGAACTCCCGCGCCGTCGACCGGGTGGACTCGATGCGTTCTATCAGCAGCGATCCGCCCCCGCCGCACAGCATCCCGAGCTGGGCGGCGTCGAACCTCTCTATATAGAACCCGCCGGTCTTGACCACCCCGAGGGCCCTTTCGATGGCAGTAGCCTCCAGGGGACCGCCGCCGATCGTGCCCGCGATGGACCCGTCGGGCTTCACCAGCATCATCGCTCCGGCGTGCCTGGGCGAGGAGCCAAGCGTGTCGAGGATGGTGACCCAGGCGAAGTCCTCGCCCTGCTCGAGCAAAGACAGACCCGTCCGTGCCGTATCGAGGTTCATCTTCCGTTCTCCCTCGGTTCAGTAATCTTCCTTTTCGCGGTGCCGGAAATGATCCTCTCTCGATCGTCCCAGTCCGACACACGTATCGTCAGTCGTCCCTCCGCTAGGTCCGCGGCGAGCGCGGGGATGGCGCCGAGAGCTTCGCGAACCTCTTCCTCACCCGGCCTCGGACCGTTCTCACAAGACCGGGACCTGATGAGGAGCGTGGCGCAGGTTCCTTCTCTCGCGTATTCCGAGCTGAAGTCGGTCAACCCGGGCAGTGAGAAGAGCGCCTCATCCAAGTCGCCTTGGCGAAGCATACCGCCTCCGGGCAGTTCGACAGCGCCGTCCACGCGTTCATCTACATGAGCCATGCGTCTGAGCACGGTGCCGCAGGGACACGGCCCCGGGACGAAACGGCTCAGATCTCCGGTGCGGTAGCGGACCAACGGCATGGCCGAGCGTGTGAGAGTCGTGAATACGACCTCTCCGCTCTCCCCCTCCGGTAGCGGCCGCATCGTGACCGGATGGACGATCTCGAAGAACAGATCCGCCTCTCTCAGATGGTACCCGTCGCGCGCCCCACAATCCACACCGCCCCCCAGTCCCATCTCGGTCGACCCGTAGTGGTCGTAAACCGCGCAACCCCAGATCGTTTCGATGGCTCGCACCACTGCGCGGGGCACGCGGTCGGTGCTCAGCAGCACGCTCTTCAGCCGGGCGGACAGGGAGCGGCGGTCGGCATCCGCGGTCCTAGCCAGCCGCAGCACCTGGGTCGGAATGCCTACCAACGCCGTGACACGCTCCTCGGCCATCACGTCCAGCGTGGCTCGGGGGTCGGCCACGGGCCCGTGCGGGATACCCTCCACCCCCATGCGCTCCAGACTATCCCTCAGGAGGTCGCCTACACTTCCGGGGAGGCCGCCCGGCAGCAGTATGAGGACCCGGTCGCCCGGCTCGACGAGGGTGGACATTCCTCGGTGGAAGAAATCCCTTGTCAGTTCCTGGTCCTCCGCGGTGAAGAAGACCCTCTTCGGCAGACCGGTCGTGCCGGAGGTCATGAGAGTGACGATCCGCTCCACCTCGCTCTGGGGCACGCACAGGAAGTCGTGAGGCGCGGCCTTGAGATCGTCGGCCGTCGTGAAGGGCAAAGCGGCAAGATCCCCGAGAGTGGTGAACGCCGGCCCGTCGAAGCCGAGCAGTCTTCTGTAGAAGCGGCTCTGGGTCCGGACGCGGGAGAGTGTCTCGTTCAGTCGCCGGAGCTGATAGCGGTGGAGCTCCTCAAGGTCGAGGCGTCGTCCTTTCGAGCCTATCTTGGCGGCGATCCAGGGCTCCAGAGGCGTTCTTGGCACGCGACGTCGTCCCGGGCGACCGGGCACCGGGACACGCTCGGGCACCGGCCCGCGGTCGGCTGCCGCGGAAGGCCGCCTGGCCGCCGTGCCGGCCTGCTCGTGCAGCGCCGCGCGGCCGGCCGCTTCCGTCGCGTGTGTCGCGGAGGGCCGGTACACGGGGTGGCCCGACGCGTCGGTGAGGTTGTAGGCGCAGAAGGGCACGAGCTTGTTGCCCACTCCGACGACGTGCAGGCAGCAGTCGCGCAGCCGTTCGAGGTCGAGATTCCAGACATCCTGGAACGCCATCGCCGTGACCGAGAAAGTGTAGCGACGGAGCCGCTCGAGGAACTCGTCCAGACCCGGCGCGGCCTCGCCGGTCGCCCGGCCCGGGGCACTGCCGGCCGTGACGGCCGATGAACAGCACTCGCCCGTTCCTGTGTTGAGCGACCAGCGGCGGGCCACATGGTCGCGCTTCGTCTCTGCCGGGTTCGCTCCGGCCTTCCGGTCGCAACAGGACCGGGGGGCGTCGGGGACGGCCAGAGGGCGCACCGAACCATCCTCCATCAGCACGTAGTCCCCGTGCAACGAGCAAAGGGAGTGCTCGCAGCCTGAGGGGCGGAGGCTGCCGAGGAGTATGAGGCCGTCTGTCTGTGCCTCTATGTCTCTCATGAGTTCGGGAAGCGTGTAGCGGTCGGCATCGTCGGGCTTCTGAGGGTACCGGCCGAAGTAGCTGATCGGCTGGAAATGAACGCCTCGCACGACGGGCAGCCCACGGATGGCGTAGTCGATGATGCGCCCGATGTCTCCGGTGTTCACGCCGGGGACCAGAGTGGGCACCAGCACGACGCCGAGTCCGGCCTCCGCACAGCTGGCGATGGCCGCCTCCTTCTGATGGAAGAGGCCTTTGCCTCGCAGGACCTGGTAGACACGGTCTTCGAGACCGTCGAACTGCAGAAAGACGGTCGACAGTCCCGCCTCCTTCAGCCGGATGGCGTATCCGGGCTCGGAAGCCAGGCGCAGACCGTTCGTGTTGAGCTGGAAGAACGTGAATCCCAGGTCTCGACCCATGGTGATGATCTCGGGCAGATCGTCCCGCATAGTGGGCTCGCCGCCCGAGAGCTGGATGTTGCACCCGCCGGTGCTCTCCCGGAGCATCCGATACCAGCCCCCGATCGTGGTCAGCGCAGGGTCCGGCTCCGCGGATGCGCCGGAGGAGGCGAAGCAGACCGGGCAACCAAGATCACAGCGGGCTGTCACCTCGAGAAGTACGCAGCAGGTCTGCTGGCGGTGTTCCGGGCAGAGGCCGCAGTCCAGAGGGCAGCCTTTTTCAATGACGGTGTGGGTGAGTGCGGGTGGGTTGGGGGTCTTTCCACTGAACCAGGTCGCGTAGTCGGGGGCCCCTCGCCAGATGACGGATCGGGACTCCCCGTGCTCGGGGCACGTCTTGGTGAGAAAGACGTCCGCGCCCTCACGGACGCGGCCGGCGGGTATCGTCTTCAGGCATTGGGGGCAGACACTTTCTGTCCAAGAGAGCCCCCCGTCCCCTACAGTCCCACCCGTAGGAGTCGCCACCTCAGTCTCACGGGTTGCGGCCCCCCCCGTGCCCGACATCACCGGCCCCGCCGGCGTGGGCAGCTGATTATCACGGTTGCGCTCATACAGGCCAATCATTATAGTGGATAGTCTCGGGATGTTGGCACCTGGGCGCATGGAGCCGGCTGTCCCGATCGAAGGATGCCGGGATTGCTTGAACGGCTCGGCAATACGCTCGAGTGTGATTGCACCCTGATGGCATCAGGTACAGGTTCCGGTCCCAAGAGGAGAATAGGAAAGAAAGCATGAAACTCGCGCGCATGAGCTTGACGATCAACGGAGTGGA
>CAZQDY010000085.1:0-7713 GCA_964592075.1 uncultured Gaiellales bacterium
CGGTCGCCGGGCGGGCCGCCGGCGGGGCCCGCGGCCCGGGCCCGGCGCCCCGCGCCCCCCGCGGCAGTAACAGCGAAGGGTGGCATTCATGAAAGGTCTGGCGCTTAGGCCGGCGGGCCAGGGGCATGCTCGCGCAGGAAAGGCTGTCATAGCCGCCTGCGCGGTGCTGCTGTCGGCGGTCCTCTCGCTCTCTCTGGCCGGCTGCACTCTCGAGATGGGGCTTGATACCAAGGTCAATCCGGACGGGTCGGGCACCATCGGTGTGAGACTCTCCGCCGACAAGGAGCTCCAGGACGCTCTGGCCATGGCCGCCGCCACCGGACTGGGGGACCTGGGAGGGCTCCTCGAGGGGTTCCGGGAGGACATCCCTTCCGATGTGGGCATGCTCTTCCTGATGGTCTTGGGGAACGTCCCCAGCGACTGGGCGGTGGACCGGGGCACGGACGATGACGGCGCCGCATGGCTGAGCGCGACGCGGTCATTCGAGAGCCTCGAGGAACTGGAGCGACTCGCCCGTGAAGGGCCGCTCTCATCGTTCGTAGACCCGGCTCAGTACGCGCTCTTCCAGGACGAGGGCTTCTTCGCCACCAAGACCGCCTTCTCCACTATCGGGAGCCTGAGCGAGCTCGTGGCGGCCTCTTCTGAAGGCGGTCAGAGCATCCCTCTGGAGCTCTTGGAGCGGGTGCTCAGGGTCGAGAACCGGGTGACGCTTCCCGGGACCATCCGAGACAACAACGCCGACGAGATCGGCGGGAACACGCTCACCTGGGAAGTCGTGGCTTCGAGCACGCGCGAGATGTACGGGGGAAGCGTGATCTACCGCTGGGGAAGGATCATCGGGATAGCCGTGGCGGCGTTTGTGGTCCTCGCGCTTCTCGTCACCCTGTTGACGTTGGTGCTACTCCGCCGAAGGCGGCGGACTGACGAGGCCTGGGCGCCAAGCGACACGCCGCCTCCGCCCGCAGGACCGGCCGCGGGCTGAGAGGGGCCCGGTTGTCGGTCGGAGCCGCGGCTATCGGTCGGAGTCCGGCAGGCGATCGGGACCCAGCAGGCGTGCCGGCACACCACCCACCAAGGCGCCGGCCGGAACGTCGGCATTGACGAGGCTGCAGGCCGAGACGACGGCTCCGTCTCCGATCTCGACGCCCGGGAGTATCGTGACGTTTGCCCCGATCATGACGTCCTTGCCCACCTTCACGGGTCCTGTCCTCAGCTCCTTCACCAGGAACTCGTGGCCCAGGATGACCGTGTTGTAGCCGATGATGGAATTGTCGCCGACGCTGACCATCTCGGGGAAGAAGATGTCGATCACCGCCCCCAGCCCGACGGACACGCGAGAGCCCATACGCATCCCGATGGCCCTGTAAAGGCGGATCTTCCAGGAGAGGAAGGGCAGATAGCGGCACCCGTAGACGACGATGAAGTTGCGGGCCACGCGGCGGAAGGGGACCCATCGTCGCCACACCCAGAGCGAGTTCGTCCCTTCGGGCACTGGATAGGCCGAAAGGCGGTTCGTCCTCTGGTCGATATTGCTCTCCACAGTACTGGGTATAGTAGCTAATCATCCTGAGATCGTGAGCAAGGTGGTGAGTGGTGATAGAGGCAGGTGCGCGGCTTGAGAGACGGCCGGTGCTGCGGGACCTGTGGCTTCGGTTTGCACGCTGGGCGGTACTGACTCCCGCCGTCGCATGGCTGCTTGTGGTCGCCAACCTCGGGAGCGCGGTGCCCGGTTACCTCTTCTGGTACGGGGATTCCCTGAGCGAGGCGCCCTGGCACCTCTGGCTCTTCGTGCCCGACAGCCCGCTCTCCGTGACCTTCATGGGCATCGCCCTGGTGGCCTTCCACTATGGTCGTAGATGGGAGTTCTTGGGTCTGCTCGCCACCGGGGCCTGCATGAAATACGGGCTCTGGACGGATTTCGTCTGGTTCACCGACTACCTCGCGGGCGGCAAGTATGACTTCGTCGCGATCCTGATGAGCCTCACCCATTTCGGCATGGTCGTGGAAGGGCTCATATTGAGCATGTTCCTTCGCTTCCGGCCTCTGCCGGTGCTTTTCGCCTCACTCTTCCTCATCGTGAACGACGTGGTCGACTACGTCTTGGGCTACCATCCTCCCATACCGAACCCTGAGGACCTGGGCTCCATCGCCTGGTTCTCTGTGGGGACCACTGCGGTCATCGTCTGTTCCTGGGCCGCGCTCTCGTGGGCCCGTTGGCGCAAGCGGGATGGCTTGCCGTGGGCGGACGGGAGGACGGCGTGACGGCGGACTACCGGGAGTGGCGGAGGATCGCGAAGCTCGATCCGGCTCGGGCGCTCGGCAGTGAGCGGCTGGATGAGATCTGCGCCTGGGACATCGACGCCCTGGTGGTCGGTGGGACCGGCGGGTACGGTCTGGAGGAGGTGCTGAACTTGCTGGGGCGGCTACGCGGCCGTTCGCTGCCCCTGGCCCTTGAGGTGTCCGACCCTCGAGCGGTGTGCCCCGGGTTCGACCTCTACCTGATCCCCATGGTGCTCAACAGCACAGAGGTCGACTGGGTGGTCGGTCACCACCAAGCCACCATCAAACGCTACGCCGACATCATGGACTGGGAGCGTCTCGTGGTGGAGGGCTACTGCATCCTCAATCCGGAGGCGGCCGCGGCCCGGCTGTCCCGGGCCCGAACGGACCTGGACCTGGACGACGTGTTGGCGTTCGCCAGATTGGCGGAGCATCTCCTCAACCTGCCGGTCTTCTACCTCGAGTACAGCGGCAGATATGGCTCGCCCCAGGTGGTCGCGGCCGTCCGCGAGGTCCTCCGGAACACCCGGCTGTGGTACGGAGGGGGGATCCAGACCCCGGAGCAGGCCGAGCGGATGGCCTCCCTGGCCGGCGCCATCGTGGTCGGCAACGCTCTCTACGAGGGGTATGCGCCCCTGGCGAAGCGGTAGGGTAGTATGGCGCGGTGACGCGGCCCATGTCCGGTGGGAACGCGTGACGCCAACGAGAATCGGAGGTGGTACTTTGACGGCGACTCCCCAAGCCTCCCCAGGGGCTCCCGTGGCCCTTGGCGTCATCGGCGCAGGCAATATGGGCGGCGCGCTCGTCGAAGGCTGGGTGCGGTGTCCGCTCCCCGGGCTCGGGCTGGTCGTGTGGGACAAGGTGGAGGCCGCCGGCCGGCGGTTGCTCACCTCGGACATGGTCTCGCTCGCCGGCTCTCTCGAGGCTCTGGCGCATGAGGCGGAGGTCATCTTCGTGGTGGTGAAGCCCAAGGATGCCGCGGAAGTCCTCGGCCTGCTGGCCGGCCGTCTTCGTGGCGACCAGGTCGTCGTCTCGGCCATGGCCGGGCCCACGCTGGAGTGGATGCGGGGCGTGATCGGGCCGGGGCCGGCCTTGATCCGCATCATGCCGAACCTCGGGGTCTCGCTCGGAGCGGGTGCGCTCGCGCTGGCGGCCGATGCCTTCACTGACGCAACGGCCGTGCAGGCGGTCACGCGCCTTCTCGAGCCTCTGGGGATGGTGGAATCTGTACCGGAGGACGCTCTTGACGCGGTCACCGCCGTGTCCGGATCGGGTCCGGCCTTCCTGGCGCTCGTCTTGGAGAGCCTGGAAGACGGCGCGGTGGCCGCCGGCCTGCCGCGCGCCACCGCTCAGGCCTTGGTCAGGCAGGCGGCGTTGGATACCGCCCGGCTTCTGCCCCTGCACGATGATTCAGCGGCCGGTCTTCGCGCACATCTCGATGCTGCCGGCGACCTCGACCAGACGGCCATGGCCGTTCTCGAGGACAAGGAGGTCCGTCTGGCCTTCAAGAAGGCCGTGGAGGCAGCGATGGAGAGGAGCCGGAGCCTCCGGGCTGCTGTACACTAGAACCCAGTCGTCCCGCGGAGATAGGAGGGTCACATGCTCGTTCGCGACAGGATGTCCAGGCACCCCATCACCACCACGCCGGGGGCTTCGGTGCCCGACGCGCTCAAGGTGATGCAGGGCGCCAAGGTCCGCCAACTCCCCGTGCTGAACGAACAGAACGAATTGGTGGGTATTGTGTCCCTCGTCGACCTGTTCCGGGTCTCGCCGTCGCCGGCGACCTCGCTCAGCGTCTGGGAGGTCGACTACCTGCTGGAGAAGATCAAGGTCGAGCAGGTGATGACCCGCGAGGTCGTCACGGTGAGCGAAGACACCCCGGTCGAGGAAGCCGGGCGCATCATGTCCGACAACAGGATCAGCGGCCTGCCGGTCATGAGAGGCGCCGAATTGGTGGGCATCATCACCGAATCGCATCTCTTCAACATCCTGCTGGAGCTGTTCGGGGCCCGCACCTCAGGCGTACGCGTCATGGCCAAGATCTCCCATGAGCAGGGCATGTTGGCCAGGATCACAGGCGCGATAGCGGCCGCCGGCGGTCAGATCGAGGCACTGGGCCTGCATGGGGACTCCGAGACGGTCACCTGCAAAGTGGTCCACATCGACCGCGATGCAGTGATCGCGGCGGTCAAGCCTCTGGTGGTCGAGATCCTCGACGTGCGCGAGATCTAGACCGGGGGCCGGCCCGGCGCGGCTCTCTCAGCGACTCGACGGCCATGCCTGGGCTTCCTCGGGGGCTGCTGCTATGCCTGGGCTTCTTCTGCTGCCTTCTGTGCCTCGCGGAACGCCGCTATGAAGCGCATGGCGTAGTTGTCGCGGCCCAGGATGAGGTCGGCTGAGCGCACGGCCGGCCGCACCTGGGCGACATCGACCGTGGGGCAGGTGAGGCCGGCTTCGATGGCGAGGGCCAGGTAAGCCCCGGTCAAGACCGGCCGGTTGGGAAGCCCGTGGGAGATGTTGCTGCAGCCCTGGGTCTGGTTGACACCGAGCTCGTCTTTCACCCTTCGCGTGGCCTCGAGAGTGGCGAGGCCGGCCTGGACGTTCGCGCCCAAGGAGAGGGTGAGGCAGTCGATGATCACGTCCTCCTTCGGGATGCCCAAGGCTTCCGCCCGTTCCACGATGCGGTAGGCGATCTCGACTCTGGCCGCCGCCTCCGCGGGGATACCTTTCTCATCCAGCGTCAGGCCTATGACCGGCAGGCCGTGCTGCTTGACCAGCGGCAGCACCTCGTTGAGTGAGGATTCCTCTCCGGTGACGGAGTTCACGATGGGCCTGCCTGGGCAGACGGCCAGGGCGGCAGCCAGTGCTTTGACCTTGCGGCTGTCGATGCAGAGGGGGACGTCTACGACCTCGGCCACCGCCTCAACGGCGCGCGGCAGCATGTCGATCTCGTCGACCCCGGTGGCGCCAACGTTGACGTCGAGGATATCGGCGCCTGCGGCGACCTGGGCTATGGCTTCCTCGCGGGCCACGCTCAGGTCACCGGCCCGTAGGGCCTCGGCCAGCCGCTTCTTACCGGTCGGGTTGATGCGCTCGCCGATGAGCACCGTGGGCCGGCCGCCCCCGATGATGACCTCCTTGGTCGCGCTCGCTACTCGTGTCTCCATTGGATACGTCCTCCATGCCTTAGTAGTGGTCAGCAGATGTGTCTCACGATTCCTCTGCAGCGAAGAGATGCGAGAAGCCGATGGTCTCCGTGGGAGGGACCACCACGATCTCGCTGTCGCGCTCACCCTTGAACAGTCTCTCCAGCAGCTGGACGGAGCCTGGGACCACGATGTGCTCAAGCTCCAGTTCCTCTGCGTACGCGCGGCTCTGATCGATGCATTCCGTCACGTCGTATGCCTTGGTGTCGATGAGTCCCACGCGTTCGTAGCCCGCGAACATGGTCTTGCGCAGCCGGGCCGCCCGCTCCGGACCGTAGCGTTCGATCCAGTCCTGGAACGCCTCGGTGACCGAGCTGTTGTGGGCGAACCAGCCCCGGGTCATGTAGTAGCTGCGGGGATCCCGGGGGATGTCCTCCCTGACGCATCCGTGATTGAGAAGCAGGGAGACGCAGTCGTCCACCCGGGGGAACACGAGGGTGAGGTGCTGGGCCTTCAACCCCTGCAGACCTTTTCCGCAGAAGCCCAAGGCCAACAGCACCTCGTCCACGGGACCCACCTGCACTTCTTCGCTGCGCTCTGCCGCCGCGCCGATGCCGGGGCGGACGGTGGGAAGGAAGACGGTGTTCCCCGTGGATAATCCCTCATCCAGTAGATCGATCAGTCTCTGCAAAGCCGCCTTCAGGAGCTCGGGTCTGTCGTGCAACCTGCTCTCGACCCAGACCACAGGCGGTCTATCCTCCGGTGCCAAGGCCTCCAGCGCCAGCTGCACCTCATCCTCGATCATCTCGCAGGCGATTATCACTGTCGTCGGCAAGCCTTCGCTCCCTCGCGGCTCTTTCGTCGTCGGCCTTTCGTCAGGCCTTCCGTCTCAGTAGACTCCGTATTCCTTTGCGGTCTTGATCATCGTGTGAAGGTTCTCTGCCTTGCCTTCGTCGGCCACCGCCCCGAAGTCCACGATCAAGCCGCCGTCTTCGCCGGCGTCGTCGATGAGCTTGCGGGTGTAGTCGGCCACTTCTTCGCTGGTGCCGGCATGGAGCAACGACAGAGGCACGTTGCCCTGTATGCACGCGACCTTGCCTATTGTCTCTTTGGCTCGGGCCATGTCGGTCTGGTCGAAGAGCCAGATGGTCGAGCCCTTCGGCAGGTCGGAGATGACCTCCAACCGAGATCCATAGCGGCCTTCGGCGAACAGGAACGGGATGGCTCCCTGGTCGATGAGACCGATCAGCATCGCACGAAGTGACGGCCAGTAGAAGGTCCGGAACTGCTCGTCGCTCATGAAGCCGTCGGCGCCCTTGTGCAACGGGATGAAGACGACCGGCGTCGGCAGCATGCCCGGCCTCTTGAGGGGCCAGTCGACGGCCACCTGGGTGAGGCGCTCACAGGCGGCGAGCACCTTCTCCGGACGCCTGAAGATGTCGGTGATCACACCCTTCGTGCCCCGAAGCGTGTCGCCGAGTATGTCGAACGGCGCCTTGGTTCCGGCGGACGCGTAGCCCGGGAACCCGAGCGCCATGACTTCGCCCATGATGGGGAACACGGTCTTGGCCCAGGTGTTCACCGCCTTCGCGGCGCCGGTCATGCGTTCCATGCTTGCGACCATCTCGTCCGATCCCCACGTCCCGACGTTGCCCGAGACGAAGGGGAGCTCAATGTAGTCGAAGAGCGAGGACATGTCGCCGAAACCGGCGAATGCGCCCACGGTGCGTGGTAGGTAGGTGCGGAGCAGATAGTCCGAGGGGTCCGAGATCAGATGATCGTACTCCTCGGGGAGCATCCACTCCTTCTCGTTGTACTGGTAGCTGGCCTCTTTGGCCACGCCGTGGCCGGGCCACGAGTACAGCTTGTACTCGAGCGACTCGAACATGGAGGCCGGCACGGTGTTGTGAACGGGATCACAGGAGAGGTCAGGCTGGTACTTCAGGTTGAAATCCTTCCAGGCCTTCGCGCCCCGCACCGGATCGCTCATGGCTTCGTAAGGAGTGAGGCCGGCATCCTTGGCCGGCCAGAAGCCTGTGTTCAGGCGCACCGGCACGCGATCGGGCTTCTCGAGGTCGATGACCGCCAAGACCCTGTCGATGCGGGCCTTGAAGTCGGCCTCTGCTTCGGGATTCTGGAACTCGATGCCGGGGTTGCGCCACCTGTCGACGCGGAAGGCGCGCTTCTCGGCGGGGCTCAGTTCTGTCCAGGGTTTGTCCGTCATCTAGCTCACCCCCACCGTCTCCTTGGCGAAGGCCACGGCAGCCATGGCGTCGTCCCCGTAGGC
>CAZQDY010000086.1:0-7703 GCA_964592075.1 uncultured Gaiellales bacterium
GCGCCGGTCTCCAAAACCGGATGTTGGGGGTTCGAATCCCTCCTGCCCTGCCACTTCTTCCCGTGGGTCGAGCAGAGGCGATGGCAAAGATAGTGAGTGACAAGACAACGGGTAAGGTCCCGGCCAAGGAGCCGGGGGGCCTCAAGAGCGCTCTCTCGCGCTCGTCTTCGCGCGTGGCCGCGGCGAAGCCCACTTCCGCGCCGCGTGGCGCGGTGAGCGGTAAGCCGCACGGCCGGATCCGCACCTTCCTTCGCGAAGTGCGCGTCGAGATGAGCAAGGTGACCTGGCCGGCGCGCAAGGAGTTGCTCACGGCCACGGCGGTCGTCATCATCGCGGTCGTCATCGCCGGCGTGTACATCGGCGTGTTCGACTTCATCTGGAGCGTCATCATCCGCTCCGTCGGGCTGGGCTGATCCACGGACGCGAGCAGCTCAACGTCAGGGGTCACTATGTCCATGGACGCCAAGTGGTACGTCATCAACACGTATTCGGGCCACGAGAACAAGGCCCGCGCCAACCTCGAGCACCGCATCCAGTCGATGAACCAGGCTCAGTACTTCGAAGAGATCATCGTCCCCACCGAGCAGGTGGTCGAGACCAAGGGCGGCGAGAAGGTGCAGATCGAGAGGCGGATATTTCCCGGGTACCTGCTGGTGAAGATGATCCTCACCGACGACTCCTGGTCGCTGGTGAAGAACACTCCGGGCGTCACGGGCTTCGTGGGCTCGGAGAACAAGCCCACGCCGCTCATGCCGGCCGAGGTCGATCGCATCCTTCACACCACCACTGTGGAGAAGCCCAAGGCCAAGGCCGAGTTCGTGGTGGGCGACCAGGTGCGGGTGGTGAGCGGTCCTCTGACCGACTTCACCGGCGAGGTCTCGGAGGTCAACATAGAACAGAGCAAGCTCAAGGTCATGGTGTCCATCTTCGGGAGGGATACTCCCACCGAGCTTGGCTTCGAGCAGGTCAAGAAGATCTAGTCCAGGTCGGTCGGATCGCAGATCCAATATAGAGACGGAGATTCAAGGTGGCGAAGAAGGTACGGGCGATAGTCAAGTTGCAGATCGTCGGGGGCAAAGCAAGCCCGGCCCCTCCGGTCGGTCCCGCTCTGGGCCAGCACGGCGTGAACATCATGGAGTTCTGCAAGGCCTACAACGCGGCCACTCAGGACCGTATCGACCAGGTGGTCCCCGTCGAGCTCACCGTCTTCGAAGACCGCTCCTTCTCGTTCATCCTCAAGACCGCCCCGGCGGCGGTGCTCATCCGCAACGCGGCCGGCATCGCGAAGGGTAGCGGCAACCCCCGCAAGGATAAGGTCGGCAAGATCACAAAGGACCAGCTGCGGCAGATAGCGGAGGTCAAGATGCCCGACCTCAACGCGCACGACGTCGAGGCGGCCATGAACATCCTGGCCGGCACGGCGCGCAGCATGGGGGTCACGGTAGAGGACTGAGCGGTCGCCGCGGAGCGGCCGGCAGGCCCGCCTTGGCGGGCGGATAATGCCCGCGCGAGCGGGCCGGAAGGTGGGAGGGCCACGGGGCCCGTTGGACCACCAGGAGGTATCACAGTGGCAAGGGATTCCAAGCGCTTCAAAGAGGCCAAGCAGACCATCGAACCCGGTCGCTTCTACACACCCCTGGAGGCGGCCAATCTCCTCAAGAGCATGACCACGGCCAACTTCGACGAGACCGTCGAGGTCCACATCAAACTGGGCGTCAACCCCAGGCACGCCGACCAGCAGGTGCGCGGCACCGTCATGTTGCCGAACGGCACGGGCAAGAGCGTGCGGGTGGCGGTCTTCGCCAAGGGTGAGAAGGCCGGCGAGGCCGAGGCCGCCGGCGCCGACTTCGTGGGCGCCGAGGATCTGGCCGCCCAGGTGGAGGGCGGCATGCTCGACTTCGACGCCGCCATCGCCACACCCGACATGATGGGCGTGGTGGGCAAGCTGGGCCGGGTGCTGGGTCCGCGGGGGCTCATGCCCAACCCCAAAGCCGGCACCGTGACCTTCGAGGTGGGCAAGGCCGTCACCGACATGAAGGGCGGCAAGATCGAGTACCGCACCGACAAGTTCGGCGTGGTGCACGTGATCATCGGCAAGAAGTCGTTCACCGCTGAGCAGTTGGTGGGCAACTACGGCGAGATACTGGGCGAGATCGTCCGGGCCAAGCCGGCGGCCGCCAAGGGCAAGTACCTGCGCACCATCGTCATGACTACCACTATGGGCCCCGGCATCCCGCTGGATACCTCCAAGACCCGGGCGCTGGTGGAAGAAGAGGCGTAGCGGCCGAGCACCGTCCTTTCGTTGAAGTGAAAGGCCGTCCGGCAGACGCCGGGCGGCCTTTGTCTAGCCGGGGCTGGGGCGCTGCACGCCAGCCCCGGCGGACCGGCGCCGGCGTTGCCGTGTGAGGGCGGCAAGAGCGTTTTTGTCGCATTCTCCGGCTTTTTGCTCTCTCTCTCTCTTAGGGTTGAACTCCGCAGGTCGCGGTGGTCTAGTGGACCTGTGGGTGGTCCATGACCCACGCGGGATCGTCATCAGGGGGGAACCTGGGGATTCTCGGTCCAGTCGGACCGCGCTCGTCTTCCTTGCTGGCCTTCTCGAAGGAGAAAGGTGCAGACACGTCTTTGCCACGCGACACCTGGAGGGTCGCAGATGTGGCGAGGACCAAAGAGCGGGGGGTGGATGATGCGAGGTGCAGGGCGGAGCCTGTCGTGGCTCGGCGTTCCCGGACCAGCCGGTGGGACACATCTCCGGCATCGACTCTCGAGGCTCGCGGCTGCTCGACGACGTCGACCAAGAGCCTGGCTCACCATCGCACTCCTCGCTCTCTCTATCTCGATTCTGACCGTCGCGCCGCCGGCACAGGCGGACGACCTCACTGGCGTTGCACCGCCGTTGGATGTGAACGAAGCGCCAAGCGACGCGAGCGTGGTCGGCGAGGCGCTCGACAAACGCACCGCCAATTCCCGGGACTACGAGCTCTCTGACGGCTCCCACCGGCTCGAGGTGTTCCTGGACCCCATCCACTACCAGGATGCCCAGGGGACCTGGCAGCCCATAGACACCACGGTGTGTCCGTCGAGCAAGGACGGCTTCGCCTACGAGAACAGCACCAACGCCTTCAAGACCTACTTCGCCGATGAGGAAGGCCGGGGAGGCGTGATTCGAGTGGAGGATGGCCCGTTCAGCCTGGAACTCAGTCCCGTGGGCGCCGCGGCCTCAGCCCGCGCCGCTCTCGTGCTTGATGGCGTCTCGACCAACAAGGTCGAGTACGGCGGCCTCTTTGACCAGACCACGGCCCGCTACAGCGTGTTGGAGGGGGCCGTCAAGGAACAGCTCATCCTGGCGAGCGCCAAGGCCCCCACCGTCTTTCGCTACAAGATCGAGGCGGTAGGACTGGAGCCGGTGGCCCAGGAGGACGGCTCGATCCTCTTCATGGATAAGGAGGGAAACACCCGCTTTGTCCTTGAACGCCCCTGGGCGGAGGACGGCGCTCCTGAGCCCGCCCACCTCGATCTCTCCCAATCGGTCACTTCGGAGGGTTCCCACTACCTTCTTGAGGTCAGCCTGGATGAGAAGTGGCTCACAGACACGGCCAGGGTGTTTCCGGTCATGATCGACCCGACCGTGAGCAGGGTTTCCACCAAGACCACGTACATCGACAGCCAGAACCCCACCAAAAGCTACGGTCCGGAAACCAGGTGCCTCGTGAAGCAAGCGGGTGTCTTGGAGAGCCTGGTCGAGTTCACCCTGCCCACGATCCCCGAAAACGCAGGGATCCAGCGGGCCTACATCAGCCTTGGCTTTGAGCAGTGGGAGACAGGATCCAGCTCTATCCGCGCGTACCGCATCACCTCGGCCTGGTCGGAGGGTGTCAAGTGGAACGGGCGGCCCTCTCGAGTGGCCGACGACGAGTACGATTCCCAGACCTCCATACCCGCCTCGGGGTCGTGTTCCCTGGACATCACGAGCACCGCGCTTAAGTGGTATGGGGGGACGGCCAACTACGGAGTCCAACTCATATCTGCGCCGGCACCTCAGGACTCCGGACGCAGGTTCTACTCCGATAACTACTCCGACAGCGCCAAACGGCCCAAGCTGACCATCGTCTACACCTACGATGACACCCACCACACCACCTACGATCTGGGTGAGCTGGCCGGGCATCAGGTGCGGGCCATCCTCGACCAGCCGAGCCTTGAGATGGACGTGTGCGATCTTTCCATCGCTTCCTGGGGCCCACCGGCGCAGGTCTCTCGTCACTACACCTCCACCAACGGCGACTTCGCCTACTTCGCCTGGGGCTGGCGCTTCAACTTCGAGCGCAACCTCGACTTCGCCAGCAGCACCACGACCAGGTATGTGGACGAGGTAGGAGCGGAGCACACCTTCAGGAAGAGTGGCGGAGCATGGCAGTCCCCTGCGGGCTACTTCGCCACCCTGGCCGATCTCGGCTCCACCTGGACGCTCACTATGAAGGACGGCACCGTCCTCACCTTCAACAGGAGCGGCAGGCTCATCAGTGAGGCCGACCGCGATGGCAACGCGACCACCTATTCGTGGGCAGCGGGCGGTGATCTGGCCATCACTGCGGCCAACGGCCGGCAGATAGTGGTGGACATGAGGGGGGAGACGATCGACAGCGCCACCTATGCCACGGCTGCCGGCACTCGCATAGTCACGTATGACAGGAAGCTCCTTCCACTAGGGGGCACGGTTGCCTATCTGAGTGGTGGTCTCCGGCACGAGGTCTCCTACGACTACGACTTCTTCCTCTTGGCGAACAGATCCGTCATCACTGAGCTGAGGGCGGAGGACTTCTACGGAGCCGGTTCCGACGCCGTGGAAACCTACGCCTATGCCGCCGACTGCATCCTTGAGAGGGTCCGGTTCCCCGACTACGTGTCCAGCGTCCCCAACTACAACAACAGCAACACTGACGCCCAGATCACCTTCGGGTTTGAGACCGGGAGCTGCACCGTGACCCGTTGGGGGACGGTTCGCACGAGCTCCAGTCCCACCGGGGTGACCGGCACACCCGTCACCCAGGTCTTCAGGTGGAATGTAGGCGGCTCGGCTGACGTGTCCACCCGCACCAACCCCAAGCTCTCAGGTGAGGCCGACCAGCTGTGGACCTACACCTTCACGCGGAATACCGGCTGGCTGCTTTCCGAGACCTCTCCTCTCGGCAAGACCCGCTCCTGGACCTACGACGGCCGGGGCAACATCCTCACCGAGACTGACGAACTGAACCACCAGACGACCTATACCTATCCCACGAGCGGCGCCGATCCCAACCGGGATCTACCCCTCACCGTCACCGATCCGCGTGGTGCACTCACCACCTACACCTATAACACGGCCGGTAACGTCACTCACATCACCCGCACCCTCAACCAGGATGCGACCAACAACCTGGCGGAGACCATCTACGCCTACGGGAACGTGACCGTAGGTAGCGCTGTTTTCCGCGGGGCGCTTGTCCAGGAACAGAAGCTGGTGAGCGGAAGCACCTGGGCGGTGACCGACTTCAACACCGATGTCTATTACTGCAACGGGGCGCCCAAGAAGACCGTCTACCGCGGCGTGGCTCTTTCCCAGGGAGGTACTCCGGTCGATCTCACCGTCACCACCACCTACGACGCCTTCGGCAATCTCCTTAGCAAGACCGACACCGGCGGCCAGGTGACTGAGACCAACGTGTACGATCTTTGTGGGAGGTTGACCCAGTCGACCTCGGCGCCGTTCACCGCCACAGTGGGCGGGTCCCCGGTGACCGCCCAGGTCGTTCTGCACAACACCTACGACGTCTGGGGTCACCTGACCGAGACCTACAAGACCTCGACCGGGGATGCCAGCGGGTGCAAGACCGATTGGAGAACAACGACCTACGACGCCTCCGGGAGACCCAGCCAGGTCAAGCACTGGCTGTGGACCCCGGCAG
Organism: uncultured Gaiellales bacterium; assembly: GCA_964592075.1. GTDB lineage: Bacteria > Actinomycetota > Thermoleophilia > RBG-16-64-13 > RBG-16-64-13 > RBG-16-64-13. Next base: position 5,943 of record CAZQDY010000086.1, read on the forward strand.
TGCCGGCCGGCCAGGTGCAGAGCACTATCACCTACCGCTATGACGGCATGGGCCGGGAGGTGACGGTGGCCGACTCCACGGTGAGCGGACAGCCGGCCCTCAAGGCCTACCACGTGGCCAGTAACGTGGTCGCCTACTGGAAGGCGGGGGTCACCTCCTACGCCGACTCCAAGGCGGAGCGCAATCTGATGGGAGATGGGAGCCCGGCCTACGACGCGGTGGGCAGACTGCTGAGAACCAACGCTCCCGGCGACTCCTCCGCGTCCACCTTCACCTACACCGACGACGGACGGCCTGACCGAACTACTGCGCCTGATGGCACCTGGATCGAGTACGATTACGATGCCGTCGGCAACGTGATCGGCACCCTGGCTTCCGACACAGGCACTACGAGTTCGACCTACGATCTGGGCGGCCGCCTGATTTCGGCCACCGGACTGAACGGTCTCACCACTTCGCTAGCATACGACTGTCTAGGTCAGACGGTGTCAGCGCAAGCCAGTGGGCAACCGGCCACCCAGGGCTCCTACAACGTAGTGGGGTGGTCCCTATGGACCGCGGATGCCGACGGTATCGAGACCACCCTGACCTACGACCAAGCGGGGCGGGTAGTCCAGGGGACGACGGCCGGCAACACCACCTCGACTGCCTACGACACAGCCGGGAAAGTTACCCGGGTGGTGGATCCCGCTGACAAATGGACCGACTTTGCCTACGACTACTTCGGCCGGACGAACAGGGAGGTTCGTTCCAACCCCGACGGCGGGAGCGGTCGGGAAATCACACGAGACATCGTGGTGATTCATGATTCACTGGGCCGCATTACTGCCAGCGCCGACAACGTGGCCCAGATCACCCACGCCCTCAGCTACCCGCTCAATACCCCCGGGGCGGTCACCGACCTTCAGATCGTGGGCTCCGGAGCCTCTCAGGTCCAGACCACGGTCACCATAGGTGCGGACGGCCTGGAGGCAAGCCGGCAGACCTCGGTGGCGAGTAGTCCACAGATACCAAGTCTCCTACGCACCATCAACACCCGCGATGACGCCCAGCGCATGACGAAGTCAACCTTGAATGCGGGGCCGGGCAACATCCTCACGCAGTACCTCTTCGATTCCGCCGGCCGCCTGCAAAGGCAATGGGGGACCACCGGTGGTGGGAGCGGCCACACGTCCTCGGCCGAGAGCACCGACGCCTACACCTATGACGCAAGTAGCGGCCTCAAGACCGCCGAGAACATCAACCTAGCTTCGGTGGACACGGCCGGAGCCATCGTCTCCGCCTACGGCTACAGCCCCGATGGTCGCCTGACCTCAGCCACCACCGGTGGCGTCACCTACGGCTATAGCTACGACACCCTGGGCAACCTGACCACCATCACTCCCCAGGGCGGAGACCAGACCACCTTCACCTACGACTCGGCCGCTCGCCTGCAGAGCGCCCTGACCGGCTCCAACACCACCTACTTCTCCTGGGATACCGTCAACGGCAGGCGCACCTCCCAGGGCTCCACCTCAAACGAGTTGGATCCCCGCATCCGCTACACCTACACCCCGACCGGCCGCCTCGCGACCTACACCGACGACACCCGCAGCCCGGGCGTATCTGCCACCTACAGCTACGACGCGACCGGGCAGCGCCGGCAGTCGGTGATCACGGCGGGGGAAGAGACCACTACCTCCGACTTCGTCTACGAGGGTCTGAGTCTCCTGAGCCTCTCCGCCTCAAAGACCGGGGGAGCCTCCGGCGACACCTGGAGGA
>CAZQDY010000087.1:0-7571 GCA_964592075.1 uncultured Gaiellales bacterium
AGAAAGACCCCGGAAGCGTCCAAAGGACGCACCGGGGTCTTCTGCGTCAGCGGACCCGCTCACGGCGGGCGCCGTCATCATCAGGGGCTGCCCAAGGGACAGCCGACAGCCAGGAGCATGAGCATGAGAAGGAGCATCGCCAGCAAGAGCGGCAGCCAGCGCTTCAACTCCCCTCCTTCCTCCGGCCTCTCGCGGAGCCGGCCGCTTGCGTATTCGCACTCTCGACTATTGTCGGCAATGTCACGGAAAGTGAGAAGCCCCGACCGGTCCGAAGGTAGCGACGCCACGAGCAGCCTTGTTCAATAGCGAACCTGCCGCTGTTGCCACAACCTTGACTCTGCAGGAATCTCGTTCAAGGCTGGAGTGGACTCCCCCGCCACGTTCGTCGACAGGCGCAACACGGCCTTCGAGGCCTCGCAGCTCATCCGCGCCTTCACGAGCCTGGGGCGGCAATTGGCCGGCCCCGCGGGTAATACTCGCGTGGCGCCGCCGTCACGCAGGGTGCGAGCCCAACAGCCGGACTCGAACCCGCACGGGAATAGCCCAACACATTTGAGTGTGCGAAGACTCCGGTGCTCCATGCGGTCGATCAGCCGCCCTGTCGTCCCAATGATGAGATGGTAAAGCCTCGCTCCCCTCGAACCGAGGAGAGCGAGGCGTTCGGTGCGCCGAATCATCTGGCGGCTCGCAGACGCAGTGAATCTCTCAGTCGCTACCTCTCATCCCAGGGCACGAACCACTCGAACTCCCCGGCTCCCTCCACGGCCGGGTACCACACCACGCGTTTGCCGTCTTTCCAGCCGAGGGCGAGCATCTCCGTCGTGGCGATGCCGTCTTCGTCATAGGTCAGGTCACCCATGGCGGTGCCTTCGAAGGTGCCCCCGAAGATCTCGTCCCTCACAGCCAGCGCATCGGCCGAGCCGGCTCGTTCCATGGCCATGGCCAGTGTCTGCACAGCCGCGTAGGGAAGGCCGATGCTCACCGAATCCAGGCCGTCGTGATCATTCTTGAACCTCTGGCTCAATTCCGCACAACCCGGGTTGGGCAGCCCCTCGAACCAGAAGCCATCGTAGCCGATGTAGTCGGAATCCGGACCCAAGGCCTCCATGAACTCCGTCGCCCAGAAACCCATCCACCCGAAGATGAACTTGGGGGAGTAGTTCTGCTCCCTCACCTGCTTGACGAAAGTGATGCCGTCTGCGGGTGAGGTGAACACGAAGAGGGCGTCGATATCGTTCTGCTTCAGCTTAAGGATGGCCGAGGAGTAGTCCTTGGTACCCGGCGTGAAGTACTCCTCCATGACCACCGAGTAGCCATGTTTCTCCGCCATGGCCTTGACACCCTCGGCCAAGCCTTGGCCGTCGATGTTGTCCTGCATGAACGTGGCGCACCTCGTGGGCCGCTCGGCCTCCGGCTGCAGGTCCATGGCGTTGAAGGGTACTTCGGCCGCCCCCGCAGGCTCCAAGAAGATATCTGACACGGTGGCGTAGTCCTGCTCCCGTATGGCACTCGTCCAGCACGTATCCAGGTGATAATAGGCCTGGTACTTCTCCGCTACCGTGGCCGCCGCCAGGTTGAGGTTGAGGACGTTGGATCCCAGGATGACGTCGATACCCTCCACCTTGATAAGCTTCTCCATGGCGGCCGCAGCCTCTGTGGGTTCCGTCTTGTCGTCGATGAACCTGATCTTCAGTTCCATCTTCTTGCCACCGAGGTCCACGCCACCATCGGCGTTGATGTCGGCAACAGCCGCCTCCTCGGCCCACCTGCGTTCCGCGGCCGTCATGGCGTTCGCTCCGGTCATGGAGTTGATTGCACCGATGATGATCTCCCCGTCGAATGCTGAAGCCGCCTCGGTTGGCGACGTGCTCTCGGCGGTCGTTGCGCTTTCCGTACTGGTCGGCCCCGCAGTGGTATCACTGTTCGCCACCGCCGCGGTAGTCTCGGGGCCACCGGTGGTCCCGGTATCGTCCGACCCACAGCCGACCACAACCAAGACCACAGATAGACACAAGACCACAGGCAGCAGCACCCGCCGAACCAGTAGCCACTTGCTGTTCACGATCATCCTCCCCAGCCTCGCGATCTCCCCTTCAAATCACGGCCCCGCGCTGTCATCCCATAAGCCCCTCCTCAAGAAGCCATCCTTGGCGCCGAATCCCATCGCCTTGAAGACGTCGTCGATCCTGTCCCCCACCACCCGTGCGTTGCAGGCGAGCACATGCGGCAGCAACATACCCACCGCTTGGCCATGAGGCATGTGATAAAGAGCGCAGATGGGCATCGCTGCTGCGTGGGCCGAGCCCAATTCGGCGTTCGCGCCCGTGCTCATGGCCATGGTGGCGCCGCGCCGCATATCCTCGCGCACGTCCACATTCCGGCCATCCTCCACGGCAGCTACCACATTGCGGCCGAGTAGCTCGATAGCCCGCAGCCCCAAACCGGTGCCGCTCACACAGTCGCGACAGAAGGCGGCGTCGGGGGTCTCCTCGGTGATGGCCGGGGCGCTCAGATCGACGAATACAGGTCTTCCTGCGTAGCCCTTGGCGATGGGATGTTCCCCTACGCCCGACAAGTTGCGGCCCCCCTCGCAGACCTCATCCACTTCCCTTGGGCCAGTTTAATTAATGTTTATTTATTCTGTCAATAGTGGCTGTGTTCCGATGTCTTCGGCCCGCTGGGCATCGGTGCTCATGACATCCACCGGGTAACGAAACGCGAGCAGCACGGAGCGCACGAGCCGAGCCGCGCGCCGCGACATGCGAGAACAGATCATCGAGGCGACTCTCAATCCAGTAGCGGAGTCCGAGGTCAGAGGCGCGACCGTGACCCGTATCGCGGAGGCGATCGGCTCACGCCTCCGGCACTCTACGCCTTCTTGTCTTCCTGGCTGTTGGGGTGGTGGCCTTCGGTCCTGCAGTTGGGTCTGCCCGCGCCAGCGTTCCCGGTCTGGACTTCTGGCATACGCAGTGGTACTACCACGACAACTTCTCTGTGTATCGGATTGCTCCCTCCATGGTCGCGAAGGGCTCTGACTACGTGACTGCCTGCAGCAAGTCAGCTGCCAAGTGGTCCAACGAGATTAACAGCGACGTGGTGTACTATGGCTACGCTACAAGTGGCAGGACTGGTGGTTCATACGCTTTGCCACCCAGTTCGACTGGAGCTGCAGTTGTGCCACCTCGCCTGAGGCGTATTGTTTCCACAGCTTGTGCTGCCATGGACTGGGCCATGCTCTCGGACTCGGTGACCTCACCACATGGCACTCGACGTGGAACTACTATACGGAACCCACTATGTGGTCGGGCGGATTCGGCCCGAACGATATTTGGGCGCGCACGATCTCGCATCACGACGTGAATGGTGCCATCTACATGTGCGGAAGCTACGCGAACTAGAAGGGAGGGTGACATGAGACGGAGAATCGGGTTCCACATCTTGCTTCCAAGCATAGTATCGACGGTCGTTCTTCTCGGCGCCCTGCTTGCTGGTTGCGGAGACGATACTGCTACGAGCATCTCAACTTCCCCTGAGGCGACGACCCGCACCATTGTGCAGTCCGGTGCCATTCCGACGTCGCTTCTTGAGCCGGACATGGTCTTCCCGGATGTTGACGCGGTGATCGTTGGCGAGGTTGTAGAGGTGCTGCCTTTCCGCTCCAACCCACTCGCGGACCGGTACGCGAAGGGTGCGGATGACGTGAGCGCGCCGCTTCCCGTCATCTACCGCGGCGCGGTCGTGGAGACGGAGAAGTCCTTTGGGCCCGAGAAGACGGCCCAACGGATAACAGTCTGGTACCTTTCGAGCGGCGAGTTCTCCGAGAAAGACGAAGTGATCTAGGTTCAGACTGATCTCAGTCTCGCACTCACGGTTGGCGACCGAGTACTGCTACCGGTGACCACCTTTGAGCGGTTCGGAGCGCCACTAGGTGCCAACGAGTACTGGCTCTACCACGAGGTCACCACCTTTGGTGTTGCGAACGCAGGTCAAGCCCAGCGTTTGGTGACGACAGCCAGGTCCCCAAGCAGTGGGATAGTTGACGTATACCCGCTGTCATCGCTGGAAGCCAAGGCGAAGACCCTCACCGGTACGAAGCCGAACCGAATCAGCACTCAGTCTTCACAGCAGTAGGTCGCGCCGCCCGCGCACACGAGGTGACGGGTTCGAATCCCGCCGGCGCTACCTTCGCCCCGTCCCTGGCTTCGGCCGGGGGCGGGGCTTCTTCGTTTGTGGGGGGCATCAAGTGTCGCTGCCGGTGGAAAGATGGACCCCCTAACGCCGGATGGGTTCTAGGGTGAATTCAAGTGATCGAAGCAACGGAGCCCAGAGGCGAGTAGATGAGGCGTGCGGCAGTCGTGCGGCAGTTGAGCGGCAATTGGCCTAGTCTGAGCGGGTCACCTCGATGATGGACGATACAAAAGCCCTGCAATTAGCAATATGCCGGAGGCGGGACTCGAACCCGCACGGGCATAGCCCTACGGTGTTTAAGACCGTTGCGTCTGCCATTCCGCCACTCCGGCCGAGGCCGTCCCGGGGGCCCAGCGCCCACCGGTCCGCGCGATCCAGGTTTCCCCGGACCGCCCGGTCTACGTTAGCATGAGCCGAAGCGCAGCTGCCGGCCGGCCTCAGCCTTCGCGTCCGCGCAGAGCTTCCTGCACCTTGGTCGCCAGATTACGGGCGCTGAAAGGCTTCCTCAGGTAGTAGACGGCCTCGTCGCCATCCTCGACTTCGAGAAACGCCGCGTCGGAGTATCCCGAGACGAACAGCACGGGCACGTTCCCGCGAAGACCCCGGACCACCCGCGCCACATCGCCACCGCTCATTCCGCCAGGCATCACGACGTCGGTGACGAGCAGATCCACGACGACGTCCGCGGAGTCAAGCAGAGCCAGGGCTTCGGGTCCGCTGGCCGCCGCGTAGACGCGATGGCCCATCTCCGTGAGCAGTCGCTCCGTGAGATGCCGCACGGCTTCTTCGTCTTCCACCAGCAGGATGTCGGCTCTTATCTGATCTACTTCGGCCAACGCATACAGGCCGGCTTCCGCCTCCGGAGTGGTGGCCGAGCAGGGCAGGTACACGTCGAAGGTGGTCCCCTCCCCGAGCCTGCTGTCCACCGTGACCACGCCGCCGCTCTGTTTCACGATGCCGTATACGGTGGCCAGCCCCAGGCCGGTCGCCGTCGCCAGGCCTTTGGTGGTATAGAAAGGCTCGAAGATCAGAGGCATCTGCTCGGGATCCATGCCTACCCCGGTATCGGAGACAGACGTCCGCACATAAGCTCCAGGGGTCGCTTCGGAATCCACCGCGCGGAACCCCTCATCTATCGTCACGTTCTCGGTCCGGAAGAGAAGCCGGCCACCGGCCGGCATGGCATCGCGCGCATTCAGAGCCAGGTTCATGAGAACCTGCGTGAACTGGCCGGGATCGACCTCGACCAGGTGCGCATCGGGATCGAGGTCCGCCTCCACCTCGATGTGCTCACCTATGGCGCGGCGGAGGAGGGGGAGAGTCTCCTCTATGAGATCGTTGACGGAGACCAGTCTGGTCTGCAGCACCTGCCGGCGAGAGAAGGCGAGGATCTGCTGGGTGAGTCCACCGGCGCGCTCGGCCGCCGCCCTGATCTGCTCCACCTGCATCGCCCAACCCGACTGGGCGAACTCGCCGTCGGCGAGAAGGAGATCGGAATAGCCGAGGATGACGGTGAGAAGGTTGTTGAAGTCGTGGGCGACACCGCCGGCCAGGCGCCCTATGGACTCCATCTTCTGAGCCTGCCTGAGACGCTCATCCCTCTCCCGCAGCGCCTGTTCCATCTGCCTACCGCGCGTGACATCCGAGACCATACCGTGCCAGAGCGCCCCACCATCCTCCATCCGCTCGGGCACGGCCTCCGCGCGGCACCAGCGGACTTCTTCCTCGCCGGCCATCAGTCTGAACTCATGCTGGAACGGTTCCAGGGTACGAGCGGACTCGCGGATCCACTCCCGGACCTGCTCGCGGTCCTCGGGATGGATCGCGTCTAAGACACGGGCCGCATCATCGCGGACATCGTCCGGGACCAGCCCAAAGACCTCGGTCATGCGGCCGCCGGCCCAGGGGAAGCAGGTTCTCCCATCAGGGAACAGCCGGAACTGGTAGATCACGCCCGGCACCCGGGCCGCGAGTTTCGCGAGGAGGTCGTGACTCTCCCGTCGCGCCTCTTCGGCCTGTCTGCGCTTCGAGATGTCGCGAAAGACCACGAAGGACCGAGGCACCGGCCCCGTGCCGGGGATGACCACCGAGCTCAATTCGGCGGGGAAGGTGGTGCCGTCTCCGCGCACGAACACCACCTCGCTGGATACCTTCCCAATCTCCAGCCGTTCCTTGACGGCCTCATCCACTTCCGGCCCAGGCGCGAGCACATTCGCCCGACCCCGGGCGCAGATATCTTCGACAGTCATCTGCAGCATCTCGCAGGCGGCGGCGTTCGCGTCCAGGATCGTGCCGTCGACCCTCGTCAGCAATACCCCTTCGAGACTGAGAGCGAAGAGAGCCTTATAGTATTCGTCGCTCTCCCGAAGAGCCTCCTCCGCCTGCTTCTGGGGAGTGATGTCTTCAATTATGACCAGGGCGTATGCCCCTTGGATGACCGTCTCCGGGATGATCGTCCCGGTCACCCGGCACCAGACCTCGTGGCCGTCCTTGTGGAGGTAGCGTTTCTCCTGGTTCCACCGCCAGCGCTCGCCCGCCGCCAACTGCAGTCCGACGGCCCTGGTGGCGGCGAGATCCTCAGGGTGAGTGTACTCACCCAACTCCAGGCCGCTCAGTTCTTCTGCCGAGTACCCGAGCAGCGCCTGAAGCGCATGGTTGGAGTAAGCCATGCGCCTGTCCGTGGAGATCAGCCCCACGGCAAGCGAGGCCCCACCGAAGATGGTGTCGATGAAGGCGGCCGGCTCAGCGGGAAGCTTCAGCTCCGTGACCTGCCGGTTGGTACTGTTGTCCTTATCGGTCTTCATCTGGTTCCACCTGTTCCCTGAGACATTCTCCGCCAAACGGCCCTCAGACGTAGGCGGCCGCCTTGAAGGCCGACCGCACGGCCCCGGAGATGTTGCCCACCTGCAGCGCGTCGCCGACGACGAACACCTCGGTCTCCGGCGCGCTGCGCCGCAGCGAGTCGGCCACATCCTGCCGCGCCGCCATACCGACGGCCAGCAGCACCGTGTCCGCCGGGAACTCGACCTGCTCGCCGGTCTCTGTGTCGCAGCACACCACCGTGGAGCCGGTGACCTCCTCCAGCCTGCGGTTCAGATGGACGGGGATCTGGAGCCGCTCGACGATCGCCATAAGCTCCATGGCCACGCCGCCGGCGGAGGCGCTCAGGCACCTCATGTCGGGGGCCATCTCCACGACGATCACGTCCTTACCCTCCTGTTTGAGGGCGATGGCGGACTCCACGCCGACCGAGCCGGCCCCTACGATCACGGTCTTCTCCCCCACTTCCACCTTGCCGGTATCGGCGTCGGGCGCCCAGTGGACGTGCGGCTTGTCGATGCCCGGGACTTTTGGAACGATCGGCGTTGACCCCACAGCGATCA
>CAZQDY010000088.1:0-7469 GCA_964592075.1 uncultured Gaiellales bacterium
TCAGACGTGTGCTCTTCCGATCTCGCCCCGCTCGTTTCAGCCTTCGTCCCGCAGCGCCAGCCTCACCGCCAGGTCTACCGACGGGGCATCGAAAGGACGCTTGATGACGCCGGCGATGCCGTGCCGCTCGTAGCCGCGGACGTCGGCGTCACTCGCCACGATCACGGGGGCTCTGAGACCGAGACCGCGCAGCACCGCGGCCTGGACGAGACCACTCGATCCGGCGGGAGGGACCAGGTCGACGACGGCTAAGATAAAGGGATGCCCTTCCGCCTCGGCGTCGGCGAGTATGACGGCCGACTCGCTGACCGAACCGCATCGCGACGGCACGTATCCCAGTTCGGAGAGCATGGCCGCCAACTCCTCTCCCCAGGGCTCGTTCGAGTCCACGATGAGCACGCTGGTGGAGAAGACGGCGGAGGCGTCACCGGAAAGATCGCCGGTGGCCTTGGCCTGGTCTCTTGGAGGAAGGGTCTCCAGTTCCGCGAGACGCCTCTCGACATCGGCCAAGCGCCGCGTGATGGTCAGGTCCTCGGCCATGACGATCAGCATGGAGAAATCGCCCACCACGTCACGGAAGGGCGCGGTGTGCAGGCGCACTTCCACAGGTGTTCCGTCCTTCTTAGGTAACACCGTGGTGGGAGGCTTCTCAGGCCGGGTCGCTGCCGTCTCCAAGGCCGTGAGGTCGGCGCCCACCGGTGAGGGCTCCCCGACCACCTCAGCCGCCTTCCAGCCCAGAAGTCGCTCGGCGGCCTTGTTCCACTTGGTGATGCGGCCGTCGACGTCGAGGACCCAGGTAGCCAAGGGAGTGGTCGTTATCAGCGCTTCGAGATCGGCCACAGCGTCACCCCGCGACTGTTCCGCCCGGATACGCGAGATGGCGTGCCCCGCGGCAGTCCCCAGACTCTGTAGACCGGCCTGCAGAGTCGGCGGGATCTCGGGGTAGGTCGACGCTCCCACAAGGAGGTCGGCGACCAGGTCGCCGCGCTGCAGTATCGGGATCACCTCGAGCGCTCTGGGCATACCGTCCGACCCTGCGAAACGCTCCGCCGGTTCACCCCGGGCCACCGCGGAAAGGGCCTCCAGGCACGGTTCCGTCAGCCCCTGTTGATGGACGAGCGACTGCTCCCCCGTGGCCTGGTCGATCAGGAACACGCATCCCATGTCGATGCCCTCGACTCGCAGCGCTGCCTCCAAGGTCTCGCGGAGAGCCTTCTGCACGCTCTGCGTGAGAGGAAGCACCGCCCGCAGGTCGGCATGGATGGCCGCGAGGCTCTCGGCCCTCTTCTCCTCGGTGATGTCATCCACGATCTCGATGAAACCGGTGGGCTGGTTATCCGGCCCCGTCACGGGGTGGGCGCGGATGCGGGCCGCGAAGCGCGTGCCGTCGTCACGCACCCCCACTGTCTCGGTCTGGTGTGCCTCGCCGGTGGCCACGGCCAGACGTCCGGGGCAATGTGGGCAGGGCTCGTCCGCCTTCTCGAACTCGTGATAGCACTTCTTGCCCAGGAGCGCGATGGCCGGCTTGCGGTAGAGGCGCTCGTTGGTGCGGTTGACCATCACTATCTCGAAGTCCATCGAGATGAAGTTCATGCCCGGCTCTGCGTCCGGCGGAATGGCCTCGGCTCTGTTCTCCTCGAATTGCATGACCTGATTGTATCGAGTCTGCCTAATCTGGGCGATAGCGCCAGACGGCTACCACGAAGAGCGCCACGATCCAGATCCACACCACACCCATCGGCCCGAGCACGTCCGCGATCCCCCATCCCTTCAGGGTTATGCCGTGCAGCGAGTCCATCAGCCACGCCGAGGGAAGCACATGGGCCACCTTGGTGAAGCCGGGGCTTGTTATCTCCAAGGGGAACCACGCCCCTCCCAGTGCGCCCAGCAGGAGGGCGGTGATCACGTTCGTCGCGACGAAGCCTCCCTCCGTGCGGAAGACGGAGGCGATCAGCAGGCCGAAGGCCGCCGCCATCACTGAGAGCGAGACCATGATGAGAAGCAGGGCGGCCGGGCTGCTGAAGTAGTCGATGCCGAAGGCGAAACGACCGACCAGGACCAGCAGGAGCTGCTGGAGGAACGTGACTATGATCATCGTGATCATCTTTCCGCCGATGATCTCGCGCGCACGCACGCCGATGGCGTTCAGGCGCCGTAGCAGGCCCCGCTGCCTTTCGAGCACCATGGTGCCGCCCACGCTCATCACACCGAAGAGCACCCAGTACACCATCGACCCCTTGGATGACTGCTCGAAGCCGCCCATCCGGGCCGCGACAGACGTACCGCCGCTCCTTGTGGCCACCTCGACGGCGGGATCTGCGAGCTGAGCCTCCACAAGCGCGCGGGCCGCTCCGATCAGGCCGTCGTCCGCGGTGTTTTCCAGCGCCGTGGCCACCTGCTCGGCGGCGGCCTGGGTGGCGAGAGTCGCCATGTTGGACCCCGAGAGCACGCTCTCTACCGCCTGCCGTGCCGACTGCGCGCCGCTGGATGTCTGGACGCGCACGAAGGTGAGGGTCACCTGCCTGCCGGCCTCCACTGCCGCGCCATAACCTTCGGGGATGAGGAGTCCCGCGGCCACCTTCTGATCCTGGACCGCTTCGTCTATCTCGGCCGAGGTCATCGTCTTCACCTCGAGCAAGGGTGTCGCCTCGAGGGCTTCCATCAACTGGGTGACCGCAGGGCTGCCGTCCGCACCGGCTACCGCCAGGGGTAGGCCGCTCTCGTTCTCGTCGCCTCCAGGTATGAGGAACCCCAGAAACACCGTGAACACCAGGGGCATGACGATGGTGAATATTAGAGCCAGGGGATCGCGGAGATTCTGGAGGAGCTCTTTGCCGACTATGTGCCGAGTCCGTCTCACGCGTAGCGCCTCCTGAAGAAGAACACGGAGACGGCGAACAGCACGACGGCGAAGCCAAGCGCCACGAGCACGGGCAGGGCGATGCTCCCCCACGACCCGCCGTAGAGGAGCTTGCTCCACCCCTCCATCAGCCAACCGATCGGGCTGACGCGGCGGACGGTCGCGAACGGGCCGCTGGTGACGATCGTCCCCGTGAAGTTGCCGCTGACCAGCCCGAGGAAGACGAAGATGGCCGAGCTCACCGCGCCGGCCTGCCCGGGCGTCTTGGCGAACGAAACAGTGACAAGTCCCAACGAGGCGGCGACCAGTGCGCTGCAGACCAGAAGCGCCGTGACCGGTCCCGGCTCCCCCCAGTCGGCCTTGAACAGCAACCAGCCGGCAAGCATCAGGATGATCGCCTGAACGAGGACGACCACGAACACGGCGATGAACTTACCGCCTAGGATGACGCCGCGGCGGGTGGGAGTGGTGAAGAGGCGGGAGAGCGTACCGTTGCGATGCTCGTCCAGCACGCTGCGTGCCGGGACGGACGCCCCGAACAGCATGAAGAACAGCATCATGCCTACCAGCACTTGGCTCGCCACGTTCGGGCGTTTCTCCTTTTCCGCTCCCGCTACGACCGGGTTACGCTGCTCAAGTGTGATCTGGGCGTCGTCCCGGGCTTCCATCGCGACGACGGCCGCCGTCTTGGTGGCGATGTCGGCGATCTGGGCGTTGCCGGTTAGGCCCTGAGCGACGGCCAGTCGGGCGGCCGCGGCCGCGGCCGCCCGACTTCCGTTGAATGACTGCACGACCGACTCCGCGACGGCCTCTGCGATGGAAGGTCCCACCGTGAGCGCGGGGTCCTTGTATATCTCGATCTCGGCTTTGCCAGGAGCGGTGCCGGTCAAGGCGTCGGACAGGCCCGGCGGAATGATGACCGCCACCGCAGCGTCGCCGCTGTCGACGGCTTCTCGAGCGGCCTCGGGCGAGTCGACCTCGGTGACGGTCAGGAGGTCGCCGACCTCGGGGCTCTGGAGCGCGGCCACCAACGTGGCGCCGGCGGCGGGCATCCCCGCCCCGGCGCCCGCGTCCTGGTCGACCACCACGGTCTTGGCCGCCGCGATGGAGAAGTTGTCTCCGGAACCGAAGGCCGCACCGAGCACCGTCGCCAGGACCAGCGGCGCGATGAACATCATCGCCAGCCCGGCGAAGTCACGGTAGACGTGGACCGTGTCCTTCCAGGCGATGCTGAGTGCCCGCATCATCAGCTACGTGCGCCTCGTCAGTCCCTGAGCGCGCGGCCGGTGAGGTGCAGGAACACCATCTCCAAGTTGGGTTCCGCCAGGCTGATCTCGGTGATACGCGCGTCCGCCGCGCGCGCGCTCTCGAAGAGTCTGGGCATCAGGGTGTTCGCGTCGTCGGTCGACAGGAAGAGGCGCCCGTCCTCTGGGTTCGAGATGCTGGACACGCCCGGCAGATCCCGCCACCGGCCGGCGAGGATCTCGGCGTCCCTATCCAAGGCCAGATCTATGCGGGTCTGCTCGCCGACCAGCCGCACGAGCTCATCCTGGGTGCCGAGGGCGATCAGCGTTCCTTGGTCCATGATCCCGATGCGGTGGGATAGTTCCTGCGCCTCCTCCATGTAGTGGGTCGTGTAGAGGATGGTGACCCCGGCGGCGTTCAGGTTCTTCACTTTGTCGAGGATGGAGCGGCGGCTCTGCGGATCGATGCCGACGGTCGGCTCGTCCAGGTACAGGAAGCGGGGGTTGTGGAGCAGGGCCGCGCCGATGTTCACCCGTCGCTTCATGCCCCCCGAGTACTTGCCCAGACGGTCCTTCTGCCGGTCAAGCAGACCGATCAGCTCCAGGACCTCGTCGACCCGCTTGCTGAGCGTCGAGCCGCTCATGCCGTACATCCGACCCCAGAAAAGCAGGTTCTCCCGGCCGGTCATGTCGTCGTAGAGCGCGATGTCCTGCGGCACTACACCTATCAGCGCCTTAACCTTCTCCGGCTCCCGGGTGACCGAGAACCCCCCCACCCGGGCTTCGCCGCTATCGGGCTTGAGCAGGCAGGAGAGTATGGAGATGGTGGTGGTTTTGCCGGCGCCGTTCGAGCCGAGCAGGCTGAAGATCTCGCCTTCCTCGATCTGGAACGAGACGTCCGCAACCGCTACCGGACCCTTCGGTGGGTCGAAATGCTTCCGGAGTCCCTCGACCTCGATCGCTTCCACGCCCCCTCCGTTCGTCCTCGGGATTAGCCGAGCACCTCCTCGCGGGTGGCCATGCCGTCGTGGAGCTTGAAGGCCGCATGCAGGGCCCGGACTGCGGTGTCCGCGTGTTGCTTGCGGATCACACAGCTGATCTTGATGGAGCTCGTGGAGATCATCTCGAGGTTGATGCCGTTCTCCGCAAGGACCTCGAACATCTTGGCCGCGATGCCGGGGTATGTCTTCATTCCGGCGCCAACCAGGGTGACCTTGGCGACTTCTTTGTCGAGGTCGAACGAAGCGAACTGCAGCTCGTCTTTGAGACCGCTCAGCACAGCGGTGATCTTCGGCAGGTCCCCCTCGGGAGCGGTGAACGAGATGTCCGCCTTGCCCTGGGCCGAGACGTTCTGGATGATCACGTCCACGTTGATGTTGGCTTTCGCCAGAGCGGTGAACACCCTGGCTGCCTCGCCGATCCTGTCGGGTAGGTCGTGGATGGTGACCTTGGCGTCGTCTAGGGCGTAGGTGACGCCCGATATGATGGCCTGTTCCATGCCCTTCTCTTCCTGTCCTATCAGTGTTCCGGGAGCATCAGTGAAACTGGACCGCACCCAGAGGGGCACATCGAAGCGACGGGCCACCTCTATGCTGCGCAGCATCATCACCTTGGCGCCGCTGGCCGTCAATTCGAGCATCTCGTCGTTGGAGATGAAATCGAGCTTGCGCGCCTCGGGGACCACCCGCGGGTCGGTGGTGTAGATGCCGTCCACATCCGTGAAGATCATGCAGGCTTCGGCGCCCAGAGCGGCCGCCAGGGCGACGGCGGTGGTGTCGGAGCCGCCCCGGCCGAGAGTGGTCACGTTCTGGTCGGTGGAGACTCCCTGGAAGCCCGCCACGAGGACGATCTGGTCTTCGTCCAGGGCCTTGCGGATGCGGTGCGGCTTGATATCGAGGATCTTGGCCTTGGTGTGCTCCGTATCGGTGACGATGCCGGCCTGCGACCCGGTCAGCGAGATGGCCTTGTAGCCCAGCTCGTGGATGGCCATCGCCACCAACGCGGCCGATATCCGCTCTCCGGTGGAGAGGAGCATGTCCATCTCGCGCGCGGGCGGGTTCTCGGAGATCTCGCGGGCCATCTCGATGAGGTCGTCGGTGGTGTCGCCGCGGGCGGACACCACGGCCACCACGGGGTGCCCCTCTCTACGGGCATCGACGATCCTGTTGGCGACCCGTTTCATGCAGGTGGCATCCGCCACCGACGTCCCCCCGAACTTCATCACGATTGTGTTGGTGCGCTCCGCCCTGCGCTCCGGTCCACCTAAGACGACGTACTGGGAGCCAAGTGCATCCTCGGCTGTAGGCGGTCTGTCCTGCTGGGGTCGCTTTTCGTCTGCCACCTGGATCAGTGCTCCACTTCGCGTGGTTTGAACAAGGGTTCCGACCGCTGAATTCTAGCGGATTTCTAGAGCTCGCGGCGGCCGGTGAGGGCTCTGCCCAGAGTCACCTCGTCGGCGTACTCGAGATCGCCTCCCATGGGCAGTCCTGCGGCGGGCCGGGTGATGCGCAGCGCGCCCGCCGACGTGGAAGGCCGGAGTTCCTCAGCGATATAGAGCGCTGTGGCCTCGCCTGCCATGTTCGGGTTCGTGGCCACGATGACCTCACGGACGTCTCCCGACCGCACCCGTTCGAACAGCTCCGCCAGCTTCAGTCTCGCCGGTCCCACGCCGTCGAGAGGGGAGAGAGCGCCGCCGAGCACGTGGTAGAGCCCCCGGTACTCGTGAGTGCGCTCGATGCTGATGAGGTCGGCCGGCTCCTCCACCACGCAGATGGTGGTCCGGTCGCGACTCGCATCGAGGCAGATGGGGCACAGCTCCTGCTCGGTGAGATTGAAACAGGTGGAACAGAAGCGCACGGTTTCCTTGACCTCGATGAGCGCATGCGCGAGAGGCAGAGCTTCGTCCGGGGGCAGCTTGAGGAGGTGGAAGGCCAGCCGCTGGGCGGTCCGCGGTCCCACACCGGGGAGCTTGGTCAGCTCGTCGATGAGCTTCTGAACCGTGGGACTGAACATACGGCGGCTACCGGCTCACTGGAGGAACGCCGTCGAAGGGGCCCGCCGTGCCGGTCAGAACGGCAGCCCAGGGATGTTGAGACCCGAGGTGATGCCGCCGAGCCTCTTGTTGGCCAACTCCTGAGCGGAGCGCAGAGCCTCGTTGGCGGCGGCCATGATCATGTCCTCGAGCATCTCGACATCCTCAGCGTCGACCGCGGCGGGGTCGATCTTGATGCTCTTCAACTCGATGGCTCCTGTGACCTGCACTGTGACCATGCCACCGCCTGCAGAAGCCTCGACCGTCTCGTTGGCCAGGTCTTCCTGCATCTTGGCCATGTCGGCCTGCATCTTCTGGACCTGCTTCATCATCT
>CAZQDY010000089.1:0-7443 GCA_964592075.1 uncultured Gaiellales bacterium
GACGTCGGTCACATGGTCGGTGACGGTCCGGCCTAGGGCTTCGTCGACCACGGTCGCGAGAGAGCGCAGTCCCACGGTGACGACGCCCACCACGGCTGCCAGGCCGATGAGCAGAGCGACATCCCGGAAGGCCGCGCCGTGGTCGGGGCCCGTGATGCCCTCCGTCACCCCGTCGACGATGAGCTTCATCAACCAGACGGCCGCCAACGGCAGGACACCTTGGACCACGGTTAGGATCACGCTGGCCACCGTCCACCCGGGGGCGATGGACCACACCAGCTTGAGCGCGCGGCCGAGCCGCAGCGCGTCTCTGACTCTAGGCCTGGGGTTCTCGCGGGTCAGAGAGACTCCCTTCGCTCGCGTCCACGTCCATAGGCGGGCAGGCGCGCCACCTGCACCATGCACAACTATAGACAAAGACCGCCGTCAACGGTGCTACCATCTCGACGCACGTCTCGAATAGGCAATCGGGGAGCCCCACTTGGACGATCACGTCAGGTACTACGAGACTGCCGGCATCACCATACAGGTGGAGAGCGACCTGCCCATCACCGACTCGACCTTTGCCGCGGAGTTCGCCGCTTTCCGGGTCGAGTCGCCGGGAGACGACGTCGCGGTCGTCCATCACCACTTCGGGCTCCCCGATCTGAGTGACAGAGACCTGGGCAAGGAGGTATACCGCCGCCCGCCCTGGGCCATATACCGAAGCGATGAGTCCTGGCATTACCTCGGCATCTCGCCGGAGCCGGATGATTCGACACCGCACTGCTTTGCCGTGTTCAACCTCGACCACACGGATATCCATGTCTACACCAGTGAGGTCTACGAGCAGGCGTGGCGGCGCGGTGGATTGGGATCGCTCACACTGTTCCCCACCGATCAGGTGCTGCTGGCGCGCCTGTTGGCCGATCGGGAGGGTTGCATGGTCCATTCCAGCGGCATGGTCGTCCAGGGGCAGGGATTGGCCTTCGTGGGCCATTCCGAAGCCGGCAAGTCGACGGCCATCGGGCTCGTGAAGGAGCGTCTTGGTGATGTCGTCCAGGTGCTGTCCGACGACCGGAACATCTTGCGCAGGTGGCCGGGAGGCTTCCAGGTGCACGGTACTTGGAGCCATGGCGACGTGCTAGAGGTATCCCCAGGGCCCGGCTGCCTCCGTGCCTTGCTCTTCCTCGAACAGCACCGGACCAACGAGCTCCTGCCCATCGATGGGAAGGAAGTCTGGAGGCGGCTGTTGGCCACGCTGGTGAAGCCGCTCGTCAGCGCTGAGTGGTGGAACAAGCAGATGGACCTTGTGGAGCGCATCGTGGTGGAAGTGCCCTGCTACACGATGCGTTTCGACAAGAGCGGCGCCATCGTCGGCGAACTGGAGCGGCTGTTGCGATGAACGAGTACGTGCGGAGAGTATCGCGCCTGCCCGAGTCACTTCTTCCGCGTCTGCCCCATCTCGACATCGAGCTCACCGAGCGTTGCGACAACGACTGTATCCACTGCTGCATCAACCTGCCGGCCGGTAACGCCGCGGCACGGGCTCGGGAGATGACCACCCAGCAGGTCCTGGGGATCATGGGCCAGGCTGCCGGCCTAGGGTGTCTGCAGGTGCGTCTCACGGGCGGCGAGCCGCTACTGAGGCCGGACTTCGAGAGCATCTACCTACATGCACGGCGGCTGGGGATGAAGGTGCTGGTATACACCAACGCCCGCCGCATCACCGTTCGGTTGGCGGAGCTCTGGAAGCGGGTCCCCCCGCTGGTTCCCATCGAAGTCACCGTCTACGGCATGTGTCGCGAATCCTACGAGGCCGTCACGCGCAGCCGCGGCTCCTATGCCCAGTTCCGGCGCGGGGTCGGTCTTCTGCTGGACCGTCAGGTGCCGTTCGCCGTGAGGGGAGCCCTTCTGCCGCCCAATCGCCACGAGATGGAGGAGTTCGAAGCTTGGACGCGAACCCTCCCGGCCATGGACACAGACCCGGGCTACTCCATGTTCTTCGATCTGCGTGGCCGCCGTGACGACGAGGCAAAGAACGAACTGATTCGTTCCCTGCGGGTCACCCCCGAAGAGGGCGTGGCGGTGCTGAGCAGAAACGAAGCCAGGTATCAGAAGGAGATGGAAGAGTTCGCCTCGAGGTTCATGGGACCCCAAGGAGACAGGCTCTTCACGTGTGGAGCCGGTCGTTCCCTCTGTGTCGACGCGTACGGGCGCGCGCAGCCCTGCGTGGGCGTCCGCGCCCCGGATCTTACGGTGGACGTCCTCGTTTCGTCCCTGGCCGAGGCTCTCGAGCGCTTCGCGGACCTGAGCGAGCTACGCGCCACCGACCCGGAATATCTGCGGAGATGCGCGGTGTGCTCGCTGAAGGGCTTCTGCGAGCAGTGCCCGGCCAAGTCGTGGGCCGAGCACGGCACTCTCGACGCGCCCGTCGAGTATCTCTGCGAGGTCGCTCACGCTCAGGCCCGGTATCTGGGCTGGCTGGGCCCCGGGGAAAAGGCCTGGGAAGCTAAAGTTCCGGCGGATTCTGTCGATTAGATGATTGAAGAGCAGCTTCTTGCCGGATTCCGCGCGCCGGCAGCGGCGAGGTCGGCTAGGCAGAGAGACGCCTTGAAATGACTGAGAAGAAGACATGGCATAGGCCCGAGCTTGTGGTCCTGACACGCAGCAGACCGCAAGAGACCGTGCTTGAGTCCTGCAAGCACGCGAGCGCGGGCGTCATCGCCCCTGGCAACGACAAGTGCAAGACGCACGGCGTGGACTGCGAGCGCTTCGCGAAGACCTGAGCCCCGCGTTTGGTCTTCACCGGGTCGTAGCAGGACCGTATCTCCCTCCCTCCTCCCCATCAGATCGTGCGATGTCGTACATCGACCCGCATTCGTGGTACGTTCGTCTGTGTCCCCCACCACGATTGGAGGAGGTCCACCCGCTGTGGACGCCGGATTGATCTCGAGCACCATCTGTGTCCCGTCTGAAGATGTGGTGTCGCGTGAGATCGAGGGAGAGATCATCATCGTGCCCTTGATCGCGGGCATCGGCGACGCCGACGATGAACTCTACGCTCTGACTGAGACCGGCCGGGCCGTATGGCGGAGGCTGGACGGGCAGCGCACCTTGGGCGACATCGTCGCAGACCTGGCGCTCGAGTTCGATGCAGACTACTCGGAGCTCGAGGCGGACGTGTTGGGTTTTGCCGCGGCCATGGTCGAGCGAGGGATCCTGTCGGTGAAGGACTAGGCTCCCGTGGCGGATGCCGATCCTCCGCGGTACGTGGTCCCGGGAGGGGACTTGCCCCTCTCCAACCAGGGGCAGCTGGAATTGCTTCGCGCCATGATGACCCGGGGTCTCCCCCTGCGCATGCCCGTGCGCGGGTCCAGCATGGCGCCCCGGATCCGCGACGAGGACGTGGTGACGGTCGTCCCTCTGGAACGCCAAGACCCGACAGTCGGGCAGGTGATCGCTTTCGTCACCCCCTTGGGGGGGCACCTGGCTCTCCACCGGGTGGTCGCCCAACGCGCGGAGGGATGGGTGCTCCGTGGTGACAACTGCCACGAGACCGACGGAGTCGTCGCCCGTGGCGCCATGCTGGGACGGGTGGCGAGGGTCGAGAGGGACGGCCGGGACGTGGAGTTCGGCGAGGGCCGCGTGGGCGTGGCGATCGCCTGGATCGGCAGAACAGGGTTGCCTCTGGGTCTCCGTTCCTTGCGGAGGGCGCCCCGGCGCCTCGCCTCGACCGCCCTGCGACGCCTTCAGGGTCTACGATTGTGTCGAGCGTTGGGCCGGCGATGGGGACCACGTGTGGAGATCGTCGAGGCCGACGAGGCCGACTTGCAGAACGTGCGCAGGTGGTTGGATCCCGAGGACTCGGAGCCCGAGGCGCCTCGACCGGCGGATTCCGGGGTCAAGGACTGGGTGGCGAAGCACAGATCGAGGATCGTGGGGTTCGTGCAGCTCGTCCCCTTCTCTGACGTGCACCCGGAGTGGCGGGGCCATTGGCTCTCCTCACTCAACGTACGAGGGCGCTATCGGGGGCTGGGTGTCGGTGAGGCGCTGACGGCCCGGGTGGTCGAGGAGGCACGCGCCCAAGGCGTGGTCGAACTGCTGCTCATGGTGTCAGAGGACGACGAGCGCGCCATCGGTCTCTACCGCAAGGCGGGTTTCACGCAGACAGTCGTCGAGGCGCTGGAGCCCATCTTCCAGGCGGAGAAAGCGTCTCACGGCAGGAGGCGCGTCGTGATGCGAAAGCGGCTGGACGGGGGTGCTTGATTACCATGGAGATCCAAGACTTCCCTCTCTGGGACAAACTGGCCGCCAAACGGGCGCCGGTCTCCTTCGACCTGGAGATCACCGCCCGCTGCAACAACGACTGCCGCCACTGCTACATCAACCTTTCGCCCGGGGACAAGGCCGCCAGAGAGGCCGAACTGACTCCGGAGGAGATCCTGGACATCGCCCGGCAGGCCGTCGACATGGGCGCCGTTTGGTGTCTCGTCACCGGAGGCGAGCCTCTCCTCAGGGAGGACTTTCCTGAGATCTACCTCGGCCTCAAACGCCTTGGACTCTTGGTCGGCGTGTTCACGAACGCCTGCCTGGTGACCCCAGCCGATGTCGCTCTGTTCAAGGAATATCCTCCACGAGATATCGAGGTGACGGTCTACGGCGCCACCCGCGAGACCTACGAGGCGGTCACCAGACGCGCCGGATCCTGGCGGGCCTTTACGAGGGGCCTGGACCTGCTGCTCGACGCCGGTATCAAGGTGCGTCTCAAGGCCATGGCGCTCCGCTCCAACGCCCACGAACTGGACGAGATCTCGGAGTTCTGCCGGGAACGCACAAAGGACTTCTACCGGGTCGACCCACTTCTGCACCTTCGTTTCGACGGAGATCCGGTCCGCAACGAGGAGATCAAGGCGGAGCGCCTTTCGCCGGAAGAGATCGTGGCTATCGAGCGAGCCGACCGGACGCGTTTCGAGGCCTTGCAGAACGAGTGCGAGAAGGGGGAGCTCGTCTGTCCCGAACTCGAGCACCAGAGTTGTGACCATCTGTTCCAATGCGGCGCCGGCGTCGAGAGTTTCAGCGTGGGGTATGACGGCACCTTCCGTCTGTGCAGCTCGCTCTGGCATCCCGACACCACGTATGACCTACGAGCGGGCACCCTTCGCGAGGCCTGGGAGGAGTGGGTGCCTCATGTGCGCGACCTGCGGGGAGTAAACCCCGAGTTCCTGGAGAGATGCCGGCGCTGCGCCATCGTCAATCTCTGCCTGTGGTGCCCCGCGCACGCCGCGCTCGAGATCGGGGCCATGGATGAGTGGACGGAGTACTTCTGTGAGGTAGCCCATGCGCGGGCCGCGGCCCTGCTTCCGGACGGTCCGACACCTTGAACGATCCTGTCGCGATACGGCCCACCTGGGCTGAGGAGACGGCGCTCTCTCCGGAGCTGCGTGCCTGTCTCGCCTGCGCCCGCACCGTCGTGGAACCGGCGAGCCTCGATGAGTTCCGGACTGCGCTGGCAGCATGCACCGATGCAGAGCGCCTCTGCGCGACGGCCGTCGATCAAGGGATGCTCGGCCATCTGCATCGGCTCGTCGCCGACAGACGGCCCGACGGCGTAAACGCCGCCCTCAAGAGCCGGCTTGCCGAGCTCTACCGCTTGTCCGCTGAGAGGAGCCTCCGTCAGACCGCTCACCTGCTTCGACTCCTCGACGGCCTGCGCGCCGCGGGCGTGGAGGCGATGCCCTTCAAGGGCCCGGCCTGGTCGGAGCGGCTGTACGGCGACGTCACCCTGCGCCTGTCGGTCGACCTCGACCTGCTCGTTCGTCGCGAGCAAGTGGCGGCGGCGCGCCAGGCGTTGCTGGCTGGCGGCTTCGCGGACGACAGTCGCTTCAACGAGCGCATCCTCCGTCGCGGGTGGCGGGGATGGGGAGAGATCGCCATGAGCGATGCCGAGCATGACGTCCACATCGATCTTCATTGGGAGGTCAGGGTCGGTTTCGGCGGGCGTTCTCTTGAGCCCGGTCATCTGTTGTCACGGGGCTCGACGCTCGCGCTCCTGGGTCGCCATGTCCCGACGCCGTGCACCGCCGATCTCCTCATCATGAGCTGTCTGCACGGCACCAGGCACAGGTGGGATAGGGTGGAGGAGCTCTTGGGGGTGGCTGTCCAGGTCAGGGATATCCCTCCCAATCACTGGGAGGGCATCATGACCACGGCGCGAACCGCCGGGTGTATCCGGCGGGTGGCAGTCGGGGTGTCTCACGTCTGCCGAGTGTTCGGCCTCCAGACCCCAGCCGAGGTGAGCGCGGCCATTGAACGCGATCGCGTCACCCGCCCCCTCTTGCGCTCGCTCGGGCCGGGTACGCTCGATCACCAGGCGGCGACGGAATCGCGGGGTCAACTGGTGAAACTAGGCTGGGTGTTCGGCACCGAGGACTCAATGGCGGGCGCCCTCTGTCATGGGTCCGTGCGCTTCTTCCGTCCCGGACCGGAGGATTGGGACGGTCTCGCGCTGCCGGGATGGGCAGAATGGCTCTACTACCTGGCGAGGCCGCCTCGCCTGGCGCTCAAATGGTTCAGGCGGCTGCTCTAGAAGGGTACTGGGTGGGACTGTAGTAAACTGGCGAAGGACAGCGGTCAGGGGATCAACAACCGATCGATAGGCAAGCATGGCTGAGCCGGACATCGAGCCTCAAGACACTATCAGGCTGGAAGACTATCTGCGCATCGCCTGGAGCCGGGCTTGGATAATCATCCTGGCCATCTTGATCGTGGTGATCGCAGCATTGGTGGTCTCTCTTCGCACCACTTCTCTCTACGGCGCCTCGGCGGAGCTCGTCTACGAGAAGAGCAGCATGGACACGGCGGTGTTCGGATACGAGGTGCTCGGCTACGACTATGACCGGCCTCGCACCATCGAGACGGCTATCGCGGCCATCAGCCGCAGCGAATCCATCTCTCAGGCGGTGAAGGCTCAACTGGCTTCGAGCCGGGAGCCGGCCGAGCTGTCGGGTATGGTCAGCGCGACGGCCAATGCCGATACCGATCTGGTCAGCGTCTCGGCCGTGAGCAGCGAGCCCCAGGAGGCTGCGAAGGTGGCCAACGCCTTTGCCGATCAGTTCATCATCTATCGGCAGAGCATGGCCCGGGCCCTCGTCGCGGACGCCCGCGATCTCATCAAGAATCAGTTGGATACCCTGAGTAGCGAGCAAACAGATACTGACTACGAACTGATGCTTCAGGACAAGTACGAGTCACTCCGTATCCTGGAGGCTATGCAAGACGGCGACTTCAAACTGATACGCCGGGCTGAGGCGCCTGGCGTTCCGTTCACTCCTCAGACCAAACGCAATCTGATCCTGGCTTTCGTCGTGGGCCTCGTCCTAGGCGCCGGTTTGGCGTTCCTCGTGGAGTATCTGGATAAGCGCATCAAAGACGAGAAGACCCTGGAGCGGGTGTCGAGCCTCC
>CAZQDY010000090.1:0-7369 GCA_964592075.1 uncultured Gaiellales bacterium
AACCCCGGACCTGCTCATTACGAGTGAGCCGCTCTGCCATCTGAGCTACGCCGGCCTGTGAAATGCGACGCCCTACGGTTCCGCGCCGCCGCCCCGGGGGCGCCTCGGCGCCGTCCGTGGGGGCGCCTTAGTTTAGAAGTTCGCGGTCGAGCTGACAAGTTCCGCGGCACCGTGACGTCTCGCGGGTCGCGCTGGGAACAAGGGGCCTACTGGCCCGGGTCTCCCCCAGCCCCGCCGCCGCCTCCGGAGCCACCTACCGGACCGTCACCGGAGCCGCCGCCTCCACCCGGACGTCGCGGCCTCCGCCGGCGACGGGAGGGGCTGCTCCCGGACTGCCCCGACTGCTCGGCGCCGCCTTCGCCCGCCGGAGGATGCTCTCCCTTCGGGCGCCGGTCGCTCCGGGGCGCAGACCGCTGGCCCTGTTGGGCGCTGGAGCCGGCTGTGCCGCCCCCGCCCATGCCGCCCCCGCCCATGCCGCCCCCTGCTCGCGCACCGGCCGCGCCGGGCGCCTGTCCCCCACCTTTGCCCTTGCGCCGGCCGCGACCGCGCCGGCCGCGGCCCCGCCGGGCGCCCTCGGCGACGACGACGTCCACCGGCTCTCCCCTCTCGTTGAGGACCACCTCGGCCTCGACCACCGGCAGAGCGTCTTCGGCGCCTTCGCCGTTGGTCAGGTCCTGCAGCCCCCGAGTGTCGTCGAGCATGGGGATGTAGAGCGGCTCCTTGATCTCCGGCTCCACCACCAGCAGCGTGCCGTCCTCTTGCTCTTCGCAGGCGCTCAGGCGGACGTCTTTGAGCGAACCATCCTCCAGCCTGACGGTGATGGATTCCTTCGTCACGTTGTATCCGGCCACCACGCCGTCTCCTCCCGGAGTGGACACCGGCGTCCCCTTGGACGGGGCCTCCTTGCGGAAGCGCACGTACTGCTCCTGCTCGTACTTCAGGCAGCACATGAGCCGCCCGCACAGCCCCGAGATCTTCATGGGATTGAGCGGGAGGTTCTGCTCCTTCGCCATGCGGATGGACACCGGCTCGTCATCGCCGGGGAACAGCGTGCAGCAAAGCCCCCGGCCGCACGGACCGAGGCCGCCGACCATGCGGGCCTCTTCGCGAGCTCCCACCTGGCGCAGCTCGATGCGCATCTTGAGAGTCTTGGCCAGGTCGGCCACCAGGGCCCGGAAGTCCACCCGCTCTTCGGAGAAGAAGTTGAAGGTGATCTTCTCGCCCCCGAACCCGATGTTGGCCCCCACCAGCTTCATGTCCAGCCCGTGACTGGCGATCAATTCGCGGCAGGTGTCCATGGCCTCGCGCCGCAGGTCTTCGTTGGCCGCCTGGCTCTCGAGGTCTTTGCCGGTAGCGACCCGGACGACCTTCTTGAGCGGCGCAGGCAGCTCCGAATCATCGACGGTATGGCTGGGTTCGACCACTTGGCCGATCTCGGGGCCGCTCATGGTCTGGACGACCACGCGATCTCCCCGGGAAAGCTCGAGTCCGGCGGGATCGAAGTGATATACCTTCATCCCGCCTCGAAACACTACCCCTACGATCTCGGCCACTGAGTCAGGGCCTCCTTGATGGAACGGAACATGTCCCCGATGGCGCACCGGGCATCGACATTATACCGGAGCCGTTCCTGAGCCTTCCCCACGGCCATCACGGCCTGGGTATAGCCGAGTAAGCTCCCCTGCGAGGTTGCGGTCCGCAGATCGTCCAAGCGGTCCTGGTTCAGGACGCCCTCCTCCGCCCCCGCCGCGACGAGAGCCAGGTCGCGGTACCAGCCGGCGAAGACCCGAGTCACCGTCTGAAGACCCTTGGTGCGCAGGCGGCGCTGCTGCCGCTTGACCTTGTCCTCGTGCCGTTTCTTCAGCCAGCTCTTGGTCCGAGCGTCCCCCGCCCATTCCAGCGCCTGCTCCAGCTCCTTCTCCAAATCCTGGACCCGTTCCCCGGACCTGCTCTCGACGGTGGCCGTGATCTCGTCCAGGGCCACCTGGGTGTCCATGAGCCCGGCGCCCGGCAGATCCCGGGCCAGATCGAGAAGCTGATCGCGCTGGCGGCGGGCGCTCTCAGTGGTGGCGAGTTCCCGGGCGTAGGCCAGGTCGCCCCCGGCCACCCGCGCGATCAAAGCGGCCTCCTCCGGTGGAATGTCGAAACGACCGGCCAGGTCAGCGGCTATGGCGGGCGCGGGCGCGGACGAGAACGCCACCGGTTGACAGCGCGAGGCGATGGTGGGGAGCAACCGCTCGGGCCGGTCGGTGACCAGGATGAAGTGCACGTGACCCGGAGGCTCCTCCAGGGTCTTCAGGAACGCGTTGGCGGCCTCGGCGTTGAAGCTGTCGGCTTCCAGGAAGACATAGACCTTGGCCCGCGCTTCATAGGGCCGGTAGGCGGCGTGGAGGTTGATCTCGGTGATCTCCTCCTTGCGGATGAAGTTGCCCTCCGGAGCCACCACCTCCACGTCGGGGTGGAGACCTTCGAGGACCCGGCGGCAGGTGGAGCAGGACCCGCAGCCCTTGTCCGCGCAGGCCAGACCGGCCGCGAAGGCGACCGCCGCTTCACTCTTGCCCACCCCGGACGGGCCGGAGAACAGATAGGCATGGGAAGCGCCCTGTTCCAACGCCCGCGTGAGCATCGAGACCGCCATCTCCTGGCCTACGATATCTGCGAACAGACCCGTCACCGGACCTCCTACCCAACGAGCCGGACGGCCTCCGGCGGTGACGCCTGAAGCGCCGCGCGGTGGCGCCGGTTCGCCGCGTCTAGTGGCTGAACAGCTCCAGTTCCTCTTCGACCACGGCCCTCACCCGCTCAAACACCTCGGTCTCGGGACCGCGGGCGTCCACTCGCCGTATCCTGTGAGGGTGGCCGGTCAGCAACTCCCGGTAGCCCTCGGCCACGCGGCCGTGGAACTCCTCGTCCTCAGCCTCGAGGCGGTCGGGCACCGCCGCCAACCGGCCGAAGCGAAGGGAGTCGTCCAGATCCAGGAAGAGGGTCAGGTCGGGGAACAGGCACTCCGTGGCCCAGACGTTCAGGGTGATGATGTCATCGGTGCCCAGGCCACGGCCGAAGCCTTGGTAGGCTAAAGACGAGTCGAGGTAACGGTCGCAGAGCACCACCTGGCCGTCCGCCAAGGCGGGCCGGATAACCTGCTCCACCAGATGGGCCCGGGCGGCCGCGTAGAGAAGAGCCTCCGCCCGCGCCGACATGCCGTGATAGCGGGGGTCGAGAAGCACGTCACGGATCGCCTCGCCCAACGAGGTCCCTCCCGGCTCCCTCGTCACCAGCACGACGTATCCGCGCTCCCGCAGCGCCGCTGCGAGCAGCTCCATCTGCGTCGACTTGCCGCACCCGTCCAGCCCCTCGAAGGTGATGAACACTCCTTTGAGCCCGCTCCCCATCCCGCCCAACGCCGACTCGTCCAGAGTCGCGTCCTCGGGCGGTTCGTCAGGCCCGGCGCCCGCGCCTCCGCGGGGCCGGTCCGGCGGCAGCGTGTCCCGCGGGTCCGTCAAACCGGCGCCTCTTCGGGCTCCCGGGCCTCCACGTCGGCGGTGCGGCGCGGCCCGCCCTTCGCCGCGGTCTTGGGGGCCGCCTTCGTAGACGTCTTGGTGGCTGCCTTCGTAGCCGGTTTCGTCGCGCTCTTCGCCGCCGTCTTCGTGGCGCTCTTGCGCTTGGTCGACACGGTCTTCTTCGTCGCGGTCTTGCCGCCGCCCGCGGCCGTCTTGGACCCGGTGGTCTTGCCCCCCGCTATGCGCTCCGCCCGGGCCTCCTGCTTCTTCCGGTACTCCTCTTTGGTCGGGCAGTACGGGTCGAGGCAGAGGATCCACGGCCTCCGCCCCCCAAGAATCTTTATCTTGGGACTGCCGCACTGGGGACAGACCTCATCCATGCCGATGATGTCGCCTCTCTGCGGCAACGGGTAGGTCTGGTCGCAGTCCGGGTACCCCTCACAACCCACGAAACGCTTCTTGGTGGCCTTCGACCTGATCACCCGCAGCTTGTTCTTGCCGCACTTGGGGCATAGGCCCAGGATGCGGTCGTCGGTGATGCCCTCGTAGATCTTGGCCGAGATCTGTTCCCGGTTCTGCTCCAGCGAGCCGTAGGCCTGGCGGAGCAGGTCACGCGAGATGGTGACCACCTCCTCCTTGGTGAGGTCCCGCACGGAGATCAGGTCCATGTCCTTCTCGAGCTCCGCGGTCATCTCCGGAGAGGCGATGCGAGGCGCGTACTCCTGGATGGCCTCAGCCATCTTGATGCCCATCTCGGTCGGCTCGACCGGGTTGCCGTGCACGTAGCCGCGGTCGTAGAGGTTCTGGATGATGGCGTGCCTCGTGGCCTTCGTGCCCAGGTTGTACTTCTCCATGAGCTCGATCAACGTCCCTTGACCGTAACGGGACGGAGGCTGGGTCTCCTTAGCCTCCAACTGCTTGTCGATCAGATCCACCAGGTCGCCCTTCTGCAGCAGGGGCAGCTCGAGGTCTTTCTGGCGGCTGTAGGGGTAGTACTCCAGCCAGCCGGCGCGGACCACCCGGTTGCCGCGGGCGAAGAACGGCTCCCCGCTCAGCTCCACGTCCACCCGGTTCGATTCCATCACCGCTTCGTCCGCCACTGTGGCCATGAAACGGCGGACCACCAGCTCGTAGAGACGCCAGTCCCGATCGCTCAGCTCTCCGCGCCGGGGACTGCCGGTGGGATAGATGGGCGGATGGTCGGTGGTGCGTTTGTCACCGCGGCTGGGGTGGAGCTCAGGCCGCGCGAGCAGGTCGCCGACTTCCCGCTGGAACTCGCCCCCGGCGAGGACGCCCAGGGCCTCACGCAGATCGAGCGACGACGGGTAGACCGTGTTGTCGGTGCGTGGGTAGCTGATGTGCCCGGCCATGTAGAGG
Organism: uncultured Gaiellales bacterium; assembly: GCA_964592075.1. Taxonomy (GTDB): domain Bacteria; phylum Actinomycetota; class Thermoleophilia; order RBG-16-64-13; family RBG-16-64-13; genus RBG-16-64-13. The sequence goes on from CAZQDY010000090.1 coordinate 4,878, forward strand.
TCCTCGGCGATGCGCATGGCGGCGGCGGCGCCGAATCCCAGGGAGGTGGCCGCGCTGGTGAAGCTCGTGGTGTTGAACGGAGCCGGCCTGGGCACCTTGCGCGAGGTCTGCTTGACCGCCGTGACCGTCCCGGGCGTGGCGAGCTTCTCAAAAACGGCCGAGGCCTTCGCCTCGTCGGTGAACCGTTCCTCCTTGTGGACCGCGCTGAACCTCTGGCCGCCGGCCTCCAACTCCACTTTGACGACCCAGAACGGCTCTGGAACAAAGGCCCGCCGTTCCTTCTCGCGCTCGGCGATGAGCACGAGAGTGGGAGTCTGCACCCGGCCCACGCTCAGGAACTGGCTCCCCAGGCGCGAAGTGGCCAGGGACACGAACCGGGTGAGCGTGGCTCCCCAGATTAGGTCGATGTCCTGGCGGGCTTCCCCGGCCCGAGCCAGCGGTTCCGACAGATGATCCAGGTCTGAGAACGCCCGGGTGATCTCCCCCGGAGTCAGAGCCGAGAAGCGCGCCCGGCGGACCGCGCGGACCAGCTTCGGGTTCTCCTCGGCCGCGAGGTTGAGCGCCTCGAGCCCGATGAGCTCGCCTTCCCGGTCGAAGTCTGTCGCGATGATGAGGCTCGTGGCGTCGGCGGCCAGCTTCTTCACCGTGCGCACCACCGACTTGGCGGTCTCGGTCTTGATCAAGGGCGCGTCGATGAGAGCCTTCGGCTCGACCTTCCGCCATTCCGAGTACTCCGCCGGGAAGTCCACCTGCACCACGTGGCCTTTGAGACCTACGACGGCCGTATCGTCACCCTGCGCGTCCGCGAAGACGTAGTAAGGGATCTTGTAGTGGGACTCCTCCTTCATCCCTCCCGTGGCAAGGATGCCGGCGATCTTCTTGGCAGCGTCGTTCTTCTCGGTGATGATGAGTCGCAAGGGGCAGACTCCTCGTGAGCTTGATTGGCGAGAATGTCAGAGCGGAACGATAGCACGCCCGAGCGGCGGGGCGGCAATCAGAGAGGTCTAGCCGGCGGAGAGCGCCTCGTCCAGCTGGGAGAAGATCGAGAAGACCCCGTCGAAACCCGTGATGTGGAAGATCTTGAGAAGGAAGGGATCGTCTACTACGAGGCAGAACCCGCCATCGTTCGATTGAGTCTCCTGATGAGCGCCCACCAGCACGCCGAGCGCGGTGGAATCGATGAAGTGCACTCCGGAGAGATCGAGGATTAAGCGTCCCCCACCGGCCACGAGCTCGTCCAGCACCTCCTTCAGACGAGGCGCCGTGTAGACGTCGAGGTCGCCCTCCACATGGATGACGACCGCTCCGTCTCGGGCGTCGGTGCTAATGGACAGACTCAACCCCTACCTCCATCTCTCGAGCCGAGCATAGTCGCCGGCCGGGGTCGCTCGACGTAGGCCATTCCAGTATATACATCAGAGCGAGGATTTTCCCTATGCGCTCTTGCCGTCCGCCCGTCAGTCGCTGGTGGTCGAGGTCGCGGAGGTGGTGGTGGGGGTGGCGCCCACCGTAGTGGAGGTCGCGCCCACCGTAGTGGTCGTGGTAGCGGTGAGTATCTCCACCTGCTCCCGGACCACGTCGGCCATCTCCGCGTTCGGAGCTAGCTCCAGGTACTTCTCCCAGGCCATGACCGCGGCCGCCGCGTTGCCGAGACTGTTCTGGGCTATGCCGAGCTTCAAAAACAGATCGGGGTTGGCGGGATCGACCGAGGTTGCCTTGTTTAGCACCGTCACGGCAGCCTGAGCGTTGTTGTACTCCTTGCTCAGGTACAGGTTGGCCAGACGCAGGTAGACCTCCTTGAGGCTGCGGTCGGTCTGGATGGCGCTTTCCATCAGGTCGGCAGCGGCCTGCAGATAGGCTGAATCGCCTTTCTCGCTGTACATCTGCTCGGACAGGGTGGCGGCCTCCAGCATCTTGCCGGTGTCTTTGGGGTTCGTTTCGAGAGCCTGAAGCGCGGCTGTCAACTTCTCCTCAGTCGACTGAGGGGCCTCTGGCTTCTTGTCGCCGCCCCCTCTGAAGATCGCAGAGAGGTCGAAACCCGCACCCCCATAACCGACACCCATGAACAGGAAGCTCAAGGCAAAGACGATGGCCAGGATCAAGGCCACCCACTTAGCCCACCTCCGTATCTTCTTGCGATCCAGCAGCAAAGTAATCTCCTCACATCGGGTCTCGGCGCCGATCCCCGGCCCCCGCAGGCCGGCCGGCGGACCCACCGCATATTGCGCGACAGATTATGCCCCATCCGTGCCGCGGCCGCCACAAGAGACTGTGTGCGGGCCCGCCGGCTGCTTAAGAAGGACGTTTCGCCGCTAGAGCGGCGGGAGACCCAGCCGTTCGCGCGCGGCATCCATCCGCTCGACCACTCCGACCGGCACGCCCACCCCGTCGCAGACCACTCGGCCGTCGATCATGGTCATCAGCACATCGCCGGCGGTCGCGGACTGCACGAGGATCTCCACAGGGTCGCCGGCTGCGGTGTGCGGGCCCTG
>CAZQDY010000091.1:0-7357 GCA_964592075.1 uncultured Gaiellales bacterium
GAGGAAACGCGGAGACAAATGACCGCGAAGTACAGCGAAGCGGGGACGAAGTGAGAGTCGTTGAAAGACGAAAAGCGAGTTCGCTCGGGACTCGCTTTTCGTCTGCGCAGCGTCCGCCGAGCCGGTCGTCGCCGACGCGCGCCGGCCGGTCAGTCTGAAGGACTTCCAGCGAGCCTCTCCACATCCCCGCGCCATCCCTCTAACGTCCGGTGGATGACCCGGTCCCGAAAGCGGCTGCGTAGCTCCACGAGGAATGCCAGAGATCGAGCCGGGATCGCAAGCTCGGCCTTGTCGCCGCTGAACTCCTCCAAGGGGCTGTACAGGGCCTCGCGCGAGAACTTGGGAGCAGAGAGCAGCTTGGACACGAGAACAGGTGTGTCCTCGCCGCCCGAGAAGCAGTAGGTGGCCCGGTCTTCACTGGAGAGCGCCTCCAGGAACCATGTCCCCTCCCTGCCGCAAAGCAGCCAGAGCGGATATCCCTCGTTCCCGGTCTCGCCGCTCGAAGCCGCCGACTTGCGAGTACAGCCCAACCACGCCGGGCCTCCGGAAGCCCAGCCCAAAAGGAACCCAGCCTCCTCATGACGCAGCAACCCCGGCAGCACGCTTTCGCGGAAGGCCGCGTGGAACCCCGGGCAGACCGCCTCCATCGCCTCCAGCTCCAGCAAACTTCCAGGCGGCCACATGCCGGCAAGAGACGCCCGACCACCCGCCGGCAGCAGCGGGACCATGCTTGACAGGGCCACCGCCGACTCCTCCGCCAGTAGTGCGCGGTTTGCCCGCAGGCCCCGAAGGAACTCCTCCGTCTGCCCGGCCATCTTGGAGAAGACCACCTCCTGGTCCGGCCACAGCCGCACCCTCACGGCATAGGAGGGCTCGTCGAGATCGAAGGCCTCCGCAAGAGCCAGGAAGACCGGCTCGAGATCGCGGCCTTCGCGACCAACCACCAGGACGTCCTCGAACAGGAGGGCGTGGAACGGCTCCGGCGCGCCGGCCGGCCGACCCTGGCTGGCAGTCGCTCCCGCATTCTCCTCCAGCCCCGTCACCAGCCCCGTGAACGGCTTGCCCTCGCCGGAGCCGCCGAGACGAAGGGCTTTCGCGCGGGCCGGGACCCACTCGCGGCGCAACCTCTCGAGCAGAGTGGGGCCTTCAGCTCCCAGATGAGTGAGGACAAGATCCAGGGCGGTGGCGGTGGTGGTGGGGCCGGCCCCGACCACGCCGCCGAGCGGGCCTGGAAGGCTGAGCCTTAGCTCGTATCCGTCTCCAGCGATCCCAGCTATCTCGGGCACTGCTAAGGTGATCGGCCCCCCCTGCTCAGGGCTGACCGTCAAATACGACCCGTCGAACGACCACTCCGCCGAGCCGGATCGATTGCCATAGCTCAGCCGGCAAGCGCGGGCCATCAGACCATCTTATTCCCACACTCCGGACAGAACTTAGCGTTGGGTTTCAACTTGGTGCCACAGCGCGGACACTCGGTCTTCGGAGCCAGCGAAGCCCCGCACTCCTGGCAGAACTTGCCGCCCTCGTTCTCCGCCCCGCACACGGGGCAGACCACCACGGCCTTGGCCGTGAGGTTGAGTCCCTCAGTCAGGTCCTGCTCCCGCAGCTTGTCTTGCGCCTGCTCGACGGTCAGCCGAGCCTGTATGGCGCCGAGTTCGCGTTGAGTGATGGGGGCGCATTCGGCGCAGAGACCCCGCTCGTTGTTCCAGCAGATCTCGCGACACACCCACTGGCCGCAACGCTTACACTGCACGAAGAGGGGCCGGATCTCCTCCACGGCCTGCTGCAACGCCCGGTCGTGGGCGGGACCGGCGACGAGATCGCGTAGGTCGTCGGCACTGTCGGCCGCGCTACCCAGGAAGCCTCCCAGAAGGCTCCCCGCCCCTCTGAGAAGACCGGTGGCCATGCCCGACTTGCTGGCTATCCAACTCGACATGTAGCCATTGCCGCAGTTCTCGCAGATGAACTTGAACTGGTAGCCACTCTCCGTGGAGAGGTCCTCGTAGTTGTCGGTGAACTCTATGTGCGCCATGGCCTACCCCCAGGGGATAGTGGTTGCCGGATCAAGGGTCCTTTCCGCAACCTAACAGCAGCGGCGGGGGCCGTCAAGGGGGCCGAGGGCCGTCAGGGCGGCGGGGGCCGCACGCGCGGGCTGCGCCCCGGTCCTCCCGGGCTTCCTGTCCGACCCGTCCGCTATGCTTCGCGCACAGTGATCCACCGAGACCGGAGGGGGTCCGATGCTCATATCAGTCGTGGTCGGCGTTGTCATACTCCTGGCCTGCGTAGCGTACGTCATCTACCGCAAGCTGTGCGTGACGAGGCAGAGGATAGAGTTCGGGGCTCCGCAGGACGGTGTGACCGCCATCTTCCTGGACATCCAGGAGGACACGGTGCGAAGCCTGCACATCCAGTACGCGGACGGGTCGGTCAGCGAAGTGCGCACGCTCCGGGCGGCGTGACGACCGGGAGGTGGCGGCTCCCGAGCCGCGCTCCGGCCGAGCGCGGATGTCGCCGGGCCCGGCGAGCGCGGCGGAACGCTTCACGCTGCCTCCCGGCGATCAATGCGGCGCCCGCCATGTATCATCTAGCTAGCACCGCCCGAAGAAGGAGCGCTTGGTGGCCATCCCCTCTCAGAACGACGATCACCGTTTCATGGCGCTGGCCGTCGAGGAGGCCCGGGGCGCCGCCGCGGTGGGTGAGGTCCCCGTGGGCGCCGCGCTCGTCGTCGACGGAGAAGTCCTCGCCACCCGGGGCAACGAACGCGAGCGGCGCCACGACCCGACTGCCCATGCGGAGATGCTGGTGCTCCGCGACGCAGCCGCCATGGTGGGCGGTTGGCGACTCAAGGACGCCACCCTGTACGTCACCCTGGAGCCCTGCCCCATGTGCGCGGGCGCGATAGTGCTGGCCCGCGTCAGGCGCCTCGTCTACGGGGCCGACGACCCCAAGGCTGGAGCGGCCGGCACCATCTTCAACATCGTCGACCATCCGGCGCTCAACCACCAGCCCGAGGTCCGCGCTGGGCTCATGGCGCGAGAGGCGGCGGCATTGCTCAGGGAGTTCTTCGCCGTCAGGCGCGAGCGCGACCTGCTGTGACCGGCGATCTCCACCCCGACCGCGGCCGGCGGGTGGACATCGCCGAGCCCGTCACGGTCCCCCTCCTGCCCGCCGCGCCCGACCGACGGCTCATCATCAGTCTCGGCCTCAATCTCATCATCACCCTCCTCCAGGTCGTCGGCGGGATCGTCGCCAACAGCCTGGGCCTGCTCTCTGACGCGGCCCACAATCTCAGCGATGTGGTCGCTCTGGCTCTGAGTCTCTGGGCGGTCCGCCTGGGCCGGCGGCCCGCCACGCCCCGCCGTACCTTCGCCTACAAGCGGGCCGAGATCCTGGTGGCTCTGCTCAACTCCGCGGTGCTCGTCGCCGTCTCGATCTACATCATCGTCGAAGCCGTTCGCCGCCTCCTCGACCCTCAGCCGGTCGAGGGACTCTGGGTCATAGGGTTCGCGGCCGGCGGCCTTGTGGTCAACAGCCTCGCCGCCCTACTTCTCCACGGGTATCGCCGCGATCTCAACCTGAGAAGCGCCTTCCTCCATCTGGTCGGCGACGCGGCCACCAGTTTCGGTGTCATGATGAGCGGCCTCGTGGTCTACCTCTGGGACTGGAACTATGCCGACGCCATCATCTCCATCGTTGTGTCCCTGTGGATCGGACGCGAGGCGGTGACCATCGTGCGTGACACCGTGAACGTGCTCATGGAGGGCACACCTGAGGGAGTCGAATTCGCCGAGGTCGAAGCGGCGATACTGGCCGTCCCCGGCGTGAAAGGCGTGCATGACCTGCACATCTGGTCCATCTCTTCGAGCGAGCTCGCACTGTCGGCCCACTTGGTGGCCGAAGACAGGGCGCTGTCTGAGATCACCACGCTGATCGTGACGGTCAAGGACGTACTCGCCCGCGAGCACGGCGTGGGGCACGTGACACTCGAGGTGGAGACTGTGGGAGGCGAGTGCGCGGGCGGCACCTGTGCATCCCCGTGGGAGAACTCCGGCCCGGGCACCCCACGGAAAGACTCTGCCGGGCACGCGGGGCGTCATCACTAGAGCGCGACGGCGACGTCAGGGAACGGCCGCAACACCCGCTGGTCCTGCGTCACCAGTCTCAAGCCCAGCGTGAATGCCAACGAGACGTACTCGCAGTCGTAGGCCGAGCATCCACTGTCCCGTGCCAACATCAAGGCCTGCTTCGAATCCACCTCATACTCGTTACCGGTCATGAGATCCTCAGCTCTGCCCTGAATACGGCACGCCAGATCCAGAGCGAGGGGCCACCCCGCCGGACATACGAGGCCAGGATGTTGCGGAATCCACTCCGCCACAGAACCGGCGCAGCCCAACCCGGGTGGTTCCCCAACAGAGCCTCAGCCGCGGACGTATGCTCACCCGGCAGGTGCAGGTGTGCGAGAACGTTCGCGTCTACGACGATCACGGCCGTCCCACACGCTTGAAAGCATCGATATTCTCGGCTCGGAACCGCCGCTCCTCCAACTCGGCCTGGAGCTGCCTCGCGCGCTCGAGATGCTCGGCCGGACTTACCCTGGTCGGCATCAGAACGCTCTCCAGGCAAACGATGGCTTCGCTGTTCAGACTGCGCCGGTGTTTGGCCGCCGCGGCCTTCAGTCGCTCGTACACGTCGTCGGGGACATACACCTCGTGCTGGTCGCAGTCCACCGACGCTCCGAGAGTACCGGGGGGCGGAGCGCGACACACTCAGACCTTGGTTGGAGGCTGGCCCTACTCCGTCCCAGATCGGCGATGTGCTCCCTCGTACTTCTGGCCCTCTCAGCGTTCTTGGCGCTCATGCCACTGGCTCCGCTCGTGATTTGTAGACACGCGATTTGGATACAATCCGGGCACGGGTCGAGTCGGGACACAAGGAGGCGGGATGAAGCTCGCAGTCACGGGGGCGACCGGGCAGCTCGGTCGTCTGGTTGTCGGGGGCCTGCTGGAGAGAACAGCCCCTCAGAACGTCGTTGCCGTCGTCCGAGACGCGGCTAAGGCCGCCGACCTGGCGGCGCGCGGAGTCACGGTTCGGGTGGCGCCGTACGACGACGGACCGGCCTTCGAAGCCGCCCTGAGCGGCGCGGACAGAGTGCTGCTCATCTCGGGAAGCGAGGTGGGCAAGCGCATCCCCCAGCACAGGAACGTGATCGACGCCGCGAGAGCGGCGGGAGTTAAGCACCTGGCCTACACCAGCGCTCCCCAGGCGACCACATCGGCGCTGATCCTCGCTCCCGAGCACAAGGCCACCGAGGAGTATCTGGCCGGATCAGGCCTCGCCTACACCATCCTTCGCAACTGCTGGTATACGGAGAACTACGTCCGGACGGTCGAGACCGCCAAGCAGACCGGCACCATCGTTGCCGCGGTAGGTGAAGGCCGCGTGGCGAGCGCGACCCGGGCCGACTACGCTGCCACGGCGGTGGCCGTGCTGTTGGGCGAGGGCCACGAAGGCAAGGTGTACGAGCTCTCCGGCGACTACGCCTGGGACTACTACGAGCTGGCCGCCGTCGCCTCCAAGATCATCGGTAGTCCCGTGAGCTATCAGCCGGTCGATGGGCAAACCCTGATCGAGATCCTGACCGGCTCCGGCATGGAGAGACCCGCCGCTGAGTTCGTCGCCGCCCTTGACGGCGACATCGCCGCCGGCCTGCTGTCGGGTGTCACCGGGGAGCTATCGGCGTTGATCGGCCGGCCCACCACCCCGCTCGAAGAGGGCCTGAGAGCGGCGTTGAGCTGATACGGAGCCTGTAGCCGGGCTTGGCCCTGCTTGTCGGTCGTGAGCCTGCCGCTTCGACGACTCATCGGCTACAATCCCCCATGCGCTGTGCGGGCTCCCCGGGAAGACCCGCCAGACGCTCCAGTTGGAGAGGTGGCAGAGCGGTTGAATGCGGCGGTCTCGAAAACCGTTGGGCCGCGCAAGCGGTCCCGGGGGTTCGAATCCCCCCCTCTCCGTAGTTTCTGCCGCATGTGCGAAGGCGGCGGCTCCCAGCAAGGTCTGGGAGGATTCCGAACCCGCGAGGGCACGAGCGTCAGCGAGACAGTCCCTGCGGACCGTCGGGCAGCGAGCGGTTTGAGCCGAGCCTGGTGGCGAGGCGAGGACGGCAGCTTGCGAAGCAAGATGCGCGAACCCCCCCTTTCCGCTTCAGAAAGCCGAGAACGACACGGCGCGATCCGGTCCTTGAGACCGGCTTCTCGCGTCTTTCGGGTGAGTTCGGGGGCAAGTCGGTGGCAAGCGCAACGGCACTCACGGGCAACAGACGGACGCAACGACACGCCACCTTCGCGGGGAATCGGCTGTGGGGGGCTTCTGCCCTCCGCGCAATAGTGCAATGCCTGGCGGAGTATTGCGCCATTTCGCGGACCATGACCCGCGGCGGATAGCGCGCTTCACCTTAGACACCGTCCGAGGCGCACGAGCCAGATCGTTTCGAGTGAGATGAAGGCCGCCACATGGCGGCTTTTCATCTGTCGGCCTTCTGCTGTCGGTGACGAGGGCGTGAGGTGGACGAAACAGGCACCGGTTCCGGACACATCTGCGACGGTGACCGCACGCGGCAGGCCGGTTGTGTCGGGGCTGGAAGGACTGGCGGCAAGCTGCAACAACGAGTTCGTCGCCTATGCCGAGGATGGCAACAAGATCGTTGTCCGTTCCATAGCGGATGGAAGCTTCGTCGAACAAGCCGCAGTGGAGAGCCGGGGGCACACCACCCTCAGGTCCATTAGTCCCGACGATATCCTGGCCGCGCTGGTGACAGCCGATCCTCAACTGGAGGCCGAAAAGCCGAGTGACGAGGTCCCCTGGACGGTGACGGTGGTCGACCTGACGACCGGCAGGGCGACGGCTGAGAACAAGCTGGCCGGTTTTGTGCGGCAGCGGATGATAGGCGGTAGCCGTTGTGGGCTGGTCGCCCTAGGATGGCTGCCGGAATACGAGCTGATCATAGGGATGAGCGGAGACCCATACGAGACCTACCTCTACGATCCGGTCACCGACCGCCTAGCACTCATCCCCAGTCTCGAGTATGTCTGGAGCTCCACATCCGGAGGCCTGGTGCTTGGCAGAAGCGCGGAGGAACCTGGCGAGGCGGTGGTCTGGAACGGACTCGACGGATCATCCGAGCCGGTGATCCTCGACCCAGCCTGGCCGAACGCCGCGAGGGGATGCCTCAACGCCGACGGCACTGCGCTCGTCCTGATGGTTGCGAAGTCCGCCGAATGGGAGGCTGAGCATGGGTGGCAGGTATTTCGCCGAGAGGACTCCAAGTGGCTGCCGGCCGGTCCTGTCGCGCAAGTGA
>CAZQDY010000092.1:0-7092 GCA_964592075.1 uncultured Gaiellales bacterium
CTGGTGCTGCAAGACGACGCGGTTCCGGCTGTGGATTTGATCGCGGCGTTGGAGCGCTGCATCCCTGTGGTGGGCCGGGCTCCGGTGTGTCTGTACGCCACCGGCTGCAAGGTGACCACCTGGGGGGATCGCATCCGGGATAACGCCCGTGACGCTTTGGCGGCCGGGGCCTCGTGGGTCAAGGACCAGGGGCCGATGTGGGCGGTATGTGCCATGCACCCGGTAGAGCTACTGCCTGCCGTGCTTGAGATGTTTGACGCTCAGAGCATACGGGCCGACGATGCCCGGCTTACAGAAGCATACAAGGCTATGGGGATTCCCTGCTGGTACTCAGTGCCGAGCCTATGTGACCATCGCCTTTCGTCAACCATTCACTGGCGGGGCACGGTTTCCAAACCGGATAGATGGGCCGGGGCGTTTCTGGGCGATGCCGGCCGGTTTAACCCGGCAGGCTCTGTATATGCCGATTCACCCGTAGTTCTACCGCGCAAACCTAAAACTAGGGGCAGAGGCGCTACCTACCACCGTACGCGGGAGGTCAAATGAAGCTGAAGACCAAGGACATTCTGGGCGTAGAGGTGCTTTCCACAGGCACTTTTCACGGCCGCGGTTCGCCGCCCGAGGGCGACACCTACACAGAGGCCGACCTGGATAACATCGTCGAGGCGGCCAGCGCACTTCCGCTCAAGCGCCCGGCCAAGCTGGGCCATGGAGAGCAGCAGTTCGCCCAAGCCGATGGTCTTCCGGCCGTGGGCTGGTTGGAGAACGTGCGCCGGGTGGGTAGCAAGCTCCTGGCCGACGTGAAGGCCGTTCCCGATAAGGTGGCGACGCTCATTGAATCCGGGGCCTACCGCACACGTAGCCCCGAGTTACTGTTCAATTATCCCGACCCCTCCGACTCGGAGAAGATTTGGCCCCGCGTACTTACCGGCCTTGCATTCCTGGGGGCCGATATCCCGGCCTGCACCACGATAGATGACATCGTGGCGCTCTACGAGGGCAAGCTCAAACCCGAGGCGCTGCGGGCATATGCCGCCGAAGACGCGCCCGAGGGGGAGGCGCATGTCTATGAGGTTGGAGAATCCCGCGAGCTGGCCGTGATCTTGCCTCTCTCCGAGGAAGGCTCATTCGAGAATCTTACCCGGCAGGTCAAAGAGGCTCTGCCTACCGTCCCTGATAGATGGTGGTGGATCAGGCGTACCTATCCCACATTTGTGGTAGCAAGTCGGGAAACCTTGGGCGGAGACGTGCAGGACCTTTACATCATCGGCTACGAAGTCACCGAGGACGGCATACAGATTGCGCCGGAGTCGGAGTGGCAGAAGGTGGAGGCCGAAGAGGTCTTCGTGACGGCCGAATACACCGAAGGCGAGGAAGATCCCGATCTGCTCGCCAAGTTCACGTCCCTCGTCTCCGAGATGGAGGGACTTATCAAGGGCAAAACCGGAGCGCCCCGCCTGCGTGTGTGGTTGCAGGAAACGCAGAAGGGCCTCTCCGCCATTGCAGCAAAAGCCGCCAAGCAGGTTGCGGACAAAGCAGGTGAGAAGGACATGTCCGACGCGGCAGAAAACGCCAGAACCATAGGAGAACCGAGCATGAAAAATGCAGTGTGCCTCGCTTTGGGGCTCCCCGAGGACACGCCGGACGATGATGTTCTGGCGAAGATTCGGGAGCTCACCGAAGCCGAAACCCCCGAGACCCCGGAAGTGGATATGAAGGCGTACATCGCCAAGGACTCCGAAGAGTACGGCGAGCTTCGCCAGATGGCCGAGGAAGGCCGGGCGGCCAAGACCCGTCTCTTTGAGATGGAGCGCGATCTGAAGTTGGATAAGGCCCTTGCCGAAGGGCGCATCACTCCGGCCGACGTGGAGCAGTGGAAGGCCGATTACGCGGCCAACGCCGAGCTCACCATCCGTCACCTGGAGGCTCTGCCCAAGACGGTCAAGCTGGGCGCGAGCGGAAGCTCCGAGGGCGGCCAGGAAGTGCGCGATCTCTCCGATCGCAAGGTGCTTGACGAGACGGTACGCAAGTACCGCGCCGAGCATCCCGGTATGACCTACGAGGAGGCGCTCGCCGCCGTCCAGTAAACCCCCCTACATTCTGCTGACCCAAACGGGCCGTCCGCATAGGGCGGCTTTTTTTATGAGGTGAATCATGTATCGAGACAATGTTTTCGGAGCGCTTCTTGACGCGGCCGCCGACTGTGGCGATGTGGTCAAGCTGGGCTCCGACGCTTCGCACGTGACCCCGGTCGCGGCCATTACCGACGTCCCCTACGGAGTCATTCTGGGCGGAGATGCGCACGAACTGGACGACGTGGATCTTGTCGCCGGCGACTTCGTTGACGTGGGATTCGACGGCATTCTTCCCTGCACTGCCGGTGAGGGCGGCGTGACCGCGGGCGGCTGGGTCGTTGCCACTGAAGGCGGGGTCGTTATCGACGTCCCCGAGTCCGCTGATACCGAGACCACGGTTATTGCGCTCGGCATCGCCACCGCTGCCGCCGATAAGGGCGACCCGGTAGACGTGGCCATCATGCGCTGCGCCTTCACGGTGCCCGCCGCTTCCAGCAGCTAATCCCCCTCTGACAATTCCAATTCTAGGCAAGGCCGCCTCCGGGCGGTCTTTTTTGTGAGGTGAAGAATGCCCGCTCCCCAGACCACTCACGTTGATCCGGTTCTTACCGGCATCAGCGTTGAGTACACCAACGCCGAGTATGTGGCGAAGAAACTGTTCCCGGTGGCGACGGTAGCTGCTCCGGCCGGACAGTACGTCAAGTACTCCAAGAAGAACAAGTTCAAGGTCGGCAAGTACATCGTGACGGCCAACAGCCAGGTGCCCCAGGTTGACTGGGTGTCGAGCTTCGACAACTACTCCGTGGAATACCACGGGGTCAAGAAGCCCATCTCCGAGATCGCCAACCAGTGGGCCGCCTCCGGCGCGGGCCAGGTTCAGAGCCTTGAGGTCTACACGACCAAGTTCCTCAAGAACCTGCTCCTGCTCGAATACGAGAGCGCCGTGGCGACGCTGGCCACCACGACTGCGAGCTACGGCAGCAACCACGACTCTCCCAGCACCAGTTGGAATGAGTCCGGCGCTACCGTGATCGCCGACGTGAAGGATGCCATCGCATCTTGCGCCAAGCGCCCCAACACTATGGTCATCGGCCGCCAGGTCTACGACCAGATCACTGAGGATTCCAACATTCTGGCTCGGATTCAGTATTCCGAGCGGGGAATCATCACTCCCGATCTGCTCGGAGCCCTGTTCGATATCCCCAACGTCTTTGTTGCCTCCGCTCAGGAGGAAGTCGGCGGTGACTATCTGTGGGGCGATAACGTGGTGCTCGCCTATGTCGAGCCCAACATCGGCCCGGAGATTCTTACCTTCGGTCTGACCTTCTCCCCGGACGGTGAGGACTTCATACGCTCCTACCGCGACGAGACCATCGGACGCGGCGCTCAGGTGATCGAGTCCCACTGGGCCTATGACGTGGTTGTTGTGGCTCAGGAGGCCGGTTATCTCCTGAACGATCTGATGGCCGACGGTAGCTAACCCCGACACTAAGGGAGGCGCAATCTGCGCCTCCCTTTACCTTCTCTTCGAGGTGGATAGATGAGCTACGCGACATATCAAGAGGTCGGGCAGGTGGCCGGGTTCACATTCGACATCACGTCGAGTCCCGTGAGCAGCGACCAGGTGACCGAGTTTATCGAGCAGATAGAGTCCGAGATGCGCGGCGCTCTGGACGCGGGCGGATACGACACCGACCCCACAGACACCAACGCCGTCAACGTCCTGCGTCTTTACTGCTCGCTCGGCTCGGCCGCTATGGTCATGCAGGCCCGCAAATCCCCCGATGACGCCGCCGCCTTCCAGCGCCGCTATGACGCCTGGATGACGCTGGTTCGTCAGGGTAAGGCCGGTCTTCCGACCTCCGGTAGCGTCTCGGCGCTTCCCACCTCGCGCTACGTGAAGTACCCCTCCACCTATCCGGCGCACGCTTTCAAGCGCAGTGAGGTCCAGTGGTGAAAGAGTTCACTTTCCGTCCGTTCGCGTCCGAGGCCCCGCAGTGGCACTACGCCTTCTCGCGTTTTGCCGATGGTATCTCGGACTGGCGGCCGGTGCTGGAACAGATAGCCGATGACTTCAAGAAAGGCGAGGTTCAACAGTTCGCCACTGAAGGACAGTACGGCTCCGGAGGCTGGAAGGCGCTTTCTCCCAAGTACGCCGTGTGGAAAGAGGCTCAGAAGCCGGGCGCTCCCGTGCTGGTGTTCTCCGGATTGCTCAGGCGAGCGGCCACCAATCCCGATGTCGTTGTTACCAAAGACCGGCTCACGATTACCATCGACGATTCCGGCTCCTATCAGGTGTTCTCCAAGCGCGAGGGGCGGCTCGTCACCAAGCACAAGCCCGCCGTAGCCGGATACCACCAAGAAGGCAAAGGCAATCTGCCGGTACGTAAGGTGATTCAACTGCCGGAGTCGCAGATTGTGCGTTGGCGCAAGATGTTCCAAAGCTACATGGTAGCCCAGCATCGGGGAGGTGCTATCCGTGTCTGAGATCAAAGGCCCGGAGCCCATAGCCGATCGCGTAGCTGAGATTCTTGAATCAGAGATGCCGTCCAAACTGGCGGCGCTTGATGCTCTGTTTAGGGATTTTACGCTTAGAGCCATCCAAGCCTACTACATAGGCGATTCGGACGGTAAGTACGTTTGGCCTTGCATCACCATCTCAGATGCAGAGCCTGAGACTCTGGCGGCTGTATCCGACGGCAGGTATCTCGCCTGGCCTTTGGAGATAGCCATTCTTGACCTGGACGAAGGCGGAGGCTATCAACGGCTTACCCGTTCGCTTTGGCGCTACCAGCGGGCGGTAACGGAGATTCTGCACACGTACAAGACCGAGGCCGGATACTGGCTCGGCATTCCACGTATCGAGCCTATAACCAGAGGCCCGTACCCCGTGCTTGAGGTGCCGGAGCAGATGGTACTCGTCAAGGGTGTGCGTGCCTGGTTCCTGAGTACCGAGACGTTCTAACCCACTATGAGCCGCCCTTTCGAGGCGGTTTTTTTATGCCCGAGAGGAGCTCGTATGACAAAGCTCATCAAGCCGGGAGTTGACCAGACCATGTTCACTGAGAACGGACGCCTGTATCGGTTCACCTTCCCGGTGGAGACCGCAGACAAGAAGACCATCCGCATGCTCAAAAAGCGCGGGGCCGTTGTCGCTCCGCGTGTGCGGACCTCCTTCCCCAGCACCCCCGCGAAAGGAGGTGAAAACGAATGATAAATCCCAGCATCTTTGATTTCCAGATCGCGTTGCAGGCCGAACAGGGCACGGGTGCCGATGCACCCAGCCATTACCTGTACTGCCTCTCCGGGTCCGATGTGAAGGCCGACCCCGAAGTGGTGACGGTACCCATTGGTGAGGCGAGCCGGGTTAGCGACGGCATCAGCTTCATCGCCGGTGCTCCGGTCGCCGGGAACCTTGTCATCGTCGCCCAGGATGACATGCTGCCGTTGGTGCAGCTTCTGTGCCTGGGTGATCTTGACACGACGGGCTCAGGCGACCCCTACGCCCATGTGGGCACCATCAACCAGACGGGCGGCGTGCCTTACTTCACCCTGTTCAAGCACGTCGATGATCTCTATGAGAAGTTCATCGACTGCAAGATCAACACCTTCCGGTTTGAGACCTCCGCCGAGGGTGAAGGCCAATTGCTCAAGGTGACGCTCGGCATCGTCGGTATTGGACTTCCCACCTATGAGGAGGAGTGGGCGAGTCCGGCCAAGGCTGAGGACAAGGATAAAATCTTCCTGTGGCACTATGGGGCGACCTCCTGGTCGGTCGATAGTACGACGGTCGCCGGTATCTCCGAGTTCATCTTGGAGGGCAACAACAACCTGGCCACCGTGCCCGGTGAAGACAAGACCGGCTATGCGCTGGCCGAGCAGAAGGGTGACATCACCTGCTCTACCCGCCTCGTGGTTGAGGACCTGGAAAGGTATCTCAGCTACATGTATGGATCTTCGAGCCCCTCGGCCTCAACCGAGATGACGCTCGATTCCATCCCCACCGGTCAGTTCTCCTGCAAGCTCGAGCGAGTGGCCGCTTCGCCGGGACCGGAGCGCTCCTTTGCCGTCTCCATCCCCGAACTCACCTACGCCGTGGGCGAACCCCCGGCCATAACCCCCGATCCGAGCGGCGCCCCCATCTATCAGACCTTGGGCGGTCTGGTGACCGGGGACGATCCCAAGATCACCATCACGACCAAGAACGGCACCGATACCTACGAACTCGGTTCCTAACCCCGTTCCACGTCCTGGGGATGCGTGGGTCCCCCATGCGCTCACGCTCCCCAGGACACCCTTAGCATGGGAGATGAATAGATGCCTGATATCGACACCACCTTTCTGCGTACCCAAAACACCCTGACGTTTCGCAACGTCGAGTATCCGGACGGCTCAACCCAAGACTGGAAGGTTCCCCCGTTCTCGCCGGAGACGGAAGCCTCGTTTTGGGACTGGATGGAGCGCCAAGACAAGCGCCGGGAGCAGCAGATAGAGGCGCATGCCAAACGCGAGCGGCTGCCTATCGTCACCAAGGGCGCGACCTGGGCCGAGCTTCTGGCCGTAGCCGTCAAGGAGCCCGAGCTTGACGCTGAGTATCTGGCGGCCAACTTCGATGCGCTTTTCCTTGAGGACCTGGGGAGGGCCGTGCAGGATTTTTTCTTGCGGAGACGGCTGCCCGACGGCATGTTGGGCGCTCCGGAGGAAAGCCCACAACCGACGACATAGAGCTTAATTACTGCCTGGCCGTGTCCGCCTATGGAGCGGGAACGCTGGACAACCTACTCACCTGCCGGGCCGATCGCCTGGCCGTGATGCTCCGCCAGCTTCCCAAAGTGCTGGAGTTGCTCTACGGGCTTAAACCGGCCTCATCTGATCTGGAATCCGAGGGGCGCTCGCTCATCGAAAAGGTGAGAAAGCGCCTGGGGAGATAGCTCATGCCTGAAGTCGATACGCAAAAGTACGTCAAGTCCCGTCCGCCTGCCCGCGTGGTGCGCGGTGAGGACTTCCCCATCGTCCG
>CAZQDY010000093.1:0-6973 GCA_964592075.1 uncultured Gaiellales bacterium
GCCTACGGGGACGACGCCATGGCTGCCGTGGCCTTCGCCAAGGAGACGGTGGGGGCGGCTTAGGGCATGCAATCAGACGAGAAGCCATGGGCGCAGCTATCGCCTGAGGAGAAGGCCGAGCGGCGTTGGGCCTCCTTCTTGGAGCCCGGACTCCAGTTCGCCAGTCCCGAGGCCTCTGCGGATTACCGTGCCCGGGCTGAGCGTCTGAAAACGGCCATACTACTGCAGGGGACCCCTGACCGGGTCCCCGTCTGTACTTTGACGGGGCTGTATCCGGCCACGAGCCGGGGCATGACTCCCTACGAGGCCATGCACGACTACCCCAGGGCGGCTCAGGCCTGGTTAGACTGCACGCGGGCTCTGCAGGCCGACAGCCTTCTCAGCCCACTCTTCGCGGCCATCCCGGGCCGCGCCTTCGACATACTCGACGTCGCTGTGCTGAGCTGGCCGGGACACGGCGTTGCCGAGACGGCGGGTTTTCAGTACAACGAGAAGGAGTGGATGCTCCCCGAGGAGTACGACCAACTCATCGACGATCCTACCGACTATCTGCTCCATGTCTGGCTGCCTCGCACGGTGCCGGGCATGGGGGGCTTCGCCGGTCTGGTGGCGCCTCTCGACATGGTCGAGATCGTCGCCTCACCGACCTATCTTATGCGCTGGGCGTCGCCGGAGGTCCAGACCAGTCTGGAGAAGCTGGCGGCGGCTGGGCGGGAGTGTAACGACTGGGGCGCAGCCTTCTTCCCGCTTCTGGGCCAGCTGGTCGCCGAGGGGTTCCCAAGCCCCATCGGCGCCATGTCGCTGGCCCCGTTCGATTTCATCGGGGACACCCTGCGGGGTACCCGGGGCATCATAGTGGACATGTTCCGTCAGCCGGACACCTTGCTCGAAGCCTGCGACAGGCTGGCGCCTCTGTGCGTCAAGTGGGTCACAAGGCGGGCGGACCCCCACAGCGCGCCTCTTGTCTTCATGCCTCTGCACAAAGGCGCCGACGGTTTCATGAATGTCGAGCAGTTCGAGAGGTTCTATTGGCCCAGCCTCCGCAAAGTGATCATGGGCCTGGTGGAGGAAGGCTTCGTGCCCTATCTGTTCGCGGAGGGCGCGTACGGCTCGCGTTTGGAAAGTATTCGTGATATACCGTTCGGCAGAACGGTTTGGCACTTCGACCACACCGACATGCGCCGGGCCAAGGACACCCTGGGGGGGATAGCATGCATCCAAGGCAACGTTCCCCTTTCGGTACTCCAGCTGGGCACCGCCGAGGAGGTGCGGGACTACTCTCGCGACCTCGTCGAGGCCGCGGGACCCGGTGGCGGCTTCATCCTCGACGTCGGCGCAGTCGTGGATCACGCCAAGGAGGAGAACATGCTGGCGATGATCCAGGTAGCGAAGGAATCCGTTTACTAGACGGGAGAGGGAGAGATGGCAGACAAACCTTGGACTGATATGACGGCTGACGAGCGGCGCGCCTGGCGGTTGGACCAGTGGCGCAACGCTCCTATCCCCTTTGTCAACCCGCAGGCCGAGGCCGACTACAAGGCCCGGGTGGACCGCATGGTGGCGGCATCGGAGCTGCGCAAGCCGGACCGGGTGCCCGTGCACATCAACGCCGGCTGGTGGCCGGCGGTCTGGGCGGGCATGACTCCGTACGAGGCCATGAGCGAACCCGCCCGCTCGGCGCAGGCCTGGGTGGACTTCAACTTGGAGTTCCCCTCGGACTCGATCGTGTCGCCGCTCATGTACACCGCGCCGGGAGCGATGTTCGAAGCGATCGACTACAAGCTCTACTCCTGGCCCGGCCACGGCGTGGCCAAGGACGCGAGCTACCAGTACAACGAGAAGGAGTGGATGCTCGCGGATGAGTACGACAACCTCATCTCCGACCCGTCGGACTACCTGCTCCGCACGTACCTGCCCCGTACCGTTGGCGCCCTCGCAGGGTTCGCCGGCATCTCGTCGATCTTCGACTACACCGAGCTGCCCTTCGTAGCGGGACAGGTGGGCGCTTGGGGGACGCCGGAGATGGCCGAGGGCCTCCAGAAGATGGCCGACGCCGCCCGCCTCTCGGCGGGATGGGCCGCGGCGACCTTCCCCAAGCTGGGCGAACTGATGGCCCAGGGTTTCCCCAACTTCTACGGGGGCGCGACGAAGGCCCCGTTCGACATCCTGGGAGACACCCTGCGCGGCACACGCGAGGTCGTGCTCGACCTCTACCGCCGTCCGGAGAAGGTACTGGCCGCGTGCGACCGGCTGGTGCAGGTGGCGATCGACTGGGCGCTTCGCCGTCCAGGCACGCTCCCCACTCCCGTGGTTTTCATGCCTCTCCACAAGGGCGCCGACGGTTTCATGAGCGACGAGCAGTTCCGCAAGTTCTACTGGCCGTCGCTCCGCGCGGTGCTCTTGGGCCTGATCGAGGAGGGATGCATACCGTTCCTCTTCGCTGAAGGACGCTACGGCTCGAGGCTGGAAGCCATCATGGACCTGCCCAAGGGGCGCACCATCTGGCTCTTCGACCAGACCGACATGACCGAGGCCAAGAAGACCATAGGTCAAGTGGCGTGTATCGAAGGCAACGTGCCGCTTTCACTCATCTACGCGGGCACTCCTGAAGAAACGGCTGAGTACTGCCGCGCCCTCATCGAATCGGCCGGTGAAGGCGGCGGCTTCATCCTCGACATCGGCGCAGTCGCAGACTCAGGAAAGACTGAGAACCTGCGGGCCATGCTCGACACGGCCGAGAAGTACGGGCGCTATTGACAGGGGTCGACGGATCCAGGGCGCCGGATAGTCCGCTGGACACCATCGGATGCGAAGGGGGTCAGATCATTCGGGGACATGGGACGCAGCGTTTTTTTCAGAACAGTCAGTGACACGGAGGGAGGCTGAAGTTATGCAGGACGAAGAATCCCGGGAAACCAAAGACGAAGGTCTGCAGACCGCCAAGGTGGTCAGCAGGCGCGAGTTCCTGAAGTACGCTGGGATCGCCGGGGCGGCGGTAGCCGTCAGCGGCGGTCTGGGGGGTGTCCTTGCCGCCTGCGGCGGCGACGAAGAACCCGCGACCACGACAGCGGGCCCGGCTCCGACCGAGGGCTCGACCACGACAGCGGGCCCGGCTCCGACCGAGGGCTCGACCACGACAGCGGCGGCCGGCCCTGAGCCCCCGGCGCAGGACAAGATCCGCATCGGCGCGGCTCGCCCGATCTCGGGCGCGAACGCGGTGTTCGAGCAGGCTCACATGGGGCCCGCGTACAAGCTGTGGGTGGAAGATGTCAATGCCGCGGGCGGCATCGACGTGGCCGGCAAGAAGATGCCCATCGAGTTGATAGTCTACGACGATCAGAGCGACATGGACCAGAGCATGCGCCTGATCAACAAACTCATCGATGAGGACAAGGTCGACTTCCTCATCGCGCCGTGCAGCACCGCGTTCCTATTCGCGGCGGCCGGCGTGACGAACGCCAAGAACTTCCTCCTCCTGAGCTCCGAGGGCGGGGCCACCACGCTCGAGAGCGAGATGAAGAAGGGCTCCCTGCCCATGTTCTTCCAGGTCCTCAACTACTCCAACCATGTGCAGATGCCCGTCTTCGCGGACCTCTGCGCCGAACTGGGCGTCCAGACCGCGTCGGTCTGCTACATCGACGACCTGCACGGCATCGAGTATCAGGCGCAGGCGCAGCTGGAGTTGGCCAACAAGGGCATCAAGATCGTGAGCAACGTCCCCGTCCCGCCGGGCATCAAGGACGTCACCACCATCGTCAAGCAGTGGCAGAGCGAAGCTGCGGACGTGATCTGCTCGTTCCAGTACCCGCCCGAGAACATCCTGACCATCTCCACGCTGATCCAGCTGAACTACAACCCGAAAGGCATCCTTCTCGGTCCGGGCGGCTCCACTCAGGCCGTCTACGACATCTGGCAGGGTGCGGCGGATCAGTACATGTTCGAAGGCGCGTGGACCTACGAGCAGAACGCCGAGGTCAAGGCCTACTATGACAAGCTCGCCGCTTTCGTCGGTGGCCCGACGAACGTCGACTTCTGGGGGTCCCTCATCTACAAGGCAGAGCTGCAGCTCTTCCAGCAGGCCATCGAGCAGGCCGCCACGCTCGACCATCAGAAGATCGCCGAGGTCCTCCGCACAACGCACTTCAAGACGATCATGAGCGACGACACGTTCTTCACCAACCAACTCCTCGACGCTTCTTCCTACTGCGGCCAGATCGGCCAGTGGCAGGGAGGCGTCCCGCACGTGATCGACCCGGGCAAGAACCGCACGGCCGATCCGATCTACCCGAAGCAGCCCTGGGGCGCACCGGCCGCGTGATAGGGAGCGAAAGCACACACCGACTACTCGCGTGCTGAACTGATGAAGCCCCTGGAGGCGCCCCTAGAGGCGCCTCCAGGGGCGACGTCCGTAGCAGGCGAAGCGACGCAGTAGACAAAGGACAATGGATGAGTGCAGTCAGGGACATCATCATCACGGGATTGCTTCTCGGAGGCATCTACGCGCTCGTCTCCGTGGGGCTGAGCCTGCAATATGGGGTAGGGCGCGTTCTCAACGTGGCCCACGGCGAGTTCATCATGATCGGGGGGTTTGTCACCTTCTGGCTTTGGGGGAGCACCATCCAGCTGAACGCGCTGGTATCCCTCTTGATCACGGCGCCCCTTGTCTTCGTGATCGGTTGGCTTCTTCATTCCGCGCTGTTCCGCCGCATCATGCACAAGGCCCCGAACCTCGACGTATTCGAGGGCCAGTCGATGCTGGCTGCGTTCGGGCTCTTGTACGTGGTCCAGAACATAGCGAGGATCATCTGGGGTTCACAGACCTATCAGATCAACTACCTAAACACCACCGTCACCAGTGCGCAGATCCCGGTCAACCGTCTGGTGGCCTTGGGCGTCGTCATCGTGGTGGGTGTGCTCTTCTACCTGTTCCTTGCCCGCACGCGCATGGGCAAGGCCATCAGGTCCTCGGCGCAGGACCCGACCACAGCCGGACTCATGGGGGTCAACATCAACAGCGTGCTCGCGATATGCTTCGGGCTAGGCTTGGCCATGGCGGGCATCGCCGGCAGTCTACTCAGCTTCGTGTACCCGATTCAGACGAGCATGGGGCTGCAGTACACGGTCATCGCCATGATCGTTGTGGTGTTGGGCGGTCTCGGAAGCATCACGGGGGCCATGATCGGTGGCGTCATCCTGGGGATCGTGTCACAGCTCGTCACCTACTTCCAGCCGACCTGGACGATGATCGCTTACTACGTGGTCTTCGTCGTGCTGCTTCTGGCAAGACCTAAAGGGATCATGGGTAAGTAGATGAACAGAAACCAACTCACACCAGCAAGATGGGCCTCTGGGGGGCTGATGCTCGTCGTGTTCTTTGCGCTCGTGCTGCTCCCCCAATACAATCATGGTTACACCGTAACCCTTATCACCGACATCCTGCGCTATGCGACTCTGACCGTGGCCTGGGTGATCTTCTCCGGGCCCACCAACTACATGTCGCTGGCCACAGCCGCCTTCTATGGCGTCGGATTCTATGTCGCCGCCGTGGCCAACGGCCCCACGCCCTTCGCGGTGGCCATCATCCTGGCCGGGGTGGCTTCCTTCATCGTCGCTCTACTCGTCGGGGCTTTGACGCTCCGGCTGCGAGGCGTGTACTTCTGCATCTTCACCTTCGCGCTCACCCTGCTGATCCAGCAGGTGGTGATGGAGGTCGAGCGCCTGGTGACCCAGACCCGCGGCCGTTTCGTTGAGTCTGAGACCCCCGAGGTAGCGTTCTACGCCATGTTCGTGGTCGCCGTCTTCACGCTCGCGATGGCCATCCTCATCCGGCGTTCGCGCTATGGACTGGCGTTGCAGAGCATCGGCGAGCATGAGGAAGCGGCGGCGCACAGCGGCATCAACGTGGTGAGGACCAAGGTCCTGATCTTCGCCGCGAGCGCCGTTCCCATGGCCATGGCCGGTGCGATCATCGCCACTCAACGCACCTACATCGACCCCGGCATCGCCTTCAGCCTCCAGTCTTCGTTCCTACCGGTGCTCATGGCGCTCTTCGGAGGGATGGGGAACCTGGTCGGGCCTATCATCGGCGCCGCCGTCTTCACGTACATCGGCGAGATCTTGCTCACCAAGTTCCCCGACCTGTATATGCTCATCTTCGGAGCGGTGCTGATCCTCGCGATCGTGTTCATGCCCAACGGCATAATCGGCCTGGCACAATCGGCCTGGCACAAGATCAGGGGAAGCCGCCGCGCAGCTGTGGAAGGAGGCCCGAATGCACCTGCTTGAAGGTGAAGGGGTCACCCGGTACTTCGGCGGCCTGGCCGCCGTGTCGGACGTCGACTTCTACGTAGACGAAGGCGAGATCCTCGGGCTCATCGGACCGAACGGGGCCGGCAAGACCACGCTCTTCAACCTGATATCCGCAGCGCTCAAACCGAAGCCGGGGAAGATCATCTTCGAGGGCAAGGACATCACTCCGTTGCCCGCGTTCAAGATCTGCCGACTGGGCATCGCTCGGACCTTTCAGACGGTCAAGGTCTTCCCGAACGTGCCCGTCGTTAGGAACGTCATGGTCGGGGCGCTGTTCGGGACGGGCCATCACATGAGCTCCTCCGAAGCGCGCAAGAAGGCTGAAGAAGCCCTTGAATTCGTCGATATGACAGCCTACAAGGACCTGCCGGCCGGCGATCTCACCCTGGCCCAACAGAAGCGCCTGGAGCTGGCGCGTGCTTTGGCCAGCGACCCCAAACTGCTTCTGCTCGACGAGCTGATGGCCGGTCTCACCCCGACCGAGGTGTCCGAGGCCATGAACGACGTCGCCGAGATCAAAAAGCGTGGCATCACCGTCATCATGATCGAGCACGTGATGCAGGCCATCATGAAGATCAGCGACCGCATCGTGGTGCTG
The DNA here is from genome assembly GCA_964592075.1 of uncultured Gaiellales bacterium. GTDB lineage: Bacteria > Actinomycetota > Thermoleophilia > RBG-16-64-13 > RBG-16-64-13 > RBG-16-64-13. Next base: position 6,908 of record CAZQDY010000093.1, read on the forward strand.
GACTATGGAAAGAAGATCGCAGAGGGTACGCCGGCTGAGGTGGCGGCGAACCCCCGGGTGATCGAG
>CAZQDY010000094.1:0-6946 GCA_964592075.1 uncultured Gaiellales bacterium
TGCGCCGGCCGGGGCCTCTTTGTCCACGCCGCCGCAGGGTGTACCCGAGCCGTTCAGACCGAGCCCGGAAGGCAGGCGGCCGGCGTCTCTCCGCGAGGCGCGCTCGCTGTCCCTACCCTCCGGCGATGGGTGCGAAGATCAGTACGTCGTCGCCCTCGGCCAGCGCCTCACCCAGGCTCTGCTGAGGAGGGATGTCGCGTCCGTTGACCACCACCCGTAGCGGTGCGTACGCACCCGGCTTCTCGGCCGCGGCGGCATAGGGAGCGAACCTCTCTCCCTTCTCTTCGGCCAGCCGGATCAAGAGGCCGCCGACGGTGGTCCCTTCGGTCAGAGAGACCTGCAGCTCCTCTTGCCCGAGCAGCTGCTTGATGAGACCGATGCTGCGCACTGTCACGTTCATGCTGCATCCCGCCATCCCGGGTACGATCGCATTCACCCTCGCACGGCGCCGATCAGAGCGGCCACGTTCTCGGCTTTGGCTGTGGTAGGCACTTCACAACCGGAGCCCAGGACAAAGCCGCCGTCATGCCCCATGTAGTCGATCAGCTCCCGACAGTATGCCTCCACCTCCTCCTTCTCGCCCAGGCTGAGGAGCGCATGATGGACGTCTCCCTTGATGCACAGATGACCGCCCAGGACCTCCTTCGCCTTGCGGATGTCGGTGGCGCCGTCCAGCTCGATCACGCAACTGGCCCTGGGCAGCTCCCGGAAGCGGGGCAGCATGAGGTCCCAGTTGCCGTCGCAGTGCACCACCGACACAAGGCCCGCCTTGTGGTAGCCCTCCACCATCCGCTTGATGGACGGGAAGGAGATCTCGTCGAATAGCTTGGGTGAGAGAAAGCTGGCGCTGGAACGCATAGCGAACATGGCCACCCGGTCGCCCTTGGCCCGCTTGGCGTTGGCGATGCCCAGGGCGATCATGGCGTCCGTGCCCACCTCGACGGCCTTCTTCACCTTGTCGGGCATATCGAAGAGATCGCGATAGAAGGGGCGCAGCGAGCGGCTGAGCGAGAAGACGTCGAAGGGCGGCGCGACGCCGGTGTGGAACATGACCGGCATACCCCGCTCTTTCCAGTACTTGATGTTCTTGCCCGTGTTCATGCCGACCTTGATGAAGCGCAAGAGCACCTTCAGGCGGCCCATCCTTCCGCGCCATGGCGGGTTCTGGATCTTCATCATGAAGTCGTTGTTCCAGGCGCTCCAGCCCTTCTCGAGGATCACATCATAGTCGGAGGCCAGCATGAACTCCTCCTCGACGAACTGGAAGGGCTCGTCGGGCCCCAGTTCTTGGCCAGGCAGCTTCACCCTCATGGACTCTATGTACGCGGTGTCCAGAGGGTTCATCGGGAAGACCACATCGGGCCTGCCGATCTTCTGGAAGGTCTTGTCACAGGCTGCGAGCCAGGCCTTGTTGCTGCTGAACAGCTCCGCCTGGGTAATGCCCGCGCAGCGCCCCGCGAAGGTCACGATGTGCGGATAGACCGGGATCTCCGGCGTGGATCTCAGGTTGATGGCCCGTTCGAGTCTCTCGAATGAATCCATCGCTATGCGCCTCCTATGTTCTCTTGGCGAAGTCGACCATCGCCTTGACGTTCTCGATCTTCACGTCCTCGGTCCGGCCGGCCTGCCATGCTCGCGGTCTACACCGTGCACCGAAGCACGTAGAGGCCGTCGTGGAAGGTGTCGATGAAGATGTTGCCTCTGTTGTCCACGACGATGTCCTCGGTAGTCGCGATGCGAGGCCCGGGGAAGATGTTGTTACCGGCCCGGTCGGTGAACAGCCACTTCTCTGGGTCGGGCGGGATGAAATGAGCGATCTCGCGCGGCACGTAGGCGTCGCTGATGTCGTAGATCCTCAGGCCCGCGTGGAAGTAGCAGCAATAGACGCGGCCGTTGCGGTCCTCCAGCGCCGGATGAGAATGCGGCTCGTGGATGTTGTGCGGCCCGAACGGGCCGGCGCCTACCCCCGGGATCTCGTTGAAGTTCTTGTATGGCCACCCTTCGGGAATCTCCGGGTACGGGAACACCGAGACCAGTGTGGGGTCGGTGGGGTCGGAGATGTCCACCATGCCGATGAAGTTCATCGGCTGGGCGCCGCTGGCTTTGGTGATCGACTCGTCGAACACCGGGTAGCGCTCGCCCTCGCTGGTCACGACCGCGTAGTCGCGCTGTGAGAGCGGCAGAACGGTGTGGCAGCGAGCACCCGCCAGCTTTCCGGCCAAGGGCGGGTGGTGCTTGAGCTGCCCCACGAGCCGCGGCAGGGTGATGTCGGAGATGTCGAGGACGACCATGCCGGCGCCCATGTAGCTCACGTAGGCCAGGTCACCCTTGGGGTAGGCGGGGCCGTGCATCACGGCACTGTTCAGCATGGCCATCTCGGGGTCGAAATCCGGGCCGTGCTTCTGTTCGATATAGCCGGCCTCCCACTGGTCGGGCCACCACCAGCGGCCCACCTCCACCGGATGGGTGGGGTCGGCTATGTCGAGGATCCGGTAGATGTAGTTGCGGAATCCCTTGCACGTAGCGGAGAGATGCACGTAGCGGCCGCCGTCGTAGTAGAAGCGATGCACGCCGCCCATGCCGCCCGTGTCCCACTGCGACAGCTTCTTGGGGTTCACCGGGTCTTTGACGTCCCAGATGATCACGCCCTGCTCGAAGGGGTCGCCCCATTCGGTGCCGTGCAGCCTGGGCAACGTCCCGCCCAGCGCCGTCACCATGATGCCGCCGGCCACCTGGATCTTGGGCGTACCCTGCCCGGGTAGGTCCGGCCCGGGGATGAATCTCAGATGGTCAGGCTTCGTAGGGTCGGTCACGTCGAGGATGTGCCAGCCGGGATGCTTGAACGTCGCAACGTAGAGGTAGTAGCGCCGGTCCACCTCCTGCATGGCCATCTGGAACCCGGGCTTGCCGTCCAGGTCGTGGTAGCCGATCTGCTCGATGTTCTTGGCCAGCGCCTCTTTGCGCGGCGTGAATGTGGTCGATGCTCCCATGGTCTCTCCTCGGATGGTCAGCGGGTGGTGATATAGCCCCGCCATTGCTGCAGATGGTCGGACTCGGGCCGGTCGAGGATGAAGATGCCCACGAAGTCCTTGAAGGGCTCGAAGTAGGGCAACTCGTCCCAGGCGGCCCAGAACGGCTTGGTGTACCGCCCGGCCTTCTCCACGAAAGCTTTGCGCCAGCCCTCGCTGTCGTCGAACCAAATCTCGGTGATGCGATGGAAGGGGTTGATGCGTGGGTCGTCCAGTTGACGGCTGGAGATGAAGCGGTTCACCTCCGGGTTCGCGCACACCTCGGGAGCGAAGACCTCCTTGAACCAGGCGTCGCCCTGGTCGATGGGCACCCCGTCGGGGTACCTGAGCATGAACAGCCAGCGGACGTTGGGGCCGGCGTCCGTCAGACGGCCGGCGCCCTTGAAGTCGTCTTCCCAGAAGACAGGGGCGAAGGAGAAGACCACGGGGTGATATCCGTCGCGGCTCCCCTGCCAACCCGACTGCCGCAGCACGTCGCTGGGCGGCTGGCAGGTCATCTCCATGAAGTCTTCGGGATACTCCTCGCCGAAAGCCAGACCGGTGGAATGCGCGCTGCCCTTGTTCTGGAAGATGTTGAAGAGCCAGTAGTGCTCGGTCATCATCCCGTTGTAGGTCCCGAAGTCGAGGGCTCCCACGGGAAGCGGCAGGGCGTGGTACGTGCAGTACTTGGTGCAGTAGGGCATGAACTGCGAGATGCTCTCCGGCACGTGCTGCTTGTAGAGCCAGCGCCAGATCCTGGGCCGGTCGTTGTCGGAGCGGAAGTTCTGCAGGATGAAGCTCCGCATGGGCTGAAAATCGGGGAAGTAGGCCACGGCATGGCTCCTTTCGACGCTGACGGGGCTCCCTGTCTACTTCTCCGGCCTGCTGGGCTGGATGAAGGCCTTGTACGCTTCAGCGCGCCGCCTGTACTCGTCGGTCTGCTTGGCGGCGGCGAAGGCGCCCTCGTTCTTGCCGATGTCCTCCACGTGCTTGATCTTGCCCGGCACGGTGTTGTGGGCGTGCTCCAGCTGCTCGGGCGGGTAGACGAACCTGATCGTGCCGTCCTCGACCACCAACTCGCCCTTGATGCCGCAGACGCTGCATTCGACCGTCTTCGCGTCGTCTGTGAGGTACATGAGGCGCGAATGGCAGTTGGCGCAGATGCCGGCGTCGCCGAGATACCTGTAACCCGCCGGATCAGCCACGGCCTTGGCGATGTTGCGACCGGCCTGGCGAATCTGCGCCACCCGGTCGTCTTCCATGGTAAGCGACTTTGCCCAGGTGAAGACCAGGTCGTCGACCACCTTCCACATCTGCACCATGCCGAACAGGTTAAAGTCCGCCGACATGCGGCAGGCCCAGTCGCTGCCGCCGATGCCGATGTAGGTGGCGAAGCGCGGCTTGAAGGCGCGCGGATCGGGGCCGCCACCCGCCGGGGACCCCTTCTTCTCCCAGATGCTCTTGGCGATGGTGAGCATGCCGATGTCGTGGCTGGGGCCGGCGAAGCGATCTTGGAAGGCCCGGAAGAACCCGGGCAGGCCCTTCTCGAAGATGGGCATGACGAAGATCACGCCGTCGGCGTCGTAGATCTTGTCCTCGAGCCAGTTGAGGTCGTCCTTGCGTACACAGCGCGCCGAACCACCCGCGAAGACTCCGTCTCTGCCGGTCACGCACGACACGCACCCGTTACAGGGAACCAGATTGAGATCGAGCATGTGGATGAACTCGATCTCGGCTCCCATCTCTTGGGCACCCATGAGGGCCTCTTTGGCCATCTGGTCGTTGGTGCCGTTCTTGCTGCCCCCTGAAATGGCTAGTATCTTCACCGATCCTCTTTCCTCGACTATCACTCGTCTGATTGACTCGGCGACATCGGCGCCTCGGCCGGCTTCGGCACACTTGCCACCAGCCCCTCCGCCAGACCGGCTATATGTGCCCAATCCTCGGTCAGATCGACGCGGCCGGCATAGGCGGCGCGCACCGACAGGAAGATGGCGAGCACGTTCTTCATGACCTCATACCGATTGTACTTCTCGTCCCAAGACGCGCGCATCAGCATGTTCTCGAGCGCACCCAGCAGACCGTAAGACACCAGTTCGTCGTCGAACAGCCCGGGATTGGCGTCGGCCTTCCGGTCGGCGGCAAGCTCGTCGGCGGCGCCGGCCAGCATCTTCTCGTACACGTCACGCACCAGAGGGTTCAGCTCGCTCTCCCAGTTTAAGGCTTCGACCTTCGCCATCGCCTGCAGTTCGCGGCTCAGGGCCTGCATCCCGAGCCCCGCCCAGACCCGCCACGCCAGGCGGGCGGAGGAGTCGGCGGTCTGCTCGATCGGACCGGCCACGCGGGCGTTCATCCAGTTGAAGTAGACCTCGAAACACGCGATGAACAGGTGCCTCTTGCTGGGGAAGTGGCCGTAGAGCAGCTGGGCCGTGACGCCCACCTCCCTGCAGATGTCACTGATGCGGGTCTCCTCATACCCGCGCTGAGTGAAGAAACGGGCCGCCGTCTGAAGGATGGAATTACGTATGTCTTCGTGCTGTTTGGCCACCAGGTCCACGGTGACCTCCGCCGCCGCTTCGATGCGGTCGGCCAACCTGGCGGCTATCTCCCTCAGAGACAGTCCGTCGGCTTTGAGCCGGTTGATCTCCTGCAGAAGCTCCATATGCGACCGGCTGTATATGGCTCGCGTGGCACTGGCCTTCTGAGCGGGTGGAAGGAGCCCTTCGCTGATGTAGAAGTAGATCGTGCTGCGACCGACGCCGGTCTCGCGTTCGAGCTCTGATATCGTCATCGGTCGCATCTTCGCACTGCCTCCTTCCTACTACATCCCTGGTCCGAAGTCCGCGTAGATCTCGGGCAGGAATGATGCCAGGTTCGAGTATTCCATGACGTTGTGGAAAGCCAGGCCCATAGGCGCCTCGATGGGTATGCGGACCCCGGGGGGCAGGGTGCACATGGCCTTGCCTCTATTGATGCGGTATCCCATCCAGAAGCGGGTGCGGAACTCCACGCCGCCCTCCATTGCGCGGCAGAAGTGGCACATGATGGCCGGAGCCTTCATGCCCCGGTGCTCGACCGACTCCGAGACCCCGTAGCCGCCGAACACGGCCAGCACGTTGGGTTCGTGGAAGCGGCTCATGTCGAAGCCCATCTGCTGGGGATCGAGGAAGCTGATGACGATGTCCTCGGCGCCGCCGCCCACGTCCTCGCGCACGAAGTGGTCGATGTTCTGCGACTTCTCTGCGAGGGGGATGTCGGGGTCGTGCAGCTTGGCGTAGGCCTGGTCGCTCACGGCGATGCTGACGTGGCCCGGCGGGAACCAGATGGAGTAGCGCAGCCCCGGCCCGGCGGCATGCCAGGCGAACCACCACTGCATCATCTCCACAGTGCAGCCGGGGAACACGTTGTTGACGGCCACGTAGCCCGCGCCGTTATCGAGAATGCAGTAGCCGGTCTCCACCTCGTGGTAGCCGGGATCGAGAAGGTCGCTGATGTTCTCGGGCAGGAGCGCTTTGGCCGGGTCCATGGGGCCCTCGCTGAGGATACCCATGAGCTTCGGGTTGGGCGGCGCCACCGGACGGTAGTAGTACTTGGCGTAGGGGAGCGCCTCTTGATCGGGACGGAGGGGACGCAGTTCTTGCTTGGTGCCTGTATCGTGCGACATGGTCATGTCCTCCATTAAGTCGGCGTCATGGGTCACGGACGGAACGGGTAGGTTTCGAGCGGGACCCGGTCCTTGCCCACCGACACCTGCCCGTCCTTGTTCTGCACGGTGATCCAGTACATGCCGTCCTTGCTCTGCTCGGGGTAGTCCTCGCGCTGGAACCAGCCCAAGGACTCTTTCCGCTCGAGAGAGGCCTTGAAGAACATCTCGGCGCACAGGAGGGTGGCTTCGCACTCGTTCACCCCGAACATCTGGTGGGGATCGTCGGCCTTGA
>CAZQDY010000095.1:0-6912 GCA_964592075.1 uncultured Gaiellales bacterium
ACGACAACGTGCGCGGCCAGGTGCCGAAGGTGATGATCACCTACGAGCACAGCATCTGCCAGCACTGCGACGAGGCTCCGTGCATCGCGGCCTGTAACGCCCATGCCATCTACAAGCGGCCGGACGGCATCGTGATCATCGACCCCGACAAGTGCCGGGGCAATCAGATGTGCCTGGCGGCCTGTCCGTACGAGGGCGTGATCTACTTCAACGACGCCCTCAACATCGCCCAGAAGTGTACGTTCTGCGCGCATCTTCTGGATGACGGGTGGAGCGAGCCGCGCTGCGTGGACGCCTGCCCGACCGGAGCCATGGTCTTCGGCGATGAGGACGATCCCAAGATCAAGGAGCTTATCGCGAAAGCGGAGCCGCTGAAGCCCGAACTGGCCCATGTCAAACCGCGGGTCTATTACATCGGCCTGCCAAAGAAGTTCATAGCCGGCGCGGTGTTCGACAAGGAGGCCGACCTCTGCTTGGAGGGCGTGACGGTCACTGCCGTCAACACCGAGTCGGGCGAGAAGACCCAGGCCACGAGCGACAGCTACGGGGACTTCTGGCTGCGCGGCCTCAAGGACGGTGCGTACACCCTGGTGATAGAGAAGCCGGGCTATCTGGTCCAGAAGCACGGGCCGGTGGACGTGACGCAGAAAGACCTCAATGTCGGCGACATCGCCATGTGGAAGGCCTGAGATACCAGACGATCCTTCATGTGGGCCTTGACCCCCTGGGCCCGCTCCCCCCGCGGGCTCAGGGGTCGGGCGCCGGAGGGCGGGTGCAGTCCGGCACGCGGGTAAGGCATAGAAGGGCCACCGATATGTTGCTACTATGCAGCAGGTTGGGGCACCTACGAAGCGTTGCCTGCGGGATATTTCGAGTAGAGGAACTCACGTGGGAGGTGCCTGAACCTGGGTCATCGAGTGAGGGGTAAGAGCGGCGGGTCGTTCGATCCGCGGAGTAGAGCATGCGAAAGGAGCATCATGGCGGACGTGGACAGGAATCCCAGAGACGATGAGGACCAGTGCGTGGCGGAAGGCAAGACGGTCAGCCGGCGCGACTTCCTCAAGATGGCCGGAGTCGCCGGCGCAGCGGTCGGTCTCGCCGGTGGCCTGGGCGGCCTAGTTGCTGCCTGCGGCGACGATGAAGAACCGGCGACCACTACGGCAGGGGCTGAGACTACCACTACGGCAGGGGCTGAGACCACCACTACGGCAGCGGGAGAAACGACGACCACCGCCAGCGCGGGGGCGGAAACGGGCCGGGAGATCAAGCTCGGCTTCATCACGCCGCTGACCGGCGGCATCGCCTCTTTCGGCGTGCCCGACCAGTACTGCGCGGACAGGGCGAAAGAAGCCATCGGGGACGGCATCGTCTGCGGCGACAACAAGAAACACCCGGTGACCATCATCGTGCGTGACAGCCAATCCGACACCAACCGCGCGGCGCAGGTGACGGGCGACCTCATCACGCAGGAGAAGTGCGACATCATCGTCACGGCGTCGACCCCGGACACGGTCTGCCCGGTGGCCGACCAGGCCGAGGCGTTGCAGACCCCCTGCCTCTCGAACGACTGCCCGTGGCAGGCGTACGTGGCGACGCGCGCGGCCGGCGATCTCGGCGCGACGTTCAAGTGGACCTACCACACGTTCTGGGGCCTGGAGGACGTGCAGGCCAACTTCCTCGACATGTGGAGCCAGGTGACCACCAACAAGAAGGTGGGGTGCATGTGGTCCAACGACGCCGACGGCCAGGCCTGGAAAGAGGGCTGGGCCCCGGTGTACGAGACGGCTGGGTATGCCGCCAGTATTCCCGGCGACTTCCAGCTCCAGACCGAGGACTTCACCAGCCAGCTCGCACAGTTCAAGTCTGATGGCTGCGAGATCGGCGTAGGCGTGTTCATCCCGCCGGACTTCACGAACTTCTGGAAGCAGGCCGCCCAGCAAGGGTGGAAGCCCAAGGTGGCCAGTTTCGGTAAGGCCCTGCTGTTCCCCGAGTCGGTGGCGTCCGTGGGCGAAGTGGGTAATGGGCTGACCACTGAGGTCTGGTGGATGCCGACCCACCCGTTCAAGTCGTCGCTCACAGGTGAGACCTGCCAGGAGTTCGCCGACGAGTTCTCCAGGCGCAACAACGACGCCCAGTGGACTCAGCCGCTGCTGCACTTCATCATCTTCGAATGGGCCGTCGACGTGCTGAAGCGGACCACCGACGTCGATGACAAAGAGGCCATCATGACTGCCGTGAGGTCCACCAACATGGAGACCATCGGCGGCCACATAGACTTCTCGGCTCCGGTGGAGCCGGCCGGTCCTCCGTGGACCCCGGGCCCGCGCCACGTGCACGAGAACGTCTACAAGACGCCGCAGGTCGGTGGCCAGTGGCGCACGGGCACCAAGTACCCGTATGAGTTGACCATAGTCAGCACCGCGGCGGTGCCCGCCGAGCTCGGCATCACGGCCACCGACAAGGTGCAGCCGCTTTCTTAGCAGACACGGTCGCATCGACTGACATCGAGTCTCTTGGGGCCGTTGTCACAGGCGCCTCGCGCCTGGGACAACGGCCCGCTACCTGTCGCGGCGGCTCAGATGTGAGCCGATCATAGTGCGTTTTCTTGACCGCAATCGGTCCGGTGTGAAATGCTAGAGAACTGCGTGATGGGATCATTCCGGGCTTGACCCTACCGCTGAGAGCTCCAGTACAGTGAGAAAGGGGTACAGGGTGATCCATGGAGGTAAACACTTATGACGACGGCCCTCGAGACCCAAGGCCTGCGCAAGTCTTTTGGCGGGGTCCTGGTGATCGACGATCTCAGCATCAGTGTGGACACAGGTGAGGCACTGGGCATCGTGGGTCCGAACGGGGCAGGCAAGACCACCTGGTTCAACCTGATCACCGGCGCTGTGCGTCCCGACGCCGGCAAGGTCATCTTTCTTGGCAGGGACATCACCAACCTCTCCAGACACGAGCGTTGCCGCGAGGGGATCGGTCGCACGTTCCAGATACCGAAGCCCTTCTCGGGGATGACGGTGTTCGAGAACGTGCTGGTCGGCGCGACCCACGGACGGAGGATGCAGGAACGGGCGTCCTACGAGCGCTGTGTGGAGATCCTCGAGTGGACCGGGCTGATGGGGAAGGTGAACGTCCTTGCCGGCATGCTCACTCTGCTCGATCGCAAACGTCTCGAGCTGGCCCGGGCCCTTGCCACCGACCCGCAGTTGCTGCTCATGGACGAGATCGCCGGCGGCCTGACCGAGGCGGAGGTGGTGGAACTCATCGAGGAGATCAAGAAGCTGCGCGCGCAGACCGGCATCACGATCGTCTGGATAGAGCACATCGTGCATGCCCTCCTCGCGGTGGTCGACCGCATCGTGGTCATCAACTTCGGGCAGAAGCTCTGCGAGGGCGACCCCAGGGAGGTCATGAACAGCCAGGAGGTTCAGGCCTGTTACATGGGAGGTACGCCGGCATGAGCCTGCTGGAGATCGAGAACGTGAGCGTCTTCTATGAGGACTTCCAGGCCCTCTACGACCTCAACATCAAGATAGAGGAAGGCGAGATCTTCGCCTGCATCGGAGCCAACGGCGCCGGCAAGAGCACCATGCTGAAGACCGTGGCGGGGGTCCTGGTCCCCAGGCAAGGGCGCATCCTGTTCGATGGCAGGCCCATCGATCACATGCCACCCTATGAGCGCGTGGAGTTGGGCATCTCGTCAGTGCCGGAGGGCCGGCGGGTCTTCCCGAGCCTGAGCGTGCACGAGAACCTCCTCATCGGCGGCTACCGGAATCGCAAGGGTCCGTGGACCACGGACGCCGTCTATGAGCTCTTCCCGCTGCTGCAGCCGCTGAAGAAGCGGCAGGCGTCGGGGCTGTCCGGTGGTGAGCAGCAAGCTCTGGCCATCGGCCGCGCACTAATGGCCAATCCCCGGCTCGTCCTCATGGACGAGGTTTCCCTGGGTCTGGCTCCGGTGGTCATCAAGAGGATCTACGAGGCCTTCCCTGTCCTGCTCGAGAACGGCTGCACCATCCTCGTGGTAGAGCAGGACGTCCAGCACGTTCTCACAGTGGCGACGCACGTGGCGTGTTTCCTCGAGGGCCGGATCGCTCTGCAGGGAGTCCCGAGCGACCTGACCACCGAACAGATAACCGCGGCCTACTTCGGGGTATAACTATGGATTGGGTAAACGCAGCAGTTCAAGGCATCCTTCTGGGCGGCCTCTACGCCCTGTTCGCGGTAGGCCTTTCGCTCGTGTTCGGGACAATGCGCCTCGTCAACCTCGCTCACGGCGACTTGACGATCATCCCCGCGTATGTGGCTCTTGTGATCGTTGGAGCGGCGAAGTTCAATGCTTTTTACTCGATCCCGATCGTCATGGTGATCATGTTCTTCGTCGGGTATCTGTTACAGCGGGGGTTGCTCAACTTCGTTGTGGTCAGGGGCGACATCGCAGGCGTGATCGTCACCTTCGGATTGTCGATCGTCATAGCGAACGCCCTTCAGGAGGGTTTCACCGCCAACTCGCAGGGTCTCGACGCGGGCAGGATCGAGAACCTGAGCATCACGGTCAATGACAGACTGGCCATCGGTTGGTTGCCGCTTCTCATATTCGTCATGGCGCTGGTGGTCATCGCCCTGCTCCAGCTGTTCATGAACCGTACGAAGATGGGCCGGGCCTTCCGCGCCGTGTCCGACGATCAAGAGGCAGCCCGCTTGATGGGCATCAACACCAAGCACATATGGGCGGTGGCCATGGGTGTGGCCCTTCTCATCGTCAGCATCGGCGGCGTGATGATGGGCATCCGGACGACGTTCCACCCGCTGCTCGGGGCCGATCGCCTCATATTCGCCTTCGAGGCCGTCATCATCGGAGGGATGGGATCGAGTTGGGGGACACTGCTTGGCGGGGTCGTCCTGGGCTTGGCCCAGACGCTTGGCGCGCGCGCCTTCGGCTCGGCGTGGCAGATCCTCGTCGGGCACGTGGTCTTCATAATCATCCTGGCGCTTAGACCGCAGGGATTCCTGGCGAAGACGGTGACGACATGAGCGCGCCCATAACGACAAGCCTCACCGGCGAGAAGCGTTACTCCGTCTGGGTAGCCAACCGGACGAACCTGTACGTGCTCATCGCCGGTGTGATCATCTTCATCATCCTTGCCGCGCTCCCCTTCTTTGGGGGCACGGCGCTGACACGGAGACTGGTGGACTTCTTCACCCTGCTCGCACTGGCCGAACTGTGGAATCTCATGGTCGGCTACGCGGGTCTCCTGTCGGCAGGGCAGCAGGGCTTCATCGGCATCGGCTCGTACGTGCTCTGGCTCTTCGCCGACAAGTTCGGCATCCACCCGTTCATCGCCGTCATCTTCGCGGCCATCGGCGGCGCGATCATCGCGTTGCCGGCCGCGGCGCTGGTGTTCAAGCTCAAGGGAGGCTATCTGGCCATCGGCACCTGGGTCATCGCGGAGACGCTGCGACTCATAGTGGCGAACATCAAGTCCACTGGTGGCGGGTCGGGGATCACGATCCAAGCGGCCAGCCAACTTGGCACCGACACGAGGGTCCCGGGCGCTTATTGGTGGGCGCTCGCCTCGGCCCTTATTGCGATAGTGGTGACGTATCTCCTGCTGCGCTCGAGGACCGGGCTCGCCTTGAAGGCTATGCGCGACAACGACCTCGCGGCGGAGAGCTCGGGCGTGAACCTTTGGCGTAGCAAGATGTACACATGGGTCATCGCCGGGGCGGGGTGCGCCTTGGTCGGCGCCATCGTGGCCATCCACCTGTTGCGGGTGCAGCCCGCGGCGGCTTTCCACATCAACTGGACTGCATACCTGATCTTCATCACCGTCATCGGCGGGATGGGGACGATTGAGGGGCCGATCATCGGAGCGGTCATCTTCTACGTGCTCCGCGAGACGACGAGCAAGTACGGCACCTGGTACTTCATCGCGCTCGGCATCCTGGCCATCATCGTGACCATCTGGAGTCCGGCCGGCATCTACGGTTACGTCATCAAGAAGACGAATTTCATGGTCTTCCCGCTGCAGCGGAAGCTGAGGGCACTCGACGACGGAGCGGCGCCTCCCGAGATCGGGACCGGCGCCGAGAAGGCGGTGGGCTGAGACTGAGTGCGGCGCACACAGCCGGAGAGGGATCGTGGCTCGCGCAACGCCCCTCTCCGGCTCATTGTTCCGCTGGTGAAGGAGCGCGGCCATGGGACGGGGGGCTGTGAACGAGGACAGACGATCGGACGCCGACCTCCTTGTGCGTTCCGTCTGCCGCGCCGTCGCCATACTTGAACAGTTCACGCTTGACCGACCCGAGCCGACCCTCACCGAGATCAGTACCGGGATAGGGCTCAGCAAGAGCACGACCCACCGTCTGCTCACCACTTTAGATGCAGCCGAGATGGTCGAGTTCGACAGAAGGTCCCTGCGCTACCGGCTGGGGCTCAAGGTCTTCAGGCTTGGCAGTGTGGCCTCGAAGAGCATGGACCTGGTCAAGCAGGCGGAGCCCCTGTTGCGGAGCATCGCTGAGGAGACGGATGAGACCTCCTTGCTGCTGGTGGCCGACGGAGAGCAGGCTCTATGTCTGTTGCGCTTCGACGGCGACTACCAGGTCAGGGTGCTGTTCTCGGAGCCGGGGAAGCGTTCCGCCTTCAACATCGGAGCTGCGCAACGGGTGCTTCTGGCCCATCTCCCCGACGACCAGTGGGAGGAGGTGGTGGCCCACCATGCGAGGCGCATGACTCAGTACTCGCTGGTGACCAGGGACGAACTGGAGCGGGATCGCCGCGAGATCCAGGAGCACGGGTATGCCGTGAGCTGGGAAGACATCATCCTGCATGCATGCGGCCTTGGCGCGCCTGTTCGGGACGCTGAGATCGGAAGAGCACACGTCTGAACTCCAGTCACGAGATTCCATCTC
>CAZQDY010000096.1:0-6894 GCA_964592075.1 uncultured Gaiellales bacterium
CCGGGATCTAGTCGGCCGCAGATGCAGCTACAACTCTCCCTGAGAGTGGCCGACCAACTCCACGAGACCTTGCTCGTGCGTGGAGAGCCGATGGACGCCGTGGAGGCGGCCAGGTCGCTGATCGCTTCCCCCGGCGCTCCATCTGAGATCTGCCGCGAGATCCTGTGCGCCCTGGTCCGCCAGGACCGCCGGTTCTCCTGGGACTCGGGCGCCACCGACCTGATCTCGCTGCGGCATTGGGAGGTGGCGGATCCTGATCTCGCGGAGGTGCCCTTCGTGGCGCTCGACCTGGAGACCACCGGGGCACGAGCGGGGAGCGGCAAGATCACCGAGGTCGGGGCGGTGCGGATAGAGGGCTTCCAGGAAGTGAGACATTTCGGGACCTTGGTCAATCCCATGCGGCCCATCCCACCCATGATCTCTCGCATCACCGGCATAACTCAGAGCATGGTCGCCGATGCTCCTCGCATAGAGGAGGTCATGCCGTCTCTCATGGAGTTCCTCGAGGGGGCGGTGGTGGTGGCCCACAATGCTCCCTTCGATGTGGGATTCCTGAACTATGAACTCCAACGCCTGAAGGGGCGCCGTCTTGGAGAAGGTGCTATCGACACTCTGCCGCTGGCGCGGGCGCTGGCGCCTGGTCTACCCAACTACCGTCTTCAGACGGTGGCGGAGGCTCTGGGCTCGCCGGTCGGGGCCTGTCATCGCGCGCTGGCCGACGCCCAGGCCGCCGGGTATGTGTTCGTGACCTTGGTGGGTCGCCTCCAGGGGCACGGCATCACCCGCCTCGGTGAGCTACGTGCGTACCTGAACCCCTCGTCGCGCACCACGCTCGAGAAGCTGGGCCTCACCCGCGATCTACCCAGGAGTCCGGGTACGTACCGCTTCCTGGACAAGGACGGACGCACGCTCTACATCGGCAAGGCCGACCGCCTGGGTGAACGAGTGAGGTCGCACTTCGTGGCGAGCGCCAACCACGCCCGCAAGGTCCGTCAGGCCGTGCGGCTGGTCGAGCAGATCGACTGGGAAGAGACCATCACGCCTCTCGAGGCGGTGGTGCACGAACAGCGACTCATCCTGGAGCATCGTCCTTCGTGCAACCTGCACGGCACCCATCCCGAGACGTACTCCTACATCAAGGCCGTCGGAGGAGGATCGGGTCTCACTCTCTCGACCACGAGACGAGCCCCCAAGTGGCTTGACGACCCAGAGCGGGCAGAACGACCGGGGCGGCAGCCGTTGGTGCTGGGTCCCTTCCGCGGGCGGGCACGACTCAACGCCGCCCTCGACCTTCTGACCCGCTGCTATCCCATCCGGCGCTGCCCCCGCCGTCCTGACGGCCGCCCCTGCGTGCGCGGAGATCGCTCCAGGTGCCTGGCGCCCTGTTCGGGCGACCCTCAGGTGAGAAAGGAACACGACGCGCTCGTCATGACCATCGTCCGGTGGCTCGCGGGCGATGCCCACTCAGACCTTCCCGACCCACTGGAGAGAGCCGATGAGGTAGTTCGGTCCCTGTCAAGACGGCAGCGCCACGAGGAAGCCCGCTCCTTGAAGGAAGCGTGCGAGCACTTGTTGAGCGTCCGGCGCTCATACGCGTCCCTGGTCGAAGCGAGGCGACTCCGCTTCGCCAGTCTCTGGCCCCAATACGGCAACGGGGACGGACCCTCGGTCCGCCTGAACCTGGTGTGGGAAGGGACGCTACGTCACGCGGTATCGCTGGATCCTGATGCGATCGATGATGGGGTGGCGTCCTTGCTGGAGCCTCTTTGGGGGCCGAGCACCTCGCCGCCGGAGGCCTCTCCCCTGTCGTTCGTGGCGGTTCCGCAGAGTCAGCTCGACCTGCTTCTCGCCGTGCGACGCTGGTTCTACGAATCAGACCATACGCCCAAGCTGCCTATACCCGGACCGGGGAGCGACCCGGCGCAGCGGAGGGCGTTCAAGAATCGGCTCGCGAAAGAAGCGCGGCGCGTCCTTCTGACTTAGGCGCTCTCACGCGAGAGCGCCGGTCCCTCGAGACCGGACTACAATCAACTAGACCGCGGCCACCTGGGTCTTGGGAAGTTGGATACCCTTGGCCTTCATCACCGCCGTGAGGAGACTCCTGTCGACCTTCCCCTTGTATATGGGGATGCCTTCCCTGACACAGAGCTCAATGACATCCCGGGTGGCTGTGCCCAGCTCCTGTGCCAGTTCCTCGGGGGTGAAGTGATTGGCCATGAGATCTCCTTTCCTGGCTAGGGGATCACTGTGAAGACCGAGAACAAAAAAGCCCAGCAGCGCTGGCTGCTAGGCCCCTCGAAGCCGCTCCGACCACCGACCCGGGTATTCCGACTGCATCACTCCCGCGGCACTGTCGAATAGACTTCCTCATCGCTCCTATTGTATCGCCGTCCACCGGCCGGGGCAACCTCGAACCGCGAGGGGGCCGGTCCCGTGCGGGGCGGCAGGGGATTGCCGTCAGGGCGCCTGCAGATCCTCGCGCAGGAGCAGGAAATCGACCCTCTCTCCGGCCTTCACGCCTCGCGGTCCTCCCGGTATGAAGACCAGTCCGTTGGCGCCCACCATGGAGCGCAGTATGCCGGAGCCTTGCGCGCCCGTGGCGCTGACGTGCCACGTATCCTCCTCCCGCCAGGCCCTCACCCTGACCACGTACACCCGCCCGTCGGGGTTCGACGCGTCTTCGGAGATCACGGCCTGATAGAGCGGCTTGACGGTCTTCGCGTGCCCCATCAGGCGCAGCAGAGCCGGACGGACAAAGAGCTCGAACGAGACCATGGCCGACACAGGATTGCCCGGGAGACCGAACACCAGAGTGTGGTCGCGGACCCCGAACACCAGCGGCTTGCCCGGCTTCATCGCGACGCCCCATAGCTTGCGCTGCACGCCGAGCTCGTCCTGGATGTCTTTGATGAAGTCGAACTGACCCACCGAGACTCCCCCGGTGGTGAGCAGCACATCGTAGTCCAGCCCCTTCTGGACCAGGTCCCTGGTCGCGTCATAATCGTCGGGCACTATGCCGAGCATGGTGGGCTCGATGCCCATCTGCTGGCAAAGGGCCCGGAGGGAGTAGCTGTTGGAATTGCGGATCTGTCCCGGGCCAAGAGACCGGTCCACCTCGACCAGTTCGCTGCCCGTCGACAGCACAGCCACGCGGGGACGCTGGTGGACCTGCACCGTGGGATGACCCAAGCTGGCGATCAGCCCTATCTCGGCGGGGCCAAGGACGCTGCCGGGGCCGAGCACCCGGTCGCCCGCCTCCACGTCTTCTCCCGCCCGTCTGATGTTCCTGCCTCTCTTCGCCGCCTCGAAGACCAAGACCCGGCCATCCGCCTCCTCCGTCATCTCGGATTGGACGACTACGTCGGCGCCCTCCGGGATGGGAGCTCCCGTCATGATCTTGGTCGCCTGTTCGGGGCCAAGCGCACGCGTGGCGACATGACCCGCGGGGATCGTCTCCAGCACTTGCAGGGGGACCGGGGTGGCGGCAGTCGCGTCGACTATGTCGACGGCTCTCACGGCGAAGCCGTCCATGCCGGCATTGTCGAACGGAGGAACGTTGTGGGAGGCGACTATCTCCTCGCCCAGGACCCTGCCCAGCACCTCTGCCAAAGGCAGCGCTTCCACCGGCAGTGGAAAGACTTCAGCCAGCACCCGAGCCCTGGCTTCGTCAATACTGATGAGCTTGTTAGCCACTTCCTCCACCCCTCCGCCCTGTCGCGACCGGTAGCAGGATTGCACTCTGCGTGTAAACCATTCGCTGCTTCCGGCCGATAGGAAGCATAGCATGAGTGAATCCAGCCAGACACCGATACCCAATGGCGACATGAACGCTAACATACGACAGAGCCAATTCCCCTGCGCTTCTGGCCCGGCAAGGAGTCAGGTCGGTCCTCCTGCGGCTGCTCGCCTGCAGGCCATCCACGATCTCATCCGGTCGGGTGACTACCACGTTCCGGCCACAGCGATCGCCGAGCGCATGATCGAGCAACTCCTCGCCGGCAAGCGGAGGCGCGCCGGCTGATTTGCCACCGCGTTCGTGAGGGCCTACAATCTCACAGGCCACCACCGAACCGGAGTGTTACATGGCCCTAACCATCCGCCGGCGCCTTGTCGACCGCGTACGTCAGTGGAGAAGGACCGCGTATACGGTCTGCGCCGGGCTCGTCGTCTTGGCCGGGACCGCTGTCTTCCTCTCGGTCTCCTCCCCCGCCTCCAGCGTGGAGGTGGCTTCCGGACCGACCTTCTTCGACTCGACCCGTGCCTACCGGGCTGCCGAGACGATGAATCGGCTGTTTCCCGACCGACTCCTGGGCTCCGAGGGATCGACCAGCGTCATCAACTGGATCGAGGAGAAACTCCCTGAGAGGGTGGCGGCCGGCGTCGACAAGTTCGAGGTGCCGATGGGTGACCGGACTGAGACGCTCCGCAACGTCGCGGTGGTGCTTGACGGGACGAGTCGGGAGAGCATACTGATCGCCGCTCCACGCGATACACCTTTGGCCGCCGAGGTCGAACCCTTGGCCTACGCCACCGGCACCGCCTTGCTCCTCGAGCTCATCCAGGTGTTTGCCGAGCGCCCTCATCAGAAGACACTGATCTTCCTGTCTACTGAGGACAGCGGCACCGGGGGCCTGGGCATCAACCGCTTCCTCGACACGAATCAGCGCGGCCGCGACGTGAGCACTATCCTCTCCATCCAGGGCTTGGGACGAGAGCGGACCACGTCGCTCAGCGCCGGCGTGACAGGTCCCCAGAACACCACCCCGGGTTGGTACGTACAGTTGGTCGGCCGCCTTCTGGCCGAGGTCAAGCTCGACCTCCACGTACCCGGCCTTCTCAGCCAAGCCGCCGACCGGGCCCTCTCTCTGTCGAAGGGTGACCAGGTGGCGGGTCTGAGCCGGGGGATCGCATCTCTGCGCCTGTATGACGACGGCCCCGGTAGCCCCACGGTCGATGGGCTCGCCACCCAAGGAGCCGCCGTCGAGCGTCTCCTCCTCTCCCTGGACTCCGGCACTGAGGCGCCTCCGGACCCCGGTACTGCGTTGCTGCTCGAGTCGGGTCGTTACCTGACCAACCGAGCCACGGCCGTCCTCGCCGTGCTCATGCTTCTGCCGACGCTCGCGGCGCTCTTCATATGGCTCTTGTCGTCCCGGGTGACCATCCTGCCGGCTGCTCTGCACCTGCGCAACCTGCTGTCGTTCGCACTGCCGGTGGGGTTGATCTTCCTGCTGGCCTACATCCTCGCCCGAGCCGGGCTCATCCCCCTCTACCGCTTCCAGGTGCCGGCTGTGGAAGGACCCAGCACGCAGCCCCGGCTCGCCCCGACGCTCATCCTCATCCTGGTGGGAGCCGTTCTCTTCGTCGCTTCCCGCAGGTTCCTCGGCTATCTGCGCCCGCGGGAGGGCAAGGCGGCGACCGAGATGACGAGGCTTTGCGCCGGGTTCACCGGCCTGAGCATAGGCCTCGTGCTGATGCTCTCACGATCGCCCTTCTTGATCCTGCCCTGCGTCACAGCTGCCTGGGCCTGGCCGCTGGCCACCTGTTTCGCGGAGCCCGTCTACTCGGGGGCCCTGTGGCGCCACCGTTTGACGACCAACGCTCCGGTCTTGCTCGCCGGGCTGATCGCGCCGGTGGTCCTCTACATCTATCTCGCCACCAGCTACGGGGTGGGCTGGCTGAGAGCTTGGTGGTTCCTGATCGTGCAGACCGTCTCGGGCTCCTATGGCGTGCGTGGGCCTCTGGCCGTCATGTTCATCGCAGCGAGTCTCGCAGTGCTGGCGGGGGTGAAGCGGATGCGGGTGGTACCGATCGAGACGCTCGAGCAGGCGGACGAACTCAGCCTGCTGGAGCCGCCTGTGCCGCGGTCGCGCCGCAAGCCACGCCCGGCGGCCCGTCCCCCGCTGTCTCCCTGGCGTTAGAAGAACCGGCTTCGTCAGAAGAAGCGCTTTCTCCAGAAGACCAACGCGAAGATCGCCGAGATGACGACGGCTATCACGATGGTGAGGGCGAAGGCGTGGGAGTAGTTCTCGAAGGGCAGGTTGACGTTCATCCCGAACAGCGACGCCACGATGGTCGGTATGGCCAGGATGATCGTGAGCGAGGTGAGGAGCTTCATCACCCGGTTCAGATTGTTGGAGATCACCGATGTGAAGGCGTCCATCATGCCCGTTAGGATATCGGTGTAGATCTTGGCCATCTCCGAGGCCTGCTTGTTCTCGATGATGACGTCCTCGAGAAGATCCTGGTCTTCCTCGTACATCTTGATCGTCTTGGTGCGCGGCAGCTTCTGGAGCACAGCTTCGTTCGAACGCAGGGACGTGGTGAAGTACACCAGCGACTTCTGGAGGCTGAGGAGGTCGAATATCTCCGCGTTCTTCATGGAAGCCCGCAGTTCGCGTTCCACCTTGTCGGTCTCGCGGTCGATCCGGCCCAGATAGCGGAGGTAGAAGGCCGACACCCGCTGCAGGACCTGCAGTAGGAAGCGAGTCTTCCAGAAGGTGGCAAAGCCCTTGGCGGTGCCGCGTTCGAACTCCCCCAGGATGGGGTTGGGCCTAAGGCAGGTGGTAATGAAGTAGTCCGGGTGGACCAGCATCCCCAAAGGGATGGTCTCGTAGCCCCGTTGTTCTTCCTCTCGAACCAGTACCGGTATGTCCACGATGACGTGAGTCAGCCCATCTTCCACGTCTATGCGCGATTTCTCTTCCTCGTCCAGTGGTCCCACGAGCAGGTCGAGCGGGATCTGCAGTTCCCGGCTGACTCGTTCCAGCTCTTCCTCGGAGGGGCTGACCAGATCGATCCAGGAACCAGGCTCGAACTCCTCCAATCGCGTGAGACCTGTTGGGGTCGTTAGATCGGAAGAGCACACGTCTGAACTCCAGTCACGAGATTCCATCT
>CAZQDY010000097.1:0-6352 GCA_964592075.1 uncultured Gaiellales bacterium
GGTGTTGGGGGGTAGGCCCCTCCAGGGTGGGTTCGATTCCCATGCCGCTCCGCCAGTTCTCTACGTGAGGGGCAAGGATGACGGACGAACACGAGCCACCCATCGCCGATGAGTATTTCTTGCTCTGGGTGCTGATCGCGCAGACCAAGGAAGCCATCTTGAAGGCGCGCGAGAGAGACTACGCGCGCTTCGGCATCAGCAACGAGAGGCGGGCCATCCTCTGGGATATCCAGAACAGCGGGGGCCGTGCCGCGCCTGTCGATATCGCGCGCAACCTGTTCCGCGAGCTCCACTCCGTCACCGAGATGCTGAAAAGGATGGAGAAGGACGGACTGATAACCAGATGCCCCGGCTCAGGTCGGTCGAAGGTAGAGGTGCAACTCACCGACGCGGGCCGCGAGGTGTTCGAGCAGTCGCTGCTCAACGAGACCGACCAGAGGATCTTCTCCGTTCTCACCAAGCACGAGCGCGAAGCCCTAGCTTCGTCGCTCTGGAAGTTACGGAGCAAGGCGCTGCAGGACCTCGGCGTGCCGGAGTGGCAGATCAGGTTCCCGCTCGATCCCAGGGACGAAGGAGAGTAGCTTCAGGGGCGCCACACCATATCCGCGTCGAAGGACCTGTAGCCGGCGTAGCTGTAGAGACGAGTGAAGACCACGCCGCTGCCGTTCAAGGGGCAATACGGGCGCACGAGCTTCACTGTGTCCGAACGGCAGATCTCCTTGACGAGCCACGTGAGTCCGTGGTCGCTCGTGCTCCACTTCTCGATGAACCAGACTCCCCCCAGCTCGCGGCTCAGATAGAGTACGCCGCCTCGGTTGTCGCCGGCGACACCGGCTCCGGGGTCGGGGAAAGACGCGCCCCCGTGATAGTGGATCGCCGGTGTGTAGCCCAGGACCACACCCGTGGCCGTCATGTCGTGTCTGGTCCAGCCCGCTCCGTTCCAGCGCAGGTACTTGTAGGTTGCGTCATCGTCCGTCGTCCACTCGCAGACGGCGATCTCGTCTGTGGGGCTGATGTCGAACAGACGGATGTTATGGCCCGCGGGGGGGTCGTAGGCCAGAGTGAGTGAAGTGACCACATCAACGGGAAGTCCCGCCGGAGCCAACACGTTGGCCACCGTGGTCCCGTCCTTGCGCTTGACCGCACCGGTGTCCAGCTCGATGATGCAGAAGTACACCTCGTGTATGCGCGAACTCGTGGGGTGCCCGTAGAGGGCGCAGTGAAGGTCGGCGCCTACCTGGCGAGTCACGAGATAGCCCTGGTTGCCCGAGCCGAAGCTGAACAGTGGCGAGAGAGCCGACCAGGTCTCGCCGTAGTCGGTAGAGCGGGAGAAGCACCACTTCGTGCTACCCGTCCGCGTGAGCACCAGAAGATCGCGGGTGCCCGGCTCGCGAAAGAGCTGGGCATAGGTGGTCGTCCCCGTTGTGGAGACCAGAGTCTGCTCCGGCAGGAAAGCGGAGATGTCGTTGACCGTCTGTCCTCGGCGGATGCGGACCACAGCGTCAGTGTTGTGGTTGGTGTAGACGACGATGGGTGGAAGGTCGTCGGGCACGAGCAGACTGGGCGTGTTGTGCTCGTCCCTTCCCAGACTCGCCAGCTCGACGCGTTCGACCGCCCCTGTCGCGGGTGTGATGGCCGCTATGACGGCCTTGCCCTGGGGGCTCACGCCTGTGAGATAGAGCCGGGAGTCCGAACTCTGGTAGACCGCTCTCGGCATGCACCACCAGGAGCATCCGACCTGCTCGACCGACCACGCCGCTTCCTCTGCCGGTGCCTCCAAGAGGCCTATGAGGTTGAAGAGGATCTGGGCGACCTCACCACGTGTGGCGTTACCGGCGGGATCGAGGAATGACAGGTCAAGGCCGTCTAGGAGGCCATGGTATCCGGCCCGCGCGATGTTGGCGCCGTGGGTGGGGTCGGCAGTCCAGGCGTCGGCGCCTGGGGAGCCTGCGGGCGTCCATCCTGTGGGAGGAGCGGTCAACAGACCCAGTCGGAGGTCGTCGGCGGTCCGCACCGCCATGCTCACCACCTGGTGGCGGGAGATCCTGCCGGTGGGGTCGAAGGTGGTCGGCGTCTTACCGGCGGTGATGCTCTTCGCCGCGCATACTGCGACGTAGTTGTCGGGGTAGAGGGTGGTGGCTCCGCCTGTCTCCACATCGGCGAACGGACAGATGTCACTCTCCGACACCGGATACCCTGCCGTCCCGACGATCATCTTCGCGAACTGCTGCCGCGCGACCGGGTCTTGGGGACGGAAGGTGCCGTCTGGAAAGCCGGAGATGATCTGCCGCGCCGCGAGGTCCTCGATGGCGTCTCTGTAGAGAGTGCCGGGGCCGAGATCGGTGAGAGCGGCAGACGCGACGCCTGTGAAACCGAGAACTAGGAGAAGCGCCACTGTCAGCCAGATCAGGAACCTGGGTCGCATGGCTGCCTCCTTCACTCGGCTGACTCCGTACCGAAAACCGGCCTATACCTCGGCCACGAACTGGGCGAGGCCCTTCTGCCACAGCGGTAAGCGCACGCCGAGCTCGGACGCCTTGCCGCAATCGAGGACCGCCGTGGGCGGGCGCGCTGCCTTCGTCACGAAATCGGCCGCCGATACAGGTTCTACCTCAAGGTCGCTGTGTACATCAAAACCGGCCAGACGGAGGGTCTCCAGAGCCAGTTCATACCGGGAGCAGGAGCCCGTACCGGCAAGATGGTAGAGCCCCGAAGCTCCCCTCGAGAGTAGGCCCAGAAGTCCCTCAGCGAGGTGCACGGAGTAGGTGGGGGAGCCTATCTCGTCGGCGACGACACGTAAGACTGGGGGCTTGGGGTTGCGCCCGGGTTCGAACTGGCCGACGGCTTCCACGACGTCTGCGACGAGACCGCGAGCTCGCTGAATGATCTTCAATGGGAAGCTGGTTCCGCCGAGCCCGTAGGTCCAAGCGGTGCGGACCACCAGTGCGTCGGGGTGCGCGGATAGGACTGCCTGCTCTCCGGCCAGCTTCGACGCGCCGTAGACGCTCAACGGGTTGGGGACGTCATTCTCGCCGTAGGGCTCTCCTTTGAGGCCATCGAACACGTAGTCCGTCGACACGTGCACGAAAGCCAGTCCGTTCTCCTGCGCCGCCTCCGCCAGCCAGCCCGGCGCGGTCTCGTTGATCAGAAACGCGCGGTCCGCATCTTCTTCAGCTTTCTCCACGTCCGTGTAGGCTGCGGCGTTGACGACAGCGGCAGCGACCTGGGCCTCAGCGGCTCCGATGGTGAACTCCGCGACCACCTTCCGCACCGCCTCACGATCCGTGATGTTTAGTTGAGCTTCTGTGTAGGCGTGCGGTGCGTATCCGCGGCTTGGGGCCATCCTAGTGAGAGCGGTCCCCAGCATCCCGCCGGCCCCCACGATCAGGATGGCGTGCGTGGCCGGCCTGGATTCATCGGAGTTGGGCCTGCCGCGTTCACTTGCGTTCTTCATACCACCTAGCCTGCCAGCGGGCGAACTCTTCGGTGCCGTGCTTGATCTTCTCCCACCACCAGCGGTTGTCTCGGTACCAACGGATGGTCTCGCGCAGGCCCTGCTCGAACTCCACCGCGGGGCGCCATCCCAAGGCGCGCATCTTCGAGCAATCGAGCGAGTAGCGGCGGTCGTGGCCCGGCCGGTCGGTCACGCGGCGGATGGCACTCTCATCGAGGCCCAGCTCATCCAGGATGATGCCGGTGATCTCGAGGTTGGTGCGCTCGTTGCCTCCGCCCACGTTGTACACCTCGCCGGGCGTGCCGTTTGCGAGCACATAGGCGATCCCGTCGCAGTGGTCGTCAGCATGGAGCCAGTCACGCACGTTGAGGCCGTCGCCGTAGAGTGGGAGCTTCTCGCCCTCGAGAGCGTTGGTGACGAAAAGTGGGATGAGCTTCTCGGGATACTGGTTGGGCCCGTAGGTATTGGAGCCGCGGGTGATCATCACCGGGAGACCGTAGGTGCGATGGTAGGCAAGCACCTGCAGATCGCCGCCGGCCTTGGAGGCCGAATAGGGGCTGGACGCGATGATGGAGTCATTCTCTGTGGAAGAGCCCTTTTCGACCGAGCCGTAGACCTCGTCGGTGGACACCTGCACCATGCGCGAGATGCCCAGTTCGCGCACCACTTCCAAGAGCGTGTGGGTTCCGAGGATATCGGTGCGTAGGAACGCTTCCGGCTCGGCGATTGAACGGTCCACGTGCGTCTCTGCCGCAAAGTTCACGATGACATCAACACGCTGCGCGGCCTCAGTTACCGCCGCCCTGTCGCAGATATCGCCGTGGACGAAGCGGTAGCGGGGGTCGGCCTCGACGTCTCGTAGGTTGTCGGGGTTGCCGGCGTACGTCAGCTTGTCCAAGTTGACGATCTCGGTGCCAGGATCCTTGGCCAACATGCGCTTGACGAAGGTGCTGCCGATGAACCCAGCCCCGCCACAGACGAGGATCCTCACCGGCTCTTCACCCCCCAGTCGTAGCCGATCGACGGATCGTCGAAGGGGAGCCTGAACTCGTCGGGCTCGGCGTAGTGGTAGAGTTCGGTGGGGATGTTGATGATGCCCGCCGGCTCAGTACCCACCGCGGTGAACCCGTGATACACACCGGCCGGGATAACGAGCAGCCGCTGCCGTTGCCACCCGATGACGAAGTCGTTGGTTTCGCCACGGGTGGGCGAGCCCTCGCGGGCGTCGTGCAGAGCCACCTTGGCCATACCCGCCACGCAGACGAAGTGGTCGGTCTGCTTGGCGTGGTAGTGCCAGGCCTTGACTACGCCCGGATACACCCAGGTTATGTACACTTGGCCGAACTTCTGGAAGTCCGGGTCGTCGGAGCGCCACATCTCCATGAGCATCCCCCGGTCATCGGGGATGGCCTTGAGGTCTTTGACCTTCACTCCTTCGATCATGCTCGGTCCTCCTCGATGATCTGTAGCAGGTAGCTGCCATACGAGTTGCCCTTCATCGCAGCAGCGATCTCCTCCACCTGCTCGGCGGATATGTAGCCGCGGCGGTAGGCGATCTCCTCCAGGCAGGCGATCTTCAGTCCCTGGCGTTCCTCGATGGTCTGCACAAAGTTCGACGCCTGCAGCAGGGATTCATGCGTGCCGGTGTCCAGCCAGGCGATTCCTCGGCCCAGTTTCTCCACGTGCAGTTCGCCCCACTCCAGGTACGCTCGGTTGACGTCGGTGATCTCCAGCTCTCCTCTTGCCGAGGGTCGCAGCCCGGCTGCCACCTCTGTCACGCGCTCGTCGTAGAAGTAGAGACCGGGAACGGCGTAGAAGGATTTGGGCTGGGCCGGCTTCTCTTCGATGGAAACGGCCGTGCCGGTCTCGTCGAACTCCACTACTCCGTAGCGCTCGGGATCTTTCACCCGGTAACCGAACACCGTGGCTCCCCGCTCTTGGGCCGCTGCATGCTGCAGGGACTCGATGAACCCGTGGCCGAAGAAAATGTTATCGCCGAGCACTAGGCAGGCGGGTTCGCCGGCCACGAAGTCCGCTCCGATGATGAAGGCCTGCGCCAGGCCCTCCGGCCGGGGCTGCTCTGCATACGAGATCGACACCCCCAGTTGTGCACCGTCGCCCAATAGTTGTTCGAAGCTGGGAAGATCCCGGGGAGTCGAGATGACGAGAATCTCCCGGATCCCCGCCATCATCAGCGTCGACAGCGGGTAGTAGACCATGGGTTTGTCGTAGACGGTGAGCAGCTGCTTGCTCACGACCTGGGTGGCCGGGTAGAGCCGGGTGCCGGAGCCTCCGGCCAGGATGATGCCTTTCAACATGCCCTCCGGTCTGTCCTTTGTTCAGTTCATACTCTAGCAGTGTCGACGACTTCTACCTGCCCATAATCCCAACAGCGCCAGCAACATCAGAGCCAGCGCCACCAGCACCATGCCGGTGATCTCCGTAGCGCTGAGCTCCTCGTCCAGTTGCAGCCAGGACGCTAGGACCCCGATGATCGGCGTCCCGATGGTTCCCAGGCCCGCTATGTTCGCCGGTAGGGCGTTCAGGATGTAAAGCCACACGAGAGCGGCCAGGGCGCTCGCGATCAGCGAAGAGTAGATGAGCGACCATATGAACGAGGTCGTCCATTGGATGCCGTCGCCCGGGAAGAGCAACGCCGCGACCACCAGCGGGATGGAGCCCAGGAAGGTCTGCCAGGCGGTGAACGAGAGTAGGTCGACCTTGTGGCGCCGTCTGAGTATCTTCGCCACGACGGCGCCCCCGGCGAAGCAGAGAGCCCCTGCCAATGTCAGGAGGCTGCTGAGAACGCCACGAAGCCCCCAGGGCTCGATGATCAACACCAGCCCGGCCAGACCAAGGACCACGGCCACCCATTGGCCGCCTCGCAACCTCTCGCCC
>CAZQDY010000098.1:0-6011 GCA_964592075.1 uncultured Gaiellales bacterium
GTCCCGGAGGTATACACGTCGTTGCCGGTGTTGAAGATCGCGCAGTTGTAGGCGTAGATGTGGCCATCGTTGTAGCCCCACAGGCCATAGTTCCCGCCCAACCCGTTGAACACGCACTGATAGAGATAGGTCGTAGCCCCGGTCGAAGACAGGAACGCCCGGCCACCGAGACCGACACAATTCACAAACGTATAGGTGCAGTCCGGGTCCGACATAATCAGCACCGTGGTATTCCCGGTTGCCCCGAACCGGCAGTTGACCCACTTGACCGTACTGCCAGCCGCGAAGCCGGTAGCCGAGACCGCTCCGGCGTAGGCACTGTCCGTCCGTCTGGCCTGTATCCCGATTACCTCGAAGTGATTCACCACGGCGGTCCACGGCGTCAGGGCCAGGATCACGACCCCATTGCCCTCCAACCGATAACGCGACGTTGACCAGCCCGTCTTCAGCGCCTCATGCCCCTCTGCAGCCTGAATCGTCAGCTTGTATGCGTCCGTCGTGGCAATCGCGCCAAGGTCAGCAGCAGTCGTGTCGGCGGTTCCGGCGGAGGACCGGCACAGGATCGTGATGTCCTCCGTGAACGTGCCGGGCAGAGCGCCGAAGGCCGCACTGAGGCTGGTATAGGCGTCGGTCCAGGAAGTCCCGTTCGCGCTGCCGGTGGCGTCAGGATCGACGTAGATCGTCGACACGGTTGGAGGCTCCTCCCCTACATCCCCGAATCCCGCAAGTTGAGCACCTTCTCCGGCTGAAGCAGGCCATCCGGGGCGTAGACGAAAGGGACGCCCGGCACCCCCGCCGGGTCCACGTCCTCGGCTTTGGTCGTCACCGCAAAATAGCTCGCTGTCTCAACCAGATCCGCCCGAATGTGCACGAGCTGCACGCCCACGGCCCAGGTCCGTCGCGGCGTCGGCGGCGTCACCACCAGCTGCTCCAGGAGTGCGGTCTCGGCGTAGAAGATCCAGCCCGTCGTGCTGGCGGCCACCGGCGCCCCCTGCGCCATGTCCCACAGGTAGATGCGGTACACCAGGCTTTCGCCCTCCAGCAGTTCCGGCAGTGTGGCTGGCGGATCATACTGGATGGTGAATTGGTCGCGGTAGAGAATCTGCTCCTGCCCGAAGCCCGCGCAGGCCATGAAGGCCAACAGCATCAAGCCAAGAAAGAGTCGCTTCATGTCCGCACCCCCTTACGCCAAGGTGAGCACGCCGTTGTCGGCGCTCAGGTCGATCGTGAAGGTCTCCCCGATCTGCAGGGTGATCGAGCTGCCGTAGTCCCAGTAGCCGATCAGCGCGTCGCTCGCGTGCGTGTCGTCGTACAGCACGACATACCGGAACGGCCCGATTGTGCCGCCGCTCGCCGTGATCACCGACGGGTCGGCAAGCGTCAGCTTATAGGTGCCGCTTGTCTGCGCCGAGGCGCTCACCGTACAGGTCAGCGGCGCGGTGTACCCGTTCTCGTTGGTGATCTCCGCCAGGTCCGCTTTGACCGCATCGTCGGCCGCACTGGGCGTCGCGTTGGTCAGGTAGACCTTGAGCGTGTCGCTCCCGAGATTGAACCCACCCTCGGCAAGCGTCTCTACGAATGCGTTGAACTTTGCAAAAGCAGCCATGATTCCCCTCCCCTTACTTTGCTATGAAGTATCCGCCCAGGCCGCCCGCCAGGGCCGACAGAATCACGCACACAACCCGCCGCCTCTTGGCCCGGTCAAGGGCCCTGCCCCAGAGCTGCTCGGAGCTCTGCGAGAACTCGGAGAGCAGCCTCAGCCTCTCCTGCAATTCCCCCAGCGAGACCAGCAGACTCACCCCCTGCTGCTGCAGCAGCATCGAGTATTCCTGCCAGCTCTCCAGCTCGGCGCTCAGCGCGAACAGCTCGCTGGACAGCTCTTCGGCCCGCTTCCTGCTCTCGCTCAACGATGCTTGCGAGCTGTTGAGCTTCTGCTCTAGCTCGATCGAGCTGTCCCTGATACTCGTCAATCGCTGCTGCAACTCGGCGAGAAGCCTGCTCGGCTCGCTGTCGGTACTCGTCTGCGGCGTCGCGCGCTGGGCGCACAGAAAAAAGCCAAACAGCGCCAGCGCCAAGAGCAACCCCCAACGCTGCCGCCAGCCATATCCACCGGGCTCGTACATTCACCGCCCCCTCCCCCTGCGGTTGATCGCTTCGACCACCCGCAGACACACCCCCGCCAGACAGGCGAAAGCGTTGATCACCGCCACCCCCAGGGCCACCAGCAGCCGCTGCCGCAGCTCACGCAGGCGGAACCGCATGTCCACCGCGACCCTCCAGCCACCGTTTCACCTCCGGTCCCGCCGCCGCGAGCAACCCTTGTCCCCCGATCAGGGCGGTCAGGGCCGGCAGCGCGGCCAGGTAATCGCCGAACCTCCCCGGCACGACCAGCAGGCACACGCTGAACAGGGCCAGCAGGTACATGACTTCGAAGACCCACGCTTTCTGCAGCAGGTCCTTAGCGTCCACTCTTGGACTCCCAGCCCATGCGCCACCGCCGTCCGGCACGCTGCCAGCCCCAGCCGCCTCGCGCCTCCCCTACCGCGTGCATCCGGGCGCTGAACATCCACGGCCCGCCGGCGGGGCGCCGGTCCCCCTTGTCGCGGACCAGCAGCAGCGGTACCGGCGGCCGGTACATGTAGCAGCTGTACACCGCGTGCCCCACATCCCCGCACTCGCAGCGAGGTTCCCACTGGCCCCCGGTCTCCAGGTAGCGCGCCCGGTGGTGGCAGCGAAAGCACAGCGGAAACGCGACAGTTTCGTCACCCTTTCGCTTCACCTTGCAGCTCCCTCCATCGGATCAGGGCCGTCGTTTCCGAACAGCCAAGAATCTTGGCCACGTCCGCATGTCGCTTACGCGGCCAGTAGGACAACAGCGCGGCATCCAGCTCCGGGCTCCATCGGAACCTTCCCGCTCCGATTTGCTTGTCGGAGAGGGCCTCCAGCCGCCGCCTCAGCTCTTCGCTGACCTGGACCGTGATTTCCTTGCCGTCACTCCGCACTGTATGTACTCCCTCTTGCGCACAAACCGCAGGGGCATCTTCACCAGCTCGATGCTCCCCCGCCCCTTCTCATCCACCTCGGCCAGCGCCATGCCTAGCGTGTAGTACATGGCCCGGCAGCGGCGCCCGAAGATGCTGTCCGGCACCTGCAAGCAGGGCAGCGACACGGCGAGCTTTCCGTCAAACTCGACCTTGATCCAGTAGTGCACGTGCGCGCGGACGGTCCAGTCCGCCGGCTCCCGCTCCTCCTGCATGGCCTGGATCAGGTCGCGCACCGATTCCTTGGCGATCTGCGTACCCTGGCCGTAGGGTATGTCTGAGCGCCCGGCCACGTGGCGCACGTTCATCCGCAGGCCGTTCGCGTCCAGCAGCAGCGTGTCCTGGATCTGCGCGCCGACGTACTCGGCTACCAGCTCCTCGAAGTCGCAAGAGCCCACCACGTGGTATGGTGTCCCATGCGTCATGTAGCGCCGCCCGGCCTTCACCAGCCCCAGGCACTCGGCGGCCATCTCCGCCTGCTCTTTCGTGTCGGTGGTGAGCTGGCCCAGCGTTTCCCGGTGCCCGTCACCGTCAACGGCATCCCCGTTGACCACCAGCACATCCACCGGCCCGATCTCCTTGAGCGTGGCCGCGTACCAGTCCCACACGGGCCGGGTCAGGGTGCTCGTGGCCTCGCTTTGCCACTTCGGGGGCGTGAGCCCCAGCAGGTTGCCGCAGTGCAGATCAGCCAAGAACAGCAGCCGCATCAGTACCCCCTCGAAGCGCTGAAATGCATCCCGTCACTGGCCGGCAGGTTCTCGAACCCCCGGTGCAGGAATGCTTCTACGATAGGCCAGGGAAGCCGCGTGCGCTCCCCGAATGGCCCCAGTGCTGGGCACCAGTCTATGGCGATCCCCCAGGCGTGGGTGCTCGGTTGTCGGCTGCCCCGTTTGAACCGGGGGTTGTACACCCCGCCCCACAGGTCCAGACTGTGCATCCGCATGGTGGCTAGACCGTAGAACTCGTAGATCTCGGCGATCGCGTCCACCATCGCATCCCCTACTAGCCGGTGGGCGGGCATCGTGGTGATCTCCACCAGATCCCAGCTTCGGCGCAGGGGGACGGGCAGATGGAAAAGCCGGATGTTCTCGCTCACCCAGGTCCGGTCTGGCAAGAAGATTTCCGGCCCCGCGGACCCGCACACCCCGTAGCGGGCGATGATCCCCTCAAGCCCCTCGGGCACCTGCTCCAGCTTGACCATCACCACCACCCCGCCAGTTTCCCGACCACGCCGGTGATAATCCCCAGCACCAGGCCGGCCAGGGACAGCAGCGCCGTTATCCGCCAGCGCCGTCCGGTCACGCGTTCCTGCTCGGCTCTGCGATCATCCTCCGCGCGGGTGCGTAGCCGACCCTCGGCCCGCTCCAGGGCCTCCGTTCGCCGCTCGTCCAGCTCCTCGCGGATCGCGTGCACGTCCCCGGCAACTGGGCAGGTGGCCAGGCGGTCGCGGAGGAACACCTGCACCGTGTCATGCAGCGTGTTGAATCGGGACATGTATCCGTTCTTGCAGAATAAGGTCCACAGCTCATCCAGCTTGCGCAGAGCCGGCTGGAAGCTCTCTACTGCCTGGACCGCATCATTTGCCGTCTTCATCACGGCGGCGTCGAACTCGCGGGACTTCACGAACTCCATGTGCATTTGCCGCACTTCCTTGGCCACGGAGTCGGTGAATGCCTCGATCTTTGGAGAGACCATCTCGTGCACCTTCATGGCGATCATGTCCTCGTCGCTGTAGCTCATGTGCTTCTGCCTTCTTATCCTAAGTGCCAGACCTTGATCTTGTAGTACCAATTCTCTGTGTCGATAGCGATCAGCGCCCCGCTATCTTGCGTAGCGCTCAATCCATCTGTGGCAATCTGCACTTTGATACTATTCAGATCCACTTGAAAAACCGTGATTCCGCGATATGCTGTACCCGCAGTAGTGAAATCGTTGTAGTTGATCTCAAAGCTGTTTGCATCCGTCCCGTCGGTGCTGATGAACACCTTGACCAGCAGTTCGCACAGCGGCGCGTTCAGATTGTGTGTCACGTTGCTGTCGGTATCCTTCGTGGTGTCGCTGCCAAGGTGCACGTTGGTCCAGTCGCTGCGGTTGATCCATCCGGTATCGTAGACCTTCCCCGACGGCTCAAAGATATCCCCGCTGACGGCCAGGTCCCCCAGCGCCCGCACCACCCCGCCGGCGGCGGGCTTGAGCACCACGTCCAGGGCGCTGTACTCCGCGGTCCAGGGCTGGCCGTGCTGGTAGTGTTGAAGGAGCAATAGGGGATCGGTGGAAATGTCGGGGCGGATGATCATGTCGTCGATGTAGAACTGCCGCCAATCGGTGTTTTCCTGAAGGTACAAATAGATCAAAAGGTCATCTGTCGTACCCAAAGTTGACCAGAGATCATCGATCACCGTAGAATAGATTTTGGAATCTACGATCAGGTACATCGTGTTGCTGCTTCGGATAAAAACGAAGCCAACAAAGGAGAACACCCCCTCCTCGATCGCCCCGGAATCTGATTGAACGGTGCCGGCCAAGACATCGTCGATGGTACATTTCACGCTCACAACAGTACCGTTTACGCAAATCTCAAATCCGGTCACACCGCTCTCGGTATCATCAGATAGATACCAAAGCACACGATGCTCCCGCGAATCATCTGCGCCGCCCTTAAGCCAAAAGGCCGCTGCTTGATCTTCTCCGGGTGTCCACTCCAAGATAGCCGCCAGCGACCCCGTGCCGTTGGTATTTCGCGTGACACAGTTCCCGAACTTACCCGAGCCGAGGGTCACGTTGACTTTCGTATACCAGAAATCTGTCCCGTCATGGGCCAAGTAGTCATCATCGAAATCAAAAAGGAAAAACTGCTCGTCGGGCAATGGTTCCGAATCCGGGGGCTCCGCGCCGTACAGCCCCCGGCAACCCAAAAAGGGCAGAAACACACCATTATCATCAACACCGCCGATCTGAATCTGGTTGACT
>CAZQDY010000099.1:0-5928 GCA_964592075.1 uncultured Gaiellales bacterium
AATCTCGTGACTGGAGTTCAGACGTGTGCTCTTCCGATCTCTCCGGGTAGTCCTGCTCCTGGAAGCAGTAGCGCATCGATAGAAATCGACCGCGAAGCTCCCGGACCTTGTCCTTGACTGTGGCGCTCTCATCGATCACGGCGGCTATGAGCCCCGCTAATTCGGCGAAGTCGGCCGGGCCCATGCCGAAACGGGTCATCTCGGACGTGCCCAGGCGCAGGGCGCCGGAGGCCGTGAAGCCCTCCTCGTCCGGGGCTGCCTGGTAGTTGCACACCACGTTGTTGTCTTCCAGCCTGCGGGCCAACTCCGGGCCCTGCCCATATCCCACCTCGATGATGACCTGGTGGGTCTCGGTGAAGTCGATGGCGGGGTCGCCGGCCACATGCAGTCCTGTATCCGCCAGCGCGCGGGCGAAGGCCTTGGCGTTGCTGATGACCGCCTGCTGGTAGACGTCCTTGAAGTAGTTCATCTCGTAGGTGGCCAGCAGGAGGCCCAGCAGCGTCCCCAAGTGGTGATTCGAGGTCGAGCCGGGGAAGGCACGGCGCTGGATGGCCTCCCAGAGGTCGTATCGCTCATCGTTCTCCGTTGCCGACCCGGCGATGACTCCACGCTGCGTGCCGAAGAAGGTCTTGTGGGTGGACCCGGTCACCAGGTCGGCGCCGTCCGCGAACGGCTGCTGGAAGTACGGTCCCACGAGCCCGAGCACGTGCGCCATGTCGTACATGATCACGGTGTCGTATCCCCGCTGGTCCAGGAAACGGCGGATCTCGGCCACCGGCTCCTTGTGCAACACCATGCTCTTGCCGAAGATGATCAGCTTGGGCCGGTGCTCCTCGATCTCCTCGAGGGTCGCGGCCACGTCGATGCGGTACGGATTATCGAGCAACACCGGGAAGTTGACCACGGCCGGCCTGTCCGTGCGCGGGTCGATGGCGACGAAGTCCTTGAGGGCGCCCATCGGCTGGGCGCTCAGGTGTCCGCCCTTGCCGATGTGGTTGTTCATCACCATGGGGATGCGGCGCGGCTCGGCCTTGGGATCGCCGCGGTTGAAGTAGTCCACGAGCGCGGAGAACACGGCTGCATTCGCCATCTGGCCGCTTATGACCCTGGTCTCCACCTCGGCGGCCCCCAGGAAACGGCACATCTCCGCCTGCAGAAGGCGCTCGACCTCTCCGATGAAGTCGGTGCCCTGGTAGTAGAAGACGTCGGCGTCGTAGAAAGCCTCCAGTTTGCGGTGCTCGCCGTATCTGAAGGCCGGGTCGGTCATCGACACCATGCGCACCAGAGGCGAGAGCGTCATCTCGGAGGGGATGAGGTTGATGCACTCCCGTTGACGCCACATGTGGTTCTCGATGACCCGGTGCAGCAACCTGCCGGCCTTGGCCGGTTCGTCGCCCTCGGCCTCGGGCTCTTCGGGAGTCTCGAAGTCGTAGACGATCGAGCGGGCATAGGGCGGGGCGTCGCTGCGCAGGTGGTACGGCACCACCACGGCCTCGACGGCTTTGCCGCGGATGTCGACCGTCAGCCGGTCGTCCTCGAGGATGTCGCTCTCGATGAAGGCCAGGCTTATGGAGCGTAGGTCGTGCTCGTCGGTGAGGTGGGTCGCGAGACCCTCGCCTGCGATCTTCCAGTAAGGGACCATGGTCCCGCTGGTGATCCAGCCCACAGGCCTGCCGTCCTTGGAGACCGTCGATCCGGCCCGGGCGACTCCGCGGCCGGTGAGGGCGACCGCCCGGGTCATGCGGGGCAGGTCGGCTCTCAGCGAGTAGTCGCGGGCCAGGATGCGCCGGTAGGCGGCCTGCTGTTTCAGCAGCGCTTCCCGGCCGGTGAAGTCGCCCTTGAGAGACGAGAAGCTGACCGCGAAGGCGGCGAGCGGCGAGGAGAACAGGGGGATCTCGCGACCCTCGGGATCGATCCCTAGTTCGTGCCCGTACAGGGGCAGGGCGGCCTCCAGGCGCAGGGTGTCCCGCGAGCCGAGGCCACAGGGGACGGCTCCCTTTTCCACGAGAAGATCCCAGAGGGCGGCGGCGCGTTCGGACGGGACGAAGAACTCAAAGCAGAGCGGCTCACCTGTGTAGCCGGAGCGGCTGAGGAAGATCTCGGTCCCCAGGATGGTGACGATGGAGAGTTCGTTGCGTTTGGGCTCCGGCAGCGTGCCGGCCTCTAGTATGCCTTCCACGATGTCGCGGGACAGTGGGCCCTGCAGCGACAGCATGGCCACCTGGTCGGTGCGGTCCCTGATCTCGACCCGCTCCGCACGCATGACGTTGCCGGCGCCGTCTACGGGGCCGATGGTCTTGGCGCCGAACTGGGCTGCCAGGTGGTCCCAGTCCTTCTCTCGGTTGGCGGCGTTGACGACGAGCAGGTATTCGTCCTCCACGAACCGGTAGAGGTAGGCGTCATCGACAGCGCCCCCGGTCTCCGTGGTGATGAAACTGTACTGAGCCTGACCGACGTCGAGGGCGGCGGCGTTGTTGCTGAGGACCCGTTGGAGCGACTCGAGCGTCCCCGGGCCGCTCACGAAGAAACGTCCCATGTGCGAGACGTCGAACAGGCCGGCGCTCCGTCGTGCGGCCAGGTGCTCGTCCACCGTCCCGGCCGGATAGGCTAAGGGCATGTCCCAGCCCGCGAAATCGACCATCTTGGCGCCGAGGGCCACGTGCTGGGCGTGGATCGGTGTGCGGCGCAGTCCATCATCGGGTGTCAAGGTCTGCTTCTCCTTTGCTGCTAGGTGCGGCCGTTCGTCCGAATCTCAGGCGCCAGAATATCAGTCCCGCCACACCGGCGACTATAAGACTGTAGAGGAGGGGGTAGAACCAGAGCGGAGCGGAGATCGTCGCGAGGCGGACGCGAAGGAAGTGATCGGCCAAGCGGAAGAGAGTGAAGCCCAGGGCGAAGACCAGGAACGGTACGCCGGCGGGCACCGTGCCCCTTCCGCCCCGACCGCGGCGCGTCGACAACCAGATCGCCAGTCCGCAGAAGGCAAGGGCTGCGATCATCTCGTAGAGCTGCGTGGGGTGCACCGGCCGGGATCTGACGTCCATCTGCAGCAGCGAGATCTCGCCCGTCAGCAGATGGTGGGCCCATGCGGGACTCCCCGGGGGATAGGTCACT
Source organism: uncultured Gaiellales bacterium (assembly GCA_964592075.1). Lineage (GTDB taxonomy): Bacteria > Actinomycetota > Thermoleophilia > RBG-16-64-13 > RBG-16-64-13 > RBG-16-64-13. The sequence continues at coordinate 3,115 of CAZQDY010000099.1, forward strand.
CCCCACGGCAGTGAGGTGACCGTGCCGAAGCAGCATCCGCTGAGGAAGCAGCCGGTGCGCATGAGGACGATACCGGTCGCGAACGCCGGGACGGTGCCGTCCGCGAGGTCCCAGAGGGGCAGGTGGAAGGCGCGGGCCAGGAGAGCTCCGGCGGTCAGTGCCACGATCAGCCCTCCATAGAGGGCGAAACCACGGAAGCCCGTATCGTAGATGCGGCTGACGTTCTCGGCGTAGTAGCCCCAGTTGACGGCCACGTCGAGCAGCCGGGCGCCGGCGAAGCCTACGAGCAGAGCCACAACGAACGTCGCCAGTGCCCGCCACCAGGAGAAGCCTCTGTGCCGGGCGATCACTGTGGTCACGGCAACAGCTGCTATCCAGGCCAGCACGTAGAACGTGCTGTAGGCGCGCAGCACCACCTCGGTGCCGCCGATGGTGAAGGTGGCCAAGATAGGGTGCACTACTGCGTCTCCTGGTTGTTTCGCCCCGGCACCGTCCGAGGATGCTCAGCCCGAGAGCCGGGCCGCAACGAGCCGGAGCCTTGATAGACTACACTGTCTCGTGCGATCCAGAGGCAGCGTGGTACCGGAGGCCGGTATGGAGTCGATAGGTATGAGGACCGACAGTGGCGAAGCGCGGTTCCGTCGGGGAGGCCGCCGGACCTCCTGGCGCCGGCCTTGGGCGACCATGCCGGCGCTGGCCGTCCTCGTCGTCGCCGCCGCGATCATGACGTTGGGCTGGTTCGCGCCTGGTCTAGTGGACGTCGCCCAGGCCGGTGGGACGAGCGGAGCGCACAAGGTGTCCGTGTTCGAGGATGTGACGATCGGCCCTGGCGAGACCCGGGAATACGTGGTCGTGGTGGGAGGCCGCGCCACCATCCTCGGGACGGTCGAGAAGACCGTGGTCGTGGTGGGAGGCGATGTGACCATCGGCGGGGAGGCGCAGGTGGGCGTCGGTAGTGGTCCCGATGATGGTACGGCCGTCGTGGTGGTCTTTGGAGACATCGAAGTGGAACCCGGGGCGACCGTGTCCGGAGGGATGAACGACGTGGGGTGGCGCTTCGGCGACTGGCTGGGCGCCGTGAGCTTCAGTCCGGACTTCACCAGGTGGGATTCGCGGACGGTCGGCGGTTGGGTCTGGTTCGCCGTCTTCCTGGCCGTAGTGGCCGTCATCATGGTGGCCATCGCTCCGAAGCAGGTGGCCCTCGTCAGCGAGCGGGCGCGCAGTCACGTGTTCTCGTCACTCGGCTGGGGTGCTCTGGTGGTCTTCGTGGCCGTGCCGCTCATCACCCTGCTGGTGCTGGTGCTGGTCCTCTTCCTTGTCGGGATCTTGCTGCTCATACCTTGGCTGGGCATCGTGGTGCCGGTCATATGGCTGTTCGGCTTCGTCGCCGCGGGCGCGACGCTGGGCAGGCTCATCCTCGGCAGACGCGGGGACGACCGCGGCCCCATGATGCTTGCGGCTGTCCTGGGGGTGGTGATACTGAGCGCCCTCTGGTGGATACCCGTGGCCGGCCCCGTCATCCTGTTCGTGGTCAGCCTGGTGGGCGTCGGGGCGACGTGCGCGTCGCTGTGGGGTCGGGGTAGGCGGAAGGAGCTCGGGCAGACCACGCCGCCCGTGGTCCCAGACGCGCCGGTGCCGCCCGGCCCGCCACCGGCCTAGTCCAGGAGGATCTCCAGCTCGATCTCGTCGCGGAGGGGGATCCCGTACTCGCCGATCAGGGGGATGGACGGCTTGAGCCGCCGGGCCACCTCGCGGAAGCCTCGATGCACAGCCACCAACTCGAGGTCGCGCCGCTGGTAGAACCTGAGAGCGTCGACGTTGTCGTTGGTGGTGACGAGCCACAGCCGGCGGCAACCAGCGGCCGCGGCCGCGTCGCGCACCGCCGCGAGTAGGGCGGTACCGATACCCGAGAACCTCTCGAAGGCGTGGATGGTCACCAGCTGACATGCATCTTTGGTGATCTCGTAGGTCGCCAGGCCAAGCGGTCTGCCGTTCGGCGCGACCGCGCAAAAGCCCGGCAACTCGGCGGCGTAGACGATCCGCCCCCGCGAGACGATGTAATCCGTGTCGCCCCAGTAGCGGACCGTGCCCAGCACCCAGTCGCGATCGCGGGGCTCGAGCGAGCGTATCGTGAAATCGGCCGTATCCATGTGGAGAAGTCTAACGCCCCCGGGCGGCGCTCGGCTAGGGAGGGTCCGGAGATAGAATGGAGCGGTCCGGCACGCGACAAGGGGGGACGGATGGAGCGGGAACCCACCTACCAAGAGGTCGTCGAGCGGTTGGCCCCCTGCGGCATCGACTGTGAACGCTGCGCCATGTATGCGCATGGGAGGATCAGGGACCATGCCACCGGGTTGGCCGAGGCCCTGACCGGCTTCGAGAACATCGCGGCTCGGGTCGCGGACCGTGTTCCGGCCCTTCGTGAATACCACCAGTTCACGGAGATTCTCGGCTTCTTCACAGGCGCGGGTTGCGCGGGGTGCCGCGCAGGCGGAGCGCAACTGCCCCTCTGCGCGGCGAGGACCTGTTTCAGAGAGAAGGGCGTCGATTTCTGCTTCCAGTGCGACGAGTATCCGTGCGAGCGGAACGCCTTCCCGGAGAATCTGGCATCGCGCTGGCGGCACCACAACGACCGCATGCGCGAGATCGGAGTCGAAGGCTTCTACAAGGAATCGGTGGAGAGGCCTCGGTATTAGAGCGCGGTGACGGCTGAAGACAGCAGATCGGAAGAGCGTCGTGTAGGGAAAGAGTGTAGGATAGGGGGGTGATCGGGGGGGGGGGGGGGGGGGGGGGGGGGGGGGGGGGGGGGGGGGG
>CAZQDY010000100.1:0-5705 GCA_964592075.1 uncultured Gaiellales bacterium
AGGCCTCGGCGGCGTCCGCCCCCGCTTCGACGCTCAGCCGATGATATCCGAAGGGCAACCGTCGAGGATCGAGGCCCTTCGCCGCGGTTCCTCGCACGCGACAGGCTTCGAGCCGTCTCCCGCCGACCGCTGTTCGTTCGACGACTTCGAGGGCGCCACGCTCCAGGTCCCGGCACTGCTGCTCACCGGTTTCCAACGTGAGAGTCAGACGAAGGTCGCTCCGGCGGCCATGCCGCGCCGTGCTGGGGAGGCGAAGGATGAAGGACGGAAGCTCGCCGTCCCAGGCCACCAGCACGGGCTCCGCCATCCGCCCCCACAGAGACACCTTCCTCGCGTCGATGGCCGCAGCGAGGCACGCTTCCGCTCGGAGTCGCCCGGCTCCAGGCCGCTCCACGACCACGTCATCAGGGCCGACGTCGACCCCCAACGCTCGCAGAACCCGCACCACACTCTCAGGTGGCGACTCCCGCCATCGCCCGCGTGTGTCCCGGTACCCGGTCTGTACACCGTAGAGCGCCGCCAGTTCCCCAAGAAGGTACCCGAGGGATCCGGACCGGCCCTCGAAGGATTGCGGATGTCGATTCTTGGATACCATCGCTCTAGCTGCAGCTTACCCGACTGTGCGCTCGGGGGTCTACGCGCGAGACCTGTGTGGGCGCCCCAGGAGGTTTTGGATGACCGCCCAGCCCCGCTTCATACTGCCCACCATGCCCGAACGGCTTCAGGGGTTGCTGGACCTGGCCCTCGACATGCGCTGGGCGTGGAGCCACTCCTCAGACGAGCTGTGGGAGCGCCTGGCGCCCGACGTCTGGGAGGTGACCCACAATCCCTGGCACATCCTCCAGACGGCCGCCAAGACCCGCCTGGAGGAAGCGGCGCACGACCCTGGCTTCCTCGAACTGCTCGACCGACATGTCGCCGCCCGGCGCGAGACCCTGGAGGCGCCCACGTGGTTCGAGCAGGCCTTCCCGGAGGCGGCAGGCTGCGGGCCTGCGGGCCCGGCGGCCGCGCCCGCCTCCCCGAAGCGCCCGGGCGGCTCGCCGGCCCCGACCGGCCCCTCGCCCGTCACCGGCCCTTTGGGCGGCGCCGCTCCGCCGGTAGGCCCTCTCGGCCACGTAGCCTACTTCAGCATGGAGTTCGGCCTGAGCGAGGCCCTGCCCATCTACAGCGGCGGCCTGGGCATCCTGGCCGGAGACTTCCTCAAGGCGGCCAGCGATCTGGGGGTCCCTCTTATCGGTGTTGGCCTGCTGTGGCAGCAGGGCTACTTCCGCCAGGCTCTCAGCGCCTCGGGAGAGCAGATCGAGTTCTTCCCCTTCAACGATCCCGGGCAGCTCCCCATCACGCCGCTCCGTGACTCCCGCGGAGAGTGGATGACGGTGAAGCTCCAGTTCCCCCGGCGCGAGCTGCGCCTGCGCGCGTGGCAGGTCCAGGCCGGCAGGGTGAGGCTCTACCTGCTCGACTCCAACGACCTGATGAACAGCCCGGCCGACCGCGGCGTCACGGCTGAGCTGTACGGTGGAGGTCCGGAGGCGCGCCTCCAGCAGGAGATGGTGCTCGGAATCGGAGGCTGGCGGTTGCTCCGCGAGCTGGGGGTCTCGCCGGACATCTGCCACCTGAACGAGGGCCATGCCGCTCTCGCGGTGCTCGAGCGGGCCCGGTGTCACATGGAGGACCGGGGACTCAGCTTCGAGCAGGCGCTCCTGGTCACGAGAGCAGGGAACCTCTTTACCACCCACACCCCGGTCGAAGCCGGCTTCGACCGGTTCCCCCCGTCGCTCGTCGCCGACTACTTGGGCGGCTACGCCGCCGGACTGGGCATCGGCGTCGACGACCTGCTGGCCATGGGCAGATGCCCGGACGCCTGCCGCAAGCCCGACGAGCCCTTCAACATGGCCTACCTGGCCATCAGGGGCAGCGGCGCCGTCAACGGAGTCAGCAGACTCCACGGGGAGGTCAGCCGCGGCCTCTTCCAGCGTCTCTTCCCCAGGTGGCCCTATCACGAGATCCCGGTGGGCCATGTCACCAACGGCGTCCACGTGCCGTCCTGGGACTCGCAGGAGGCCGACAACCTCTGGACCAGAGCCTGCGGCAAAGAGCGCTGGCTCGGTGATCTCGAGGGCCTCGGCGACGCCATTCGCGAGATCAACGACGAAGAGCTGTGGGCCTTCCGAGAGGTGAACCGCCGCAAGCTGGTCGGGATAGCCCGCGAGCATGTGGAGCGCCAGGGCCCGATAGCGGGAAGCCTTGGGAATATGGGGCTGGATCCTTCCTGTCTTTGCGATCCGGACCTCCTCACCCTGGGCTTCGCGCGTCGTTTCGCGACCTACAAGCGGCCCAACCTCCTCCTCCACGACCCGGACCGCCTGGAACGCCTCCTTTGTGGGCCCGACAGCAAGCTGCAACTGGTGCTGGCCGGCAAAGCCCATCCGGCCGATGGCGCCGGAAAGGTCATGATCAGGGAGTGGACCGACTTCATAGATCGCTGCGAAGTGCGGCCTCACGTCATCTTCCTCGTCGACTACGATATGGGGGTGGCCGAGCACCTCGTGCACGGCGTCGACGTGTGGCTCAACACCCCGCGCCGCCCCTGGGAGGCCAGCGGCACCAGCGGCATGAAGGTGCTCGTCAACGGCGGACTCAACCTGTCCGAACTCGACGGATGGTGGGCGGAGGCCTACGTCCCCGACGTGGGCTGGGCGCTGGGAGACGGGCTGGAACACGGCTCCGACCCCGCTTGGGATACGGTCGAAGCTGAGCGCTTGTACGACCTCTTGGAGAACGAGATCATCCCCGAGTTCTACGACCGGGACGAGCAGGGCATCCCTCGCCGCTGGGTCGCGCGGGTGCGGGAGAGCATGGCCCGCCTGACCCCCCGGTTCTCGACCAACCGGATGATGCAGGACTACCTGGAGCACTACTACCTCCCCGGCGCCGCGGCCTACCGCGCCCGGACCGGCTCCGGCTCCGACGACACCGCGGCGGCGAAGCTTCTCGCTGACATCGAGACATGGCGCGCCGCGCTGGACGAGCACTGGCACGAGGTGGCTTTCACGGATTTCTCGGTCGAGACCGCGGTGGGCCCCGAAGGCGATACGCACACCTTCAGGGCCGAGGTCATGCTGGGCGCCGTGCCGCCGGGCGCCGCCCTCGTCGAGGTCTACGCCGAGCCGTTGGCGGGGGGGTCGCCCGAGCGGCACGTCCTCATGACCGATCTGGGCGTGTTCGCGGGAGGAACGAGGAGCCCGCGCCCACCGGGCGTCCACTGTTTCCGGGTCACGATACCGGCCGCCCGGCCCGCCCGCGACTACACACCGCGAGTAGTGCCGTGGCACGCGGCGGTTCGGGTGCCCTTGGAGGCGGACCACATCCTCTGGTACCGGTAGGGAGACCCTGCGGGGAACAGGCCGCCTCAGCCCGTGGGCAGGCGCACGGTGAACTTAGCCCCGGCTCCTATGGTTCCGGGACCGACCTCCACGTCTCCCGAGGCCATGCGGGCGAGCCGGCGGGCCAGCGGCAGACCAAGGCCGGCCCCGCGGGAGGCGCTCCCTTTGGTCTCCGCCGCGGTTCCCCGTACCCCCGGCTCGAAGATCCGCTCCTTCTCGTCCTCACTGACCCCGGGACCGTCGTCCTCCACCGTGAAGAGGACCTCCTTGCCGTTGCGCACCGCGCCCAACAGCACCCTGGACTTGGCGAACCTGCAGGCATTCTCCACCACGGGCTGGATGATCTGAAGCACGATGTCCGCCCCCACCCCGACCCTGATGCTGCCGGTGGGAGCTTGGACCTGCACGTGCACCGAGTTCTCCGCGGCCAGCACCCCCACCGACTTCGCCACGTCTTCGAGCACCCGGCCGGCGTCGGCCCGCCCACGGGCCAGGCTCCCTTCCTCCTGGGCGGCTGCCAGGAGGGTCTCCACGGTGCGCGCCATCTGGTCGGCGCTGTCGGCCACCGAGGACAGGGCCTCCTGATAGTAGGCGGGATCGCGCTGCCGGCGCAGAGCCAACTCCGCCTCCGCCTTGATCTTGGCAAGAGGAGTGCGCAGCTGATGGGAGACCTCCGCTGAGAAGCGCTGCTCGCGGCGCAGGCCCGCCGCCAGACGGTCGAGCATGCCGTCCAGAGTGCGCGCAAGTTGAGTGACCTCGTCGTGTGGTTCGCCCATGTCGAACCGCCGGTCGAGATCGGCCGTGCTCCAGGCCTCAGCCTCGGCGGTCATCTTTGCGACCGGGCGGAAGGCGGCATTGAGGACAGAGAGCGCCGCGAAACCTACGATGATGAGCAGCATGGCGGTGAGAGCGGTGGTGGCGACCAGGGTGATGCGCTGGGTACGCGAATAGGAGGCCATGGACAGCCCGGCCACGATGGTCCCGAGTCGCTCCTCGCCTTTGTTGTCGTATAGAGGGACGCCGTAGAGCCGCAGCTCGAGCTCGGGAAAAGCCTTGAACTGAGCGAGTTGACCATCCAGCGATTTCGCCGCCGCCTCGATGTCGGGGTCTACGTCCGGGCCGGAGACGGTGGCCCCACGGAAGAACACCCACACCTGGGAGCTCAGGTCTTTGATGTCGCCCGCCGGGTTGGGCAGTTCTATGCCCCGCTCCGTGATGGAAAGGCTGGCGTCGTCGACCATGGCTTTCAGCCGCTTGTCGGCATCTTCGTCGAGGACCACCGACAGGATGAGGTTGAAGGCCACGGTCATGACCACCAGGGCCACGGCGACCGTCACCAGGACGGCCAGCAGCAACCGGTCGCGCACCCCCATGCGGGCGAACCAGCGTTTCATTGCAGGGAATAGCCCACGCCGCGCACGGTCACTATCTGGGGAGCCCCGGGCAGGCCGCACACCTTGCGCCGCAGACGAGCGATGTAGGCGTCCAGGGTATTGTCGTAGACGATGGCCCCGTGCGGCCACCCTGTCTCTATGAGAGCCTTCCTGCGTATGGCTTCTCCCGGAGAGGCGGCCAGCTTGGCCAACAACCGGAACTCGGTGGGTGTGAGCGGCACCGTGACGCCGCCGCACGTGACCGCATGCTTGGCCGGGTCGAGGACGAGTCCGCCGGCCTCCATGCTCCGCTCCGTCCCGCTGCGCCGGAGCAGCGCCTCCACCCTGACCAGCAACTCCGCGAACGCGAAGGGCTTGCTCACGTAGTCGTCTCCCCCTACGTGGAAGCCTGAGAGCCGGTCGGAAAGGGAGTCGCGGGCGGTCAGGAACAGCACGGGCGACGCCACGCCTTGAGCGCGGATGGCCTGACAAACGTCCCGGCCGTCGGTGTCGGGCAGCCCGATGTCGATGACGAAGAGATCGGGGATGATCTCCGCCAGCTTGCGCAGCAGTTCCGAGCCCGTGGGGTACCCCTGCACCTCATAGCCCTCCTCACGCAGGCCGCGCACGAGCAAGGAGCGCATCTGAGGGTCGTCCTCGAGCACGAAGATGCGGGGCTCCATCATGGTGAACGTAGTATGGCCCGCGGCGCGGCTGCGCACAAGCGCACGCCGCGCGGACGGTCAGAGGCGGGGCCTACAAGCGCGGAGACCTGCAGGGGGAGCTTGGTGGGGGTTCACACGGCGGGCGCGGCGTCCGGCTGTGCCGGACGCCGCTTACGCCGTCTCCGCCGTGTGGGCGTGGTGGTCGTCTCGCCCCGGTTGGGTCCGACAACCACCGGACAGGGTTGGGGCCACAGCTCAGGAGGGGGGTTGAGCAATGCTGTGTG
>CAZQDY010000101.1:0-5597 GCA_964592075.1 uncultured Gaiellales bacterium
GCATGCCGGCGCAGAAGCGCACCCAGGTGCTCTACAGGTGGAAGACCATCCTCGAAAACCTCGAGGACGAGCTTGCTTACATGTGCTCCCGCGAGCTGGGCAAGAACCTGGATGAGGCCCGCGGCGAGATCGTCAAGATCATCGAGGGCTGCGAAGTCGGCGTGACCGTCCCCATGACGGCCAAGGGCGAGTCGCTCATGAATGTGTCCACCGGGCACGATACCGTGAGCTATCGCGAGCCCCTCGGCGTTTTCGCCGGTATCGCTCCATTCAACTTCCCGGCCATGATCCCCTTTGGCTGGATGATCCCGCTCTGCATCGCCACTGGTAACACCTTTGTTCTGAAGGCCGCCAGCCTGGTGCCGACCACCGGTATCCGCCTGCTCGAGACCCTCATCGAGGCCGGCCTGCCCAAGGGCGTGGTCAACCTCGTCACCTGCTCGCGCAATGAGGCAGAGATCATGATGACCCACCCCGCCATCCGTGGTGTGTCGTTCGTGGGCTCCACCAGCGTGGGCAAGCACGTCTACTCGATCGCAGCCGCTCATGGCAAGCGTGTCCAGGCTCAGACCGAGGCCAAGAACCACGGCCTTGTGCTGGAGGATGCCGCGCTCGAGCGCGCCGCTGCCGGTATCATCAACTCCACCTTCGGCTGCGCCGGCATGCGCTGCATGGCTCTGCCTGTGTGCGTTGTGCAGAACAGCGTGGCCGACGAGTTCGTCGGTTATCTCAAGCACTACGCCCAGCAGCGGGTCATCGGCTGCTCGTACGACCCGAAGACCGAGCTCGGTCCGGTCGTTTCCGCTGAGCACCAGGCCTTCGTCAAGAGCTGGATCGACAAGGGTGTCGAGGAAGGCGCGGAGCTGGTCCTGGACGGCCGCAACACCGTGGTCCCGGGCTTCGAAAAGGGCTTTTTCGTTGGCGCGACCATCTTCGACCACGTGACCGAGGACATGAGTGTCGGCCGGGAAGAGATCTTCGGCCCGGTGTGCTGCATGAAGCGCGTCGAGGACTTCGAAGAGGGCATCACCCTCATGAACAACAGCCGTTTCGCCAACGGCTCGTGCATCTTCACGGAGAGCGGCTACTACGCTCGTGAGTTCGCCCGCCGCAGCCACGCCGGCATGGTGGGCGTCAACGTCGGTATCCCGGTGCCGGTGAGCTTCTTCCCGTTCGCGGGGCACAAGGACTCTTTCTTCGGGGAGAGCCACGTGTTCGGTCTCGACGGTATCCACTTCTTCACCGAGACCAAGTGTGTCACCTCGCGGTGGTTCACCGAGGTCGAGAAGAAGCAGAAGAAGGTCGGCACCTGGGAAGGTACGGTCAACAGGTAGAAGAATCCCGGTACTCCCGGGCTGTGTTTCTCACAGCCCGGGACGTAACATTGCGTAGACGGCAGATGAACGGTCAAGGAGGGATCTGGTGAGAGCGAGGAAGCTGCTGGTGCTCGGGTTGATGATCATCATGGCTCTGGGCACCCTGACCGTGGCAGGCTGCGGGGGCGACGACAAGGAGGCCAAGGAGGCTCTCCGGGCGGCTCTCGCCACGGTTGAGACCAAGGTCACCGGGTTGCAGACGGCGTTCACGCAGGGCGGGACCGTACCGGAGCTCAAGGCCGCCAAGGATGACATCGCGGCCGACTGGCAGGCCGTGGTGACCGCCGCTGAGAAGGTCAAGGGCGCCGATGTCGAGGCCGCAAAGAAGGCGTGGACGGATCTGGACACCGCTGTCAGCGCTGTACCCGACAGCGCGACGCTGATAGAAGCAGCGGCTCAGATCATGACGCCCGTGCAGTCGTTGATGACCGTCGCGGGAGACCTGGCCGAGTTGGCCGGGGACGCGGAGGAGTAGAAGGTCGAGATGAGAAGGGGTGCATCGGCGCACGCGCCGGTGCACCCCTTTTTTCTGCCGCCTGCGCGGAACGGTGGTCGGAGCAGCCCGGCATCCCGCCGCTGGGTGTCAGACTGGCTTTTGCGCCTCCCGAGGCGCTGTGATTTACTTCCTCGTGGCTTCGGCGACATAAGGAGCATCCATGGCTAGAGAGCGTGAGGAGAAGGTGCTCGAGCACTTGGCGGAGTTCGCCGACCAGGTCGTCGTGATGGTGGAGAAGATGCGCGACGTGGTAGAGCGTTTCGCGGCCGACCGCTACGAGGAGCTGGAGGAGTGCGCGAGGGAACTCGACCATCTCGAGAGCCTGGCGGACGACAGTAAGGAAGCTTTACTCGACCGGCTGGCTTTGGACAGCGTTTTTCCCATGGGCAGGGCGGACCTGGCCCGTCTGGTGGCGTCGATGGATGCCATCGCGAACCTGGCCGCGGGTGCCGCGGACCGCATCTCCATGCGGAGGTTCTCCCTGCCCCCGCGGATGAACGAGGAGCTCATCCGCCTGGCGAAGGCCGATCTCGAAGCGGTTCAGGTCTTGCGAGACGCTGTGGTCGCGGTAGGCAAGGACCTGCGGGTGGCGATCAAGCTGGCCGACAGGGTGGACAAGATCGAGAGCCATGCCGACGACATCTTCGCCGAGCTCTACCGGCAGATGTATGACCTCGACACGGACTTCAAGACGTTTCACCAGGTCAAGGCCATCATCGAGCGTTTGGAGAACCTGGCCGACCGCTGCGCTCAGAACGCTGAGCTTCTGAGACACATGGCTCTGGAATACTTGGAGAACGAATAGGAGCGGCCACCGGCGTGTTGCGTGAGGAGGACGTGATACTTTGAGCGGCGGCATAGGCATGCTCATCGCGGTCGTGGCAGTCGCGCTCATCTTCGACCTCCTCAACGGCTTCCATGACGGCTGCAACGCCGTCTCGACCGTCATCTATACGGGTGCGCTCAAGCCGCGGGTCGCCATCGGGCTCTCGGCGTTCTTCAACTTCATCGGACCTCTGGCGATCGGTGTCGCTGTGGCCGAGACCATCGGCAAGGTGGTCGACGGGAGTCAGATCGCCGACAAGCCGCAGCTCATAATCGCGGCGCTTCTCGGGGCTTGCGTGTGGGAGATCCTCACCTGGATCTGGGCTCTCCCGATGAGTTCTTCCCACGCCTTGGTGGGCGGCCTGTTGGGGGCGACCCTGGCGGCTCTGGGAACCGGCGGCATCCACTGGGACAAGGTGATCCTGATATTCGCCGCCCTGCTGATCTCTCCGGTCATAGGGATCGCGACCGGGTATCTGGTGATGCGTCTCAGCCGGTTGTTCTTCGCCAAGACTCGTTGGAGCATGAGCAGGGCCGACCGCTTCTACAAGCACATGCAGATACTCTCGTCCAGCTGGGTTTCGTTCAGTCACGGTTCCAATGACGCCACCAAGGTCATGGGCATCATCGTGCTTTACCTGGCCGCTCAGAAGGGGCTCGGGGTCAAGGATTACGTCGAGCAGGAGGGCTTCCCCATCTGGGTGATCCTGTCCTGCGCGGCGGCTATGGCCGTCGGCACCTTCCTGTCGGTCAAGTCGTTCCGGCTCATCCGCACTCTGGGCGAGCGGATCACCAAGCTGCATCCCATCAACGGCTTCAGCGCCGAGTGCGGTGGGGCCATCATCATCCAGGTCGCCTCTCTACTGGGCCTCCCCGTGTCGACCACCCACGTAGTCACTTCAGCGGTCACCGGAACGGGCTTGGCCAGCAAGCTGGGTGCGGTAAGCTGGAAAGTCTTCCGTGCTATCATGCTGGCCTGGGTGGTCACGCTGCCTTTCTGCGCCGGCATGGCCGCCATCTTCTACTACCTACTCAACTGGTTGATGTAGGCGGCGTTCATGGCCAAGTCGCGACTCGACAGGATCAGACGCACTCTCGGCGGCGAGACTACCCTGGACGGCGTCATCGACGCCATGGGCAAGGAGCGCGAGGAGCAGGTGATCGGGCGCCTCGGGCGGTTCAGCGACCAGGTGGTGGTGATCGTCGAGAAGCTGAGCGATGTGGTGGGTCTCTTCGCCGCCGACCGGTACGACGAGTTGGCGGAGGCGGCGGAGGAGCTGGACCGGCTGGAAAGCGAGGCGGACCGCAGCAAAGAGGCCATCCTCGACCGGCTATGCCTGGGCACCGTCTATCCTATCCACGGCGCCGATCTGGCCCGGCTGGTCGGTTCGATGGACAGCATCGCCAATCTGGCCGCCGGCGCCGCCGATCGCATCTCCATGCGTCGGTTCTCACTACCGGAGGAGATGAACGCCCAGCTGGTAGCTATGGCTCAAGTCGACGTAGAGGCTGTGAAGATGCTGCGTGGCGCGGTCGTGGCCATGAGCAGCGATCTGCGCGAGGCCATCAAGCTGGCCGGGAAGGTCGACAGGATCGAGAGTCGGGCCGACGAGTTGTTCGCCGAGATTTATCGCGGCATGTTCGAAATGGATACCGACTTCAAGACCTTCCACCAGCTCAAGGCCATCATCGAGCGTCTGGAGAGCATCGCCGACCGCTGCAACCAGAACGCCGAGTTGATCCGGCACATGGCACTGGAATACCTGGACCGACAGTAGCGTGAACCGCGGTCTCCTCTCGGTGAGGCGGGGTGGATGAGGATCGGGCTGGCCCAACTGAACTCCCGGCAGAACAAGCCTGCCAACCTAGCGACGGCCGGCCAGGCTGTCGACCGCCTGGCGGCTCAGGGAGTCGATCTGGTCCTTCTCCCCGAGATGTTCAACTACCATGGGCTTGATGCTGCCAATGCGGCGGCGGCGGAGCCCATCCCCGGTCCAAGCACGGATTGGGCCCGCGACAAGGCCCGCCGTCACGGCATCTTCATCCACTGCGGCAGCCTCGCCGAACAGCGTGGGGAGAGCGTCTACAACACGAGCGTGGTCTTCGACCGGAGTGGGATAGAGGCGGCTCGCTACAGCAAGATCCATCTGTGGGACGCCCGGACTCCTGATGGCCTCGAGTATCGGGAGTCTGACTCCTTTGCAGCCGGGCGCGAGATCGCGGTGTTCGACTGCGAGGGCGTGACGGCCGGGCTCGCCATCTGCTACGACGTGCGCTTCCCCCAGCTGTTCCATGCTCTGGTGGACCGCGGCGCCCAGCTGTTCCTGCTGCCGGCGGCCTTCACCGTACCGACCGGGATCAGCCATTGGGAGCCGGTCCTACGCGCACGCGCGATCGAGAACGGCTGCTACATGGCCGCCTGCGGCCAGTGGGGTGCGTACGCGCGCGGCCGGCAGAACTATGGCCACAGCATGGTGGTCGACCCCTGGGGGACGGTCGTGGCGCAGTGCCGCGAGGGCACGGACACCATAGTCGCCGACCTTGACATGGAGTACCTGCGGGCGGTGCGGGAGCGCATGCCCGTGCAGCGGCACCGGCGCCGGGACCTGTTCAGTTAGGGCGCGGGCCTCTCATGGGCTTCTCTCAGCTGCGCACAGAAGCCTGTGCGACTCTTCCCGAAGCCCATGAGAGGCCCGCGCCGGACCTGCACAGACCCCGTGGCCTCGCCTTGTAGCTTCTCTCTCAGCTGCGCACAGAAGCCTGTGCGACTCTTCCCGAAGCCCATGAGAGGCCCGCGCCGGACCTGCATCTGCCGCGGCCTGCTCACGGCGAGGTTGGCGTCGCCGAAGACCCTCACGGCTCCTTGGTCACTCAGAAGTCCATCTCGAAGTGATGCACGC
>CAZQDY010000102.1:0-5504 GCA_964592075.1 uncultured Gaiellales bacterium
CTTGCCAGGAGGCTGCCGAAGTACGGATTGCTTCCCGCGACTCTTATCGGATGGTTGGCTGTTCGTGGCGATTGCCAGGGGGAAGGCATCGGCTCGCTGCTGCTCATGGACGCGCTCCTAAGGAGTTGGCGGGCGGCGCGTAGCGTCGCCTCGTACGCGATCAGGGTGGATGCCACCGACGAGCAAGCGCGGGACTTCTACCTGCACCACGACTTCAGGCCCTTCCCGGTCGAACGGCTGAAGCTGTTCCTACCCATGGCCGACCTCGACCGCCTGTTCTCGACCTCCGGCCTGTGACTGCGACGTGCGTCGGGGCTGAGGATGGTGCTATGCGGTCTTGAGCCCACCCCGTAGGAACGCCTCCAGCCGCTTCATGTCGACACGCCGCGAAGCGAGAGGCTCGTCGCGCCCTGCGTACACCGGGAGGCTTCCTTCGAACACCGGCTTCGCCGCATTGACGTAGAACACCCCCAGCGGCAATCGCTCCGTTTCGATAGCCCGCCGGAAGGCTTCCACCCGGTCCGCTGGATCGTGGTCATCCTCCAGCGGATACGTGTTCTCACGGAACCACCGGAACGTGATCACCTTGTTGAACGAAACGCAGGGATGAAGGATATCCACCAAGGCGTAGCCGGGATGCCGGATGGCCTGTTTCAAGATGGTCTTCAGCCCCGTAGCGTCAACCGTGCAGGCGCGCGCCACGAACGAAGCATCCAACGCGATGGCCACCGCCAGCGGATTGAAGGGCTCCAGGAGCACCCCGTCCACCTGTATGGGGGTGTGAAAGCCACGCGCACTGGTCGGCGAGGCCTGTCCCTTCGTCAGGCCGTACACCATGTTGTCGTGCACGAGGTTGGTGATGTCGGGGTTCCTGCGGATGGTATGGAGGAGATGATTGCCTCCCTCTCCGTACATGTCTCCGTCCCCGCCCTCCGCGATTACGAGCATCCCCGGATTGGCCACCTTGACCCCGGTCGCCGCCGGAAGCGCTCGTCCGTGCAGCCCGTTGAAGGTGTGGCACCTGAGATAGTGCGGCATCTTCGCCGCCTGGCCGATCCCGGAGACGATCACGACCTCCTGCGGTCTGCGTCCAAGTTCGGCCAGGGTCTCTTTCAAGACCTCCCAGATGGTGAAATTGCCACAGCCGGGGCACCAGGCGACGTCGGCTTCTTCCATGTCAAAGAGACTCGCATCCACCGCATCTTCCTTTCCTAGCCGACCGCCGTATCCAGCTCACGGGCGAGTTCCTCCACCGTGAAGGGGAGGCCGTCGTACTTGAGGATCTTCACCGGGACATCGATCTGCAACCGGCTCTGGAGAATCCGGGCGAACTGTCCCGTGGCGTTGTTCTCGACGATAGAGAGGCGCTTCGCCTTCCGGATCAGGCCGGCCGCTCCGGCGTGGAGCGGATACACCTGTTTGAAGTACAGCACCGCCTGCTTTCCGCGCGTGGTCTTGGTGATGGCTTCGGCGGCGAGGTGCACCGTCGATCCCCAGCAGATCACCAGGGTCTCGGCGTCGGGCGGGCCGATCCATTCCGGCGGCACCGCCTCGCGCACCAGGGCCTCGAGCTTCTTCAGCCGCTTCTGGACCATCCGGGCGCGGACATTCTCATCCTCGGTGATGTGCCCTTCCTCGTCGTGCTCGTCGCTGTCGACGACCACCAACCCGTCACCATACCCTGGAATGCCGCGCGGGGTCACCCCGTCTTCCGTGAACGCGTAGCGCCTGTAGTCCGCCGTCGTCTGGATGACCGGATCGGGGTTGTCGACCCCCGCGAGGTCGAACGGCGGGAGGTTGTAGTAGGAGTCGATGAAGTACTGGTCGGTGAGCACGAATACCGGGATCTGATAGCGGTCGGCGAGGTTGAATGCCTTCTGCGTCAGGTAGAAGCCATCTTCCAGGGTCCCCGGGGTGAAGATGACCCGAGGGAACTCGCCGTGTCCCGCGCGAAGGGCGAAGAGCAGCTCACCCTGTTCCGTCCGCGTGGGCAGGCCGGTAGCGGGCCCCGGCCGCTGGGCGAGGTGGATCACGACCGGCGTCTCGGTCATCGCCGCCAGGCTCAGGCCCTCGACCATCAGGGCAAAGCCGCCCCCGGAGGTGGAGACCATGCTGCGCGCTCCGGCGTACCAGGCGCCGAGCGCCATGTTGATGGCCGCAATCTCGTCTTCGGCCTGCTCGGCGACGATGTCGAAATCGGTGCCATGCTTCGCGAGAAAGGTGAGCACCGGCGTGGAGGGAGTCATCGGATAGGAGGAGATGAAGCGGCATCCCCCGGCTATGGCGCCCAAGGCGATCGCCTCGCCGCCGTTCAGGATCACCTCCGTCGTGGTGTCGGATGCACCCGCTCCGCCGGCGGCGGACGGCAACCCGTGTGGCAGGCCGGCGCCCAGCTCGTAACCGAGCCGGGCCGCGGTGAGGTTCTTGTCGACGATCTCCCTGTCCCGTTTCTGAAACGCGTTTTCCACGGAGGACCGGACGACCGCTTCGTCGATCTTGCAGAGAGCGGCGACAGTGCCCACCACCACGGTATTCGCATAGATCGCCCCGCCCGCCTCTTTGGCCAGACGGGAGAGGGGGATGTCCTGGAACCGGCCGGGGAAGGTCCCTTCCTCCGTGGGCGGGTCGCCCTCCTCCGCGGAGAAGACCTCTTTCTCGCCAAGGACGATCGTGTCCTTGGATATCCGCGTTCGGCAGTGCTCGAGGGCGTCTCTGTCCAGCGGCACGAATATGTCCATGCGATCGACCAGCGCCCGCACGCGCTCCGGGGAGATGCGGATGGTGGTGGAATTGCTGCCGCCCCGGACCCGCGACATGTACTCCTTGGTGGCGAAGACGTTCAAGCCGGCCCGTCGGAACACGGCGACCATCAGTTGCTCGGCGGTTTGTACGCCCTGCCCGGCCGGGCCGCATAGAACGATAGAAGCATCCCCGCCTTCAGGCACCTTCGCTCCTCTCATAGGCCCTCCAGCTCCTTTCCGCTCCACGCCGGTCTTGCCATATCGCTTCTGCTATACCCGACACACCGCCTTCTTCAACTGGTGTCGGTCTCGGCCTGCCTCCGTGGGTCGCGGCGGGTCCGCAGAGAAACCGGAACCCCCGGTTCGGCCCGCACGTCGGAACCTACTCCAATGCAGGAAATAGTCCGCCTTTGTGCGAAACAATATGGGATGTACCAGCAACTCATAGGGTAGCCTCATGCGCCGTCTCGTTATCTACGGGATCGTCTTTGTCCTGCTCGGCCTGTCGGTCGGGTCGGCCGCCGCGTCTTCCGCACACGCGGTGGCGCAGCCACAGACGGCCACCGTGACCGTCACCGATGTGACCACCATCAGGTTCGACAGGCCGGCCGCTCATGTGGCTGTGTACTGGTCCGGCAGCCCGGATGCCCGAGTGACCCTGGCCTTCTCCTCAGATGGGACCACGTTCGACGGACCGGTCGACGCAGGCCGCGACGACGCAGGGGCCGAAGTGCGCGATGGGATGACCTACGGCGCGGTGCACGCCGTGGAAGGTGCGGTGGCCGTCAGTGTAACCACGGATGTGCCGCTGGGACGGCTCACTGTGGTGGCGATGCCTTCCGACGGCGGCGCCGTGCCTCGCCTGCTCCTGACGGCGGCGTTCTCCCCGGAGGAAGAAGGCAGGCCGGTCGTCATCTCCCGAGCCGGTTGGGGGGCGAACTCCACGTATCTGACCTGGGCTCCGCGGTTCTATCCTCCCACCAAGGTGATCGTGCACCACACCTCCGACAACATAGTCAGCGATGGCAGCCAGGAGTACTACGCCAAGCTGGTCAGGGCGATCTACTACTACCACGCGGTGACCCAGGATTGGGGCGACATCGCCTACAATTTCCTCATCGACCCGCTGGGCAACGTGTACGAGGGCCGCTACTCCGACGATGACGAACGCTCGCCGGCCGGCGAGGACATCTACGGCAACGGGGTCGTCGGGGGGCACACCTACAACTACAACACGGCCACCGTGGGCATCGCCGTACTGGGTACCTACGGCAGCAAGCCCATCAGCGCCGCCGCTCGCGCTTCGCTCGAGCGGCTCCTGGCCTGGGTGGTGGCGCGGCACGGCATCGACCCGATGGGCTCCGACCCCTACTTCAACCCGTACGGCAGCGCGAACGTCAAGACCTTCAACATCGCCGGGCACCTCGACTACCGTGCCACCGACTGTCCGGGCGCGGCGTTCTACAAGGCTCTGCCCGGCATCCGCCAGGCCGTTTTCGACCTCACGGGCCCCGTGGCGGCGCCGGCGGCGGCCCCGACGTCTCTCATCATCGAGAAGTCCGACTCGTCTCCGGTGGTCGGCCGCAAGGTGACCGTCACCGCCACGCTGAAGGAGGCGTCCACGCGGAAGCCTCTGGCCGGCCGGACCGTCTCGTTCACCGTCCGCGGCATGGCCGGCGCGGCGACGCCCGTGGGGACCGCCACGACCGACTCCAACGGGGTCGCTTCCCTGCCGTTGACGTGCACCAGCGCGCAACTGCAGTGGGTGGGCGCCGTGTTCGACCCGGGCGCGGACACCCTGTTCCGGGGTGCGACGACGTCCACCGAGCTCGATGTGGCCCTAGCGGGTCTCGTGGCCGTTTCGCAGGGAGCCCGGGTTCAGCTCTCCTGGAACCCTGAAGCGGCGGCCACGAGCTACAACGTCTATCGGAACGGCAAGAAGGTGAACACGGCGCCGGTCTTCTCGGCTGCCTACGTGGACACCGGCTTCAGCAACGGAGCGGGATACTCCTACCAGGTGACGGCCATCGTGAACGGCCGGGAGAGCGTCAAGTCGCCGGCGGTCACCACCAGCCCGGGCGCCATCCCGAACCCTCCCGCGGACGACCCCTTCGATGACCCCTTCGACGATCCCCCGATCGGCCCCGTGGACGATCCGGCGGACGCCCCCCTGTTCCCCGATGTCCCGCGAAGCCATCGGTACTCGGTTGCCATCGAGGAACTGACCAGTTGCGGCGTCGTGAACGGCGCTCCGGGCGGCCTCTTCCGTCCCGGCGACCCGGTCACCCGCCAGCAGTTCGCGAAGATGATCGTGCTGGGTGGGGATTACCCGGTGTCGGAGAGCGATATCTGCCCCTTCAAGGACGTCCAGAAGGGTGGCGACGCGACACTCCATCCAGACAACTACGTGGCGGTATGCGCGGCCCGAGGTGTCGCCCGGGGCAAGACGGCCACCAAGTTCGACCCCTACGCCAACATCACGAGGGCGCAGGTGATGACCATGGTGGTCCGCGCGGCCAAGGACCTCAAGCCCTCCACCGTCCCGGCGCCTCCTGCCGGCTGGAAGGGCGTGCTTTCCGCCAAGGATCCCACGCACGGCGCCAACATCGCCCGGGCGGAGTACAACGGGCTCCTGGCCGGGATCGACCTGTCCCTCTTCTCCGTCGGCGGCAAGGCGACCAGGGGAGAGGTGGCCCAGATCATCTGGAACCTCAGGGCCAAGTAGCCACCCACCCCCGGGCCCGGACGCGCCGGCACGGGGCC
>CAZQDY010000103.1:0-5341 GCA_964592075.1 uncultured Gaiellales bacterium
AGAACCAGCTGGCCCAGCTGCTCGACCGGGGCATCCTCGATCCCAAGACCCGGTACCTGCTCCTGGTGGGCCTGTACATGATGACCAACCACTGGGACGGCGTTCTGCCCCAGGCCTGCAACGCCAAGGCTGCGGGAGCCACCGACGAAGAGATCATGGAAGTGGCCTTCTGCGTTTGCTACTCCGTAGGCAAGGCTAAGATGCAGGAGAGCGGCCAGTGCCTGGGCGAGGTCTTCGGGAACCCCATGTTCCAGAAGATCACCCCGCTCAAAAAGTAGTCTTGAGCAACATCGGATCCTGCGAATGATCGGTCGAGAAGCCCCGCGAAAGCGGGGCTTCTCCGATTTTCTGGGACAGTCTCGGGCGAGCGGCCGGCGGCCGGTCAGGCCAGCGACCCGCCCCGGGCGCGGATGAGGCCGTCGGTGAAACCGGAGTGGAGCGAGCTCCCGCGGTTGTCCGCCCAGCGACACAGCAACTCGAACATCGGGCGTGTGACCGTGAAGGCCAGCATCCACGGCTCTAGGAACCTGCGCATCGCCTGATCGGTCGACCCGACGATGGCCTGGGGCGCGTCCAGATTGTCGAACAGCGTGATCAGTTGCATGCAACCGGAGCCGAAGCGTGACAACACCGGCTCGAGGTCACCCGGCCGGCTGTAGTGGGTGGCGCCGGTACAGAGGATGGCGAGTTGGTCGGCGTTTACGTAGAAGGTGACCGTCCGCAGATAGTCGTACTGGGCGGGGTGCAGCGGGCCTGTCAACAGATGGTCGTGAACGGGTGAATAGTCCTCAGCCGAGTCGAGCCATTCGTTCATGAGCTGCTTGTCGGCGCGCAGGCCCTCTTTTGCGCACAGGAACTCCACCAGCTCTTGCCGCGGCCTGTGGTCCTCACCGAGAAGGTGGCCACCTCCGCAGCCCGGCTTCTCACGGGTCAGGTGGAGAGTCTTCGCCTGGTGCCATGCCTTGAACGAGGCGAAGACACATTGGCGGCCACTCGGTACGACCAGCGGCTCGAAGGGCGTGGGATCAGGGGCGTCGTAGAAGCCGATCAGCGGCTCCTTGATCGATAGGCGCTCCAGAATCAATGCGGGTTCAGGCTGGATCATCACCGCTCTCCTCGGGAGTCGGGGTGGCCGTGGGCTCAGTCTGGACTTGAGCTTGAGAGCGGAGGCGGTAGCGGTCAGACAACGCCTTGCGCACCAGCACGAAGACGACCACGGCCAAGACTATCGCCACCACAGTGGTGACGGACTCGTAGCCGCCGCCCAGGGATTCCCCCTCCCCGCGAGTGTAGGAGGCCGCGGTATAGAAGACCCCCGCGCCGACCGCGCCGCCCACTATGCCCGCCGCGACACCCAGGACCACCGCCAGTGCCTCCCCGGGTACGGTTCGCGACCCGAGCGGAGGCTGAGGGGTCTGAGGGGCTGGATTGACCGGGGCTGCGGGAACGCCGGGAGCGGCCGCCTCAGGCATGTCGTCGGAGAGTGCCGGCAGCGATCTCGCGCCGGTGTCCTCCCGGGCGTGTTCCTCGCACAGCGGCAGGCCCTCGGAGCCCATGTGGGTCGCCACGTTCCCGCATCTGACGCAAAGCAGTGTCTGATTAAGCATCCTGCCTCCGGGTCTGGGTCATCTTGATCCCGCTCCGTTCGTCCAGTATGCCATCCCCTCCTCGCCGGGCATAGTCCGTCCTGGGGCGGTGATATGGTTGGCCACGTGATCATCAGAGAGATCCAGGTGAGAACCATCCTGTCGGAGTCCAAGGTCTTCGACTATGCCCTCAACCCCTACACGGGGTGCGAGCACGCCTGCTCCTACTGCTATGCCCGGTACATGAAGCGGTTCACCGGGCACAGGGAGCCCTGGGGGGAGTTCGTCGACGTCAAGATCAACGCTCCGAAGCTTCTGCCGCGTGAGCTGGGCAGGAAGGGACGCGGGGCGGTCTGGATCAGCGGTGTCTGCGACGCGTACCAGCCTCTGGAGGCGCACTACGAGCTGACCAGGCGCTGTCTGGGGGTCTTGATCGCCCACCACTGGCCGGTGACCATACAGACCCGGTCCCCGCTGGTGGTCCGGGATCTGGACATCCTCCAAGGCGCCGAGGACGTCGAGGTCGGCTTCTCGATCGCCACAGCCGACGACGAGGTCCGCAAGCTCTTCGAGCCGCGGGCGCCGGCCGTCGGCAGGCGGCTGGAGGCGCTGGAACGGCTTCACGAGGCCGGGATCCGGACCTTCGCCATGATCGCCCCGATGCTGCCCGGGGCGGAAGAGCTGGGGGAGATGCTGCCGGGCAAGGTCGACCACGTCCTCGTCGACCGCATGAACTACCGTTACGGCGACCGCGTATACCGCGATCACGGTCTTCTGGACAAGCGGGACGACGCCTTCTTCAGGCACACCGCGGCGGAGTTGTCACACGCGTTCGAGAAGGCCGGGATCCCCTGCCGGGTGGTCTGCTAGCCACCCGCTGTCGGGTCTTCCGGCGGGCCGGTCCGAAAGCCCGGCTAACGCAGACCTTATCCACTCCGCTCTAGACTCTGCCGCGTAGATGGAGTGTGGGTACGGCGATACCCAGAACGGCATGGGAGTCGCGGATGGACATCTTTGGACGTGGATTGTTCGATTCTGACAACGGCCTCTTCTCAGGCGGAGAGCGTGTCTACGAGATCACCGGGCAGTTTGGGGCCGTGGGCATCGTCGCTCTGGTGCTGGGGATCATCCTGTGGGCGGCCCTGATGACGGTGATCGTACTGGCCTGCATGGAGCTGATCCGGCGATACCGGCAGCCGAGGAACACACCGGGGGCCTCCGGCCCTCCGCCCGCCCCGGATCAGCCAGTGCCTGAGATTCCCGGTCCGGGGGTCCTGGCTATCTTGGACGAGCGCTACGCACGGGGAGAGATCGGTCGCGATGAGTACTTCTCGCGGAGGGCCGATCTGACCGGGCTGGCAGGACAGACGCCGCAAGGGTCCGTGACGCCCCAGCAGTAGTCGAGGGCGCCTTTGGGCTGAGCTGGGGACGCGTCTCGGGAGTTCAGCTCTCCGGGGACGAACGCAGAAGCAACTAATATATTCTTGACAAATAGCTTCGTCTAAACTATGTTAAGGCGGTGAACGCACTTGGCTCCATGCGAGAACCCGCCTTCTTGATCCTGGCCGTCCTGGCTCAGGAAGATCTCCATGGCTACGGCATAGTCAAGAAGGTGGAGAGTCTGTCCGATGGCGAGGTGCACCTGGCGCTTGGGACGCTGTACGGCGCCCTGGACCGTCTCGGAGAGAAGGGTCTGGTAGAGGTCGCGAGAGAGGAGCGCCAGGGCAAACGGCTGCGCAGGTACTATCGTCTGACTGATTTCGGGGCGACCGCTCTCCGGCAGGAGATCGAACGGCAGTCGCGGGTGACCGACATGGCGCGGAGCAACTTGGAGGCGCGGAGATCGACCGGCCCTAAGGTGCTGGAGGCGCTGACGCCCATCGACGCACACAGACTCGAGGCGGTGCACGCGGCGCTGTGAGCGCGGCGCTGTGAGCGGGCAAACGGAAGGGGGGAAGCTGTGGGGGTGACGGATAGACTCTATTCGCTGGTTCTTCGCGTCTATCCGCGAGACTTCCGTCGTGATCGCGAGGACGAACTCCTGAGCACCCTCGCCGAGGAGCGCGAAGATGGGAGGCGCCGGGGCCATCTTCGCCAGATCGTTTCACTGCTTCTCTACGGCGGGCGGCTGAGATGGCTGCGTGGCACGGATGGTTCGTGGACGGCCACTCTGCGGCAGGGCCTCATGTGGGGAGCGCTGGTCCAGATCGCCCTGAACGCGGGAGCCCTCGTGGCCAAGTTGTTGTGGGCGCTTGGCGGCGCGCTTCTCGGCGGGTGGGGCGACCGGTTCACCTCGATCGTCGTGTTCGAGCTCGGGGCGGCGTGGTTCTGCCTGGGGGTGGTCCTCACGGTGTGCTGGCCGGCCGCCTTCCTGCTTCTGGCCTCCGGTCGCCGGCGCTCAGGACTAGTGGCGCTGGGCGCGGCCATGTGCCTTCACGCCGCGCAATGGCTTGTCATGGCGGGCCGCGTCGGGATGTGGCCACCGGACTCCCTTTCATGGTGCTCGGGTATCCTGCTGCCCCTGTCTCCGCTCTTTGCCGCCTGGCTGTGGCCGCGGGATCATCGCTTGACTGTGCGGCTACGGATATGGATCCTCTCGCTGGCGTCGGTGGCCTACCTGCTCATGTTCGGCAGCATCTCCGTGGGCGATCTCACGCTGTACTGGGTTCTCATCGTTGCAGTGCCTCTGGCCGTTGCAGCGATGGGGCTTCAGTCCGATCCAAGGTGGGCCCTGGCGACGGGCCTCGTGGTGATAGACACCGGAGTGACCCTGGCGCTCACCATCCAGGGGGGCGATCTTCACTCGGGGCTGCTGGGTTTCGTCTTGGCGCTGATCCTTCCGGTGACAGTCGTCTTGCTGTACGCCCGCCGGCGCCGGTCGGCGTTGATGGCATGAGTGGAAGTGACGGCATGAACGGCGACTCCCTGGATCCGAAGCACTTGCATCCGCGCCGGTGAGGCGTTATACTGAGCACCGGATAACGCTGAACCTGGTACTGCCATCCTGGGTCCGGCGTGTACTGGCTCCCACGAGAGGCCCGAGCTGCTCAGCGCTCGGGCCTCGCCATAGTGCCCGGGCCCGCAGCCGCGCGCATAGCCATGCAACTTGGCGCATGGCGCACCGCCCCTGTATCCTGTCCGGGAAATCGGCGAGTACCGGACAGGGAGAATCACTGTGATCGTTCGTACGACCGCCTGGTCGGCCGGTCCCGGCTGCCATGGCGGGTGTGGGGTCCTGGCCCATATAGAAGACGGCAAGCTGGTCAAGATCGAGGGTGACCCGGAGCACCCCATCAATAGGGGGCGGCTCTGCTCGCGCTGCCTGGCCATGACCCAGTACGTCGACCATCCGGGGCGGCTTCGCAGCCCTCGCAAGCGCGTGGGCGAGCGCGGCGAGAATAAGTGGCAGGACATCTCCTGGGATGAGGCCTACGATCTCATCGAGGAGAAGATGGGCAAGATCCGCGAAGAGTACGGGCCGGAGAGCGTGGTCTTCTCCATGGGCACCGGCCGCGACGTGGGCGCCTGGATCTGCCTGCTCGCCTACAACTACGGCAGCCCCAACGTCATGTTCGCCCTCTCCGGCATCGGCTGCTACTCGCCCCGCATCGCGGCCTCGGAGACGGTGCTCGGCGACTACTGTGTCTTCGACGGCGGCCAGTGGCTGCCCAAAGGCCACGATGATCCACGGTACGAGGTACCCGAGACCATCGTCATCTGGGGCTACAACATCAACGCCTCCTGCCCGGACAACA
>CAZQDY010000104.1:0-5301 GCA_964592075.1 uncultured Gaiellales bacterium
TACTGGTGATCATCGGAGCTTCCTTCTTCACCTACGTGGTAGGTAGCGGCGGCTTGGGCAAGAAGATAGCTGAGGTCGTCCTCGATGCCGGCATGTCCCCGACGGGCTTCATCGTCCTGCTGAGCGTCATGTACCTGTTCCTCGGTTGCATCATGGATACGATGACCATCCTATTGCTGACGCTCCCGATCTTCGTGCCCACCGTCACCGCCCTCGGCTTTGACTTGGTCTGGTTCGGCGTGCTGGTGGTGGTCAACCTGCAGATAGGTCTGATAACCCCTCCGTTGGGCCTAGACCTCTACATAGTGCGAAACACCTTTGGGATACCGATCGGAGAGTTGTTACGTGGGGTACTGCCGTTCATCATAGTCCTGCTTGTCTTTCTGGCGCTGCTCATCGCCTTCCCGCACCTCACCCTCTGGCTGCCGGGCATGATGATGGGCTGATCCGCATATGGTGATGAACGAAGACGCCGGCCTCATCCATTCGGGGATGAGGCCGGCGTCTTTCTTCGCGCGCCGTGCGGCGGCGCCTGCGCCGCCGCACGTTTCCTATTCCTCGCCGCTCACCAGGAGCAGCGGCGTCACCTTGACCATGTGTATGACACTCTCGGTCACACTGCCGAAGATGGTCCTGTTGATCCTACTCTTACCCCGAGTGGCCATGACCAGGAGTTGCGTCGGGTTATCCTTGAGATAGCCGATGATCCTCCGGGCGGCATCGCCCATGAACAAGACCTCGGTCCGCACTTCCACACCGGACTCCCTGATCGGTTCGGCGAGGCTCTCCAGGTACTCCTTCATCTTCTCGCGTTGGGCACCGAACTCTTCCACCGACGTGCGGTTCGACAGGAACCCCGGCTCGGGGTCTTCCAGCACGTGCAGCAGCACCAGCCGACTCTCGCTTTCGGCGCCCCTTTGCCGGATGATCTGTAGGGCATGCTCCAGCGCTGACTCGGACCTCTTGGTTCCGCTCAGAGGGACCAGCAACGGGCGCTTGGGCAACACATCCGAGAGGACCTCCTCTCGGAGTTCGGCGGGCACCAGCCACACGGGCACTTTGGAGGTGTGGATGACCTTGTTGGCCACCTCGCCGAGGTCCCAGTTCTTTCTGACCCCGGACCTTCCATGCGTGGACATCATGACCAGGTCGATATCATGCTCGTCCACGTACCTCAAAATCTCCTCGGCGGGATAGCCCACGACGACGTGACCCTGCGCGCGGACGCACCGGCCGGCCGCGTCTTTGTCGTACTTGCTCCTGATGGCCTCGGCCTGAGCGCACAGCTCCTCCGCCTTCTTCTCAATGTACGCCTTCCGCATGGGTAGTTGGGATTCCTCTTCTCTGCTGCATACGTGTAGCAGATACATGTCTACGTGCATCCTCCCAGATACTTCTTGCGCGTAGTCGAAGACCACCTCAGCAAGCTCTGAGCCGTCCAGCAGGACCACCATCCGCTTATACATACCAGTCACTCCTCGGTACAGGGACTGTCCGAGACAAACGTACCCCCATTCGTATGGTGCCAATCCGGGAGAATGTCGGCCGGGCGTCAGATACGGAGACCGCGCACCACCTCGACCGCCTGTGAGGCATCCGGCGTACAGAGGTCCGCGCCCACCTTCCTCCGCAGCCCGGCATCGCCGCGAAAGGCGGCGTCGCCGACCACCACCGGGGCCTCCGGCCGCGTCCGGAGCCGCGAGCTCCTGCCAGCACTCAAGCTATACTGGAGGAAGAGACCTGGGATGAACACCGCAGCGATAGACACCTACGTGGAAGCACAGATGCGCCGTCTCAAGATCCCCGGTGCGGCCCTCGCCATCGTCGAGGGCGCCAGGGTCACGTACCGGCGCGGCTACGGGCGGGCGCATCCAGGCGGGGATGCTCCTGGCCCCGAGACCCCCTTCGCCCTGGGCTCCACCACCAAGTCGTTTACCGCGCTGGCGGTGATGCAGCTGGCCGAGGCCGGGAGGATCGAACTCGACGCGCCCGTCCGCCGCTACCTGCCTTGGTTCCGTGTGGCCGATCCGCAGGCCTCCGCCCGGATGACGGTGCGCCACCTTCTGAACCAGACGAGCGGGATGTCCATGGTGGCCGGCACGGCCTGCCTCGCCGACCTAGACGACAGTCCGGAGGCACGTGAGGGACAGGCAAGAGGCCTCTCCACCCTCGAGCTCAATCATGCGGTTGGAGAGTCCTTCCAGTACTGCAACCTCAACTATAACGTGC
The DNA here is from genome assembly GCA_964592075.1 of uncultured Gaiellales bacterium. GTDB lineage: Bacteria > Actinomycetota > Thermoleophilia > RBG-16-64-13 > RBG-16-64-13 > RBG-16-64-13. Next base: position 2,230 of record CAZQDY010000104.1, read on the forward strand.
TGGGTCTGGTGATCGAGGCGGTCAGCGAACAGTCCTACGCCGACTATGTCCAGGACCACATCTCCGCCCCTCTCGACATGAGCCGCACGCATGCGTCCCTTGACCGGGCGGAACGCGACGGCCTGGCGACAGGCCATCGCTACTGGTTCGGCATGCCCGTCCCGGCAACCGGCCTGCCCTTTCCGCGCGGACCGTTGGCGGCCGGCGGCCTGGTCTCCACCGCCGAGGACCTGACGCACTACGTGGTCGCCCAGCTGAGCGGCGGCCGTTACGATGGTCCTGACGGGAGCACGCAAATCCTCTCCAGCGCGGGAATAGAGGAGATGCACCGCGAGGTCGCGGAGCAGCGCTTCCTGGGTAGTACGGTGGCGACCTACGGCATGGGCTGGTTCGTAAGCGAGGTCGGTGGGACGACGCTCGTTTCGCACGGCGGCAACGTCCCCGACTTCTCCTCCTTCATCGGGCTCCTGCCGGAGCGGAAGAAGGGGGTCGTCCTCCTCACCAACTCCGACCACGGACTACCCATGATCTTGACGGAAGTCGGGGAAGGCCTGGCGGCGCTGGTCGCCGGCCGGGAGCCCCCACCGATCCGGTTCGGCTTCTTCCCCTGGACGATGCGTGCGCTCCCGCTGGCGCCGCTGCTCCAGGGCGCGGGGGCGATGGCCACCCTACGGTCCCTCGACCGCTGGAACCGGGAGCCCGTATTCCGGCCCAGCGGCGGACGGCTCTGGGGACGGCAGATCCTGCTGCCCCTGGCCCCGAATCTGGCGCCGGCGGCGCTCCTGGTGCTGCTCAGGCGGCGGGGCCTGCTCCCGTATCTCCGGCTCTACATGCCCGATCTCGCGTGGCTCCTGACCATCTGCGGCGGCTTCGCAGCCCTGTGGAGCGTCGCCTCGACGGTGCTCAAGCTGCTCTCCAGCCGACGGGGTGCGCGGGTATGATCCGGTCACTGGACTCGACCACGGGAGGAACGATGGAAACACTGGAAGCGATGGCCGGGCGCCGCAGCATCCGCCGGTTCAAGGACGAGCCGGTCACCGACGAGCAGATCCGCGAGGTCCTGCGGGCCGCCACGCTGGCCCCGTCGGGCAAGAACCGCCAGCCGTGGCGTTTTGTGGTAGTCCGTCAGGAGAAGCGGGCCGAGATGATCGCCGTGATGCGCGCGGGCATGGGGAGACTGGAGGCCCTCGGCGTCGACCTGGGCAGCGGCCCGTGGACGCTCAAGGTCATGGAGCACGCGCCGGTCACCATCTTCGTCTTCAACCAAGGCATGGTGCTCGACGCCACGACGACGATGAACGCCGAGGGTGTGGTCGGCTCCTCCGTGGACGTGCAATCCATCGGCGCGGCCATCCAGAATCTGCTGCTCGCCGCCCACGACAGGGGCCTTGGGGCGCTGTGGATCTGCGATGTGTTCCTGGCCTACGAGCAGCTCTGCGTCTGGCTCGGCGAGACTCACCAGATGATCGCAGCGGTCTCCCTCGGCTACGCCGACGAGGCCCCGGCGGCGCGTCCGCGCAAGGCGGTGGACGAACTGACCCGCTGGCTGTAGCGCGGGCCCGCGGCCGGCCGTCTCGCCTGCTCGTTCGTCGCCGCTACTGCCCGGCGTCGGAGGTCGGCCTCCGGCGACCCGGCCCCACCAGCGCTGCAGCCACACCGAGCACGCACAGCACTCCGAAGATGAGGAAGGTGATCCGGATGCTGGTGAGCAGGTTCACGTGGTCGGAGGCACTGATCTCGTGCCGCCCCGCCACCACCGCCAGCACCAGGGCGGCGATGCCCATGCTGAAGCTCTGCCCCGAGACGCGCATGGTCGAAGAGGTGGCCGCGGCCACGCCCACGTAACGCCGGTCGACGCTCCCCATGACGGTGTGGATGATGGGCGATGAGAACAACCCGAAGCCCAGGCCGAGGATGCCGAGGACGATCATCACCTGCCAGTAGGGGGTGGTCTCTTCGAGAAAGGCGAAGGTGAAGAGACCGGCCACGCAGAACGCCATTCCCACGGCCGCCACCAACCGCGCCTCCACCCGGTCGGCCAGGCGCCCCGCGAACGGCGACACCGCGGACTGGAAGAACGGCCCCGTGACCAGCAGAAGACCCGCCGTCTGGGCCGTGAGGCCCCGGTTGTAGAGGAGGTAGAGGCTGATGAGAAAGGTCATCGCCGAGGTGGCGCTGTAGTTGATGAACAAGGCCGCGTTCGAGAAGGCAAAGACCCGGTTGTGCCGCAGCAGGTCGACGTTGAGGATGGGGTCCGGTGCCCGCCGCTCCAGCCGCACAAACCCCGCCAGCCCCAGGACGCCGGCCGCGACGAGCACATACCCAGCGACGCCCGGCAGGTACGAGAACCCGATGATCAAGGCCGAGAGCGCGAACACCCACATGATCGAACCCCAGATATCGAAGGGAGCCGTCTTGGGCTCGCGCCACTCCAGCCCGCGCAACTTGCGAAGCGGCGCCACCAGGTTCAGCAGGCTGAGCGCTCCGACCACGATGAAGAGCCCCCGCCAGCCCAGGTTCTCGGTGATGATGCCGCCCAACACCGGGCCAAGGGTCAACCCCAGGTAGACCCCCGAGACCTGCAGACCGAGAGCCCGCCCGCGTGTCTCCGGTGGCTGGGACAGAGTCACCATGGCGACTGTCGTGGAGAAGAGGAGCGCGGCCGCCACCCCCTGCAAGGCCCGCGTGAGGATCAACACCGCCGCGTTGGTGGCCAGCGCGGAAGCGAGACAGAATACGGCGAAACCGGCGAGTCCTACGTTGTAGACGAACATGCGCCCACGGAAGTCGGCCACCCGGGCCATGGGCATGAGCAACGCGCCGGTGGTCAGGATGGTGGAGAGAGTGACCCAACTGATGGTGACGGCCGAGAGCTTGAGCTCGGACGCGATCTGCTCGAGGGCCACGTTCACGCCGGACATTACGAAAGCGGTCAGGAAACCGGTCGCTGTAACCGCGACGAGCACCAGACGCTGTGTGGATCGTTCCATCAGCTCAAGGTTAGCAGGCGGAGCGGCAGTGACGAGTACGATGGCGCCCGAGCGGAGGCCCCGTGCCGGCGCGTCCGGGCCC
>CAZQDY010000105.1:0-5036 GCA_964592075.1 uncultured Gaiellales bacterium
ACACCCTATCCTACACTCTTTCCCTACACGACGCTCTTCCGATCTCCATCGATCTGCTTCCGGAGCGGGTGGCCGGGCTGTTCGCCGCTGAGGGGGTGGAGGTCGCCCCCGCGGATGTCCAGGTGATGGTCTCGCCCCGGCGCATCGCGGTCCTGATCGAGGACGTGCCGGGCGAGCAGGCTCCCCGTGAACTCACTCAGCGAGGTCCCGCCTTCGAGGCGGCTTTCGACGCGGACGGCAATCCCACCAAGGCCTGCGAGGGCTTCGCCCGCGCCAAGGGTGTCTCGGCCAAGGACCTGGAGGTGCGCGAAGAAGGCGGGCGTCGGTTCGTCTACTACGTGACCCGCAGCGAGAGCCGGCCGACGGCCGGGCTCCTACCCGACATCTGCCTCAAGATCGTCCGCGACATGTACTTCCCCAAGAACATGCGCTGGGGCTTCCGCGACGTCCGTTTCTCGCGGCCTATCCGCTGGCTGGTGGCCTTGTGGGGGGAGACGGTGATCCCGTTCGGTTATGCCGGGTTGACATCGGGCAGAACGAGCCACGGACACCGCTGGCTCGGCGGCCCGGTCGAGATCCAACGCCCCGGCGACTACGTGGAAGCGGTCCGTTCGGTGGGCGTCATGGTCGACCATCGCGAGCGGGAGCGCCTGATATGGGCGGATCTGGCCCGGATCTCCTCCGAGCAGGGCCTGAAAGTGGTCGACCCGATGGGGAAGATGGAGGAGGTCCTGTTCTTAGTGGAGTGGCCCACGGTGACGCAGGGGCAGTTCGCCGCCCAGCACCTGAGTCTGCCGGCCGAGGTGCTCGAGACCGCCATGCAGTCTCACCAGCGCTACTTCCCGATGCTTGACGCCGACGGGACTCTCTCCAACCGCTTTCTGTACGTGAGCAACGGCGACCCGGCTTATCTCCACGAGATCACCGCCGGCAACGAGCGGGTGCTGCAGGGCAGGATCGAGGACGCGGAGTTCTCCTTCGAGAAGGACAAGGCCACTGGGCTGGAAGCCATGGCGGCGCAGTTGGGTAAGATCGTCTTTCACGTCAAGGCCGGCACTATGAAAGACAAGACTGAGCGGCTGGTGGCGCTGACCGACTACCTGGCTGGAGTCAGTGGCGCTCCCGGCGAAGTCCGGGAGCGCGCGCTCGAGGCCGCCCGGCTGTCAAAGGCCGACCAGGTGTCGATCATGGTGCGCGAGTTCGCCGACCTGGAAGGGGTCATGGGGGAGACCTACGCGCTCATGGAAGGACATCACCCCGAGGTGGCCCACGCGATCCGCGAGCAGTTCCTGCCCGACGCGGCCGGAGGAGCCGTGCCGGGCAGCCTCCCCGGGGCGCTGCTCGCGACGGCGGAGAAGGTGGACAACATCACGGCTGCTTTCGCCTGCGGAGAGCCGCCCACCGGCTCCAAGGACCCCTACGGGCTGCGCAGAGCGGCGGCCGGCATGGTGGCCATCGCAATGGAACACGGGTTGCGCTACGACGTCGACCAGTTGATCCAACGGGCGTACGATCGACTGGAACGGTTCCCCAACCTGGTGGAGCGCGTGGCGGTAGTCCCAGAGGCCGCCGATTTCATCCTGGAACGCCTGGCCAAGGTCCTCACCGACGATGGTCTGGCCCGTGACACGGTGGACGCCGTGCTCCAGACCTCTCGGGACTTCCTCGACCTGCGGCTGCGCGCCTTGGCTTTGCACGAGTTCCGGTCGGGCGCACGGTGGGACGACTTGGTGACGGTCTTCACCCGGCCCTCCAACCTGGCCAAGAAGCTCCCCGCGGGGTCGGCGGAAGAGGCGGGCACGCAGCCCCGGGGCGGCATATCGCCGGCCCTTTTCGCCGCCGAGGTCGAAGGGGCCTTGTTCGCCGCCTGGCAGGAGGCGGCCGCCAAGCTGACGGCGGCCGTCGACGCGCAGAGGTACGGGGAGGCGCTGGCCGCCCTGGCGTCCCTGCGGCCTGTAGTCGACCGGTACTTCGACGACGTGCTGGTGATGGTCGAGGACGAAGCGGTCCGCAACAACCGGTTGCGCCAGTTGGCTGCGATCGCCGGCACGGTGCGCGGCGTAGCCCAGCTGGAGCTGGTTCAGGGATAAGGCTTGCGCCCGCGTCCGGCCGGGGCGACGGCCCGGGCGCGGACGGTGGCTGTAGGGCAATGAAAAGGGCCGGGATGATCCCGGCCCTTGTTTGTCTGGGGTGTTCGCCGTTCGCCGGCGCCGGTCGTGGGCGCTAGTTGCGCGCGCCCACCTCTTCGGCGACCGCGTCTCCTGCTTCGTCGGCCAACTCCTCGGCGTCTCCGGGACGCGCCTTGCGCCTTTGGTACTCGAAGTCGCTTTCGAGGTAGGTGTCGACCCACTTCATCTCGTTTTCCCACACAGGGTTGAGGATGTCGCGCACGGCCGCGGAGTACTCCCGAAGAGCGGGATGCAGCTCGTTGATGAGCGACTCGGCTCCGTCGTGCGTGGGGTGTGCGCCGTTGCGCTCCACGGCGCGCTTCATCACGGCCGGATGGTCGATGATGGGGCACGGCCGAAGAAGGTTCTTGCCGAAGGGCTGCATTCGCCGGATGTCTCTGAAGAAGTCGGAGCACAAGCACTCGAGCAGCGGCTTCTCCTTGATGTTGTCGGTCGCGAAGTGCGCAAAGATGCAGGGTTCCACATCGCCTTTGTTGTTGATGTGGAGGTATCTCCGCCCGCCAGACAAGCAACCACCTGTGAGCGTCCCGTCGCCCCAGAAGTCCGCGACCAAGAGCGGCCGGGTCTCACGGATATGCTTGACGCCGAGATGGAGCTGCAGACGCTGCTCGGCGCTGGGCATGAGGCTCAGGTCGGGCTCACGACCCACCGGCATATACAAGAAGTACCAGCCGTAGAACGCGCCCTTCTCCACCATGAGATCGGCGAACTCGTCAGAGGTGATCTCCTCGATGTTCTGGCTCGTAGCGGTGCAGGAGATCGCAAAGAGGATCCCGCGCTCGCGCAGGCGGTCCATCGCTGCCATTATCCGGTCGTAGGTGCCGGCACCTCGGCGCGCGTCGGTGGACTCCCTTGAACCCTCGATGCTGATGGTGGGGCAGACGTTGCCCACCTCGAGCAGCCTGTCGGCTACGCGGTCGTTGATCATGGTGGCGTTGGTGAACACCAGGAAGACGGAATGGGGATGGCGCGCGGCCACGTCGAGAAGGTGCGGCCACACGAACGGCTCGCCTCCCAGCATGACGTAGACCCGGGAGCCGATCGCCTCTCCCTGGTTGATGATGCTCTCGACCTCTTCTTCGGTCAGCTCCTCCTCGGCGGTGTATTCCGAGGCGTAGCAGCCTACGCACTGCAGATTGCACCGCATCGATGGACTGATGAGTATCGCCGTAGGCGATGAGATGCCTCGCTCGGCTAGGAGCGCTTCTGTGAACTCCGGATCCCGCAGGAAGAAATTGGCCAGCATCCCGGCAACGAAACCTTTACGAATATTGGGATGAAGACGACTGATGTTCTTGAAGAATATGCTGCCGGGGTTGCCTGGGGCCGTGTAGTTCCTGAGCCAATCGGCGGTCTGTTGCTGCTGCGGCGTCTTGACGCCACGCTTCACAGCGGCGTTCAGACCCTTCATGGCCAGATCCGAACTGCCGACTAGGGACAGAGCCGCTGAGATTATCGAAGCGGTCCGTTCGTAGTCGTGTCGCTCCCGAGCCTGCGTCAATGACTGCTCGGGCATGTACCAGTCTCCTTTCTTTTTGGAAGGTTTTGCGATTGTCAATACCATAACATACCCGGGGGCCCTCAGGCAGCAGTCAGTGGGAGCCGAGTGGGCTCCGCCGACCTGAGGCCGAGTGGGCTCCGCCGACCTGAGGTCGAGCGGGCTCCGACCTGAGGTCGGTGGCTTCCCAAGCGGGGCCCGCTTCGTTAGAATACTGGACTCCGGGGGGCCGTTTTCTTGCGGCAGGTCGCGTGATTTCGAAGGGAGTATGGCCAGATGAGTCCCAGCAAGTACGTCTACGATTTCTCCGAGGGCAACGCCACCATGAAACCCTTACTGGGCGGCAAGGGGGCTAACCTGGCGGAGATGACCGGGCTGGGTATCCCCGTACCTCCCGGCTTCACGGTGACCACTGAGGCCTGTGTCTATTACTCCACCCATGGGGAGTACCCGGCGGGGCTCAAGGAGGAGATCGAGGAGCACCTGCGTGCGCTGGAGAAGTTGACCGGCAAGACCCTGGGCGACGCCAAGAACCCTCTGCTGCTCTCGGTACGCTCGGGCGCTGTGTTCTCCATGCCGGGCATGATGGACACGGTACTCAACCTGGGGCTGAACGACGAGACCGTCGAGGGGATGGTGCAGGCCACCGGCAACCCGCGTTTCGTGTACGACTCGTACCGCCGCTTCATCAGCATGTTCGGCGACGTGGTCATGGGTGTCGATCCGCAGGCATTCGAGGATGCTCTCACCGCCAAGAAGACTGAGGTTGGCGCCAAGCTCGATACCGATCTCACCGCCGACGACCTGCGCGACCTGACCGTACGCCTCAAGAAGATCCTGGGCGAGAAGGCCGGCGAGCAGTTCCCCGACGACACGCTGAAGCAACTGCACATGGCCGTCGTGGCCGTGTTCAAGAGCTGGGACAACCACCGTGCCAAGGTCTACCGCCGCACCCAGGGTATCCCGGACGACCTCGGCACCGCCGTGAACCTGCAGAGCATGGTGTTCGGCAACAAGGGCGAGACCTCCGGTACCGGCGTGGCCTTCACACGTGACCCCTCCACCGGCGAGAACCTCTTCTACGGCGAGTTCCTCATGAACGCCCAGGGCGAGGACGTGGTGGCCGGTGTACGTGTGCCACGGCCGCTGTCCGAGTTGGGTGAGATCATGCCCGACGCCCTGAAGCAGCTCCACAAGATCCGCGACACCCTCGAGAAGCATTACCGCGACATGCAGGACGTGGAGTTCACCATCGAGGACGGGAAGCTCTTCATGCTGCAGACCCGCAGCGGCAAGCGCACCGCTCCCGCTGCTCTCAAGATGGCCGTGGACATGGTGGAGGAAGGCCT
>CAZQDY010000106.1:0-4658 GCA_964592075.1 uncultured Gaiellales bacterium
ACCATCCGATAAGAGTCGCGGGAAGCAATCCGTACTTCGGCAGCCTCCTGGCAAGCTCGGGTGGAAGACTCTCGAGGCCGATAGCCTGCTGAGAGAGGGTGAAGTACCCCAGAACCTGCGACGCGCCCTCAAGCAGGACGAATACGCTGGCCAGGTGGCGCCTCATGTCCTGCCCGGCGCGTTCGCGGACATATGCGTCCAAGTCGGGCACACCACAGCAGAACGTGGTCCGGTCGTGCTTGGCAGCCAGCGCCTCCACGCGGAATCTCGCCGCCGAACGGTCGGCCACTATGGTCTGACTTGTTCGAGATAGCGGGCGAAGGATGCCCTCAGACTGTCGCTTGGCTCTCTCGGCGCGAGAAGGGCGTTCGCGAAGGCCACCTTCGACCGAGAAGATCAAGGAGGCACACAGATATCTCCGGGTGAGCTCATATGTCCCAGGCGCAGTAGCCACAGTGCGGACGGCACTGCACTTGCTGGTCCAGAGTCCACCGAGCCGTGGGGGCAGGCTGCATATCGAGATCCGAAGGGCCCATGGTGTTCGTGGAGCCGAGCACGTGATGGGTGCTCGTCTTGCCGCATACCGCGCAGGTCCGCTCTTCCGGGAACATGGAGGCGGCGGAGCCATGGAGACGTTAGGGGCGAGGACTCGCGAACACCCCAGGCGGCGAATCCGGGCGCCGTCTTGACGGGTGGTGCCAAGCCGCGGCCGGCGAGTCCGTAACGGGCGGCCAGCAACGACGCGTCTCCGGGGTGAGCGCTGAGGCGGACCACTGCGTGCCCCGGCATCATCCCGGCGCTTGGTTAGCCGGGCATGTCTCTGTCCGGGAAGACCTCTTGCCAGAGCGCACCGAGGGACGGCCAAGGCATTCGGAATTCCTCACTAGGCCACTGCTCGAAGAGAGTGCGAGCTGCGCCCGGCGTGAGCAGTGCCCGATCCAGCGCATCGACAAGCAAGCGGCAGCTGCGCAGGCAGCGAGGACGGCCGATGAGCTCGATCGCGATCGCCCAGCAGTCCTGATCGTCGGTCAGAAACGCGTGACCACCGCATGCGGCGTACGCAAGCGCGGATGCTTCACCACGGGCAAGTCTGGCGCTCAGCATCTCCCACTGCGTCAGCTCTTCCTCCGACTTCAGATCGACAACGGTGATCCGGTCGCCGGCAATCGCTCTCTGTACTGACCGCATCGTGTCGCCGTGGATCACTTCCTGCTCGACTATGTACTCTGTTGTGACAAGCTGGCAGCCGGTGAGCGACCCCACCATCGCGAAGAGACCGTCGCCGCGGAAGTTGATGAGCGCGGTGGTATCGAGGACCAGAAGCTGCTTCACAGCCAGGGCTCAGTGACGGCTCACCACGATGGGCTGCTCGGTGAGTTCGGCGATCAGCTGTCTGGCCTCATCCCTGGAGAGTTGCAGCAACTCGGCGAACTTGCCGCCGGAGATCTTCCCCTTTCGGAAGGCTTCCATGGCGAGCTGCCGGAAGCGCCGGCCTTGACCGCCCGCGAGAGCATCTCGTTCCTCTGAGCAGTCAACGCCGTCTGCCTCACCAAAAGCCCTGGAAATGACAGCTCGCTTCGTGGTCAGAAGATGCTGGCGTTTCACCTCGCTGATCAGTCTCAGATCGAGCAGGCGCCACAGCACCGCCTCGTAGCTGGCGCCGAAGTGCCGCTGCAGGTAGACCACATCCTCCGGGCCGTCAACTCCGTATCGCTCGATGAGCAGTTGCACGCCCTCTCGAGGCATCAAGAACGAGGCTGCAAAAGAGTTGGCACGGATCTCATGGGGAGGCTTGGAGCCAGACCGGTCAGGTAACACGCAGGCGTAACCACCGATCAGTTCGCGATCGACCAGGAAGTGGCAGTACTCGTGCGCTGCTGTGAAGTTGGCGCGGCCGCCGGCAACGCCCAGGTTGATGTATATGCAGGGGCCAAGATCCGGAGAGACGTAGAAGGCGCCCATCAGTTCGGAGTCAGGAGCGGGACTGGCGTAGATCTTCACACCTTGCTCTTCAATGACCCCGTAGATGTCGTGAACCGGTGCGTCCCCCAGCCCCAGCCGTCTGCGCTCTTCCCGAGCGAGCTCCTCGCCCTGATCGATGGCCCGGCGGCCCGGTCGGGTGATGTATGAGGGCAGACCGAAGGTTACCTCTCCATACAGAAGCTGCTCCAGAGACGCGTAATCGGCGCAATGGTCGAGAAACGCTCCGAGAGTGGCGTGATCGACCGGACGGACATTCTCCGCCCGCAGAAGCATGTCTCTGCTCGGTTCGGCATCGCCCAGGAAGAAGGAGATCGACCTGCCAAGCACCTGCGAAAGGCCCGCGATCTCGGTTGCGGAGATGCTCCGCTCCCCCGATTCGATCCTGGAAAGCGATGTGCGGTCGATGCCCATTCGGTCTGCGACCTCCGCCTGCGACAGGGCGGCGGCCTGCCGGGCTTCGCGAACCTTGTTTCCCACAGCCGCCATGGTAACCATGGAACTCCCTCGTTACCGTGTGATTATGACACCGTGTGTATGATGTGCTGCCATTCCATGTGTGATACTAGCACAGCCAAAGAGAAAGAAAGTGAGCAAGACCGGTCTTCGAGGCCGGATGTTCAAGCCGTCCCGCGATCCAGACTAAGACCAATGACTGCCTCGCGACTCCCAACCGTGGCCCACATCATCGCAGCCGCTCGCGCGAGAAGCATGCAACCAAAGATGGAGCTTGGCGAGTGTGTCCCGTCACCCTACCCCGGCAGGATGATGGTGAACTCGTCGTCCTCCTCGATCTCGCCCAGATGGTGACAATCTGCGTCCCCTGACTCCGCCAGTCTGACTTGGAAGCGAAGCACCTCCAGCAGCAGCCCCTCCGGCTCGCGCGCTCTGCCCGTGCGTGCACACGCACGGGCGGCGTCGAAGTCGCCCACCCGGCGGTGAAGATCGGCGAGCAACGCGTCGGCCGTGGCCTCGTCGTCGGCGAAGGTGAGGCCGCGCTTCCGGTCGGCCTCGAAGCACGCGATAGCGAGTCTGCGGCAGCGCGCCGCTGCCTCCCGGGCGGCCTCCACCGCTTCGTCGTCAGCGGGCCGCTCCGTGGACCCCTCGTCCTCCCCGCCTTGCCGGTCGGCGACGTCGCCGGCAGCCCACGCTCCCCTGAGGGCGACCTGGCCGGCTTGGGCGTCGCTACCTTTGTGTTCGTGGAGCCGAGCACGTGATGGGTGCTGGTCTTGCCGCATACCGCGCAGGTCTGCTCTTGCGGGAAGATGGTGGTCATTCGCGCTCCTTTACAGGTCGAGATGGGTCACGTGGTCTTGCTCGACAGGGTCGGCGCAGTCACGGTGACGGCTACGCCGGACGGTCTGTGCGGCAATGCGAACGAGGCCCGTGGCGCGGGCTGGCTGACTGCGCTCGTGTTGATAGCACGGTCATCCAGGGCCAGTGGAGCATGACCCGCTAACGACCACGGGGTCAAGACCACCCACCGCCTCAACCTGCTCGTCCGCCTTCGGCTACAACTCGTCCCACCAGTCTTCTACATCCTCGCAGTAGCTCCGTTGCGCGTCGTCGGCGGTGGTCATCTCGAGGCGGTCGCGGTGGCCGGCGCAGCAGTCGTCCCAGCGCTCTCTTCAGCCGTCCCGGCTACCGACGCCACTATCACCAAGACCGCTACGGCTCCAACAACGACGCCGGCCTTCAACACACTGCCGCGTCGGCCTCACCGTCCTCGGCCCTTTGTGGGCGCACCTGAGAACTGCTCACGCGCGGTGGATCGCCTCTTCTCCACCCCGAAGCGCGCCGCGAGTGCGGCGAGCAAGACAACGATCGAGGCCACCAGACACACGTAGATGCCAGCACCGATTCCGATCTCCAGTATGTCGCTCGAAGACTCCCCGAGTTGGTCCCTGAGCGCATACAGGTAGTAGGCGCTGAAGGCGAGGCTGAGTACGCCGACGAGCAGAGGGACTAACCGGAGACTGTCCTTCTTCCTCGCCAGAGAGAACACCGCGATCCCTAGACCGATGGCTCCAAGTCCCACCAGTAGGAGTGCCTCGTTGCCGGTCTTTTGCAGTCCCGAAGCCGAGAAGACGCCCGCCGTGGCCCAGGGTAAGAATGGACCTATGAGAAGAAGTAGCGACGCGATCGCGATGGCGATCTGGAAGCCAATGGATAGCTCTGCCGGGCCCGATGAGGATCGGTCTGGAGCGCCGGCCGGATAGGCCGGCTGAGCGGTCGGCGCCGACGGTGCAAACGGTGCCACACTCGGTGCGACAGGCAGGACGGGCGTTGGTGCGGCCGTCCCCTCCGTGGGTACCGGTGCCGCAACAACAGGCGTCCCGCATCCCAGACAGAACCTGGCGTCAGGAGGCAGCACCTTCCCACAAGTGCGGCAGTGGGAGCCGCCGGTCGGCTGGCTCACCGCAGGCTCGGCGACTGCAGATGGGACTGCGGATGGCGTCGCAGATGGCACCTTGACTTCCGGAGCACCTGCAGCACCGGGCGACTGACCAGGCCCGGGCAGGCTCAGGATCAACACCGGCTGCTCCGCGCCCCCGGAGGGTACGCTCACCCTTCCCTTGGCCTGCGCGACCGCACCCCGCTGTTCAAAGTCGGCTAGGGTCGAGAGCAGGCCCTCGGCTTCAGTACGAGGGAGAAACCCGACATGCTTGCCTCCCAAT
>CAZQDY010000107.1:0-4376 GCA_964592075.1 uncultured Gaiellales bacterium
GGAGATGGAAGCATTCCTCTGGCAAACCTCAGCCATGTCGGCATCGCGGTCAAGAACGCTGAGCAGACGTGCCGGTTTCTTTCATCGATTTGGAGCATAGGCGATCCTGAGGTATTCGACTACGAGCCGAAGGCCGAGGACTTGATCTCCGGCGAACCGTTTGCCGTGCGGCTCGTCTTTGTGAAATTCGGGCCGGTGCCCATCGAGTTGCTGCAACCTCTCGACGACAGATCGATCTGGGCGAAGTTCATCAAGGAGAAGGGCGAGGGCATCCACCATATTGCTCTGGGCGTGTCCAACTACGACGAGACGGTCAGCGAACTGGCCGCCCCGGGTCACCCGATGTTGGTTGCGGCGGTGTTTGAAGGGTGCCGCTGGTGCTACTTTGACACAAGCCCAGGGGGCATCGTCATCGAGCTCCGAGAGGAATACAAGAGGGCCTGATGCTCTCGTGAGGGTGTTGGCGGCCAACGGTAGCCCGAGGAAGCGGTGGAACACGGCCACCTTGCTGGACCATGTCCTTTCAGGCGCGGCGTCAGCCGGTGCACAGACGGAGATTATCCATCTCTATGACCTGAGCTACAGCGGCTGCACGAGCTGTTTCGCGTGCAAACTGATCGGAGGAAAGGACTACGGCCGGTGCGCGATTCATGATGGTCTCACTCCGGTTCTGGAGCGGGTGTCTTCGAGCGACGTACTGATACTCGGCTCGCCGCTCTACTGGCATACGGAGACGGGTGCCATGCGTTCGCTCATGGAACGCCTGTTGTTTCCGTACCTGGCCTACACTCCTGGGTACGGGTCCATCTTCCCTCGGACCATGCCAACAGCACTCGTGTATACCATGAACGTCAACCTCGAGGAGCTGCCGCATCACCCCCAGAGCACCATGATCGCGGCCTCAGAGAAGACAATGAGGCTGATTTTCGGACACTGTGAGGTCTTTCTCTGTACGGACACGTATCAGTTCGACGATTACTCGAAGTATGTGTCTTCCGTATGGGATGCAGGCGCAAAGGCGAGGAGACACAACGAAGTATTCCCTCAGGATTGCGGACGTGCTTCTGAGCTCGGGGTAAGGCTGGTAGCCAGGGCTAGGTCGCCCGAGGGCGTGAGTGAGGAGCCAAGACTGTGAAGAAGATCATCAACGATCCATACGCAGTGGTAGACGAAACCATTGCCGGGATAGTTAAAGCATATCCCTACCACCTGCGTCCCAGCAGGACCAGCGGACGTGCCCTTGTGCGGGCGGATGCACCCGTGAAGGGAAAGGTGGCCATCTGTACGGGAGGCGGATCCGGCCATATTCCGGTGTTTCTGGGCTACGTAGGTCCCGGTCTGGTCGACGCTGTGTCGATCGGCAACGTGTTCTCTTCTCCGGCGGCCGATGACATGCTGGCAGCCACTCTGGAGGCCGATGGCGGGGCTGGAGTTCTGTATGTGTTCGGCAACTACGGCGGCGACAAGATGAACTTCGAGATGGCGGCCGAGATGGCGGAACTCCAGGGAATCCCGGTCAGGCAAAGCATCGCCAACGATGATGTCGCCTCAGCGCCGCCGGCCGAGAAGGATCGGCGACGAGGCATCGCGGGCATCTTCTTCGCCTACAAGATCGCTGGGGCCAAGGCGGCCACGATGGCCGGCCTCGATGAAGTGAAGGCGACGACGGACCGTGCGATCGAGGGGACCCGCTCCATGGGTGTCGCACTCTCTCCCTGCACCATTCCCGCCGCCGGGAAGCCGACCTTCACCATCGCCGCGGATGAGATGGAGGTCGGCATGGGGATTCACGGAGAGCCGGGGATCGGTCGCGGCAAGCTGAAGCCGGCCGACGAGATAGCGGAGTTACTGAGCGAGATAGTGATCGAGGACCTGCCTTATCGAGCCGGCGACGAGGTCGCTGTGCTCGTGAACGGTCTGGGCGCCACTCCGCCCGAGGAGCTCTATGTCCTCTACAACCGGGTGCACGATCTTCTTGACGACCACGGCCTGAAAATCCACAGAGCCTTCGTTGGCGAGTACGCAACGTCCATGGAGATGGCGGGAGCGTCCCTCAGCCTCCTTCGTCTGGACGAGGAGCTTAAGATGCTGCTTGACGCCGCGGCGTTCTCGCCGTTCCTACCCCAGTGGCCGGCATGAGCAGACCGAGCATATCGAATTCCGAACTGCGCACGATCCTACGGTCGGTGGCGGTCGACATAGGTAGCCACAAGGAGGAGCTGCGCGCGTTGGACGCTGCGCTGGGTGACGGCGACTTGGGAGTCACGATCCAGCTGGCGGGTCGAGCCATCGAGGAGGGTGTGCGGGAGGCGGACGGCGGCGAGGCCGACGATATTGGGATGCTGCTCGCCAGACTTGCCCTGAGCATCAACAAGGCCTCCCCCTCGACGTTTGGCACGCTCCTTGCGTCAGCCTTTCTCGGTGCAGCGGCCGCAGTGAAAGGGAAGATGTCACTTGAACCGGCAGACCTGCTGGCGATGGGACATGGCGCGGTCGAGGGTGTCAAGAAGCGGGGGAAGGCCGACGTGGGCGACAAGACGATGCTTGATTCCTTGGTCCCCGCGGTCGAGGCCTATGGCAAGGCCCTCAGAGACGGTGCCGGAGCACCCCAGGCATTGGCGGCCGCCGTGGATGCCAGCGACAAGGGGATGCAGGCCACATCGGCGATGACGGCCAAGTTCGGCCGGGCAAGCTGGCGCCGCGAGGAGTCGGAGGGCGTGTGCGATGCAGGCGCGGCAGCGATGCACTACCTGATCCTGTCTTTCTGCGGGCATGCATCTGATCTTGTGTCCTGAGCGGTGGCCCGTAGGCCCCAAGCAGCGCGTTGACGTGCCGAGGCCTCAGAACGGGCTGGGAACTCGCACTGCGCTCCCCCCAAATCAAACCACCGATTGGACTTGCCGGCGCGCACGGGGTTGTTGCGGACTCAAGTGACCGAGCGTCGCCGACCGCCCCATCCACCGGCTCTTCGACCACACAGCACCGGCAGAACCGGATGAGATGTTCTATCGTGGAGAGGTCCCGGTAGAAGAGGCGGGACTCGAACAGGCGAGTCCCCACCGACGCCGGGGCGGTTCGTAGTTGATTGTTGTGAGTTCTGCGAGGTGATGATGTGCCTGAGATAAAGAAGTTGGCCAAGAAGTCTCAGTTGACTACCGGCGGCCCGTGCTGGGTCTACGTGGACGAGGAAGAGAACAAGATCGTGCGGGTGACGCCCATCGATCTGACGGACGAGGACGCGCCCTCCTGGAGCGTCGAGGCGCACGGGCGGACCTTCTCACCGCCGCGCAAGTCGACGATGACGCCCATCACGGCTGCGTCCAAGTCGTACGTCCACTCCGACAAGAGGCTGCTCTACCCGCTGAAGCGGATCGGCTTCGACCCGAAGGGGGAGCGCAATGAAGAGCTGAGGGGCGAGCCGCAGCCCGGCGGGGATCCCAGGTATCCAGGTTACGAGCGCATCTCCTGGGACGAGGCGCTCGACATGGTGGCGGACGAGATCAAGTACTGCAAGCGCGAGCTCGGTCCAGGCTCAGTCGTGATCGAGTGCTCGTCGCATCATACGTGGGGGCTGGTGAACTACCGGCATTCCCTGCTGCCCCGCTTCATGAACACCATCGGGGCGTCCATGGTGGACCACAACCCGGACAGCTGGGACGGCTGGCATTGGGGCGCGGTCCACACGTGGGGACACAGCGCCAGACTCGGCATCGCCGAACAGACGGACGGGTTCGTCGACTGCATACAGAACTGCGAGATGATTGTGTGGTGGTCGAGCGACCCGGAGACCACCGGGGGCATCTACGGCGGCTTCGAAAGCACCGTGCGGCGGCAGTGGCTGCAGGAACTGGGTGTCAAGTTCGTCTTCATCGATCCGCACTACAACCACACGAACGCACTCTGCGGCGGCAAATGGTTCAGCCCGCAGCTGGGCACGGACGCAGCGCTCGCCGCCGCTATCGCCTATGTGTGGATCACCGAAGGTACGTACGACAAGGAATACGTCGCGACCCATACGCATGGCTTCGAGGAGTGGACGAAGTACATCCTGGGCGAGTCCGACGGCGTACCGAAGACGCCGGACTGGGCGGCTGCGGAATGCAGACTGAAGGCGCACGACATCCGTGCGCTCGCCCGCGAGTGGGCGAAGCACCGCACCATGCTCGCGGCCGGCGGCAAGGGCGGTTGGGGCGGCTGCTGCCGCAGCCCCATCGGCATGGACTGGTCGCGCATGATGATCGCTCTCATCTCCATGCAGGGTCTGGGCAAACCGGGCGTCAATCTCTATACGACGACCGAGGGCGCGCCGGTGGACAGCGACTTCTACTTCCCCGGCTACGCGGACGGCGGCATCGGCGGTGACCCCGAGAACTCGG
>CAZQDY010000108.1:0-4340 GCA_964592075.1 uncultured Gaiellales bacterium
CTTCGGGGCGGAGCGGATCGGTCTCCCGCCGGAAGGCCGCCCAGGCACCCTGCAACCGGTTCCAGGCCCGGTTGGCGGCCTCGTTTAGCTTCTCGCCGGAGAGATGGTAGTCGTCGGGAGTGAGTCCGCCGAGGTCCTTGTCGGCCGCCGCGATGCGGGCCAGGAGATCGCGGGGCAGGATCGCCCCCTCGGTGCGGATGGTGGTAAAGCCATCGTGACGGCGGGTGCGCATGTCAGGCACCCCCGCCGCAAAACGTCGCTGCCGGCGTCGGCGCCGATGCGCCAGCAGCCGCTCCGACTACAGACGCTCTGCCGAGGCCACAAATTCGGAAACCGTCAGATCCGCGTCGCGAATGAGCGCACGAAGTGTCCCCTTGGCGACTGTTCGATGATCTGGAACAGAGAGAGTAGCCGAAGAGCCTTCCTTGACCAAAACGATGTGGCTGCCCCGCTGACGAGCGACTTCCCAGCCGAGGGATTCGAACACCCTCACCGTTTGGCGCCCACTCAGGGTCGGCAGAGGCGGCATCTAGATGGCCACCTCGACCTGCTTGGTCTCGATGGTGAGCGGAAGCCCACGCTCGGCACGGACCTCTACGCAGAGGGCTATCGCTTCCTGAACATTGGACAGAGCTTCTTCTCGGGTACCCCCCTGGCTCACGCAACCGGGGATAGCCGGACACTCCGCAATCCAGACCCCATCCTCGTCCCTGTCCACCGTAACGAAGAACTTCATGACAGCCGTTCCCTTCAACTGCTTGCAGCTGCAGATATGGTACCCCAGTTGGAGACCAATTGACTGCGCGTCGGCCGCTCACGTCGGACCCCCGCTGGGCAGATAGACGTACACTCCGAGAACGTCCACCGGAAGCTCGGGTGTTACCTTGGTAGCCGCGCCACCACTCCGGGTGACGGCCCGCCGCACGCGGTCGTGCGATTCCGCCAGGCTACGGGCCCGATCCTCCGCCACGTTTTGGAGATGAGGCCTGACCTCGTCGAACTCCGCAAGGATACGCTCCAGCGCGTCTCGCTGCTGGTCGGGAGAGATAGACGCGCTTGGTGCGGTATCAAGGAGAACCTCCACCTCGTCGCCCGCCAGCCACTCCGCCGCGGTCGGTGCTCCCCGGAACGCAACCAACTGACATTCCTCAGCCAGTAGCGCCCCCGCCCGTCCCAGAGCGTCGGCGAGGTGGAATCGCAGACGAAGGAGAAGGAGCGTGGTCCGTTTGGCTACCGCCGTCGTGCGGATGACTCCCATCCGCTTGGCCGGCGCCTCTTCGAGCCCATCCAGAGCCGCGTCGGCAGTATGGGCAGCCAGACCCTCCACATAGGGATGAGTCCGCGACAGGTACACCTCTCCCTCAGCCACCGGCAGCTCGAAGCGTCCCCGGAAACTGTCCACGTCGAAGAGGCCCATGGCGTCGCGCAGCGCCTGCGGTGCCTCGGCCAGCTCGACCTTCACGGCGCTATCGCCGGTGACCACGGCGCGGTTGGCCCTGAGGGCATCGCGCACGAAGCGCTCCACGTCGAGCCCGCTCCCGATCGCCCCGCGCACCTCGGCGAGTTCCTTGGCCACCTCATCCACCTTGATGGTCTCCTGGGCAAACATGGTGCGCGAGCGCTTCTCCCGGTCGGCCGCCGCCTCCCACTGGCGGTGGACATCTTCACGGCGCTCGACGAGATCCTCGAGGTCATCCAGCTCGAACATAAGCTGGTCGGGACTGCGCCCACCCTTCTCGCGCAGGAGAATCCCCTCCAGCAGAGCCTCCACAAGAGCCTCGGTGTTCACAGGAACCGGCACGGAGATACCCAGCGAGTTCCGGATGGCCTTGTGCTTGCGCAGAAGCACGTTAAGCACCACGCCATCAATCTGGTTGTCGGTGCCGTAATAGGTGAGAACACGGACATTCGGACTCTTCTGACCGTAGCGGTCCACCCGCCCCTCTCGCTGCTCGTGGCGCGTGGGGTTCCAGGAGAGGTCGTAGTGCATCACAGCGTCGAAGTGCTCCTGGAGGTTGACGCCCTCACTCAGGCAATCGGTGCAGACCAGCACATGCTTGGGATGCTCAACCAGAGCGGCGACCCGGACTTCGCGTTCGTCCGGAGGCAGAGTACCGGTGACAGCAGCCACCTCGGTACCGGGAAGAGCTTTGCGCAGCGCTCCGGCCACGTATTCGGCGGTGTCGATGAAGCGACAGAAGACGATAGGCCGGTAGCCGTCGGCGAGCAGCTCCGACACCAGGTTGATCGCCTTCTTCAGCTTGGTGTCCTTGGCGCCGGTAAGAGCGTCGGCCTCCCGGGCCATATCGAGTAGGCGACGGCGGTTGCTGGAATCCCCGGTCTGCTCATCGGCGTCGCTGCCGGGGATGAGGTCACTGGCCTCGGCCGAATCGGCGTCCATGAGATCGAGGACCGTGCGCCGACCGATCTCGTCGGCCTCTTCGGCCGTATCGGTGTCGGCGACGGCCGCCCGGGTGCGCATGGTGGCCGCAGCGGCGGCAGGGCTGGAGGCCAGGGAGCGAAGAAGAGCGAGCGCCGACCACCAACGGACGCGCTGGTGACGCCGGTCGGTCCCCGATTCGACCATCGTCTCCTTGGCGTAGCGGAGTACACGGTCGAAGAGCTTTTTGTATTCGGGGGAGAGCTTGTAGGTGTCCTCAGCCTCTTCGCGCACCGGGAAAAGGGTCTCCTCGTCGAGATATTGCTTGATGTCCCCCCGGCGGCGTTGCACAAAATGCCGGGCGAGACGCTGGCGATGAGGCCGGTTGTGATCTCCCCCCAACTCCGTGGGCAAGTGCAGAAAGCCATCATCTAGGAACCCCAGGAGAGAGCGGAATGCCTCTTCTTTGCCGCTGTGCGGTGTCGCCGTCACCAGGATGAGGTGCCGGCTACGATCGGCAGCAAGGGCCACCACCAGCCTGTGACGCTGGATCTGGGCACTGCGGCCATCGGAGGCCGAGGCGCAGGTATGGGCCTCGTCGACAATCACCATCTCCGGGCAGGCCCGCTTGAACTCCTCCACGTGCCGCGGCGACTTGATGAAGTCGGTGGAAACAACCACAAATGGATACCGGTCGAACAGGGACTCATTGGCTCCGCAGTCGCGCTCCAGCCGACCGACCGTCGACGAAAGCACCAGCTCAGCGTCGATGTGAAACTTGTCGCTGAGCTCCCCCTGCCATTGCTCGGCCAAAGCCGGCGGGCAAAGAACGGCGAGACGCTCCACCTCGCCGCGGGCAAGAAGCTCCTTGGCGATCAGCCCGGCCTCGATGGTCTTGCCGATGCCGACGTCGTCGGCAATAAGCATGCGCACCGGGTCCAGACGAAGCGCCATCAGAAGCGGCACGAGCTGATAGGGCCGCGGCTCGACCGCGATGGCGGCCGCGCAGCGGAACGGACCGGCGCTGGATCGGAAGCCCAGGCGCACGGCGTCGCGCAGCAGCCGCGCCGAACGATAGTCGCCTATCTGCTGAGGATCCCGGGGATCGGGTAGTCCGAACTGAGCGGATTCCACCGTCTCTAGAGTCCGGAGGATGCCGGTGACCTCATCCTCGGTGCCGCGCAGGGGGCGGAGCACCAGCAGGTCTCCCTCCGACTCGGGCAGAACCACCCATTCCCGTCCCCGGGCCCGCACCAAAGATCCGACGGCGAAGGTCATGGGCGGCCCCCTCCGGCGAGGCCGTCTGAGGCGTCGCCGTCTGCCGCCGCTCCGCCGGACACCTTCCCGAAGACATAGGGGAACGCGTTGATGATCATCATCCAATCATCCTGGTGATGAAAACGGACAACCGTGTAGCCGTAATCCTCCATTGCTTCAGTTTGGACCGCATCGCGCTGTTGGCGGTCGGGAAAGTCATGGGGTGGCCCGTCGATATACACGGCCACCTGTTCCTCTTCATACAGGAAGTCGGGCCGCGTGGAGCAGACCTCAATCAGCTTCTGCGCGTGCGACGGAAGCCGAAGGTTCTGCTTCTCCAGCAGCTGCAGCCACGTACATTCCAGCTGAGAGTCGGCTTGGTTCATAAGAATCTGCAGATGCTCGGCGCGGGTCAGGTTGCGTGGCGAGGCTTCCACCGTCGCGTCGCGCAGGGTCAGCAGCAGTTCTCTGATCGCCTGCCGATCGAGCAACTGATGGTAGCGCTGGTTCTGGTAACTCATCAGGCAGTCGTAGCAGGCGGCCTCGCAGTCCTCCTTGGCGCGCGGCGCTCGACGCAGGTCTTCGCCGGTATCGGAATCGAAGTGGCAAAGCGACAGTGCCTCACGGGCCACGGCGTTCAGCACGCCCGGGTTCAGCAGCTGCCTCAGAACGCCCGCCCCTCCCTCCGCAGCCTCGTAGATGA
>CAZQDY010000109.1:0-4191 GCA_964592075.1 uncultured Gaiellales bacterium
CTCGATCACCCGGGGGTTCGCCGCCACCTCAGCCGGCGTACCCTCTGCGATCTTCCGCCCGTGATCCAACACCACGATGCGGTCGCTGATCGACATCATGGCCTGCATCACGTGCTCGATCATGACGACGGTGATTCCGCTGGACCTCAATCTGACGATGTCTTCCATGGCCTGGGCGACCTCGGTCGGGGTGAGACCGGCCATCAGCTCGTCGAGCAGAAGCAACTCCGGACCCGTTGCCAAAGCACGCGCCAGCTCCAGGCGCTTCTGCTGCGCCAAAGTCAGGTCGCCGGCCAGGGTGTCGCGCAGATCGAACATACCGACCAACTCCAAGGCTTGTTCCGCGTTCCGTTCGGCCTCGGCAGTCTTCACCCTCTTCTTACCGGTTCCGAAAAGCGAGCCCACCATCACATTCTTGAGTACCGTGGAATCACCGAATACCTTCACGGTTTGGAAGGTCCGGGCCACGCCCAGCCGGCATATCCGGAAGGGAGGCAGGCCTGTAATGTCGACACCCTTGTAATGGATCCTCCCGGCGCTCGGTTTGAGCGCTGCGGATATCAGGTTGAAGAGCGTGGTCTTGCCGGCCCCGTTCGGTCCGATGAGCCCGAGGATCTCGCCCTCTACGACGTGGAAATCGACTTCAGACACGGCCAGCAGGCCGCCGAAGTTCCTGGATACTCCTTCACCCTCTAGCAGGTGCACGTGCGCCTCCTCTGTACTTCCGCCAGAGCTGCTGGGCCAACCCAACCACCCCGCGGGGGAGGAACAGGATGGCGATTACCATGACTGCGCCGAAGACCAGCATGTACAGATCGGGCAGCCTCGTCAACAAGAACTCGCCGAGATAGGCGAAGATGATGGCCCCGACCACAGGACCTATCAGATGCTTGGTACCGCCCAAAATGGCCATCAACACCGGCATGAACGAGACATTCATGTCGAACGCTATACCTGGATCGATGTAGGCGCGACGCGTCGCCACGATGGCTCCCGCCATGCCCATGAAGATGCTACTGATGGCGAAGATCAGCACCTTCGTCCTGACCACGTTCACCCCGCTGTGCGAAGCGGCCTCCTCGTACTGACCGATGCTCGATAGCGCCAATCCATGCCGTGAGCGCCTTATCAAGACGGCTACGAGCAGCGTGAAGGCCACGAGTATCAACATGGCGTAGTAGACGGTCTCGGTACCCTCTGTAGAAACGAACCGGCCGCGCTTGCCGGTGGCGATCCGCTCAACCTCGGCGACAGCATAGAAGAGCAACTGCACGAGACCAAACGTGAAGATGGTGAAGTAGACGCCTCTCAACCGCAGCGTCAGCGCGCCCACTCCCAAGGCCACTATGAAACAGAATACGCCGGCAAGGATCACGACCAGTGGGAAGGGCAGTGACGCGTTGAGGATGGCCGCGGTGTACAAGCCGACTCCATAGAAGGCCGCCGCAGCCAGAGAGATGTACTTTGTTGGACCGGCGAAGATGACCCACGCCACGGTCAACACGACGAACTTCATGATGTCGCTGAAGAGCACGATCACGTATGCCTGGGTGAGCTGTGGCAACACGGCCAGGACGATGAAGATGACGCCCAGAAGGGCCAGGCTGGCGGTCTTGCTTGATGTCAAAGCTTTCGTCTTCATCTACTTCCCCATTATTCCCTTTGGTCTTATAAGAAGAAGGAGGATGAACACGATGTAGTACGCGACCATGGTCATCGATGGCTGATAGTAGCTCACTAGCGAAGACATCAGGCCGAGGAGTATCCCCCCGATGAAGGCGCCTTGGATGCTGCCGAGTCCGCCCAGCACCACGACGATGAGGGCGATCACGGTGTAGCCCAGACCCATGCTGGTGTTGACCGAATACAGGATGCTGAGCAGGCTGCCGGCGATGCCCGCCATGGCCAGGCCCAGACCGAAGCAGATGCCCAGGACGCGGTACACGTTCACCCCCACCAATCCTGCCGTGGTGGGATCCTGCGCCGATGCCCGGATGGCTTTGCCCATACGTGTGTGTGAGAGGAAGATGTAGAATATGGCGGCGACCACCGCTACCACTGCGAGCGCCACCAACCGGTTCAGGGGGATCCTAGCCGAGGTCACTGAGGTAGCCATGTACGTGTAGGCATAGGTGTTGGAGCCCCAAATCCACCTAGCCACATTCTGGACCACGTACAGGAAGCCGAAAGCGGCCAGCATCGAAGAACCCTCGAAGGCCTCGACACTCTCAGAGTCGACCATGATCTTCCTATACACGAATCTGTACAACAGTATGCCGAGAACGAACATCAACGGCCCCGTGATCACTATCGAGACCAGGGGATCGAAAGCGAAGTTCGTGAACATCCACCAAGTGATGCACGCCCCCACCATGATGAACTCGCCATGCGAGACGTTCAAAACGCGGGCGACCCCGTACTGCAGGCTCAATCCCGCCGCGATAAGAGCGTAGATGCCACCAAGAAGCAGACCGGCGATGATGATATCCCTGGCAGCTCCCATTCAGTATCCTTTTCGTCAAGATGCAAGGAAGACCGTCAGAGGAACAGCAGAGCACGACTGCTGCGTCACTCCGCGCCCCCCTGACGGTCTCGCTTGCCGCGGTTGCTCAGCGCACTTTCTACGTCACGTTGTGGTCCTACTCCAGTGCTATTGCGGCCATTCCGGCTTCGGGAAGATGGGCTCCGCCGTCCGCTTCGCACCCGGATCGATAACCTCGAACACGCCGTTCTGCCACTGGCCCAGCATGCCTGGATAGCACTCCACGGCGGGAAGCTGCGTCTCGTAGTACCACTCACCGGAGATTGTCTGGAAGCGCTCCGTGTTGAGGACTTGGAGCACCTTCCCCTGATCGAGGCTGCCGGCCTTCTCTATAGCCTGGCCGAGAGCTTCCAGTGTGGAGTAGTACGGTGCGCCTCCCCACCAGTCCATGGCGGCCTTGGTGTATCGGGCCTCGAACCTTTGGGCGAAGTCCGCAAGACCTGGGGAACTCTTGGCATTCCAAGCGCCGAAGCCCATCACACCGTCGGCCGCTGGGCCGAAGGAATCGGCGAACGCCTGGTAGCAGGCCCCTGGGCCGGTGACGATCATCTTCGGGTTGTAGCCGAGCTGGATCATCGCACCGATGGCGGGGAAATTCTGATCGGGGTAGGCGAAGATGCAGATCGCGTCGGGGTTGGCCGACTCGGCCTGCTTGATCTGGTTGGTCCAGTCTTTGATGTCCGCGGGAATAGAAGTCTTGAACATGAGCTCGATGTCGGTGTTGGCCAGCTCCTCCTCGGCCACACTACTGTATTCCATGCCGTGCAGGTCGTCGATGTAGAAGATGCCCGCCGACTTCACGCCCACTTCCTGCATGAGGCTGATGAGAACCGGTACCTGGTTCCAGTCGGCGAACTGCAGGTCGCCGAAGATGTACGGGTTCTCCTTCACCTGCTCGTGAAGGCTGGTAGCGCCACCCTCGGAAGCCATCATGATGTAGTCGTGGCTCTTAGCCACCTCAGCCGCGGCATAGAGGAAGGCCGTGCTCGTCGGACCGAAGAGGAAGTCCACCTTGTCCTCCACGATCAGCTTCTCGTAGAGACGAGTGCACGTGTCGATGCTGCTCTGATCGTCGTAGATCTTGAGTTCGATCGGCATCTTCTTGCCGTACTCGGCAACTTGGATGCCGCCCGCGGCGTTGATCTCATCCACGTACATCTTGTAGATGGGACCCATGGCGGTCTCTTCGAAGATACTCTGCCCACCGGAGATGGAGCGCGCTGCACCCCACACGATGGTGTCTTTGCCACCGAGCGTCGTGTCGGTAGGCGCCTCGGTGGTCTCAGTCCCTGAGGTGTCCGTAGTCCCGCCGGTCGTGTCTGTTGACCCGCCCGGAGCGGTCGCCGCGGTCGTGGTGGTGGTTTCGTCCTCTCCGCAGGCTGCAAACAGCACCGCGGCGCTCGCTAACAGCATGAGCACAACACAAAGTTTCAAGTAGCTGCTCTTGAGTCGCATATCGCACCAACCTCCTGAATCACCCCCCCATTTTTACGCGGTTTTCGGCCCGACCGCCCTGTATGCACGGTAGAGAGCCCATGCTTGCTCAACTATAACAGGAGAGGCCGAGATTGGTAATGCTGCCTAACCGACCAGCCCTCGACGCGACCCCGAACGCGGCGGGCCGGGAGAGCGCTCGGCGCGCGTCTCCC
>CAZQDY010000110.1:0-4112 GCA_964592075.1 uncultured Gaiellales bacterium
GCGGCATAGATGGGTTCGGCGATTTTCGCCAAGGGGCCATAAGCATCAAGTCTGCTTTCCAAGCCAAGCGCTGGACGGACGCGCCAATCGGCCGCCCGGAGATCGACAAGTTTCGTGGTGCGATTCAAGGGGACTTCGACCACGGGGTCTTCCTCACCACAAGCCGCTTCACGAAGTCCGCCAAGGATGCATCCTACAAGAAGGGTGCCATCACCATACTGCTTCTTGACGCCGAGGCCATCGCTGAGAATCTGGTTGAACGCAGTATCGGTGTGAAGCGCGAGCCTCTGTACCTATACGAGGTTGACTCGGACTTCTTCATCGTGAACGACGAGTAGCGCGGCCGCCGCGCTGGTACTGGCCATCGCGTGATTCATCCCGATCCAAGCCTCGGCCCAGGTTCTTCTCGGGGCCTTCAGCACCACGGCGTTCACGCTGCTATTCCGAAACACCGTAAGCCTTGACCCGGATTCCTGCCTGCACGTCTATCGACAGGATGCCCTGAGCGCGTGTCAGGGCATCACAGCGCGCCAGTGGCCGACGTAGGGTCCCGACACGCTGCTGCCTCTAGTCGTCACCTGTCGTCGACGGGCCGCCGATGAACGGGGCGACGCACTCAACCGCGCGGCGCTCGCTCAGACTCGTTCTCAGATCGACCTGCCAGATGCCTGTGTCAGTTTCGTCCCGCTGGAGTCCTTCGGGCAGACGAAGTGTGAGCTGGACGGTCTGCTGTCCAAAACCCATATCGTCCCTGAAGTAGCCCAACCGAACGTCAATCTCGAACACACTTGTGACGGTGGACGCCGCAACCTTGGCAATCCACACCATCGTGCCTTCAGTCACAACCCTGAAGATGTTCTCGCCCACCCAAGCTATTGCGTCAATCCGGGGCCCCGGGTCCCCTTCCACGCGCTGGTCGACGTACGCCATGAGTTCGCCGTCGCGCAGCACTAACTGCTCCAGCGCGAACGTGTGGCGCTTCCAGAGAGGCTCGTCGCCTTTCTCCAGCTGCGAGAGAGCCGAAGACGTGTCTTCTGGCCTCTTTGCACCCGACATCATAGCCACCCCCATGATGAGACTTTGCGGTCACTACGTATCCTACTCGCGAGACCGGACAGGATTTTCGCAGCCCCACACTGAGCGACTATCCGGCGCATAGAGTCACTGACGACCGCGCGCAGTAGAGGCTCGAAGAGAGCCCCCGCTGGCCGAGCGCAAGTCAACGCCACGAATCGAGGGCTCCGCATGCATCATGACCCAGCCCGGCTTGCATTGCCCGATGATCCCCCATCCGATTCCAGCGCTTGACGAGTGCTATAGACCGGCCCATAGGGAAGGCGGGGGCCGGAGAGAGCGTCAACGCGACGAAACGCTACCGGCCACGCGGATCGCCCGCTGGCCGCAGCGGGTCCAGCTTCTCAGCGTATGCCATCGCCCATCGCAGGTGCTCGCGTTGCGCCTCGTCAGATATGCCCTCAAGATCAGCTGCTCCAAGAGCAAGGATCGCGGCCTGAACGTAGTCTCGAATGTCTTGGGCACGGCGCCACCGGCTGACCTCCGCTTCAAGACACTCCGCCCGACGACCCTCTTGGCGTCGGCGCTCCTCCTGCTCTTCTCGGAGCCTGTCTTCCTCCCAGCGCCGGATTTCGGCCTCGCGCGCCGCGCGGGCACGCTCTTCCTCGGCCTGGCGTCTGAGCTTGAAGGCAAGAGCGACTCGGCTGAGGTTGCCGATGAAATCCGGCAGGCAGTCCTCAAGACGCTGCCTTTTGCCGTCCTGCCACTTGGAACGCACTCCGAGTCCCGAGGTGTTGGTGAGCTGCAACATCAGCTCGCCGGTCGGCTGATACTTGTAGACCCGGGGTTCCCACATAGGCTCTCCCTTCCGCGGACTCTTGAGCTGGGGCACTTCGACTCGACGGGTCTCTTCGGCCAAGCAGAACTCGATTGGCTCATCATCCACGACCACTCTCGTCACCCGGGCAGGGGGTTGCGGCGTTCTCTCGGAGTAGCGGTAACCGCGAGGGTCGGGGGACTCGGCTTCTTCCACCACGACGACCTCGACCTTGAGCCCCATCGCCTCCGTAGCCTTGATAAGGGCGTCGAAGATGCGAAGAGCCCGATCAACCGATTCCGTAGCCACCCGGATGTCAAGACACGACTTGTGAGAGACGGAGAGAAGACCCGCGCTCGGGTGCGCCTTAGCCAGATAGCGAGAGGCAAGCACGACCAGCTTGTGCGGGTTCTCAAGGGTGGGCGGAACGACTATGGGCCCATCGGTCTCGATGGGAGCCGCCTGGTCCACCTCCTGGGCCCACTCAGGAGGAGCTGGTGGTGGAGACATGCGATGGATGACCGCCTGCTCGGGTTGCCCGGGTTCGAGAGGCGGTAGCGGCGGCTTCGCTTCGGCTCCACCCGCCCGCAGCTTGGCCCAGTAGCCGCGACCCGGCACCGGCACACCCATGCGTCGACAGGCCTTGGCAAGAGCGACGCCTGAGACACCGTAGCGTTTGGCCACCACCTGCATGGCCTCGGCCCACACCTCCTCGTACAGGGTGTTGCGGTCGTAGATCTGGCGCTCCTCTGCCATCATTGCCCCAGTATAGGCTCCCGTATGGGGAGGGTTCGCACATGCAAAGCTACGCGATCGAGGTCGGTCACAAGTACGGCATGCGAGAGAAGGTTTCGCCCGGGGAGCCGCTCATCCAGGTGCAGGTGCTTGAGAAGGCCGGCAGGCGTGGCCAAGTGAAGGTCAAACGCCTCTCCGAGCCTCACGCCGGCCTAGAGGAATGGGTGAAGACCCGGCAACTCATCGTCCCGTGGGGAGAGCGCCAGGCATACCTCACGGACGAGGAGCGAGAGGCGCGGTTCAACCAGGGGCGGCCTAAGCCCAATCAGGCCCTGGCCGGCGCCATCGAGACGATCATGCTCGCGACGGGGTACGACGACGCGGGGGCAGACGACGACGGGACCGTCCACATGGACGCACCCGAGCTGCGGGAGATCGCCCGCCTGTCCGGGCTTCCCCAGAGGCTCGAGGATCTCCATCCCCTAGCCTACGTCGACCGCTACGGGGACCTTCACCTCCCCATTGAGCTGGCCGAGCAACTGGCCCATGCTTACGCGAGCGCGGAATCGGAAGCCGTCCTTATGTACATCGAGGACGAGGAGAAGGAGTACAAGTGCCGCGGGTATGAGCCGGGCGGGCGGTTCTGGCACGACGAGCTACGCAGACGTATGCCCGGGTTCGCGCTCGCACGTTACTGGGCGGGACACGAAGAGGAGATCGGCTACCTACGGGCGGAAATCGAGCGGCTGCGCAACCTGGTGGTCAGCGCCGCCGACACGCTGTCAGCCAAGGGCCTCTACGCTGAGGCCGGGCATATTCGGCTGGCGCTTCAAGGGCGGTAGGGCGAGGGCCTTCCTGCCTGGAAATCTGTGCTGTGCGCAGGCAGGAACGAGCATCAACGCCGAATCGTACGTTGCGCCGCATATGAGCACAGCGAGTAGCTGCAATGACAGGCGGCGAACGCTCGCAACAGAGTCCGGCTGTCAGCGTCAGAGAAGATGAGCTCAAATCAATGGTCTATCGAAACGGCTGCTCCCATGCTCCAGCCAAGGACTCGCGCGAACGCCTGGCCGGGCCCGCATCGGGGCATGGGTGCTGACCCAATACCGCTGTCCGCGACAGCCAGCACCTAGCGCCGCTCCCGCCGAAGGGCCATGGAAGCAAGGCAAGCTACTTTACCCACCTGCTTGGAAGCGGCGCAGACACGACACCCGAGACTAAGGCATTTCCCCAGCCTCTCCGATAAGCCTACTGGGATCAGTGACAATCGTGACACCCGGTTTGCCGAAGCATTAGGAGGCATCGCCTGCATGACAACAATCACGGATGGGCAATTGGCTCAGGCGGCGACTGCAAAACACCAAGGTACGCGACGCGAGTTTGCCGACGTCAGAGGCATCGTACTGCGGGTCGAATATCAGTCCGGCGAGAGCGTGGGAGCCGTCCTTGAGACCTTCGTCGTGCGGACGGACGAGGGCAGAGAGCGGACAAGTGTCATCGCCGGTTGAATACTGTGCACATACGGCCGGTTGAAATCTGGACATTG
>CAZQDY010000111.1:0-4111 GCA_964592075.1 uncultured Gaiellales bacterium
ACGCTCCTTCGCGCGTCGGACCTCGTGGAAGGAGGGTCGCCGGATGACTTCGTGGTCTGGGACACGGCGAGCGGGGCTCCCGTCATCTGGGATTCGGCCAATCAGGAGTTCCGCACGCCGGGCGCCGCGGTGACGCCGGCGCTTGAGGTCCCGGCCGAGCAGTGCGCGGTGCACCTGCTGGACGAGTCTTCAGTGCCGGTGAAGACGGTCTGGTCGACTTTCTGCGCCGAGGTGGCCGAGTACCCCGTGGACAAGGTGGCTCAGATCACCTGGCTCAGAGCGGAAGACATCGTCGAGGCCGCCCGGCTGTACGCGAAGAGCAGGCCGGCCACCATACAGTGGGGCGTCGCCGTCGACATGACGCCGGCCATCACGCCCACGTCCATGGCCATCGCGGCGCTATGGTGCCTCACCGGCAACCTGGACGTGCCCGGCGGCAATGTGGTGGCCCGGTCCGCTTTCGGGGCCGTCGCCTATGCGCTGCCCGGCAGTCGGGGGCCCATCCAGCTCCCCGGGCAGGAGGTCGACGCCACGCGCATCGCGCGCGACCGCTACGGCGTGCTCTCCGAGTTCATCTGGCGCGCGCAGACCGACGTCACCCTGGAGCAGATCTTCACCGGCAAGCCCTATCCAATCAAAGGCATGTGGGTGCAGGCCTGCAATCTCGTGGGCGGCATCGGATACGATCCGCAGCGCTGGGTCAAGGCGCTCAAGAAACTCGACTTCGTGTGTGTGGTCGACACCTTCATGACCCCCACCGCCGAACTGGCCGACATCGTGCTGCCGGCGGCCACCTTCCTGGAGAAGGACGGCATCCGGAGCTGGTGGACGCCGCTCGAGAGCATCGTGAAGGCCATGGAGGTGGAGGGGTGCAGGCCCGACAACGAGATCAACTTCGAGCTGGCGCGGCGCTTCAACCCCGACCTCAAATGGAAAGACCTCCACGAACTGCTGGATGAGATCGTGAGTCCTTCGGGCATGACTTTCGACGAATTGGCCGAGAAGGGCTGGGAGCTCCCGCCCGACGGCGACCCGAGCGCGCCCTATCATCGCCACGAGCGGGGCCTGCTGCGCCCCGATGGCAAGCCGGGTTTCAAGACCCCCTCCGGCAAGATGGAGCTCTATTCGGTGCTACGCGAGCGCTGGGGCTTCGAGCCGCTGCCTCACCACGAGGAGCCGCCGTTCAGCCCGGTCTCCAGTCCGGAGCTGTTCGAGCAGTACCCGCTGATCCTCACTACGGGCAGACGCTCACCCGTGTACTTCAACTCCGAGCACCGCAACATCCCCTGGCTGCGGGAGGCCGACCCCGACCCGGTGGTGGAGCTGCATCCCGAGACCGGGGCGGCTCTCGGCATCGGCAACGGCGAGTGGGTGTGGATAGAGAACATGTTCGGCAAGGCCCGGCTGAAGGCCAAGCTCACCCCTATCGTGCCGCGCTGGCTGGCCTCCGCCACCCACGGCTGGTGGTACCCGGAACAGGAGGGTGCTGAGCCCTCGCTGCGCGGTGTCTGGGATTCGAGCACCAACCAGTTGCTCCCCATGGGCTATCAGGGCAAGGACGGTCTGGGGACGCACGCCAAGTGCACGCTCTGCAAGGTCTACCGCGCCCATACCGCCCCGCCCGGCGCGTACGCACTGCCTGAGGGCGGTGTGATCGGCGGAGCCGTGAGCGCCGCGGGCACCGCCCACGGCCCGGCGCCGGGCCATGCGCCTGCGGCAGGCCGTGGAGCCTCGACAGGCGACCCGGGGAAGGAGGCCTGATATGGCTGCCAAGCGCAGAGTCAAGGCTCCTGAGAACGGTCTGCTCATCGACTACGAGTACTGTACGGGCTGCTATGCGTGCCAGGTGGCCTGCCAGCAGGAACACCACTGGCCGGCCGGCATGGGCGGCATCCGCGTGCAGGAGATAGTGCAGAACCTGTCCAACGACAAGTCGTACCTCACCTACATCCCGTTCCCCACGGAGCTGTGCGTGCTCTGCGCGGCCCGCACCCGCAAGGGGCTGCAGCCGGCCTGCGTCCAGCATTGCATGGCCGCTTGTATGAGGTACGGCAAGCTCGAGGACCTGGCTAAGGAGATGACCAAGCCGCGCATGGTACTCTGGGCGCCGCGGGGGTAGAGCCTGCGGCGGCTCACACAGCTCTTGAACTTCTCGCGGACTCTATTCATCATCTTGCATGTCGCAACACATGGGGCGGTCGTGTTGTGATCTGCTCTTCCGCGGCATGTCGGGCTGTCGCGGTCTGCCCTTCCGAGGCCGGCCTGTTGTAGGCGCGGCGCCGGATCTGTCTGACCGGTCATGTCTTGCCGCGGCGTGGCGGGATCTGTGCCGAAATGGGGTGTTCTGGAAGGAGGGGGCCTTTCGGTAGGGCGAAGAGGGCGAGTATCCGAAACAAAGCAGCATGTCATCGAGCAATAGCCCGTCTTCTCGAAATGGGGAGGGATTGTCGATGGAACTGTTGCGAAAGCCGGCCACCAGGAGAGCGGCGGTCTTCTGCACCGCCGCTCTCGTTCTGGCTGCCGTCCTTGTTCTTCTTGTCGGCCTAGTAGGGCCGTTCTCCGCCGCGGCGGCCGGAGCCGATACTGAGCCGTGGTCCTTCGGCGTAATGAGCGACACCCACTGGTCCTGTCCCACGGACCCGGCCGAGGAGAATCCCGGCGCCTGCTCCCTCTCGATCATGAAGCAGATGAACAAGGTGTTCATCGCCGAAGGGGTCGAGTTCGTCATGCACCTGGGGGATATGACCAACGTAAATGGTGATATCTCGGCTTTGGCTCAGGGCGCTCAGGAACTCTACGACGCGGGCATAGGGTTCTTTCCCGCCCGGGGCAACCACGATGTCTTCGCTGAGTCATACTGTGTCCCCGCGATGGCCGCCAACTTCCCGCAGACCCGGGGGACCAGCAACACCTTTGGAGCCTCCAATTTCAGCAGCCCCACCATCCATGAAGACCTGAACGGCCTCAGCTATTCCTTCGACTTCGGCCCGGAAGGGAACGACGCTCGGATCGTCGTCATCGATGACTGGGCCGTGCCCAGCCAGAAGGTGGAATACCCCGAGGCGCCCTACTACTGGTTCGGCTACAGCATGAGCGAACAGCAGAGCTGGATCAGCGAGCGGCTGGACCGGGAGACCCGCGGCACCGCTCAGGCCTTCGCCTTCAGCCATCACAACCTGATCGGTGAGTACCACTACGACTGTCTCTTCGGTCTGGCCAACACTGATCTGCCGGCGCAGAACGCGTTCTTCGCCAGCCTCGCCGGCAATGACGTGCGCTACTACTTCAGCGGCCACGAGCACTTCCACAACCGTTCGTTGGTCACCAGCCCGGATGGCAGGTGGACGGTGCAGGACATCATCTGCGCACCGGCTGCCTCCAAGGTGCTTGCTCCCAAGGATCCCGGCAGCGCCAACTTCTTCGGTCAGAAGTACCGTCATACGCCGATGGCGCAGGAGCTGAACGACATCGGCTTCTACATCGTCACGGTCGACGGTCCGTGTGTGTCTGTGACCTACTACGCGGATGCGACCGGCGGATTCCAGTCCGACGCCAAGTGGCCCCGCGGTGAGGGGACCCAGGTCACTCCCCAATTCGACTTCGTGGAGAGAGACCTGGGGCTATGACCTGACCGGCGAGGGATTCGTGGTGGCTCAAGGCCGGTCCTACGAGGTGGTCGAGGACAGCTTCGAGGGCACCACGGCAAGGATCCTGGGCGGTGTCAACGGCTGCACCGACGCGGATGCTTTCAAACGTCCATTCGTGAAGACCGTCGAAACGAGTTGGACACAAGTGCTCGACTATCGCTGGGTCTGGGGATATGCGCATCTCACCGTTCCGGATGGCGGCTTCCTGAGCCGTGGGCAGCCTGACCCCGAGGCCCTTGCCAGCCAGATACTCACACTGCGGGGTATGTCCGATTTCGGCGCCGACGAGACCGACGTCTACGCACTGGAGATGACCTACGATCCTCGGCCCGATGCCTCTCAAACTCTCGCCATCGCGGCTTTGGACGGCGATGGTGAATGGGTGAACGCCGTGGAGCTGAACAAGGCGGGCAAGGCGACCTTTGTCAACGGCCCCTGGAAGCCGCAATACGGGCTCGGAACCT
>CAZQDY010000112.1:0-4026 GCA_964592075.1 uncultured Gaiellales bacterium
ATATCACGAGGCGCCTGCCGCTCCGAGGCGCCTGCCGCTCCGAGGCGCCTGCCGCGTCCGCCGAGGGTCGCAGCAGCCGGAGAGATAGAATGGCGACTTGAGACACCTCGACCGGAAACTCGTGCTATGGAGGCGCGGTGCGGTCATCTCGCTATGTCCCTGTTCTCACGCTCGCTGCGCTCGCCCTCATCTGGGGATACTCGTGGATCCCCGGCAAGCTCGGGGTGGTCAACAGCAACGCCTTCGTCTTCGCGGCGGCACGGACTCTTCCCGCGGGCGTGCTCCTGCTTATGCTCCTGCCGGTCTTCGGCCGGCCGCTGCGACCTAGGGCGTTCTGGTTGACAGCGGCCGTGGGCGTGCTCCAGGTGGGCGGCTTCGTGGGGCTGATCTCGGCCGCCCTCGCGACCGGCGGCGCCGGGCATACCGCGATGCTGGCCAACTCGTGGCAGTTCTGGCTGCTCATCCTGGCGTGGTGGTTCTTGGGCGAGAGGCTGAGAGGAGAACAGTGGCTCTCCGTGGGCCTCGCCCTGGTGGGCCTGGTGCTGATAATCGAGCCGTGGAGGCTGCACGGCGTCCTCAGCAGTCTGCTGGCCATGGGAGCGGCAGTCAGTTTCGCCGCGGGGGCCGTCGTCGCGAAGGTGCTGAGACGGAGGCACAAGGTCGATCTGCTGTCACTCACCGCCTGGCAGACCTTTCTCGGATCCATTCCCCTCATGGTGGTCGCGGCGGTCAGCCCCGGCGACGGCATCCAGTGGAACGGCGACTTCATCTGGTCGTTCGCCTACTGCGTCGTGATCTCCACGGCTTTGGGCTCCTTGCTGTGGCTGTACACACTGAACGCGATGCCGGCCAACATGGCCGGCATCGGCACCATCGGGACGCCCGTGGTCGGAGTGCTCGCTTCCTGGCTGCAACTCGACGAGCAGCTGAGTCGGCCGGAGATCGCCGGCATGGTCCTGGTGGTCATCGCTCTCGGCCTGCTCGTATTATGGGGCCTCCGCAGCACGAAGGCACCTTGGCAGGCTGCTGAACAAGGACGTTTCGCCGCGCAAACGCGATGGGCACGCGCCAGACAAGGACGCAAGGAGCGCGAATAGGCCGCGACTGCGGTACGCTGTGCGCGACTAAGGACGACGTATGGCGCCGCCTAGTGCGTCTTCACGGCCGAGGCTTCGTTCTTCAGCAGCCTCCCAGTGCCGGTCTCCTGGTACAGTGCGGCTGGGAAGAGCGCTCCCTCATGGCGGACTTCGTCTACTGGGTCAAGAAGGACTGAATGAGCACACTCCTCGACATACACGACGTCAGCGCTTTCCGCGGCAGCACCCGTGTCTTTGATGGCTTCACTCTCAAGATCGAGGAGGGCTGCAGCACCGCGGTCATCGGTCCCAACGGAGCGGGCAAGACCACGCTGCTCAAGCTGATCTCCGGGGAGCTGCGCCCCGTGTTCTCCCCCAGCAGCCACATCACGGTCTTCGGGAAGGAGCGCTGGAACGTCTGGGAGCTCCGCTCCCACCTGGGGATAGTCTCCCACGACCTGCAACATGAGTATCTGGCCGGCGTGCTCGCCGTCAACGTGGTGCTCTCCGGCTTCCACTCCAGTATGGACACCTGGCAACATCAGGTCTTCAGCGACGTGCAGTACCAGAAGGCCCAGGAGACCATGGACATGCTCGGAGTGGGCGCCTTGCAGGAGCGACCCTTCGGTACCCTTTCGACCGGGGAGCAGCGCAGGCTGCTGCTGGGACGGGCTTTGGTGAATGATCCTCAAGCGCTGCTCTTCGACGAACCGACCTCCGGACTCGATCTGAGAGCTTCCTTCCGCTATCGGGAGCTTCTCAGCAAGCTGATGCGGAGTGGGACCACCGTGCTCCTGGTCACCCATCACATCCACGAGATACCCAGCGAGATCCAGCGGGTGGTTCTCCTCAAGAAGGGTGCGATCTTCGCCGACGGGAGCAAACAGGAGATGCTCACCTCAGAGAAGCTCTCAGCCGTGTTCGACTATCCGCTGCACGCTATGGCGCACAACGGGACCTATCAGGTCTTTCCCACCGACGAAGGCGACGCATTGTAGGATGGCCACATGGCTCCGTACAGGACTCTCGGACTCCTGAGATACATCCTGCCCGCGCCCGCTAGGAGGCGCATCCGGGGCATAGTAAGGCTGGCCCCGCCTATGCGGTCAAGGAGAGGATCACGGTACTGAATCACTCACTGAGAATGGCGCCCCAGCCACGCCTCTCGTATGTCGTGCTGAAGATCCTGGACTACTGCAATCTCCGCTGCAAAGGCCGCGATCATTTTGCCGCGATCGCACGGAGGCGTTTTGTGCCACAAGACCCGGGGCAAGAAGGAGGTCTTGGAGTCCCTGAGCAGACCCAAGCCCTTTTGCCGGTACTGTGACGTCGGCCACCGATTCTACGGTCACCCCTGGCAGAGGTCCAAAGGGGAGATGAGCGAGTGGATCGCTTAGGGTCATGAACCCCGTGGCGACCCGCGACCTGTTCCCAGGCCAGGCGGAGCGGTCTCCGGCGGAGACGGGTTGGTCTCCCAACGGAGCGGTCTCCGCCCGGAGCGGAGCGGTCTCCTCACGGAGCGGCATGGGAATCGAACCCACCCTGGACGGGGCTACCGCCCAACACCGGTTTTGAAGACCGGGCCGGCCACCAGACCGAACGCCGCTCCACACTGCAGGCCCCGAACGGCGGCCCGGAGTCTGCGGGTACATCTTACCCTGTCGGGGCCGGCCATTGTCGGTCACCCTCCGCCGGTGCTAGGGTGACGCCTGTGAAACGACTCATCGTCCTTCTGATCCTCGTCCTCTCGGCGACGGCCGCCCTCGTGACCGCCTGTACCGGCGGTGGCGGCGCCACCGAGTCCACGGTGGCGAGCTCCACCACCACCGAGCGGACGAAGCCCTTCCGCATAGGCGTCAACCTGGGCTTCAGCGGAGCGATGAAGGCCGAAGCCACTATGGCCGAGCATGGCCTCGAGACCGCCCTCGGTCAGGCCGGTTACACGGCTCTGGGCACGAAGGTCGAGGTCTTTCTCAAGGACAACGCGTCCGACCTCCTCACCGCCGTCGACAGCTCGAGGGACCTAGTGACGGAGGACAACGTAGAGGCCCTGGTGGGGCCGCTGCAGCCCGCGCCCTACGCTGCGGTCGCGGACTACGTCGCCAACTACCTCGGCAAGGACACGGCCAGACCGTGTATCTCCGTCTTCAGCATGCCCACAGCGAACCTGGCGGTGGGGAACGGCGTGGCGGTCATCCCGGCGGGGGTCCACTCGGCCCAGGGCTACTACATGGGCAGGTATGCCGTGGACACTCTCGGCTACGAGACCGCCAACCTCATCGTCTCCGACGACAAGGCCTCTCACGAGATGATGACGGCGTTCCAGACGGCGTTCGTGGTGGAAGGCCAGGGCAAGATACTGAGCGAGCAGAAGGTGCCACTCGGAACCACCGACTTCTCCGCTTTCCTCACTGAGATGAAGCCCGCGGACGCCACCGTCTGGCAGGTGCCGGGGGCCGAGGCCGCCACCTTCGTCAGACAATACCGTGACCAGGGACTGGCCTCGCCGCTCGTCCTGCTGACGGCCGACAGCCTTCCCGAATCGGAACTGGCCGCACTGGGTGACGCCGCGCTGGGCATCACCGCGACCTGTCACTACATGCCCTCGCTGAGCAACGCCTTGAACACGAGGTTCGTGGAGGACTACACGGCCCAGTGGGGAGGAGACAGACCCACCATGGCCGCCTTCGGCGGCTGGCTCGCCATGAACATCTATCTGGAGGCCGTGAAAGCCACCGGCGGCGACACCACGCCCGCTATTCTGCAGAACGCCATGTCGGCCTTGGCCCTCGACACGCCTGCCGGGAGGTACACCTTGTCGCCCCACCGGGACGCCATCATCGGAACAGGCGACCTTTACGTCTCGCGTACGGTGGAGAGCGGCGGCCGGCCCATCTGGCATCCGGTAGATCGGAAGAGCGTCGTGTAGGGAAAGAGTGTAGGATAGGGG
>CAZQDY010000113.1:0-3980 GCA_964592075.1 uncultured Gaiellales bacterium
CCGGTGGCTCCGGAACAACGGCCAAGGGGTTGAAGGCGACCGGCGCGGTCTTTGTCACCGGGGGCACCCTGGTCGTCGATTCCTCCGATGACTCCATCCACTCTGACAACACGATCTGCATCGAGGGCGGCGACCTCACTCTGTCCTCGGGCGACGACGGCGTGCACGCCGATAACGCTCTTGAAATCGACGGAGGCGGGTTGACGGTCGCCGATTCGAACGAGGGTATCGAGAGCGCGATCATCACCATCAAGGATGGGATCGTGAGCGTGAATTCCAGCGACGACGGCATCAACGTGGCCGGAGGCGCGGACGACTCGTCGGTGAGCGGACGGCGGGGTCCGGCCGCCTTCACCGTCAACGAGAACAACAAGCTGCGCATCGACGATGGATACGTGACGATCGATGCCAGGGGAGACGGTGTCGACTGCAACGGCCGTATCTTCATGACCGGCGGCTCACTCATCATCAACGGCCCTGTCAGCGACGGCAACGGCGCCTTGGACTATCTGGGCGAGTTCACGATCTCAGGTGGCTACGTGCTCGCGGTGGGCAGCTCCGGCATGGCCCAGGCCCCGAGCGAATCGTCCACGCTGCGGTCCATCATGGTCGGGTTCGATAGCGTGCAGGCGGCGGGTACGCTGGTGCACATCGCGGATCAGGATGGCAACGGCATGGCGACCATCGCACCGACCAAGGAGTTCAAGTCGATGCTTCTGTGCTCGGCGGAGATTCGAGAGGGCGCGACGTATACCGTGTACGTGGGAGGCACCTGCACGGGCACCGCGACCGATAGCGTCTACTCGGGCGGCGCATACACGCCCGGGACCGAATATGCGGCGTTGACGGTGTCGGGCATCGTGACCACCTACGGTTCGTTTGGCGGCATGGGAGCGATGATGGGCGACTTCGCGCCGGGGGGCGCTCACGGCGGCCGCGGTGGTGGAGGTTTCCCCGGCGGCGCCGCGCCCGAAGACGGCGAGTAGCCGGTCGTGGCGTATCGGCCGGCCGCGCCGGCTGTGCCGAAGGCGCCACGCCACAGCGGCCGCAGGCCGGGAACCGCCGGTTTCTCCATCCCCGTCCGAGGGGACACTACCTCACATCTGTCGCTATCTAGGGGGTGATCCGGATGAGGAAGTCACGACTCGTGAGCTTGGCGCTCATCGGGCTGGCCGTGTTCCTGGTGATGCCATTGCAGGCGGCGATGGCGAGCAGTTGGACCCCGATCGAGAACAGCAGCAACATCAATCATCATGCCGTGGACTTCATCGATGCATCCAATGGCTGGGTGGGCGGCATCACCTTCATCCCGCCGGGCATGGTGGGCTTCGAGGACTCCGGGATCATCAGCCGCACCAGCACCGCCGGTGGGAGTTGGGAGGCCGCGACCAGTCACGAGGCGGGGGAACTCCAGTACGGGTGGAACTTCCTGACCGTGACGGCGCTTGATTTCATCGACGCGTCCAAAGGCTGGGCCACTCTCAGCGACGGCAGCATCGTTGCGACCGCCGACGGCGGCGCCCGGTGGGTGCTGCAGGCCAAAGGCTCCACCGGATACGCTGACAACAACTGGAGCTACTCCTCCCTGAGCATGGCCGACGCCACCCGCGGGTGCGCGGCCGGGAGTTGGGTGGGTTTCGCGGGGGTCAGCTACCCCAGGATCGCCCACACGGTCGACGGAGTGGAGTGGAAGGAGGCTGAGCTGCCTGACCTGCCGGACTGCTCCCTCGATTCAGTGTGTATGATCGACAGTGAGTATGGCTGGGCGGTAGGGACGGCTGGGACCTCTGACCAGAGTCTCTTGATGCTGGTGACGCGCGATGGGGGAGCTACGTGGAGCCGCCAGACCAAAGGCCTTCCTGCGGGCGCCGAGCCGCTCCACGGCGTCTGGTTCGTCGATCGGGAGCACGGCTGGGCGGTGGGCGACTCCGGAGCCGCCCTTGCCACCGTGGACGGCGGGGCGACTTGGTGGAGCCGGCAGACAGGAGTCGATGAGACCCTCCTCAGCGTGCGCTTCGCAGGACCCAGTGTAGGTTGGATCGTGGGAGAAGACGGTCTGCTTCTCGAGACCACGCAGGGTGGAAGCTCCTGGGCGGCCCAATCCTCCGACGTGCCCGCCACCCTTCGGGCTGTGGCTGCCGCCGGCGGGAAGGTGTGGGTCGTGGGGGACGAAGGCGTGATCCTTAGCGCGACCGTTCCCGAGCCGGATCCAGGCGCGGCCGTGTTCACCGACACGGCGTCGTCTCCCTACGGCACGGCCATAGAGAGTCTGGCGGCCGCCGGCATCGTGAACGGCTTCGGCGACGGTACCTTCCGGCCGGACGCCACCATGGCCCGGGCTCAGTTCGCCAAGATGATCGTGGGCACGCTGGGTGTGGCGCACCATAGCACGACGGTCACCCGGTTCACCGACCTCGGCGCTCCGGATGCCGCCGGCTATCCGCACAGGTTCGTGCAGGCGGCCTTCGACCGTGGCATAACCTACGGTGTTGACACCGCCCAGACGCTGTTCGCGCCTTGGGACGCCATCCGCCGTGACCAGGTGGTCAGCATGATCGTGCGGGGCG
This sequence comes from uncultured Gaiellales bacterium, assembly GCA_964592075.1. Classification (GTDB taxonomy): domain Bacteria; phylum Actinomycetota; class Thermoleophilia; order RBG-16-64-13; family RBG-16-64-13; genus RBG-16-64-13. Next base: position 2,568 of record CAZQDY010000113.1, read on the forward strand.
CGACGGAGATGATGCCCGGCGTCCTCCTGGACCCACCCGCGGGGGCACCGTCCTTGTTCGCCGACGTACCTGAGCCGCATGGGGAGAACCTCCGCATCGCCGAGCATAACGGGTTGCTCGAGGGCTTGACCGGGATGGGAGCCGGCTGGAGCGTTCTCACTTCCGCGACCCGGGGCGAGGTCGCTCAGATGCTCTACAACCTAAGGCTGAAGTAGGCCTTGGCAGGACTGTCCGTCTCGCCGGGAGTCGCCGTCCGCGGCGCCTCGACCGGAGCGGCCCTCGCTCAGAGAGGCGCCAGAGCGTTCTCCAGGTCGGCGACCAGGTCGGCCGGGTCCTCCAGCCCCACGGAGAAGCGGAAAACGCCCTTGCCGGCGAAGGCCCGGTATGACTTCTCCTGCTCGGGGGTCAGACGGAACGACGAGCGCAGCAGATCGTCCGTGACCAGATAGCAGGTGAGGGTCCGGTTGTGCCCGAGAGAGACGGCGTAGTGGATGATTTCCAGTCTGTCGGACAGCAATTGGGCGGCTCTGGGGCCGTCCTCGACCTGGAAGGTCAGCATGCCGGAGAAGTTGTCCATCTGACGCTTGGCCAGTTCGTGCTGAGGATGCGAAGACAGCCCCGGATACATCACCCGGGTCACCTTGGGATGCTGTTCCAGGAAACGCGCGACGGCGAAGGCGTTCTCCTCGTGGGCGACCATCCTGATGGGGAGGGTCGCCATTCCACGCAGGATGAGCCACGCGTTGAAGGGGCTCATGATGCCGCCCATGTGGATGGCCATGGTGCGAAGCTTCTTCATGGCTTCAGCCCGGCCGATCAGCGCGCCGCCTATTGCATCGCCGTGCCCGCAGATGTACTTGGTCAGCGACTGGATCACGTAGTCCGCGCCGAGCTCGAGCGGCCGCAGGCCGACGGGCGTGGCGAAAGTGGAGTCGACCGAGACGGCGACGCCGGCTTCATGCGCGATCTTGGCGACTGCCTCCACGTCGGTGAGCCGCAACAAGGGGTTCACCGGGGTCTCCAGGTAGACGAGGCGTGTGTTGGGCCGGAGAGCAGCGCGAACGTTCTCCGGCTCCGAGGTGTCCACTCGGGTGACCTCCACGCCCAGGCCGGGCAGCTTCTGGTTGGCGAACTCAGATGCGGCCGCGTAGGTCACATCGCTCATCACCAGATGATCGCCCGCCTTGAGCGTGTTCAGGAACAGAGCGGCGATGGCGGCGACTCCGCTGCCGAAGGCCACGGCTTCTTCGCCGCCTTCGAGTGCCGCGAGCTTCTGCTCGAGCTGGCGGATGGTGGGGTTGCCCCATCGCGTGTAGACAAACGGGGTCTCATCGTTCATCTCGTCCGCGGAGAACGCCACGCTTGGGTCGATGACGAACGTGGTCGACATGACGATGTCGGGGGCCGACGCGC
>CAZQDY010000114.1:0-3970 GCA_964592075.1 uncultured Gaiellales bacterium
TGAAGAAGTTCGCCGCTCTTGACACGGCGGAAGCCGACATCAACCTGGGTGACATCGGGCTGACATGACGGTGGGCGACAGTCGCGACGAGTACGCCGGGCTCGCCCCGGAGCCGGCCGGACGGGTGATAGAGCGCGCCCTGCGCGGCGGCGGGGATGCTGCAGAACTGTTCGTGGAGGAACGCCATTCATTGTCTCTGCGCCTGGAGGACGGCAGGATAGAGAACGCCGTGTCGGGGAGCGACCTGGGCGGGTCTGTCCGGGTGATCCGGGGCCTCTCCACCGTCTTCGGCTACGTGGACAGTGTCGAGGAGAAGGCTCTCCTGGGTCTGGCCGAGGATCTCAGCCGCTCCGACGGCCCTCAGGGTGAAGTGGTCACCCCGGTGACCCTGCAGCGAGCGGGAGAGAAGCAGACAGTCCGGGTGGATCCTGCCGAGGTGGGCGTGTCGGCGAAAGCCGGCCTGTTGCATCTGGCCGACGAGACTGCCCGCGGCGTCTCGGGTGAGGTACGGCAGGTGGTGGTCGCCTACGGCGAAAGCCGGCAGAGGATCTGGGTCGCAGGGTCGCACGGCCGGCTGGCCGCCGATGACAGGACCCGGGTGATGATGTCGGTCACGGTCATGGCCGAGAGGGATGGGCTCATCCAGACCGGCAGGGACACGCTCGCCCATCACGGGGGGTTCGAGTTGCTGCCCGAGAAGGCGGTGGCGGAGCTTGCCCGGGGTGCGGCGAGGACTGCCGTCACCATGCTCGACTCGAGACCTGCTCCCGCCGGCCGTATGCCGGTGATCTTGGCCAAGGGTTTCGGAGGCGTGTTGTTCCACGAAGCGTGCGGCCACGGACTGGAGGCCGACTTCATTCTCAAGAAGAGCAGTGTGTGGGAGGGAAGGATCGGCCAGCGGGTGGCTGGGGAGCATGTCTTCGCATACGACGACGGCATCGGAGGGGGTCTGTGGGGGAGTTGCGGGTGCGATGACGAGGGCACGCCTTGCCGGCGCACCACACTCATCGAGGCCGGGGTTCTCACGAGCTTCCTCAGCGACCGGCTGCGGGCGTCTCAGCTGGATCTGCCGCTGACCGGCAACGGGCGGCGTCAGGACTACCGCTACGTGCCCTATCCGCGGATGACCAACACCTACTTCGGGCCCGGTCCGCACACCAGCGCCGGACTGATCGCGGATACGCCACGGGGTCTGTACGCGAAGTCTCTGGCGGGCGGGGAGGTCAACCCCGCCACGGGTGACTTCGTCTTCGCGGTGTCCGAAGGCTATCTGATCGAGGGTGGGGAGGTGACCACCCCGGTGAGAGGAGCCACATTGATCGGCAACGGTCTTGAGGTGCTGAAAGGCATCGACGCCATCGCCGACGACCTTGAAGTGGAGGCCGGGACGTGCGGCAAGGAAGGGCAGGGCGTGCCGGTCGGTACCGGCCAGCCCACTCTGCGCATCCGGGAACTGACGGTGGGAGGGACGAGCCTGTCATGAGCGTCGAACGGAGCCCCGAGGACAAACGCCACCGACCGACAGGCGTCCCTCGCTCGCCCCTGCAGATCGCGCGGTGGGCGCTGGACCGGGGCTGCCACCTGGAGGCCGATCTGGAGGTCTACGTGCAGCGCGGGCGCACGGTGGAGGTGAAGACCTTCCAGGGTGAGGTCGAAGCGGCGAGTGTGGCCGAACCCAGCGGACTGGGGGTGAGGGCGGTGCGAGGCGGGCGGGTCGGTTATGCCTTCTCGGCCGATCTGTCGGCCGTCGGCGTCGACCGCACCCTGGCCGAGGCCGTCGCGAACCTGGAGGCTGCCGATGCCGATCCCTTCATGCGCCTGCCGGAGCCTTCGTCGGAGCGCTACCCGGTGCCGCCCGGCCTGTGGCGGCCGGGCGTGGCGAGCATGAGTCTGGACGAGAAGATCCGCCTGGCCTTGGAGGCCGAGGCGGCCGCCCTCGCGTTTCCAGACATCGAGTCGGTGGAGACCAGCGCCTACTCCGACGAGGAGGCCCGCGTGGCTGTGGCGTCGACCACCGGCGTGGAGGCGGAGGCGGAGTCGTCGTTCTGTGTGGGCTATGTCGTGGCGCTCGCGGCGCGTGACGGTGAGAAGCAATCCGGCTTGGGCTTTTGCGCGGCGCGCGACCCGGGCGATCTAGACCCGGAGGTCGCGGGACGCGAGGCGGCAGAGAGGGCCCGAGCGCTGCTCGGGGCCCGTCCCTGCCGAACCGGTAGCTACACGGTGGTCTTCGACAGGGAGATCGCGGCTGCGCTCCTGACGAGCGTCGTGCAGGCCCTCAGCGCGGATTTCGTGCAGAAGGGCCGCTCGGTCTTCGCCGGCCGGCTCGGTCAGAGGGTGGGTTCCACCCTTCTCACTCTGGTCGACGACGGGCTGGCTGCGGGAGGCATGGCTACGAGTCCGTTCGATGGGGAAGGCGTTCCTCAACGGACCACCCCGCTCGTGGAGGCAGGGGTGCTCCTCTCGTATCTACATAACAGCTACACGGCCGCCAAGGCGGGAGACGGCACTCTATCCACCGGCAACGGGACACGGGGCTCCTACCGCTCACTGCCGGGAGTGGGCGCCACGAACCTGGTCGTGCGGCAGGGGGAGGGAGCGCCGGCCGATCTTGTGGCGAGGGTGGGTGAGGGTCTGTACGTGCAGGACGCGGCCGGGCTGCACTCGGGCGTTAACCCTATCAGCGGGGAGATATCCGTGGGCGTCACGGGCCGCCTGATCCAAGGTGGTGGTCTGGGCGCTCCGGTGCGGGAGGTGACCATCGCCTGTGACTTCCTGCAGTTGCTTGGTGGAGTGTGCGACCTAGCAGGGGATGCCCGGTGGATCCCCTTGCACGGCAGCGTGCATGCCCCATCCATCGCCGTCAGGGAGATCGCGGTGTCGGGATCGGATTCGTAGAGGGCCGCGTCACGGCCGAGCGCTTCGACCGGCGCAGACATGGAGGTAACGTGGAGAAAGAGGCAGTAGGCAGAGCGCTTCTCACAGCCGCCTATCTGGAGGGCGATTTCGTGCTCCGCTCAGGGAAGCGGAGCAGGTACTACCTCGACAAGTACCTGTTCGAGACCGATCCCCAGGTGCTGCGGGGCATCGTGGGTGAGATGGCCATGATGATCCGCAATGAGCTCGCCACGGGCGCCGCGTATCAGCGGTTGGCGGCGCCGGAACTGGGCGGAGTGGTCTTGGGGACCGGTCTGTCACTCGAGCTGGGCCTGCCCCTGCTCCTGGTCCGGAAGGCCGCCAAGGAGTACGGAACGACCAAGCGTATCGAGGGGAGGTTCGAGGCGGGGGAAAAGGTCGCCCTGGTGGAGGATATCGTAACCTCGGCAGGCGCGGCCATCCAGGCGGCTGAAGCGCTCCGTGAGGCGGGAGTGGTAGTGGATGACCTCTTCTGCGTGGTCGATCGCGAGGAGGGCGGAGCCGAGGCGGCGAGAGGGTCGGGGCTGACCCTCCGGGCCCTGTTCACGTCAAGCGAGCTTGGTATCGTTCCCGCACCTTGAGAGAGCGCCGTTTTTTCGCGCATAGGGCGGGATAACCGCTTGTGCGGGCCCCATGCGCTTGCTAAGGTAGGCGAGTACCCCGCAGACAAAGGGAGGTAACTGTGACCAAAGCCGATTTTGTGGACAAACTTGCGGCAAAGAGTGGTCTCACCAAGAAAGACGCGGCCGCCGTCGTAGACGCTTTCGTGGAAGTGGTTACGGAGTCACTCAAGAAGGGGGAAGAAGTACAGTTCACAGGTTTCGGTAAGTTTTATGTCCAGAAGCGTGACGCTCGTCAGGGGATCAACCCGCAGACCAAAGCCAAGATCAAGATCCCTGCGGGCAAGATCCCGAAGTTCAGTGCGGGTCTGGCCCTCAAGAACGCCGTCAAGTAGTCTGAGGCATTGAGATGATCTACAAGGGCCGCCACGTGCGGCCCTTCTTCTTGTACGCCTGGCATGGGCGACAGCTTGAGGGTGAAAGTCCCTTAGAGGAGG
>CAZQDY010000115.1:0-3735 GCA_964592075.1 uncultured Gaiellales bacterium
TTGCGCCGTTCGTAGGCGACACGGAAGGGGCTCTCCTGCTCCTTCGGCAGTAGCGACTGGTACTCGGCCGAGGGGATGTTCTTCCGCGAAGCCTCGTCGTGAGTGAAGGTCTCGACTGTCTTACCGGCTGCCTTGATTGGTTTTCCGTTCGCCATGTCCTCCCCTATCTGGCCAACCGGGCCACTGTGGAGTCGATCATCGAATCGAACTCGGATGCCACCCGGGCTTCGAAATCGGCTTCTATCTTGTAGACCTCGGTGAGCTCGGCGAAGGCCCAACGCCCGTACCGCCCAAGGTTGTTCACCCCAGGCACCCAGTAGGTTTCCATCGTCGACTTCTTCTCTTTGGCGTCTTCCCGCCGGTAGCCCTTGATCTCGACGACGAGATGAAGCGGGTCATCCTGTCCATCGTTAACCAGAACCACGAAGTCCGGGAGATAGGTGCGCGTCTCTGACCCGTATTGATACGGCACCTCCAATCCCAGGTTGTGGTTCTTCACGTAGGCCTTCACCCGCGGATTTGCCTCCGCCACCCTGCAGAACTCGGCCTCCCAGTCACTGTCGAGAATGACCCAATTGACGTGACAGCGTCGAGCATCTGTCTCCCATCGGTCCTTCCTCGACGTGGTGAAGTTCACATGGCTGGTTGATCCGGTCGGGTTGTAGGGGTCGAGCATTGCCTTGATGGGGCATTCACCCACCAGAGAGCGGGTAATGCCGGCGGTGATGCGCTCACAAGCCATGTCCGCCAACTCCTGGTACATCAGCTGTGCAGGGTAGGTCCCGCCGGTGCATACAAGGTATTCGTCGAGCCACTGTTTGGTGATGCGCTTGAGTTCACCGAACAGGTACAGCTTGGGCTCCTCGTCCGGGTCACGCCACTTGGTATAGAGGAGGCGCTTGGTGATGTGGAAGATGAGGGTGGACCGCCGCATGTCCTGGAGGTGCTTGAGGTCGAGATCCACTCCCTCGCCGATGATGCCTGCGTTTCGCGTGATCGAAGGGCCCACCAAGTCCGGACTCAGCTCCAGTACTGAGTCCTCGTTGAACTGGGCGGTCAACCGCTCCTCCGGCAGCTCGACGCGGTAACCCATCACCCTGGGGAAGAGGATCTCCAGGTGATCGCGCTCGGGGCGAACGGCCTTCACTTGGACAGTCTCCCGTGGCGCCTGCGGGGGAGCGACCACCGGCTTGGCCGTGAAATCGAAGGGGATGCCCAGAACGTCTGCATACTCGACGTTGAACAGGCCCTCCTCGTTCAGGTCATAGGACTGACGGCGGAGAGCTCGTCCGATGACCTGCTCGCACAGAAGCTGGGTGCCGAAGGCGCGCACGCCCAGGACGTGAGTCACCGTGTTGGCATCCCAACCCTCGGTCAACATTGCCACCGATACCACGCAGCGGATGGACTCGCCCAGTCGGCTCTCCTTGCCCACGGTGTTCATGACCTCGCGAAGCAGGTCTTGATCGGTGATGGACTCGGCCTGCCGCCGGTCTCCGGTGCGCTCGATGATCTCCCGCCGGAAACGGTCTATCTCGTCGGAGGCCATGGTGCGGAAGTCCTTGTCGAGAGCATCCCCCGACTCCAACTGCTCACTGTCTATAAGGAGGGTCCGCGGCCGAGGAAGCGGGTTACCATGCTCGTCGAAGTTCCGAAAGAGAGCCAGCCGCCCGTTCTCCAGAGCTACTGAGCCATCCTCATTCTCTCGATAGAAGCCCGAGACGTAGTCGTAGACGAGTTTGGACGTTGAGGTGTTGTTGCAGACGATGATGAAGCACGGAGGGACATGTACCCCGGCCTCCCGCCACAAGTTGAAGGTCTTCTCGTAGTGCCCGTAGAGCGCCTCCAGAGCTGTCTGCAGTTCGACGGGCAGGCTGAGGGGGTCCAGGGTCTTGGCTTTCCCTCGTCCCTTCTTGGGCATACGATCCCGGATGTGCTCCCAGAGGTTGCGGAACTTGGGCATATCCCCGCCGGGGATGTTGTCCGCGACCGGTACTCGGGGCAGCTTGACGATGCCGCATTCTATGGCGTCCATGAGGGAGAAGTCGGTCATCGTCCAAGGGAAGAGGGTTCCCTCCGCGTAGCCTGACCCGCTCAGGAAGAACGGCGTCGCAGAGAGATCGATTATCTGGGAGACACTGAGCTTGCGGTTGACAGCTTCAAGGCCCGAGATCCACAGACGAGCTGCCTCTTTGTTCTTCTCCGCCTCTTTCTTCTCATCACCCTTCAACCCACCCTCGTTGTTTCCGACCGGCTTCTCTCGGTAGCAGTGGTGGGCCTCGTCGTTCAGAACCATCACGCTCTTCAGTCCCATCAAACCGGCCATGACCCGCTGGATCATCTGACCCTCGGTCTCCAGGGTGTCCAGTTCAGGACCACGGCCTTTGAGCAGGGAGTGTGTTCCCTTGGAGAGCTCCATACGGCTGCGTAGCTTGAAGGCATGGTAGTTGGTGATCACGATCTTGGCGCGTTCGAGATCACCCAGCATGTCGTTCGGTATCAGCTCGCGACTCGCGTAGTAGCTGTCGGGGTCGTTGGGCTGCAGGACCCGTAGCCGGTCCCGGATGGTGATGCCCGGGGTGACCACCAAGAACCCGCGGGTGAACTTGTTGCTTCCCGGACGGCGCACGGCATTGATCGTCTGCCAAGCTATGATCATGGCCATGACTGTGGTCTTGCCGGCACCGGTGGCCATTTTGAGGGCCAGCCGCATGAGATCTGGGCTGGTGGCACCGTTGGCATCGGCGAGGCGTTCAAGGGCAGCCCTACCGGCCTTGCCTGCCTCGGGGGCGACCTCGGTCAGCCAGATGACCGTCTCCACGGCCTCCACCTGACAGAAGAACGGCCGGATGCCGCTGAACTTGTGATGCCGCCAGTGCTGTAGCAGCCGAGCGGTCTCGGGAGTGACCTGCCACTGGTTGGGATTGGGCAGGCTGCGCCAGGCGTCGACCTGCTGACGGAGTTCATTGATGTTCGAGGTCGGATCGTACTGCTGTTCTTCGGTGGAGAGCCCTTTGCCCTCGTCGAAGACCATGGCCTGCTGGGCACCCGCCGAGGCGCGGCGCTTGCGCGGCTTCGGAATCGGCGTAATGAACTCGGCGCGACGACGCCGTTCGATGATCCGCTGGGTGGGTTGACCTTGATCGTCGAGTTCCCAGTACTGTTGAGGGTACTCGTAGGGTGAGTTGAGAATCGGGTGCTCGAAGAAGCGGTTATCTTCAGTCATGGGCCACCACGAGCGCCGGGCTAGCGAGCAACCCGTATGACAGGCTCGGTTCGACGTTCACCAACCCACGACCCCCCGGGGAGATTCTGGTTTTGCCGGCATCAGCCGCGGGCGCCGCACATAGACGTGCCAAGACGCATTACGATCCGGGCTGGCCCGGCCTTCTGGGTCATCGTCCAGTCTACAACTTTGGGTGGACGGAAGGAAACGGAGGGTGCTCGCTCCGCGCCGCTGGGTCTAAGTACATCAATCACCTTCTCGTTGGGACGGTCTCTCAAGGGTCAAGCAGCGGCGACTGCCTTCCCTGAAGCTCGGCAATTAGATCCGCATCCCGCGACAGGCCATGGTCGCCTATCTGAGAGGGGTGTACGCGGATAAGTTCGACCAGTTCATCAAGAGGAAGGCCGAGGAGCGATACGGGGTAGGGTGAACGCTGGGCGGTCGCGATGGACGCGTCCGGTCTGTCTGCTAGAGTCGACAAAGAACGTCTGCCTCTTCTTCAACTGGAG
>CAZQDY010000116.1:0-1626 GCA_964592075.1 uncultured Gaiellales bacterium
TTGTGTTGGGTTTCTTGACTTGTTCAACCCCTTCTTGTGTTTTTTTTCCGGACTCGGGGGGTTGACGGTGGGGGGGTGTCGCCCCTCCCCCCCCCCCACCCCCACACTCATCAATTCAACTCCGTGAAAGCGACCGCGCAGTAGCGCCTATGTAGCAGCCGAACCCCTACTCCTACAGGTCGGCCGTGTACTCGAATCCATCCACCTTGGTGGCAGTGCCAGAAGGCGTCACGACCGTTACGTTGACCGGGCCTGCCTCCTCCTGAGGAGGGCTTGTACATAAGATCGTCGTGCCATCGGGACTGACGGTCCAGCTGGTGACCGCAACATCTCCGAAGTTCACAGCAGTCGCACCAAAGAAGCCCGAGCCCGTGATGGTGACCGGTTCCCCGCCCTCAGTGGACCCTCCACCAGGGCTGATGGTGGTGATAGTCAGCGTCGTCGTGTAGGTGAAGCCATCGGATTTCGTAACCGACCCGCCACCGGTGGTCACGACCACGTCAACGGCTCCGGCCACGTGGGCCGGGGTCCGACAGATGATCCTGGTCCCGGCTGCATTCACGCTCACGTCGGTGGCCTGCTCTAACCCGAAAGTCACGCTCGCTCCGGTGAGCGCTGTGCCTGTTATGGTGACCTGCGTCCCGCCATCGATGGACCCTTCATCAGGGCTGATGCTCGAAATCTCCGGCCCGCCGTACGTGTAATCGTCCGAGGAGCCCGAGGAGGCCACTCCGGTGTCGTACTTTCCCTTCACTCGCACGTCCACCGTCCCTGCCGAGTCACCGGGAGCTGTGACGGCGATGGCGCTATCGGATACCACCTGGAAGTTCAGGCCGCCAACCAGAGTGTCACCGAAATACACTCCCTGGGCGTCCAGGAAGCCGGCCCCCTCAATACTGACCGTGTTGCCACCGGCCGGGGCTCCGCGATTCGGAGTCACAGCAGTGACCGTCGGGGCATAGTAGTAGTCGTCCGCAACCGTATTCTCGCTCTGGGCGCTGCCGATGCTCACCCGGATGTCGACCTTGCTCGTCCCGGAAGGAGCCGATAAAGTGATTCTGGTTCCGCTGGTATTGATAGCGAAATCATCGTCCTCGATGATCGTGGTGCCAAAGACCACTCTGGTCACATCGCGTAACCCATATCCTACGATGACGACCTCATTGCCACCGCCGGCCGGCCCGTGATAGGGCTGGAGAGCAGTGATGACGGGCAGGTAGGTGTACTCACCATCCTCGTCGATGGCGCTGGTTCCTCCACCAGTGGTCACCGTCACATCGACCGTCGAGCCGGCCACCCCGGCAGGGGCCGCAGCGGTGATCTGAGTGGGTGAGTCGACCTCAAAAGCCTCTGCGGCCATTGTGCCGAATTTGACCGCGGTCACACCGGTGAAGCCGGTCCCGGTTATAACCACCTCATTGCCCCCGGTGGACGGTCCTGAACTCGGATCCACCTCAGTGATTGTCGGCCGTCCATAGCTGTACTTGCTCGCGAGGGCCGTGATCGCGCTCGTGCCGCCGGGAGTAGTCACTCTGACATCGACTGTGGTGCCGGCCGCGCCTGCCGGCGCAACCGCCGTGATCTGAGTGGCTGAATCAACCTCGAATTCCAGCGCATTCTTAGTGC
>CAZQDY010000116.1:1726-3527 GCA_964592075.1 uncultured Gaiellales bacterium
ATCAACCTCGAATTCCAGCGCATTCTTAGTGCCGAACTTGACCAAAGTCACCCCGGTGAAGCCGGTCCCGGTTATGATGACCTCGTTCTGGCCCGCGGCCGGACCAGCAGCCGGGTCGAGTTCCGTTACCGTCGGCGCGCCGTAGCTGTACTTACTGTCGTAGGTCTTTTCGCTCGTACCACCGGCGGTGGTCACCGTCACGTCGACCGTCGCACCAGCCACGCCGGAAGGTGCGACCGCCGTGATCTGAGTGGCTGAATCAACCTCGAATTCCAGCGCATTCTTAGTGCCGAACTTGACCAAAGTCACCCCGATGAAGTTCGTCCCGGTGATAACCACACTGTTGCCACCCACCACCGGGCCGGCGGGCGGTTCGAGTTCCGTGACCGTCGGTATCCCGTAGGTGTACTTGGAGGCTGCACTGGTGGCGCTGGTCCCCGCGTGCGTGATCACTCGAACGTCCACGGTAGTTCCCAACGTACCCGGAGGGGCCACAGCGGTGATCCGCGTGGACGAATTGACCAGGAACCCGGCCGGCTTCGTCCCGAAGTTGACCGACGTCACATCACTGAAGTTGACCCCAGTGATGACCACACTGTTGCCTCCCGCGGCCGGACCGCCGGTGGGATCAAGCAGAGTCACCGCAGGCAGGTCCGCCGAGAACTGCACCGCTTTCACACGCAGTATCAGAGCCACCGCCTGGCCGCGGGTAAGGTTGTTGCCGGGCGTGAGATACATGGCGCCACCACTTGCTGTACCCTTCACCACTCCCTGGTAGACCAAGTAGGCGGTGCTCGGTGCATGCACTGGTGCCACCTTCGCGTGATCAGCGAATGTCGCCAGGAAGGCCGTCCCTTCGGCCAGATACCAAGTGTTCAAGGACGGATAATTGGCCAGGTTACCTGCGATATGGCCCCGAAGGATCAGCTCCTTCTGGGCCAAATAGGAACCGAGTATGGAATAGGACTGTTGACGCAGGATGCTTCTGTTGGGGCCGAAAGTCCCGTCACCGTACCCAGAGATGATCCCCGCCGCCACACCGCCTTCGATCCAGGGGTAGAAATGATTCGTCGCAGGCACGTCACGAAAACTGGGAGTGGGGGGAGCCGCTGTGGGTGCCCCCAAACCAGCAACTGCCATCTTTGCGAACTGAGCGCGTGTGACATTCAGAGCCGGCCGGAATGTGCCGTCTGGATAGCCGTCGGCTACCGTAGCAGCCTGCCCCTCGTTGACACCATAAGTGTTCATCCACCATGTATTTGAGGCATCGGACCAAGGTGGAGCGGCCAAGGCTGAGCCGGAGCCCAGTATGACGAACAGGACCACCAGTACGGTCAGAAGGAGTGCCGTCCCAACGCGTCCCCTGACCCCCTTTCTCCTACTTCTCATCGCATGCCTCCTATTTGTCGCTCTCGATATCTACGACGAAGCTTCAGACGAGATCTCAGGCCGTTCGTTCCCTCCTTCCGATGCTACATACAGCACACCGCCGCATGTGTCGTGCCGCGTGACGGTCGTGATGGCGAGAGTCTGGAACTGAGACACGGATGGGGGATCCGCAGCCAAGCCCAGAAGTAGATCCCGTCGTGACCACGGGCCGGCGTCCAAAGTAGAACAACGCGGTCCAGTCCGAGACTCGCATACGGTGGTTCATCCCTTGCCCCCCGATGAAATGCGCGTCACCGCCATGGCGCGACCGTGCACTACGGAGATCGATAGATGAAGAGTATCAACTATACTCGTGGCCGGCAGGACTTGCCAACTCACGAGTAGCACAGAACCGCCCTCCGTACTCCGCCGA
>CAZQDY010000117.1:0-3429 GCA_964592075.1 uncultured Gaiellales bacterium
GGTACCTTGGGCATCCAGGAGTTCCACCACGTCGCCCCGATCGGTGGCGAGGATGCCGACTGCTGCACTTCTACCTAGTCCAGGGAGCCGTTCTCCTGCAGCCACGCGTTTGGGGCGCTCCAGACAATGTTTCCGCTGGTGTCGATGTACGCGTTCTGCCCATCCCGAGTGCCGACAATGGCCAGTCCATCATGGAAGGAATCTGCCCACTCGAAGGGGCCCAGAACCACAGACCCATCGGTGTCGATGTAGTACCACCCGCCTTCATCATCACGAGAGGCGTCGGGGGCGACGAGGACTGGAGCCAGGCCAGAGCCGAACCTCATCGCCTGCATGAACTGGTACGGGATCACGAGCTGCCCGGTGCGGTCGATGTAGCCCCACTCTTGAAACCAACCGTCTTCAGCTTCCGGCACTTCCCGGCAAACGGGCGCCAGGCCGTCCCGGAACTCGCCCACATCCAAGAAGAGAGGCTCGATGATGAACCGGCCTGTCTTGTCGATGTAGCCCCGGCCTTGGGAAGTGCCAACCGCGGCCAGTCCCTCGCTGAAGGCAAAGGCTGAGAGGTACTCCGACTGCGGCTCGATGACGAACCGGCCGGTCTTGTCGATGTAGCCCAGGCCATCCCGAGTCTCGACACTCGCCAAGCCCTCGCTGAAGAGACCGGTCCCTTCGTATTCAGGCGGCAGCGCATACTCGCCGGTCTTGTTGATGTAGCCCCACCCATTCCCGTCGCTCATGGGGGCGAGACCCTCGCCGAACTGCGAGGGGTATGAGAGCCGGGCAGGTATAACATGGCTACCGGTGGTGTCGACGAACCCGTAGTGAGGCCCCTCATCGGAATTGCCCTGGTCAACGCAAGCCAGGCCTTCGTGGAAGGGGAGGGCCCAGTGGTACTGAGGCTCGACTACGAGCCGGCCGGTCCTATCGATGAACCCCCACTTCTCTCCCACCGGAGCAGGAAAGAGGTCCACGACTTCCTGAGTGTCCATGGTTGTGGTGGTCTTGGCCAGCGTGTCACCTGCCATGCTGCTATCAACACTGCCTGCCGTTCCGCATCCGGGGAGGTAGAGGGCGAGGCCCAAGAACGCTAGACATCCGATCACTAAGACCCACGACCACTTCTTCCGAGCGGTCGAGTGTTTGGCTCCCACTCGCCGGACGCTTCTAGAACCCCGCCGGTCTGGTAGCCTTCCCTCAACTGGTAGGGGTGTACGCGTGCTCCTTTTGTGACCTTCTCGCATGCTCCACTCCCTCTGCCGTGAATTGTCGAGACCGCCTGGGCTGGCGTGCAGCTCGTCTGGCGGAAACGCCCCCGACACCCCGAACTGCGATCGATCCTCCGAACGCTCGGCTCGCTACCTCGAAGACAGGTGCGTCATGGTCATGTCGAGACTCACCTCCGCCGCACGAAGTACGTGCTGGTCCATTGAGGCTCCATGTACAACCCGCAATGCGACCATCCATATTCAATCCACGTCTGATCTTCTCGCTCTTGGCGCCCCCCACCTCCGTCAGCGCCTGCCTGAACACTTGGTTGTAGCCTTGCGCGTGAAAATTGTCTCCGACCGTGATTGGTTCAGCCTACGGTCTCGTCCACACGGTCTTGCCGCTCGTATCGATGTAGGACAGCAGGTTGTAGTCGACGTCGCGGACGGCCGCGAGGCCACCGGAGAAGGGGTCGACGCGGGCGTACTGAGGCGGGATCACCCAGGCTCCGGTCTTGTCGATGAACCCCCACCCGTCTCCTTCAAGCACGGGGGCGAGGCCCTCAGAGAACGGCCACGCCTCAAGGCCCGTGAACTGCTGCGGGATAACCAACGCACCAGTCCTGTCTATGTAGCCCCACGCGCTCGATCCCCGAACGGCGGCGAGGCTTTCCGAGAAGGGTCGCGCCGCGGTGAACTCCGGCTGAATCACCCAAGCCCCGCTCTTGTCGATAAACCCCCACTCGCCGCCGTCTTCCTCGAGCACCGGCGCAAGCCCCTCAGAGAAGTCCAGTGCACCTGCGTAGCGTAGTTCAAAAACGTAGGCTCCGGTCTTGTCGATGAAACCCCACGTCTCGCCAACCCGAACCGCCGCGAGTCCGTCGTCGCCAAAATCACGGGCCGCCTGGTAGCCGGGCTTGATAACAACTTCGCCCGTGGCATCGATGAACGCCCATCTGACGCCGTTTCGAGGGATCACGCGGGCCAGACCGTTCGCGAAGCGCCCTGCATTGGAGTACTCAGGCTTGAGGACGACCTCGCCGCTCATGTCGATGAACCCGTACCAGTTGTCCTCGGGTCGCACGACAGCGAGCCCCTCGCTGAACGAGTCGGCCCAGTCGTACTTCGGTTCCATCACCCAGGCCCCGGTCTTGTCGATGTAGCCCCACAGGTCTCCCGCAGGGGCGGGAAACAACGCCGGATCCTCTGTCACTTCGGTGCCACCTGTGTTGATACCGCTAGACAAGCCGCAACCCACGAGGACCGTCACCGTGAGAAGGGCCACGCCGACCAGCATGATCGACAGCGAGGTCCCTATTCGCTTCATCACTGCACCCCCCAGAGCCCAGGTTTCTCTTCCGCGCAGCACACTGCCGACGCGGTCTTGTAGTGGGTATCCAGCCGGTCGAGGCCAGTCGGGCCAGGTGTAGTGCCCAACTCCCTCACCCCGCGTATCGACCAAGGCCGGGACGCGCCGACCATCGCGCTTGGCGCGACGCGACTTCCTCCGCTGCCCGGGATCTCGCGAACCGGTCATACTGTGTATGGGTCATAATCGTACACCGTAGGTTGCGGTGGGTACGGCAGCCACACGTAGTCTTGGCGTTGATGCCAATGCGCAATCGGAATCCCATCGACATACCACCAGTTGCCCCAGCAGACTGGGCAGTATATCCACTTGAATGTTATCCCCCCGGCAATCAAGACGTCGTTGGCATGCTTGATGAGCTCAATGGCAAACGTCACCCCCAGTGAGCCGCTGAGACCTCCAACGATATCCCCCAGAACGTTCGCAGCACTTCCTCGGCCGTAGTGCCTCAAGTAGCGCTCTGTGAAGACAACCCACTCCAGGGTGACCTTCTTTCGGTGCGTGCAGCTCGGATGCTGCAGGCTCTTGATCCAACCTCCAACAGTGCTCTTCGGTTTCCCACCGGCGCCAGCTGCTGCCAGGTCTGTTGCTCCAGGCTGTGGCGCATTCCTTGTGTACTCGTCGAGATAGCGCATTGCCTGCGCCAGCTCCTCACCCGTCACGTCGAGACCAAAGCCGTGTGTCAAGATGTAGGCGGCATCATCGTAGTTCCCGGCCTCCAGCGTAGTGGCCAGCATGGCCGCCAGCAATTGGTCGCTACTGTTCGACCTCAGGAGTTCCATGAGGCTTGTAGTACGCCCGCCCGGGATATGGGAAGCCCGAGCACTCATCTTCTCTAGGTGCCGCTCCAGG
>CAZQDY010000118.1:0-3324 GCA_964592075.1 uncultured Gaiellales bacterium
TGCTCGATTGATGCTACGTATGTTAGCACGTAACGCATTATAAAATCTGAGTCGGATGTTGTCAAGTCTGGAGAGACAAGGATTCTGGCGTGCGGCAAGGGTCGTCCGCGGGCCCGTGGGGGGGTGACTCGAAGCGTGGGAGAAGGTTGGGAGAGTGGGCGCTGGAGCCCGGTGGCGTCAAGCAGCAGCCGTGAGCGCAATCACGCCGAAGGTTCGATCCCTCTGAGAGCATCGGCGATGACGGGAACGTCCTCAACGGCAGTTTTCCAAACAACCCGTGCGTTGACTCCAAAGTAATCGTGGATAACCTTGAGGAACATCTCCAGGGTCATTTCGTCGATGAACCCCGTCACCCGGTCGGCGGCCTCGAGCATATCGGCAAGGTAGTCTTCGTAGTCGCGAGATCGTGTCATACGGGAACCAGATCCCTACGGATGTGGCGGCCGATATTCGGCTTCAGCGCTTCCTCCATGACCAAGTCGACTTTGACGTCAAGGGAATCTGATAAGAGATCCTCAAGCTCGATGAACTTGAGCAACGACGGGGTCTCGCCAAAAGAAACGAGGACATCGAGGTCACTCTCAGGGGTCTGCTCGGCGTGAACATACGAGCCGAACAAGGCAAGATGCTCCACACGGAAGCGCGCCTCGAGCTCAGGCATCAAGGCACGAAGCTTCGCGATGAGTTGATCGATGGTGAGCTGGGCGGTCATGCTTCACATTATACAAGTGGAACGTGGACATCAGAGTCCGGCGCTCTCGTCGGAAAACCTGAACTCATGACGTACGGCGCCCTTCACCCGCTGGGTTGACTGGCATCACGTCTTCTTCCCGCCCTGGTCAACGGCTTTGCAGATACACCGAGGGCCCCGGATGGGGCCCTCGGCTCATGTTCATTATCTTGGCAGGTCAACGCCACATGGCGTCAAGCTGCCGATGCAGTTACTCGTACTTATAGCCGTCGTCCAGGGTGTAGTAACCACCCCAAGTCGTGACTATGATGTCGACCTTCCCGGCTGCGTGTGATGGAGCCTTGCAGGTGATCTGGGTCGGGCTATTGACCACCACATTGGTTGCGCTGTAGCCGGAACTGAACTGCACGCTTTTCACACCCGTGAAGCCATAGCCGGTGATTACCACCGTGTTCGTCCCAGCAGTGGGTCCAGAAGTCGGGTTCACTACATCGATATATGGGTCTCCGTACGTGAACTTGGTCGCCAGGCCAACCGGTGACTCGCCGGCGCCGTTTTCGACGGTGATATCGTACGTTCCCGCCGAATCTGGCGGAACATCAGTGACGGTAATGGTCGTGGTCGAGTTGATCACGTAGTCGGTCGTGAGGGCTAGTGCATGACCGTCGACATACACCTTCGTGCCGGTCACGAAGTTTGTTCCGTGGATAACCACATCGTGACCTAGAATGCCCGAGGTCGGGCACGACGCGTAGTCGATCGAGGTGATCGTTGGCACTCCGTAGTGATAATCCCAGGCCTCGTTGATGTTGCCTTCGCTGCCCGGGCTGCTCGTGCCGGCGGGTGTCGTTACGAGAACCGTAGCCGTGGTTCCTGCCGGCTTCACAGGAGCAGTGCAGGTGATGGTCGTCTGGTTCACCACCACGATGTTGGTCGCCGCGGTGCCACCGAAAGTAACAGCCGTCACGCCCGTGAAGCCCTTGCCGCTGATAGTCAGATTGCGCCCTGCAGCATCGTTGTCGGGCAGGAGGTCTTCAACCACAGGGGCTCCGTAGCTGAACTTAGAGGCTGAGCTTGGCGCACTGGGACCGCCTCCCGTGGTCACGGTCACATCCACGGTGTCACCGGCCGTGCCGGCAGGCGCTTGTGCTGTGATGGTTGTGTCGCTGTTGACGAAGTACGTCTTGGCAGCTGTGGCCCCGAATTTCACCGCATTGGGATGTGTCGCGTAGGTGATACCCGTGAAGTTCGTACCCGTGATCTCGACTAACGTGTTCTCAACGCCGGCCGCCGGACTCAAGCCTGTAACGGTCGGTCCGCCGTACGTGTAGTCGTTTCCGGGATCGCCCGGGAGACTCGTACCTACCGGATTCGTCACTGTCACATCGACCGTACCGGCTCCAGCGGGCGCCACAGCGGTGATCTCATCGTGGTCGACCACTGTGTAATCCACGGCAGCCATCGCGCCGAATTTCACCGCACTCACCCCGGTGAATCCGTCACCTGTGATGGTAACTACGGTGCCTGAACTGGTCGGACCCCCTGTGGGATCGAGCTCAGTGACAATCGGGACTCCATAGCTGAAGTCGTCCGCCTTGGTGTTCGAATTCCAGACGTCGCCGACAGTCACTATCACATCAACTGTCCCTTGTGAACCCGCGGGGGTCCTGCAGGTTATCTGGGTTCCCAGACCGTTGACAGAGATATTAGTTGCGAAGTTGCCGGCGCCGAACTCGACGGTATCAACCCCGCTGAAATTCGTGCCGGTGATGGTCACGGTCGTCCCACCAGCGGTCGTCCCGGCCAGAGGAGCGAGCGAGGTGATGGTTGGGATTCCATACGTGTACCAGTTGTCGCCACTTTCAGCGCTCGTGCCAACGTTGTTTGTCACGAACACATGTACCGGATTGGCAGTTCCGACCGAGGGCGCTGTCGCCGTGATCTGCGTGGGGCTATCGACAACGTAGTTGGTTGCGTTCTTGGTGCCGAATTTCACAGCGTCGGGATGAGTGGCGCGACTGAAACCAGTGAAACCGGTCCCTGTGATGATGACCGTATTGCCACCGCCGGTGGGGCCTCCGTTCGGGTCGACCTCTGTAACGGTCGGTTTGCCGTAGCTGTACTTGCTGGCCGCGCTAGTCTCACTTACAGCTGAACCCATTTCCACCGTGACGTCGACCGTTGAGTAAAGCGTGCCGCTGGGAACGTCGTTGACGGTGATCTGGGTCGGGCTGTCGATTGAGAAATCAGCGGCTCCGACTGCCTTGACTCCGAAGTACACCTCCGTGACTCCCGCAAAGTTGGTGCCCGTGATGACCACGGAGTTGCCCCCACCAGACGGACCTGCCGCCGGGTTCAGCGCAGTCACAGTAGGAATACCGTAGTAGTAGTTGATGCCGCCGCTCGGCCCGACGGAGTTCGTCACCACGACCTTGGCATCGCCAGGGTCGCCGGGAGGCGCGGTCACTTTGATGAATTCGCAGTCGGGATCCACCGAGGTGATGGGCGCATTAACGCCTTTGAACGTGACGGTCATGGAACTGGCGAGCCCACCGAGGCCGGTGCCGTAGATCGTCACGGTGTTGCCGCCGGTTGTCGGTCCACCCGTGGGTTCGATATCGGTCAGTACTGGC
>CAZQDY010000119.1:0-3201 GCA_964592075.1 uncultured Gaiellales bacterium
CGCGAGCATGTTGGTTGTCAAGGGCGCAACCATGCTGCGGGTCTGGGACGGAGCTATCGCCAGACCGACCAGGGACATCGATTTCCTGGGGCGCGTCGGCAACTCGCCTGAAGCGGTCGAAGAAGTGGTCCGTGCGTGCCTGAGAATGGAGCTGCCAGAAGACGGGCTGGTGTACGAGGAGTACGTAGCTTCTGAGCAGATCATGGTCGATGGGCGGTATCCGGGTATCAGTCTCAAGATCCGTGGCAATCTCGACGGAGCAAGGTTCGTACTTCGGCTGGACGTCGGGGTTGATGATGCGATGGTCCCTGAGCCTGAGTGGCTCGAATACCCGACTATGCTGGAGGGGCCACGGCCCAGAATCCTGTGCTATCACACAGCCACAGTTGTGGCTGAGAAGTTCGAGGCCATGGTCAGCTTGGGTCTTGTGAACAGCCGAATGAAGGACTTCTACGATATCTGGATGTTGGCCACGACCCAAGCGTTTGAGGGAGAGGACATACGCCGCGCCATTCTTGCCACGTTCGCGAAGCGAGGCACGCCCTTGCCCTCGACCCCGCCGGTGGCTTTGACTGAGGAGTTCTTCGGTCAGGAGCGTACGACCAAGATGTGGAACACGTACGCGCACAGGCTCCGAGCCGCGGACATACAGGCGCCAGAGACGCTCGCTGAGGTAGCGGACTTGATCATCACCTTCGTCATGCCCGCGGTCTACGCCGGCAAGGACACTGCCCTATCCGAGTCCTGGACTCCCTCCGGGGGCTGGCAATGATGATGACGATCATCATCACCACATTGATGGTCTGAGCTGGTCCCCTGCGTATCCCGGCCGAACTGATCCCCCGTCTCAGACTCACATTCCGCTCTCCCGCGTCACTAGGTCAAGACAACACCAGGGTTTGACCAGAGGCTCGTGGGCCTCCTGGAACCCGTCGCAGCCTCAACATCCTGCGCGCACCACACATGCGACAAGGCAGGGGTCCGCGCCCCCATGGGCGGCGGCTTCCCGGTGGAGGCCTGGAAGGGCAAGCGCAACCTCTACGTGCTGGGCGGCATCGGAAGTGTGGCTTGCGGCGGGGCCAGGACTCACCGGCGTGCCGCAAGGCGCCCCTTCGCGCAAGAACCGACGAGGGTGGTCTAGAGATCCTCTTCCGAGATCTCGGCCATCTTCATAAGATGTCGCAGCAGGCCGGTCTTGAGGGGGTGGTCCCCATGTATCGGCACTGAAAGCCGCACGATGCTGCCCTCCTTGCCGTAGATGTGATGACTCCCGTGGACGCGAAGAAGAACCCAGCCCTTGCGCTCGATGGCTTGAGCGAGTTCGCGTCCCGAGGCCGATCTCATACAGCGATTTCCACGATCCGATCGCCTTCGCCGGTGCTGACTGTGGCGACATCCACCGACAGGCAACCCTCGATGGCCTCGTAGAGATTCTCAAGCAGTTCCTCGAAGTCCTCGCCCTGGCTGCAGCAACCGGGTATTGCCGGGACCTCAGCCCAGAAACCGCCTTCTTCCGCCTCGTGGACCACTATCTTCAGCTTCATGTCCCTCCTATCGGCGGCCCGATCCTGATGGCCCGAGTATACCTTCTTCACCTGGGGGCATGACGTTTACGCGCTGTCCGCGCATCTTGATCAAGTTCGCGCTCGATGGAGGCGGATGGCGCTGGCGCCTGGCGCTCCCTCTCAAATGGAAGCCACGCGAGCGCGCCGTACCACCACTTCGTGTGAGCCCGCGGTCTGGCCGTCTTCCTCCATGCCCTTGAGGTGAAGCTCCAGGGCGCCACGCATGTTCACCTCAGCCTCCTTCTCTGTGGAACCGGTGGCGACGCAGCCAGGGAGTTCTGGGGCGTAGGCTGAGAAGTTCTCGCCCGCCCGTTCGATGACGATCACGATTGTCCTCATCGGCGCTCCAAACGTCTCGTACCTTCATGACAAAGATACCCTCCTCAGGCGTTCTCATGTCGACATGCTCCGAAGGTCCGGGACTGACGGCGTCCACTAGCCCGGAGTTGGCGGGGGCGATCGTATGACGGACCCCATCGCGGAGTACCGTCCGCTGTGCGCGCTATGCTGTATGAACCGCACCGGCTTCAGAAGTCCAGAGCGCACACGACGCGAAGGGGCGTTGAGCAGGCCATGAGTACCACCACCATCGAATGGACAGAGGCGACCTGGAATCCCGTGACCGGTTGCTCCAAGGTCTCGCCGGGGTGTACTCATTGCTACGCAGAACGCATGGCCAAGCGGCTACAGGCCATGGGTCAACCCAACTATCGTGACGGCTTCACCGTGCGCACTCATGAGCACATGCTGGGGCTGCCTTCCACCTGGGCCAAACCTCGCATGGTCTTCGTCAACTCGATGGGAGACCTCTTCCACGAGGAAGTCCCGCTCGAGTTCATCGAGCGCGTCTTCGCCGTCATGCAGGCAACGCCGCGCCACACGTATCAGCTGCTCACCAAGCGTGCTGACCGGCTCCGCGAGACGGCTCAGGGTCTTCCCTGGCCGGACAACGTCTGGATGGGCGTCACTGTTGAAGACAACGAGCGGCTCGCTCGCGTTGATAGTCTGTGCGATGTCCCCGCGGCGGTGCGGTTCTTGTCGGTAGAGCCGCTCCTCGGGCCGCTTCCGGATCTCGATCTGGCCGGCATCGACTGGGTCATCGTTGGCGGCGAGTCTGGCCCCGGGGCGCGGCACATGCGTGAGGAGTGGGCCGTGGCCGTGCGTGACTCATGCGTGGCGGCGGCGGTGCCGTTCTTCTTCAAGCAGTGGGGCGGCGTCCACAAGAGAGCCGCTGGTCGGGAGCTTGAGAATCGCATCTGGGACCAGAGGCCCGCAGTCGTGGCACGGGTAGCGTAGGCGCGCTGACCGATGTCGGCCGACCCACAGAGCAAACCCGTGGCAAACATACATCGGGCGGTCCAGGCGTATTGGGGCGACTCGCGAGGCGAGTACCACAGGTATCGCTCCTGGGAACACTGCTACCAGTACTTCCAAGAGCAGGGCCGGGCTGGAATCCTGCGTAACCGAGACACGGCCGCGCTGCATCTCGGGTTCTACCTTGCGAGTTGGGGCATGTATCGTGGCTCGAGCTTCCTCTTGCAGCGCGACTACAAGGTCCACGAGAACGTCATCGACGTTCTTGCCGAATCGCAGTACGCACTGTTGTGGGGCCGGGACTTGGGAGCCTCGCCGGACG
>CAZQDY010000120.1:0-3182 GCA_964592075.1 uncultured Gaiellales bacterium
TGACCAAGCCCACGCCGGCCCAGGAGTTCGAAGTCTCCACCGAGGGCGGGTTCGGCTGCAAGATCGAGGCCTTCGATGCCGACGGCAAGAGCCTCGGCGCTCTTGAGCTTCCGGAAGCCGCGGCTGGCATGCTCGACTACTCCGCGCTGGCCGGCAAGGTCAAGAAGATCGTCGTGACCGACGTACCGCACGGCGGTACCGAGTACGAGTACATGGTTCCGTAAGCAAAGACGGACGACGATCGGCCCCGGCCGTACGCGGCCGGGGCCGATCTGTATCAGCGAAAGGACAGTGATGAGCGAACACGGACGACCTGAAGCCGAAGCGGCGGTGCCTGCTTCAGGGCTGGCCAGATTCGCGAGCTCCCTCGAAGGTAGGCTCAGACCCGTCTACACGTGGCTCGGATACATCGGCGCCCTTGTTCTGGGTCTGCTGATCATCGCAATGATGTATTCCATCATCGGACGGCGCTTCTTCAACTCTCCACTGCCCGGCTCGGCCGACATCATCGAGATGTCGCTGCTGGTGATGACGGCTCTGGTCATCGGCATCGAGCATCTGGGGCACGAGAAGATGACCGTCGACGTCCTCACCAAGCACTTCCCGAAGAGGCTGCAGGACATCCTCGCCCCTGCCATCTACCTGATCGCCATCGGAATCCTGTGCGTCGCGGTCTGGCAGTTGATCGTCTGGGGCATCAAGATCCAGGACCGCGGCGAGACCACCTCGGGCACGTTGGCGCTGGCCAAGTACCCGTTCGCCTATCTGGCTGCTTTTGGTCTCTTCACGATGATCCCCATCTATCTGGCCCGTTTCCTGGCCGCTCTCGGTAAGGCGGTGAAGAGATGAGTTCTCTGCCTCTGTGGGCAAGCGGAGTGGTGGGGGCCGTCGTCTTCTTCGGCCTCATGTTCCTGAGGCTACACGTTGGGCTGTCGCTCATGGTCGGCGGGTTTGTGGGCTTCTGGTTGACCAGGGGCCTGCCGGCGGCCAAGAGCACTCTTGCCACCACCATCTTCGAGGTCTTCTCCTCACCGGTGCTCGTCATCATCCCGCTGTTCGTGGTGATGGGCGTGCTGGCGGGGGAGGGCGGCACCATACGCGGCGCCTTCAACACCTTCGACAGATGGCTGGGCCACTTCCGAGGCGGACTTGCCATGGCGACCGTCGGCTCGTGCGCGGCCTTCGGGGCCGTGTGCGGCGATAACATCGCTACCGCCGTCACCATGAACAAGGCCGCCCTGCCCGAGATGAGGCGCTACGGGTACGACGACAGGCTCTCCTTCGGGTCGATCGCGGCCGGCGGCAACCTGGGGATCATGATCCCCCCCAGCGCGGCTTTCGTGGTGTTCGGCTTCATAACCGAGACCCCCATAGCCACGCTCTTCATCGCCGGCATCCTCCCGGGGCTCATACTGACCCTGATGTTCATGTTTCAGATCGCTGCTCAGTGCAGGCTGAACCCCGCCCTCTCCTCTGCGCACGAGGCTGTCAGCTGGAAGGCCAGATTCAGGTCGCTTGCGGGACTCATCGGCATCATCGTGGTCTTCGGGCTTGTCATGGGAGGTCTCATGTGGGGGCTCTTCACCCCTACAGAAGCAGGGGCGGTGGGCGCGGTCGCGGTGATCGTGGTCAGCCTGTTCTACAAAGGGTTCAAGCTGAAGGCAATCGGCCGCTCCCTGTTCGACGCCGTGAAGACCGGGGCTATGATCCTGGTCTTGATCTTCGGCGCTAGGTATTTCAGCTACTTCATCACCACCACTGAACTGCCCACTACCCTTTCGAACCTCATCGTCGACGCCGAGCTCAACAGGTACCTGGTGCTCATCCTGGTCTGCATCCTCTACATCGTGCTCGGCATGGTGATGGACATATGGTCGGTGATGATCATCACGCTGCCCATCTTCTTCGACATCCTGGTCTTTGACATGGGCTTTGACCCCTTGCAGTTGGGCGTCATCACGATCGTTTGCATCATGATCGGTTGCATCACGCCGCCGGTGGGGGTGGTGGTCTTCTCGCTGGCCGGGATGCATAGAGACGTGCCCATGTACACGATCTTCCGAGGCGTATGGCCGTTCGTCGCGACCATGGTCGTGTTCCTTCTGGTGCTCATATTCCTGCCTTGGCTGAGCACCTGGTTGCCCAGTCTGATGTAGAGCCGGGCCGGCGCCGCCGGCCCACAGAATACGAGTTGATGACGATGTATGACCGATCGCGGAGGAGCTAGATGTCCGAGCAGGTCTTTGTTCAGTGCACGGTCGGCGGACCTGTGCGGGTGTATGTGAAGGATGGCGTCATCACCCGGATGCGCCCGATCATCTTCGATGACGAAGACGCCCCCTCGTGGACCATCGACGCGCGGGGCCGCAAGTTCACGCCGCCGCGCAAGACCACCCTGCAGAGCTATGAGGTGCCGGAGAGGCAGCGGGTCTACGAGAACCGCATCCACCACCCCATGCGCCGGAAGCATTTCGATCCCAAGGGCGACCGGCACACCGAGCTCAGGGGTAAAGACGAGTACGTGCGCATCAGCTGGGACGAAGCCCTCGACCTGGTGGCCGGCGAGATCACGCGCATCCGCGAGACCTACGGCCCGGCGGCCATCACCGCCATGACCGGCTCGCACCACAACTGGGGTTTTCTCCACTACAAGCTGGGGCCCTTGGGCCGTTTCTACAACATCCTTGGCTACAGCCAGTGCCTCGACAATCCCGACAGCTGGGAGGGATGGCACTGGGGTGCGACACACGCCTGGGGCTACTGGTGGCGCCTGGGCCATTGCGAGCAGTCCGAGCTCCTGCAGGACGCCCTCAAGAACACAGAGCAGATCATCTTCTGGTCGGTCGACCCCAATAGCAGCTCCTACATGTACAGCGGCCAGGAGAACCTCATCTGGCGGCAGTGGATGAAGGAGTTGGGCATCCAGTTCGTAGTCATCGACCCCTACAACAACTGCACCGCGAGCACCATGGGCGACAAGTGGATCGCGCCCCGGCCGGGCACCGACGCGGCGCTGGCCGAGGCCATCGCCTACGTGTGGCTGGCTGAGGACACCTACGACCACTTCTTCGTCGAGAATCGCACCTACGGCTTCGAGGATTGGAAGAAGCACATCCTGGGCGAGGGAGAGGACGGCACGCCCAAGACCCCGGGGTGGGCGGCGAAGATCTGCGACCTACCGG
>CAZQDY010000121.1:0-3023 GCA_964592075.1 uncultured Gaiellales bacterium
TTCTCTTCACCGTCACAGACCAACTCAATACACTGTCTAGGCGAAGACAAGAGCAATTTGCGGAAAGATGACGAGCAAGGCTACCAACAAGATCATTGGAATCAAAAATGGAACTATCCCCCGGAAAATTTCAGACAAAGGTACATCAGGCGCTACCCCGCCGATTACGAATACGTTCACACCTATGGGCGGTGTTATGAGACCCATTTCAACAGTGACTGTTAGTGCTACCCCGAACCATATGGGGTGTATACCAAGCGCCACAATCACAGGAAACAGTATAGGTACTGTTAGCATCACACTAGCGACTGTATCGAACACAGATCCTAAAATGATATACATTACCAGGATAGCTATTATGATAAGAGTGGGCGATATACTAAGGCTATCCACAAAGGATGCAAGTTCGTTAGGAAGCTGCGAAAGAGTCAAGAACCGGTTGAATACCATGGTGCCGATTACGATCGTGAGAATCATGCCCGTCAGTCGTACGGTGTCGAGAACAGCATCGAAGAAATCGCGCAGCCCCATCTTCCTTCTAGCCAGAGCGATCACCAAAGCCCCGGCTGCTCCCACGGCTCCGGCTTCGTTGGGTGTGAAGAGTCCGCCCCATAGCCCCCCCAGCACCAGGACGATGAGTAACACCATATCGATGACTCCAGGAAGTGATGCGAGCTTCTCTCTCATGTCCCAACTCGCTCCACGCGGAGCAACTTTGGGATTGCGGACTGCCTGGAAAAACACGGTCGCGACAAACATTGCCGTGAGAATCACGCCGGGGACAATTCCCGCTAGAAAGAGGTCCCCGATGGATGTCTCGGTCAAGATACCGTACAAGATCATATTCCCGCTGGGGGGAATGAGGATTCCCAGGGTACCACCGGCAGCAACGCACCCCGTGGCCAGCCTCCTGTCATAGTTGTATTTCTTCATCTCGGGCAGAGCCACCGCACCCATGGTTGCCGCCGTCGCTACGCTGGAGGACGACACGGCAGAGAAGCCCGCACAGGCCACAACCGTCGCCATCCCGAGCCCCCCGGGCAAAGGGCCCACCCACCGGTCGACAGCTCTGTACAGCCGTTCCACGATTCCGGCTCGAAAGGCAAATTGACCCATCAATATGAACAGCGCTATCGCTCCCCATGTGTACTTTGAAAGCGTTGCAAATGGCTCGATACCAACCATACCCAGAGCACTATCAATCGAGGTTACGTACGCAAACCCCACGAATCCCATTAGAGCCATGGCAAAGCCAATCGGCATTCTCACAAACACGAGCACGAGAAGGGCAACCAAACAGACAACCCCCGTAAGTGTAGGGCTCATCTCTTGACCGCCTTTGCCACCCGTTCAATCATCTGTGCCAACAGCGTCAAGCATAAAACCACTAGTCCAACCAACAGCGCAAACCGCCATGGCGCCACCCGCATATTATAAAAAGTCGGTAAAAATTCACCGATGTGATACGCTTCCATTGTAGTAACGAAGACACGCCAAGTTATCACTATCCAGAGACCAAAATTTACCACACTAATTAAAGCAGCAAGTATGTTTTGCACCCGCACTGGTAGTTTTCTTGTTATTACTTCAATATCAACCTGTCCGCGTTTAATGGTGGTGTAGGCGATTCCAAATGCAACCGCTACCACAAACAAAACCGACGCAAGTTCAATAGTGCCTTGGAGAGGAGTGAACGATATCCGCAACACCACATTGAGGACAACCGCCACCATCATCACGAGCAGGGCAAGACCCGCAATGAAAGCAAAAAACTGGCACAGATTGCCCAGGTACTTCTCCATACTGCTGGCGTACTGTCTGATAGACGACGGGCTTCGCAATGTTGTACCCCCACTATCTCCGCAGTTGGCCGTGTGCTTGGCCCCGTATTGAGGAGTCCGGGTGAGTTCTAACAAGGGCTACACGAGGAGCCTCTCGGCTCGAACTCACCCGGAGAGGTAGGCCAGAATCGGGCTCGACTAGATTGAGCGCCTAGTACGCATCGTAGACTGGGTAGTAGTCGTAGAGGACCTCATCGAAGTACTTCTCTTCGGCTTGCGCGATACCGCGAAGGACTTCTGTCCCCGGGTTTCCTTGATCCTCCTGGCGGGCTGCGAGCTTGTGGCCCTCCGCGTACAAAGCATCAAGTATCTTGGTCATCTCTTCTGGCGCTGGCTCGATGACTTCGTGTCCCTCGGTCTTGGCATAGTCTAAGGCACTCGCGACATCTTCATCCCACCGTAGGGCCATCTCGTCGCGTGCCCAGGCAGAAGCGCTCTCGAATACCGTTTTGACGTCGTCCGGGAAGGAGTCCCATGTCTCTTTGGTGACCAAGGTGACAAACACTCCAGTACACATGGGTATCCTCACGGCGCAGCTTGTGACCTCGACGAGTTTCATTGTCTCCAGCTTATCGGCCGCGATATACGCCCCCTCGATGATGCCCTTCTGGAGGGCCTGATAAATCTCGCCCGTTGGCAGATCCACCGGTGTTACGCCCACAGCGGTCGCCCACGGCCCCTGGCTCCCGGCGGTACGTATCTGTCTGCCCCGGAGGTCGTCCATAGTCTCGGCGCGATCTTTCAACAAGAAGTAGCTCGGGTGCTGGCCACAGACCCACAAGACCTGAAAATCAACCCACTCGTCTGCGATGGCTGGTGTTTTCCAGACCTCATCCATCAGTTTGGTGGCGACTACCGAATCCGGGCATCTGTGCAGGGCGTCTCCGGAGAAGGAGGTCAATGGGAATCTGGCTGGGGCCCACCCGGCAGGACCCTCCGCTATGTCTGCCATGCCGGTGAGGAGCGCGTCGAAGATCTTAGTCTGATCACAGAGAGTGCCGCCGGGGTACACCGTAATCTTGACCTTCCCGTTGGTCTCTTGCCCAATCCTCTCCGCCCACTCCTCAAGTAGCATGAAGGTGCCGTCATTGGTTGTGGGGGAAGCGGCGGCCAGACTGAGTTCGATGGGTTGCGTCACACTCGCTGATGTAGTGTCCTCGCCTGTGGTGGCTTCCGTAGCTT
>CAZQDY010000122.1:0-3013 GCA_964592075.1 uncultured Gaiellales bacterium
GCGGTCGTCAACCTCACCCACGTCGGTCACCAGCCCGATCTTCAGACCGGCACCTGCGGCAGCAGCCGGCGCGGCGGCCGCAGGTTCAGCGGCCGGCTCTTCGGCGGGTTCTTCTGCCATAGCGGCTTCAGCTTCTGCGCCGCCGGCCACGCCCTGTGACATAAACGCGCCATCGACAACTTTGTAGACGTCGATGACAGCGCCGCCGCACTCACCGGCGTCGGTGCAGGTGAGGACACCGGTCAGGCCGGGGAAGTCGGTGGTGGCACGGATGGCCTGGGCGAGGGCGGTGCGGTCGATGACGAGGTTGCCGTCAGCGTCGAGGGTTCCGACCTGCTCGATGGCGGTGACGATGACGTTGTAGGCGTCATAGGCCTGGGCATGGAAGGGGGCGATGGGCGCTTCACCGTAGACGCGCTCGTACTCGGCATAGAAAGCGTCGATAGTATCGCCGCTGACCGGGATGGGGGCGGAGGCAAAAGCGCCTTCGGAGGCATCCCCGGCAAGGTCGATGAACTCAGGGGCGTAGATGCCGTCGGCGCCCATGAAGTAGACCTCCTCGAGGCCGACGTCAGCGCGCTGTTCGACGAGGCGAGCGCCTTCGGCGACGAAGCCGACGAAGTAGACCAGCTCAGGGTCGGAGGCGGCGATGTCCTCGAGGACGGCGCGGAAGTCGGTTTCGCCGACGTTGATGGCCTGGGCGGAGACGATCTCACCGCCGAGGGCTTCGAAGGCGGCGGAGGTGACGACGACGAGGCCTTCGCCGTAGGTGGAGCCGTCATGGATGGTGGCGATGCGGTCCACACCGAGGGTGTTCTTGATGAAGTCGGCGGCGACAGGGCCCTGGATGGCGTCAGTGGAGACGACGCGATTGAAGGCTAGGGAAGCGGTCTCGGTCAGGGTCGCGGCGGTGCAGGAGGGGCTGACCATGGTCAGGCCGGCGGCCTCGTAGACGCTCATGGCGGCGGTGCAGGAGGAGGAGCACATGTGGCCGATGACGGCAGCGATGCGCTCATCGGAAGCGAAGCGGTTGGCGACGGTCTGGCCGCCTTCGCCGGAGCAGAGGTCGTCCTGCGGGTCAAGGGCGACGGTGAATTCGACGCCGCCGACGCTGACGGTGGGCTTAGCAGCGAGGGCGAGTTCGGCCCCGCGCAGTTCATCGACGCCGAGCGGCTCGATGCCTTCACCGGACAGGCCGGCGGAGAAGCCGATGACCAGCGGTTCGCCAGGGGCGACGACGACGGTCGGGCCGGCTTCGGCCATGGCTTCTTCTTCAGCGGCCGGTTCTTCAGCGGCGGCTTCTTCTTCGCCGCCACCGAGGGTGACGCCGGTCACCAGCTCACCGCTGGCAAGCTGGGCAGCCAGGGTTTCAAGCTCGGTCTTGACGTCAGCCGGGATGGCGTCCTCGAAGTCATGGAAGCTGGCCAGGCCGACCGGGCCGACGAAGTTGCCGGCCGGGGGCTCACCGGCGACGAGGAGATCGACGATCTGCTCAACGCCGACGGGGATGAGCTTCATGGCGGAGGAGACGAGGCAGGCGTGGGCTTCCGGCAGGGTTTCCCACTGGTCGGTGTCAACGCCGATGCAGTACAGGGGCTTGTCGGCGGTGGTGCGGTTGGCAACTTCGGTCAGGCCGCCGTTGCCGGTCTTGCCACCGGCGGAGAAGACCACATCCGCGCCCTGGTCAAGAGCCTGGGCGGCGGTGGTGGCGCCCCATTCGGGGTCAGTGAAGGCCACGTCCATCCCGCCGGGGTGGAAGGTGGTGATGACCTGGATGTCGGGATTGGTGGCTTTGGCGCCGGCTTCGTAGCCGCGGGCGAAGAGAACCACGGGCGGGACGAGGTCGGTGCCGTACACGCCGGCGATGGTGCCGCTCTGGTTGAGGCGGGCGGCGAGCACACCGGCGAGGTAGCCGGCCTGGTCCTCGGGGAAGATCAGCCCGGTCAGGTTGGGCAGGGCTTCCGCCTGGGACTGGTCGACGCCGATGAAGTGCACGTCGGGGTAGTCGTTGGCGGCCTGGATGGTGGCCTCACCGAGGGCGAAGCCGACGGTGACGATGACATCGTAGCCGTTCTCGGCGAACTCGGCGATGTTGTTGGCGTAGTCGGTGCTGTCCTGGGTTTCGATGAAGTTGGCTTCACCGCCAACCTTTTCAACCGCGGCCTGGACACCTTCCCAGGCGCTCTGGTTGAAGCTGCGGTCGTCAACCTCACCCACGTCGGTCACCAGCCCGATCTTCAGACCGGCACCTTCCGCAGCAGCCGGCTCTTCAGTCGGTGGGACTTCAGTCGGTGGGACTTCAGTTGGCGGAACTTCAGTCGGCGGAACCTCCGTCGGCGGAACTTCCGTGGGGGGAACTTCGGTTGGTACTTCTGTAGCGGCTTCTTCGACGGTCGGCTCGACCACGGCCGGTTGAGGCTCAGCAGTTGGCACTGGCGTTGCCTGCGGTCCGCAGGCGGCCAGCACCAACGTGAGGATCACAACTGCGGCCACAAGCCATTGGGTCTTCTTGGTTTGCATCGCTCTCTTTTCCTCCTTGAACGAAAATCGACAAGAATGCGGGCTCATAACTGGTGGTTCTTATGCCAGAAAGACACCGGTGGTAGCTGACCATTACCGGAAGGTGCCCGGATGGTTCCGGGACCTGCACTTCTTCCAGTATGGGGAACATACCAGTTCCAGAGTTGCACCCAGGGGATGTAGTTGGCAGACCCAAATATCATAGCATACTGGGACGCAACAGTAAAACGGGTGCTGGTGGTATTCGAGCGTCTGTAACGCGAAGAAAACGGCCGGTTTGCACAGCCGGGAAGGCGCAGTGTTGCAGGGTGGTGGGCCGGCCCTGCGAGAGAGCCAGCCCGTTTCGCACACTTCACCCTGCTGCGGTCAGACACAGTGATCGATGTCACCGACATATGCTACTGTTTCTCTGGGTAGCGCAGTCCTGCAGCTTACACTGTTTCCATATACCGTTCGCGTTCCCACTCGCTGACGTGCATCCGGTATTCATCCC
>CAZQDY010000123.1:0-2931 GCA_964592075.1 uncultured Gaiellales bacterium
GCCAATCATGGCATATTTCCACCCAACTGTCAACTAACTTATGACGCAGTGCACTGGGAGATTCTGGCTCATGGCCCGAAACAACGGATGTCGGCAGTGCGCTGTCCTGGGACACTACCCGACAGTCATCGCTGGACACCGCCCGGCAGTGATACTAATATGCGGTCGAGACAGTGGGGAGTGGCCGAAAACTACTCACCGCGCAACGTTGCCGGCTAGAAGTCTCGTTTAAGGAGTCGCGCGAGTCATGGTCGACCACGAGGGAGAGAGGTCCGATACGGGGGCCGACGAGTTCCTTTCCCGCCTCGAAGAGGGCAACCAGCGCTTCGCTCGGGGCGCCCCTAGGCTGGGCGCCACGGACCCAGCGTTCCGCACTGCCCTGGCCTGCGGTCAGCATCCTCTGGCGGCGGTGCTGGCCTGCTCGGACTCCCGCGTCTCTCCCGAGTTGCTCTTCGACCAGGGCCTGGGCCGGCTTTTCGTGGTCCGGGTGGCTGGCAACGTGGTCGATCAGACGGTGCTGGGCAGCCTCGAGTACGCGGTGGAGCACCTGGGTGTGCCCCTCGTCGTCGTGATGGGCCACAGCTCGTGCGGCGCGGTGACGAGTGCGTGCACTTGCAGCCTCGATGAGCTTGAGGGGGCGACGGCAGCCATTCTGCGGGCGATTGGCCCGTCAGTCGCAGCGACCCGCGCGACCTGCCGCAGCCCCGACGAACTCGTGGACGCCGCGGCGAGGCTCAATGTGGCGGCCCAGACGGAAACGATCTCCGCCAGTCCCGTCATGCGCGAGGCGATCACCCGCAAACGCTTGACGGTCCGCAGCGCCTGGTACGATCTAGGCAGCGGGGTGGTCAGCTGGCTCTAGCGCCGGAGGAGCGGAGAAGCCTCCACAGAGCGCCTTTGCGCGGCGCCAACAGGAAGATCAGGATGAAGATAAACCATCGCCGCAGGACCGTCACTGCCCCGGAGGCGACACCCAGGCAGTAGCTGCCGTAGAGTCCCCCGACGGTGAAGAGGACGCCTAGCAGAGCCGACAGCGCCATCATCGCCAGCAGGCGCCTAGTCGACAGGTGGGCGGTGACCGGCGGGCAGACCCGCACCCGCTGAGCGGGATCTCCCGGGACAACAGCCTGGGCTCCCTGGTACCGGCGGAGTCGGTAGCAGTCGAGGTCTTCTCGCCCGTCAGAGAGGACTATCTAGCCCACGAGCGGCATAGAGGGCAGACCCGCCAGGTCACGTGCCTGCGCTGCCGGCTACCACGGACGCGGACGGTCTCCAGCGCACCTACAACGAGTTGGCTTGGACGAGGCCTATCCGTTTCAACACCGGGGTCCTTTGCTGGAGGCCAACTAGACGGAGGGAGTCTCCTCGGCGGCCATGTCACGCACACCGATTTCCTGATCAACCCCAGCCGAGCTCGCCGCGGGCATGACACTGTCAAGTCGTCGTACCGAGGGCGTGACCCGCGGCAGCACACCGGCCACCAGCACTGCCGCGCCAGAGACGACGAACCAGAGCGCGACCCCCGTCTTCTCGGCCAAAGGCCCCGCCAGCAACAAGCCCGGCACAGCCGCCAGCAACGCAGATGTCGTGTAGAGCGACATGACCCGTCCCAGTTTCGCAGGATGGATGAGCATCTGGAACACAGCGGTGAGTGGGGCCCCAAACATGGGTACCGAGAGCCCCATGACGATGCAGAACCCCACGAAAGCCCAGAAGGCCGAAGACGGCAGCAGGCCTGACGCCCCCAGCATCAGCCCCACAAGGCAGATGCCACCGCCGATCAACTTAGTAGCCGGGATCTTGCTCGACAGGCCGCCGATCGCAAGCGAGCCCAGCAACATGCCGGCCCCAAAGGCGACTTCGACCACGCTTGCCGATACGGCACCTCGGCCGAAGTGCGCCAGCGTCATGAGCGGGAACAATGCATTCAGCGGCATATACAGCAGGGTGACTACCGTGAGAATCACCGTCAGCCAGAGCATCCCGCGGATGCGCACGAGTTCCCGCCACCCCTCCACGAATTCGGCGATGAAGTCTGCGATGAACGCATCCTGCGAGGTCTCCCCAGCTTGACGATCCGGGTTTGGGATGCGGACGAGAAGCAGCGATCCCACGGCCAGCAGTGCGCCGGCGATGTCGATGGCGATGACGGCCGTCATAGGTGCCACTCCCATCAGGAATGCCCCGAGCACCGGACCCGCCATGGCCACACCCGAACCGAGGAAGTAGTTCCAGCCCGCGACTCTCATCAGCTGGTCTGCAGGTACGTACATCGGCACGGCGGCCTGGCTCGCAGGCGTGTGGAAGGCCGCTCCCAGCGAGCGGAGGGCGATGACGGCGATCACGGCTCCGACCGAGGCCGATCCGAAGGCGAACATCACGATGAGCGCCCCACTCGTGAGCGCGATGAACAGATCAGCGAAGATCATCGTCCGGCGACGGTCCCACCGGTCGACGAAGGGTCCTCCGAAAGGCCCGAGCAGACCCTGCGGGAGGATGGCGGCTATTGACGCGTAGGCCAGAATGGCTGTGGAGCCGGTCTCCACAGCAAGCCACCACACGAGTGCGAAGTTGACCGCGGCGCTGCCCAAGAGCGAGAAGGCCTGTCCAGTGAAGATGACGGCAAAGGTGCGGCGCCAGGAATGCGATGTGTTGCTCGAGTCTGTCTCCAAGCCCCTACTCCAGGTAGATCGCGTGTGAAGTCGGTGATGTTACCTGAGTCACCCAGGACTGTCCGCCGCAGCACTTCCCTGCGGCGGACATAATGATAGGCCGTCTTCATCTTGCCGGCGTGCTCGCCCTGAGGCGAGTCGGTCGGACGACCACAACCCCGATCCTGGTGCCATCTTGATGGCAAACTCCCCGGGTCCCGGGGGTTCGAATCCCCCCCTCTCCGCTTAGGAAAGCCAAGAACGGTATGTTGGAACCCGG
>CAZQDY010000124.1:0-2763 GCA_964592075.1 uncultured Gaiellales bacterium
AGCAGGCTGCCGGCGTCACGGCTGGAGGCAAATGACTATGAATTCAGGGAAAGATGCTCAAGGGCCGCTTCTTCTGTGGCGGGACCCTCACTGGCTGTGGCGACATGAACCTGAAGCTCGTACAGTGGGTCCGGGAGGTGCCAAACGAGCGGGAGCATACGACCACACGTGAGGTTCCCAATGTCCGGCTGCAGCGTGAGGGTCTTCGAGTCTTGAGCGCGGCTTGGCTCTGGCACCCCGGTGTTTCTCTCCACCCACGGCCCCAGGCGCCGCTGCTTAAGGTGGTCCCGCCCCAGGTGGAAGAACGTCGCTCTCTGTCTATGAGGAGGTGGCGGTGTGAACCTGGAACTGGAACGTATCGCGGCCCACGGCGCCCGCCCCGTATGGCCGAGAACCTGCCGCTCTTGGCCAAGTAGGCGGCTCGGTGCGAGTGGAGGTACAAAGAGCTGGTCGAGCGTGTTCTCGCGGAAGAAGTTGCGGCTCTTGACCAAAGAACGGTGGAGATGCTCGCCAAGACAGCGGCGCTCCCCTGATCATGGTCTGGAGAAGTATGATTTTGCCTTCCAGCCCTCGGTCGAAGAACGGCAACTCCGGGGGCTCGCCAGCTGGCGTTTATCGAGCGTCGGGAGAACGTCATCCTCCTGGGACCACCGGAGTGGGCGATACCCATTATGAGACTGGCGCCAGCTCTTCTTGCAGGGGTTGCTAGGTTGGAGTCAGCACGGACGGGCATGACCCCAGAGACTCATTGGCCCAAGGTCTTGCTTGGTGCCCTGGCCGGGGATATGTCTGCCGGTCTTGTGTTGGCGCCGGCCTAGGCTTGTCGTATGTGGCTTCATAGAAGCTTATCCGCCTTCTGAGTGTGACTCATCACAGTCTTGCCGCATGTCAGGCCAGGCCCAGCACGTAAACGAAGCATGGCCCAACAAGGAGGACGGCATGCCGGTGCTGGGAGGAAGGGTTGATCACGTAGTTGGGGTGGACACGCACCGAGACTCGCACACTCCCGCTGTCGTTGCGTCCACGGAACCGGCGCAACTCCAGGGGTGATTGGTCATCACGTGCATACCACGACCTTCTCTTCAGTCGTTCCTTTAGGTCATGTTTCGCCCAGAGTATATGATGACCAAGCTCTACACAGCAAGTGGGATATCTCCCAGGTTGACGCTGTCCTCTTCCGTGTCGATGGTATCGAAGGTCTTCTTCTTGAACCCGTTAGCTTCGACGGTTAGCGTGTAGGTTCCATCCGGTAGGTTATCAAACCAGAAGTCGCCGAACCCGTCCGTGGTGGCGGACCAGCTCTCGGACCCTCTGGTCAGGACGCAGTTAGCGCCGATAGAGAGCAGTATTAGCCTGGCGATGACCGCCTCGATTAAGGCGATGCCGGGTTGTGGTTCCTGAGGAGGCGGGAATGGGTGCCACTCCGCACAGCCGGGCCCACGCCGCTTCTGTGCGAACTCGCCGGGGATTGTCACCGGCCACGATGAGAACCTCAGCTGCGGTGTCGGCGCCAATCCCGAAGGCCTCGACCAGTTGGGGAGCGATTTACCGGGTGAGCTGGGAAAGAAGGGCCTCGTGCTCCTTGATCTCGGCGCTCAGATCGCGCCATCGCCGAGCGAGTGAGCGCAGGGCATGCTTGGCTGCGGCCAGAGGGGTCTCGATGTTGCCGGGGCGAAGGGCCAGGCAACGCTCGATGAGCACCATCTTGGAGAGGGCTCGCAGTTCCTCGCCTAATTCAGGAGGCGCTGTCATCACCAGCGCCTTCAGGGTGATCATAGCTGAGGTCCGAGCCTTCACCGCCGTGTCCTTGGCCACCTTGATCTGCCCGGGCATCTCGACCACCCCATCTGCACTCTTGGGAACAGCTGTGGCACTGCCGGCAAGAACCGCCCGAGCCGCGTTCTCAGCGTCCAGAACGTCGCTCTTGCCGCGCAACCGACGATCGCGCCGATCTGGGCGGGTGACTTCGATGATCTTGTGATCGACGAAAACGGCTATGTCACCCAGGATTGTTCCCCGCTCATCGAGAGCCACCGCCACATGAATAAACTTGTGGGTGTCAATCCCGATGGCGACTCGACGCGGGCTTGCGTTCTCGGCTATGCTCGTCACTTCTGCTGATCCTTTCCTTCGCATGGCAGGGCCGGCGGCCACCGGCCGAGCGGGTACGGGACTGTGACGAGACTGCTTCTGGAAGATCAGGCTCCTATGAGGTCACTGCCCGCGCGGCCGGCATACCTGGTGATGCACCGCTTGGCAGACGGCAGATCAACAGCCAGGACTCCCAGATCTTCGGGGTCAATCGTAGGCAAGAGTCAGGCCGTCAGACGGCACCTGACATTCTCACAGTCATAGTAGTTCCCGCTTGTGCTGCGAGAAGAGCTGCATGTTGAGATAGCGGTGTTCCTCCGGCCAGCCTTCATGTGTCTCGACGGCGAGCGCCCGGACAAGCCGCAGACACCTCTCGGTATTAGGGAAGATCCTCACCACCCGCGTCCGGCGCTTCATCTCCTCATTCAGTTTACCAAGACAGCCGGAGCCGGTGCCCTTATTGACTTCCGACGTTGACTGTGATATCTATAACGTCAATGCGTAGCAATCACTACTAGTAGTGTCTGCTACACGGCCTTATAAGCGGATTATCGCGGCAGACTTGCCTTGACTGTCCGACTACACAGCGGCGTGTCTGGCTTGATTCTCTCAGGGGGGAGTACACATGAAGACGTTCGTGATCGACCTTACCCAATGCGTCGGCTGTTACTG
>CAZQDY010000125.1:0-2725 GCA_964592075.1 uncultured Gaiellales bacterium
CGTGGTCATCGCCGGACCGCCTGGGCGAGCGTGATTGCCCGACACGCTCCTAGTCCGCGGTGACTAGGAACTCCGCACTCGAGACCCAGGCCGTATGCCCGCTCACGTCCGTCACCGCGATCCAGACCCTGTAGGCGCCGGTCGCGAGAGGCACGCCGGAGTCACCCTCACTGTCGTGAGTGAGCAGGGCATCACCGGTCCAAGAGTTAGTGGTGGCGTCGAACGTGGCCACCGGATGGAAGGTCTGGTGGCTGACCGGCGACTCACCTGCACGCAAGATATAGAGCTCCTGCGACACGATGTCGGACGAGACCGAAGGAGTCCAGGCTACGTGGAAGTCACGCCCGTCGATGCCGCTGTTGGTGTCGAGATCTTCTCCGACCACCGACGTGGCCGGTGCGGGCAAATCGTAGATAGTGAAATAGCCGGACTCGCAGACCGCGGTATGACCGGCCGCATTCCCGACCACTGTTGCGGCCTTGTCTGACGCGGTTATCCTGATCTGCACGTGCTCATGGTCCCCGTTGACGTCAGGTACCGCCCACGGATGCTGCCCGTCATTGCTTGTACTGTCAACGAGCTCCACCCACTCGGGGTCGGCAGCAGACCCGTCCAGCGTGTATTCGATCTTGATCCAATCCGGAGGAGTCACGTCGTGCAGCATCCACTGGATGAACGTGGTCTTGTTCTCCTCCACCTGGTCGCCCGTATCTGGCCCGAGAATGGTAACAACGGGCGGCGAGTAGTCGATTATCACCTCTTGAGCCACGCCTTCCTCGTACGAAGTGGACCCGGCCAATAGCCCGCTCTGGTTGCCCACCACATCGGTGGCCCGCACCGCGAAGATGTAGCGGCCCTCGGAAAGACTCGAGTACAAGGCCTCGTAAGGTGCAGAAGCGTCGGTGGCGAGCAAAGT
Organism: uncultured Gaiellales bacterium; assembly: GCA_964592075.1. Lineage (GTDB taxonomy): Bacteria > Actinomycetota > Thermoleophilia > RBG-16-64-13 > RBG-16-64-13 > RBG-16-64-13. The sequence goes on from CAZQDY010000125.1 coordinate 917, forward strand.
GAAGTCATCCCAGACCGCGGGCCCCGGAAGAACCGAGCTGGACCCCGTGTCGATCCACTCCGCATAGAAGAAGTCCACCTTCTCTATCCCTGCGGCCGGCTCGGAAACCGTGGCAGTGAAAACCGGGGCCGGACTCTCGGTTACGAACCAGCCGGGGAAAGTGGTGCCCCCATTCGGCTCGGGCAGGGTGATAGCGACGGCGGGCATCGTTGTGCTCACCTTCACCGACAGCGGCCCCAGCACGCACTCGTTACCAGCCACGTCGGTGACGACTGCTCTAAACAGATAATCGCCGTCCTCCAAGCCCGCGGCAAGCGGACCGAACGACGGCCACACGGCGGCGTATGTGGTGGCGTCGTCATCCGGAGCGTAGTCGGTGGATACGTTCTGCCAGACCAGAGTGATCGCCTCGGCGGCGACCTCGAACTGCACGCTCTTGACACCCGCGGCCTCATCTGCGGCCGCGACGGTGAAGGCGGGCTTCGGCGAGGTCACTACGGCCTGTTCTTCTCCGACGGCAGGCAATGGCGCTGTGATGGAGCCCGTCGGCGGGACCGTGTCGAGCAGGTAGGCGACCGAGGTGGAGGCCGGTGAGACCAGCCCATTGGCATTCTTCACTTTGGCTGTGAAGTTGTGCGTGCCGTTTCCCAACACGTTCATGATGTCGGCATAGAACTTGCCGGACGCCGTGCTTGTATCCTCGAGCAGCTTCACTCCGTCGTCATAGACTGCGATAGGACGGCTCGACAGCGTGTCGCCCTGTACCTGCGGAGTGGGGTCGTTTCCCACGAACGAGGCCGTCCCGGTTTGAACGACGGTCCTGCCCATCCCAGTCGCGACCACCCCCAAGTTCACCGGGGCCGGCGGGGGAGTGAGAATGGCCTCCGCCTCCGCCTTCACGCGCAGTATCAAAGCAGCCGCCTGGGAACGGATAAGGGTGGAATTGGGGTTCAGTCTGCTGTCGGAGCCCTTCACGATGTCCCGGTAGCTGAGGTATGCGGTGGTGGCCCTATGGTCGGGCAACACGCTACCCGCGTCGTCGAACTTACCCATTAGATAGAAGCCCTCGCCCTCCGCCTTATACCACAAGTCCAGACTCCCGTAGTTCGTGAAGTCGCCGTGAATGACTCCGGTGTGCCGGATCTCAAGATCGGAAAGATAACGGCCGAGGATGCTGTTGGCCTGCTGGCGGGTTATGGTGTTGGCGGGGCGGTAGTAGAGGCCGGAGGAGGTCGCATACCCGCCGATGAGCTCCGCCTCGTAGGCACCCTCGATATGGGCGAAGAAGGTGCTGCCCTTAGGCACATCCTTGAACGTCGGCGCCTCAGGGTCAACGGTATCGACCCCCAATCCGTTGACCGCCATCTTGGCGAACTGTCCCCGCGTGACCGCATCGCCGGGCCGGAAGGTGCCGTCGGGGTATCCGTCGGCGACAGTCGCTACCTGCGCCTCGCTCACGCCGTAGCTGCTCACCCACCAACTCGCCGGCGCATCAGACCAAGGTGGCGCGGCAACGGCCCCGACGGTCACCATCAACACAAGAAAAACGGACGATGCGACGGTGACGGCGATCTTCAGCGAGATCAGCCTCATCTCCACCTCACTCGAAATCATGCTGCAGTGGTGAACATGCCCCTGGCACAGGGCGCTGAACGAGGTCAGTCTACCACGGAGGGCGGCGAGCTCGTCGTGGGCTCGGATGTACGGGTGGGGACGAGCGCGCTCAGCGTGCACGAGGTAAGGGCTGTCGAAAACGGGGAATTCGAGATAGCCACGCTTGCCGCTCTCGAGCTCGAAGCAGCGACCGCC
>CAZQDY010000126.1:0-2724 GCA_964592075.1 uncultured Gaiellales bacterium
CAGAGAGTCGCACGGCCTGTATCCTCTCAGCGCTATGATGACCTCCTCCTCCCCCCGGTCCACGCTACCGCTGGGCGATCCTCGGGATGGCGCTGCTGGCGGTGTTCGGCGCCCTCGGGTTGGCCCGCTTCAGCTATGCCTCCATCCTGCCTTCCATGCAGGCGGCGTTGGGGTTGTCGAACGCCCAGGCCGGCAGCCTCGCCACGGCCGACCTCACCGGCTACCTGCTCATGAGTGTCCTCGGCGGCGTGCTCGCGGCACGCATGGGGCCCCGCCGGGTGATCTCGGCTGGGCTTCTCCTCTGCACCCTGGGACTGGTGCTCACCGGCGTATCGTGGTCCTACGCGCCCGCCTTGCTGGGACGGCTGCTCGCCGGCTTCGGTACCGCCATGGCCAACATCCCCGCGCAGGCCATGATCGGACAGTGGTTCTCCCGCCGCCGCCGCGGGCTTGCCACCGGGACAGTCGGATCGGGTGCGTCCATCGGACTGATCGTGGCCGGGCCGCTCGTTCCCTGGATGGTCGCCAGTTTCGGCGACTCGGGATGGCGCATGTCCTGGTACGTGCTGGCGGCCGGCACCTTCATCCTGGCCGTGGCTGGGTTCGCCATCCTCCGAGACCGCCCGGGATACACACCGGAGGGGCTTGAGTCGACGGGATCCCACGGGCACCTCAGCAGGCGCAAGCTCTACCTGTCGGGCGCGATCTGGCAGCTCGGCGCCGTCTACTTCCTCTTCGGCTTCGCCTTCATGATTTACCTCACCTTCTTCACCAAACGGCTCATCGCGGACATCGGCTACACCCCTGAAGCCGCCGGCACGCTGTTCATGATCATGGGCTGGGCCGGTCTACCCGCTGCCGTGCTGTGGGGCTGGATAGCCGACAAGATCGGGCGGAACAGGGCCGTCATGGCCATCCTCGTGCTGCAGGCGGTGTCCTTCGCTCTCTTCGCCCTCTGGACCGGCACCGCCGGGCTCGTGACCTCCGCGGTGCTGTTCGGGCTCACCATCTGGGGTGGCCCGCCCATTGTGGCGGTCATGTGCGGCGACATGGTGGGACCGGTGGCGGCGCCGGCCGCCTACGGCTTCTTGACTGCCTTCCACGCCCTGGGACAGGCCGCGGGCCCGTACGTGGCCGGGCGGATGGCCGACGCATTCGGCTCGTTCACCTCGGCGTATCTACTCGCCGCGGGCGTGGCCATCGTGGGGGCCGCGGGGATGGTGCTGCTCCGCGCCCGGGAGGCACGCCCGGCGGCAGCGCAACCCGGTTAGTGTTCCGCGCCCGTATCGTCGCGGGCCATGTCTCTCAGCAGTACGTCCAGGATCTCCTCCGAGATACCTTCACCGATGAACTCGCGTAGGCCCATCATCTCGGCCACGTCTTCCGCCCACATGACCACTATCACTCGCCAGGCCGCGCGAAGAGAATCCAAGTCCTCACGGATTGATCCCTGCTTCTTGCCCTCGTCGATGATCCGAGCGAGTTTCTCCAACTGTTCCGCCTGACGCCTGCCAAAAGCCTCTGGCAGGCCCGTATCTCGCGGGGCGGTGAGAAACTCATACGAGGGGATGACGAATCCCTCGAGTTGACCCGACAAGAACGGCATATGAGTACGCCCGAGCGCTCGCAACCTCTCCGGGATGTCTGCTTCGTTCGAGGATTCGATCCATCGGTCGGTCATATCGATCAAGGGGTCTATCGCGGCGAACAGCATCTCGTCGCGGTTCTTGAAATGAGCGTACAAGGACTGGGGCGCCACTCCCAACTCCTCTGCGATGCGGGTGACAGTCGCACCCTGCAAACCATGCCTCGCCATGAGGCGAAGGGTCGCCTCCGCTATCTCCGCCCGTCGTTCGGCTCGCCGACGGCGCCGCCGAGGGCGAGCGGCGTCTGATGTCGACTCCTCCGCGCGGATGTTCTGCCCGCCTTGGGCTTCCTTGCCGATCTCATCGCTCCCCAAGTGACCTCCTTCTTCAACGGGTGCGCCCAGGTCAACAGTTTGCCAGTCCAGTGCCATGCGTATGTGCCATCCACGCGCGATTCTTGACTTGACAGTAGTTCGGCATCCACCTAAACTGAAGGATGTCCGTAAGGTTATCGGTATGCGCGCGTTTGCGCAAGTCGACCACATGCATGGGGCGGGTTGCCGTGCCTCGGCCCCTCTGGCTCTGTCTCTTGGCCTGTATCGGCCCCCCCACACCGAATCGAGGAACGTGATGAGCAACGAGATGATCCGCATCAAGCAGAAGTTCGGCGACGAAGAGCTTGACGTCATCTACTTCAAGTCTCCGGACCCGACCTCGCCCAAGGACTGGCCCTTGGATGGCTGTGGCTACTTCCCCCCACTCGATCCCCGCACCTACGAGGTGGGCGGTATCCGTGTGGACCAGGACGTGCCCGTGAAGCTCCGCGATGGCGTGACCATGTACGTGGACGTGTACCGCCCCGTCGGGCCCGAGGGAGAGAAAGACCTTCCCGCCATCCTCTCCTGGTCGTGGTACGGGAAGCGCGCCAACGAGCTTGAGCACGCCTCTGTGCCTGGGGTGCCCGAAGGGGCGGTGTCGAACATGACCAAGTTCGAGGGCCCCGACCCCGCCTACTGGTGCAAGCAGGGCTACTGCATCATCAACACCGACGGTCGCGGCGCCGGCAACTCCGAGGGCAACCTGAGCCTGTGGGGTCTGGAGGACGGCCGCGACGGCTACGATGTGATCGAGTGGGTGG
>CAZQDY010000127.1:0-2714 GCA_964592075.1 uncultured Gaiellales bacterium
TGCCCCGAAGGTGGTGCTCCCCGGGCCCCCGGTGTATACTGCCTCCCTCGCGCCAGACAATCCGGCGGTGGCCCATAGCGGTCCTGTCCGGCGGTGTGAGTACAATTCTATACAGCACCCCTGCTCCGGCAGTGAGGCCGGGGCCGCTCAGACCGTAGGAGGTGACCCAAACTGAACAGCTATGAGCTGGTTCTCATCCTTCGTACCGACGTGACGGATGAAGAACGGACCGCGGTGCTCGACCGCACCAAAGAGATCATCACGGGTGACAACGGTGTCATCGTGAAGATCGACGAGTGGGGCAAGAGGCGTCTTGCCTACGAGATCAAGGACTCGCTTGACGGGGTGTACTACATCCTGTACTGCGAGGCCACGGCCAAGACGTTGGACGAGGTGACCCGTGTTCTCGGCATCACCGACAGCGTGCTCCGCTACATGCCTATCCGCCATGACAAGCCGTTCGCCTTCGGTGCGGAAGAGCCGGCGGCGCCCGAACCGGTCGCTGAAGAAGCCTAAGGCAAAGGAGTAGAGATGGCTCGCGGCATCGCACACGTGACTCTGGTAGGCAACCTGACCCGCGACCCCGAGCTCCGTCAGACACCGAGCGGCACCTCCGTGTGCCAGCTGGGCGTGGCGGTCAACTCCTCCTACAAAGACGCCTCCGGACAATGGGTCGAGAAGCCCAACTTCTTCGACGTGGTGGTCTGGGGCACACAGGGCGAGAACTGCGCCCGGTATCTCAGCAAGGGCCGCCAGGTGGCGGTCGACGGCCGTCTCGACCAGCGCAGCTGGGAGGCGCAGGACGGCGGCAAGCGCAGCAAGGTCGAGATCATCGCCGACACGGTGATGTTCATCGGCGGCCAGGGCGGCGAGGCCCGCGAGCCCGTGGCCCGCGGAGGGGCTCAGCCGGCGTCCGACGCTGCCGCGCAGGATGATTTCCGTGACATCGATTTCGGGGGCGACGACATACCGTTCTAGTCGTCCTCCAAGGAGGTATGAGAAGTGGCGAATCCCAAGAAGCAGCCGAGGCGCACGAGGCCCACGTCGGGCTCCCGTCGGCGGAAGTACTGCTTTTTCTGCAAAGAAGGGATAGAGGAAGTCGACTACAAGGACTTCGGGACGCTCCGCAGGTTCATGTCGGAGCGGGGCAAGATCCGGTCCCGGCGCACCACCGGGGCATGCCGCCGTCATCAACGGCAGGTGGCCGTGGCGATCAAGCGGGCGCGCGAAGTCGCGTTGCTTCCGTACAGCAGCCGGTAGGAGAGACGCATGGAGATAATCCTTTTGCAGGACGTCGACAAGCTGGGGAGCAAGGGCGAGCTGGCGAACGTGTCGGAGGGGTACGCGCGCAACTACCTGTTCCCGCGCAAACTGGCTGAGAGGGCCACCCCCGGCCGTATCGCCCAAGTCCGGCAGATCATGGAGGAGAAGGCCGCCCAGGCTCGGCGCGAAGCTGAGCGGGCCGACGAGACCCGTGACATGCTGGCCAAGACCGTTCTCACCATCCCCGTCCCCGTGGGCTCGGGGGAACGTCTCTTCGGATCGGTGACCAACCAGGACATCGCCGACGCCATCTACGCGGCCCGCAAGCTGCGCGTCGATAAGCGCAACGTCGACCTGGAAGACCCCATCAAGCTGGTGGGGACGTACATGGTGAAGGTCCACGTGCACAGCACCGTGGAGCCGGCTGAGGTGAAGGTCATCGTGGTCCCGGAGGAGCACAAGGCCTAGCGCTCATCGGCCTCGTCCCCGGGGGAGAGAGGGGCGCGCATGGAGATGGTGGCGAACGGCGGCGGCCGGAGTGACGCCGAACGCATGGTCCCGCAGAACCTGGACGCCGAGATCTCGGTGCTGGGCGCAAGCATGCTCACGCCGAACGTGATCCCAGGCGTGAGCGAGGTCATCCGGCCCCACCACTTCTACCGGCAGGCACATCAGCGCGTCTTCGAGGTGATCGAAGACCTGTTCTCCAGGGGCGAGCCGGTCGATCCCATCACCGTTTGCGAGGAGCTGGCCAATAGAGCGAGCCTGGACATGGTGGGAGGGCGCTCCTTCGTCCACAGCCTGGTGACCGCCGTCCCCGCGGCCACCAATGCCAGACAGTACGCCGAGATCGTCAGAGAGAACTACTACCTCCGCTCTCTCATCAAGGTGGGGGGTGAGATCACCGAGATGGGATACCGGCGGGAGCATCCGCCCATGGAGCTCATCGACCGGGCCGAGCAGATGGTGTTCGACATCTCCCAAACCCGGGTGACGGGCGAGTTCGAGCCGATCAGCGAGCTCATAGACGAGAACTTCGCCGAACTGGAGCGGGTCGCCACCGAAGGCCATCACACGATAGGGTGCCAGACCGGCTTCCGCGACCTCGACGGCATCATCAGCGGCTTCCAGCCGTCCAACCTGGTCATCCTGGCCGCCCGCCCGTCCATGGGCAAGACGGCCTTGGCTCTCAACGTCGCCCGCAACGTGGCTGTGGACCAACACAAGGCGGTCGCCATCTTCAGCCTGGAGATGTCGAAGATGGAGATAGTCAACCGGATGATGTGCTCGGAGGCCCGGGTAGACAACTGGAGGGTCAAACGCGGCATGCTCCAACCCAACGAGTGGAGCCGCCTGGCCGCGGCCTGCACACCGCTCCACACGGCCCCCATCTTCGTCGACGACAGCGCCTCGCTCAACCTCATGGAGATCCGGGCCAAGGCCCGGCGCCT
>CAZQDY010000128.1:0-2591 GCA_964592075.1 uncultured Gaiellales bacterium
CAGGGGACGTACCGGTTCGCGAACATATCGGGGAGGATCCACCAGGGTGGCGACATTGCGGGCCACCAGTCCCCAGCGCAGGGCCTGGTTAAGTGCGGTGCGAAGCACGGCATGCATCATCTGCACCCGGCGGGCAGAGGTGCCCGTCTCCACCTTGTGATTAAGGAAGCTCTGCAGTCGCTCCGGCGAGAGCTTGGAGAGCTGGACGCGACCCAGATCGGGGATGAGGTGCACTCGCACCAGGCAGGCGTAGCTCTCATAGGTGAGTGGCCTAACCGTAGGCCGGGCGCACTGCTTGAGCCATATCTCCAGATACGCACCGACGCTCAGGCGATCATTGCAGGGAGCAATCCCCTGCCCTAGATCGCGCTGGGCTCGCACCAGCTTCTTGTGCACCTCGGCTCGGGTCCGGCCCAGGAAGTGCTTGCGTTTGCGCTTGCCGTCCTGCCACCCGACGTCAAGGGAGGCGGCCCAGCGGCCGTCCTTGCGCTTGTAGATGGATCCCTCGTTTCGGCCCCGGCGCTTTCTCTTCTGGCTAGAGAGTGAAGGCTCGTTCCGGTCCTGGCTCGCCATGAACCATGCCTTTCCTACCGACGTAGTAGGAGCGTTGCATGCCTCCTACAGTCCGGTAACGATGATTGGTGCCGATCCCATTGTTCCAGGCGACGAAAATGTCCTGCCAATCTAGGCCTTCTGACTTCATTTCATTCACGAAGTCGACCAAGAGGCGCGTCCATTCGCTCGTCCCGTGAAGATCGACTCCGCCTGGACTCATCAGCTCTCTCGCTCGAACATACGCCTTCCTCACGGCTTCTTGGGGAACCATGGGAGTTCCCACCGTGATAGTCGCCGAGCAGACAGCGCCTGCTCTCACCTTGATCTCTATCCAGGGCAAGACCAGAGGCCGGTCACTGAGGAGAAACCCCACCGCATCAGCCTCGTGAACGTTGGTGCCAAAGACGATCGAGCGCGCCATAGTCTTGACCTTAAACAGCGGATTCATGTGTTTCATGGCCGCCCAGTAATCCTCTCCCACGTCCTTGCGCGAGTAACCCCAGCGAATGCCGAGGGTGTATCGGCCGATTCGATCGCCGGAGGTGGGGTACCACAAGACATCGGCCTCGCCCACGGATGCTTCTTGCCTCGCAGCGTCGTGCAGGGCCTCCTCCAGCTGATTGAGAGGGATGAAGTCCGGCAGGGAGGGAGCACCAGAGCTCTCAAGAGACGACGAGCCTGGTGCGGTGACGCGGCCAAGTGCCGACAGCGCCTGAGACTGCAAGGGCTTGTATTCCTGCATGAAGCGGCGCGAGTGAAGCACCCACTGCTGGGGTGGAGCGACTGAGATCGTCTTATGGATGCTTCGCTCACGGTGTCTCCCGGGAGCTTGTGGCCGTCCCACAGGGGGCGGATCCTCAAAGAGATCCTGGATTGTTGCCCACGCATCCTCGACCGCCGCCTCCTCATACCAGTCTGGTTCGTATTTTCTGACATACCACTCCCATAACTCGGCAGGTACCTGGCGCCCCGCTTTCCTCGCCAGCGCCCGAACCTGCCGAAGGGCTTGCTCCTCTGCGTTCCCAGTATGTCTCGACAACGCGCACCTCTACTATGTCGATTTACACTGGTGGCACGTTACCTTGAGTCCCAGCCAGAGTCAACTCCCGGAGGCGGCTGCGTGGTCAGTGGAAAGAGCAAAGAGATGCGAGGCGCCAAGTCTTCGGGCGCAAGCAACGGCCCTCCCTGGCCCCTTGATGGGGAGCCGCAACAAGTGGCTGCTCGCCAGTATGGCCCGGGGAAAGTCACAGGGGGGCCGGGGTCCGTCATGCCGCAGCGTCTGCTGCTCCGGGTGCCCGAAGCATGCGAAATGTGCGCCATCGGCAAGACCAAGGGATACGAACTCGTGGCCAGCGGCGTGTGGCCGTCGATTCACATAGGCGCGGCGGTGAGGGTGCCCCTGGACGGTCTGACCGCCTGGCTCGAGGAACAGCTTGAAGACCAGGATTAGCGATTCGTCCACCAGGACCACAGGTCCCAATGAACCTTGACAACCAGATAGCGGTACACGTGGTGAGGCCCATCCGGCCTCGATGCCGTGCAACTCGGCCGCCGCTGTCGCACTGAAGAAGTGGTTCCCCTACGCAAACAGACAGCAGACTGATTGTCTGTACCGCCAGGCAAGAACTCACTGTTTTGGACCGCAATATCCCACGGAAGGGGGTGCATCATGGCTAGTCCGCAACCCGAGCCCTTTGTCAAATTCAGCAAGGAGCTTCTCGAGGCCGTGATCGCTGCCCCCATGCCGGCAACGCACAAGGAGATCCTGCTGTCGGTCGTACTTTCTACATACGGCGACTTCGGCAAGAAAGATGCCCGTATTTCGCAGGCCAGACTGCGGAGACTCACGTGCCGAGCCAAGAGTAGCCTAGCGGACGCTATGGCAGACCTTCTGAAGGAAGGCGTCCTTCGTCAACTTGAGCCGCCCCGCGGAAGCCGCTCGGCGCGGGTCGGGATTCAGAAGGATTACGAGGCTTGGGGGAAATACACGCCGGAAAGCGCGGGCGCCATACGTGACCGGTACCGCCCTACCGCAC
>CAZQDY010000129.1:0-2512 GCA_964592075.1 uncultured Gaiellales bacterium
CGACACTGCTATCACCAGCGCCGGTATCATCAGGATCTTCGTCAGCTCGATGGCGACCACGGACGGGGCGTTGAAAACGTAGCGTGCCAACACGCCATAAGTCACGTTGATAGCCATCGCCAACAACAGGAGTCCGCTGCAGAAGAGGGCAACTCTGGTCAGTATTTCGATGATCTTATCCAGAGCTCTGAGTATCTTCATGAGAATAACCGCTTCACTTGGTTGCCCCACATCCTCTCTGCGTCAACAAGAGGAGGGCGCCGAGCGGCTGTCCACCCGGCCGCCTCCTCCTCGTTGGGGTTTGGCTGTCACACTTGGACACTCTCCGCCTTACGCAGAAACCATGTCACCATGCGCATCCAGCCCGAGTTCTAGTAGGGATACGGGTATTTGGCGTTGGCCGCCTCGGCCGAATCGATGACCTGTTGCCCAAAGTCGCCCATGTCGGCCAGCATCTTGTCAACGACCGGCTTGAGCGTCTCCTGCCATTTCTGGCGCTCCGCGGACGGCAGGCGATACACAGTCATGTTCGCGCTCAACTCTTCGAGGTAGTCGTAGTACATGTCGGTGGTGACATCTTTGATCTTCTGAGCGGCAAGATCAGCTTCTTCTACGATGATGTCCTGGATGTCCTTGGGCATCTTGTTCCAGATGTCCAGGTTGACCGTGGTCGCCCTTGAAGAGGAGATCAACATGCACGCGGTCAGGTGCTTGCAGACTTCCCACAGCTTGGCTTCGTGGTACTTGCCCAAGGACTGGATCGTAGCGTCGACCGTGCCCTTCTGCAGCAGTTCGTACACGTCGAGAGGCGAAGCGGGGGCTCCGACCGCGCCGAGGTTCGAAACGATGTCGGTCACCGCGGGAGAAATGGTCTGCGTGAGCAGCCCGTCCCAGTCGGCCAGGGTCTCTATGGGCTTCTTCGCGCTTCCCACAGCGAGCGGAAGCATGGACATGACCTGCAGACACTTCTGATTGAACCGCTCCTCGAAGACGTCGGTGAAGGCCGGCAGCAGGCTCGCCTGCGCCTCAATCTGGGCTTCGATGGTGTTGTAATAGAGAGGCATCTCAGAGGAGTTGAACCTGGCATCGACTCCACCGTGGGGTCCGAAGGGGAACGTGGCCATCTCAGCCGAACCCTGCCGTACGGCGTCCATGGAGTCAAACATGGGGACAAGGGAGTCACTCCAGAACAACTCGACCTTGCATCTACCGTTGGTGCGAGTGGCGATGTTCTCAGCCATCTCGACCTGCGGGATGCTGTCTTCCAGAACGGCGGTGGCGAACTGCGCCCACCTGAGGTAGTAGGTGTCTCCTGAGTCGGCCGGAGCCGCGGTGGTCTCGGTCGGAGCCGCGGTAGTCTCGGTCGGAGCCGCGGTGGTCTCGGTCGGAGCCGCGGTGGTCTCGGTCGGAGCCGCGGTGGTCTCGGTCTCCTCTTTGTCTCCGCAGCCCGCCAGCATCAGGCCACCGAGCAACAGCAGAGCCAACAGGACGGGTAACAGTTTCTTCATCTTCACAGCCCCCTTCTAAGCTCATCTTGTGAACGGCCTACCCTCGCAGCGCTACCAAGCTCGTCTATGCATCACTCCTTTCACGTAGTGGGCAAAGCAGTTGTTGCGCATTCGCAAGCGTCAGGACTCCGGTGCGACCGGCAGGGCCTCGACCAGCATCTCCGCGACGTCTTTGATGACCAGGGGCCGGTCAGCATCTTCGGCCCTGGCGGCATCCTCCAGCATCTGCAGGCAGTACGGACAAGCGGTGGCGACCACGTTTGCCTCCGTGGTCATGGCCTGAGCCAGGCGCAGTGCGCTGATCCTGGCGCCGGCCTCTTCCTCCAGCCACATACGACCCCCGCCTCCCCCGCAGCAGAAAGCGTTCTGGCGGTTCTTCTCCATCTCCACCAGATTCTTGCCTGGGATGGCCTGCAGCACCTGCCGGGCCGGCTGGTACAGGTCGTTGTACCTGCCGAGGTAGCAGGGGTCTTGATAGGTGATGGTCTCGTGGTCCGCGCGGCCGGTTTCTTGGTTGCCCGCGGCGGGGATGTTCAATCTCCCTTCGGCGACGAGGTCCGCCAGGAATTGACTGTGATGCACGACTTCAAAATGGCCCCCGAACTCAGGGTATTCGTTCTTGAGCGTGTTGAAGCAATGAGGGCACGCGGTGACGATCTTCTTGACGCCGTAGCCCTGCAGGAGCTGGATGTTGCCCGCGGCCATCATCTGGAAGATGTGCTCGGCTCCCAGTCGCCGGGCGGGATCACCGCAGCACATCTCTTCCTCGCCCAAGATGCCGAAATCTACGCCGGCCTCCTTGAGTAACCGGGCGACGGCCTGCGCGACCTTGATGCTGCGGTCTTCCAGGGCCTGCGTGCAGCCCACCCAAAAGAGGATTTCCGCCGGGCCATCGTCGCCGACGATCTTGACGTCGAGGTCTTCGGCCCAGTCTGTACGGGCGTACATTGTCCCGCGCCAGGGATGGCCACGCACCCTGAGGTTCTTCAACACCTCCCTGGCCG